>DOZO01000030.1:27162-44127 GCA_003517965.1 Desulfobulbaceae bacterium
TGCTCGTACGAAACTTATACCCTCTGGGTGCAAAAGGAACACCGAGCATGGACAGACAACAGGTAGCAGTGCGTCCAGGGGTAATCCGACTGGGGCAGTTTCTCAAGCTGGCCGGGGTGGTCGAGACCGGAGGCGAGGCCAAGGCTCGGATTCAGGAGGGCGAGGCCCGGGTCAACGGCGAGGTGGAGACCCGTCGGGGCCGACAGCTGGTCCCTGGCGATCTGGTGGAGTTCGCCGGGGCCGCTCTGGAGGTTGTGGTGCAGGCGGCGGCGCAAGATTAGATTCCGGAAGCGGCGCTGGTCATCTGGTCATAGAATTCAGTGATCTGGTTTTTCTTGTCCGATTCCATGCAGGCCATGGCTGCTCTGGGATGCTGATTCATGACCCCGCCGACCATGTAGGGGATGAAATAGCCCCAGTCGATTTTTTCCCGCCAGGGGAGAATCTCTTCTTCGATAACCTTGATGAGCGGACGCACATCGAACTTTGGGTTTTTGAGGAAGGAAAGCAGCAGCTCTGTGGGGCAGTTGCCTGCGCCGCGGCCCATGCCGTAAAGGGTGGCGTCCAGATAGTTGATCCCGCAGATGACCGAGGAAATGGTGTTGGCAAAGGCCAGTTGCTGGTTGTTGTGGGCGTGGATGCCGATGGTTTTGCCGGGCAGCCGTTCCAGGTATTTTTTGGCCAGCAGCTCAATGTCTTCCTGGTAAAAAGCGCCAAAGCTGTCTACCAGATAGATGATCGGCACCCGGCTTTTGGCCAGATCGTCAAGCCCTTCTTCCAGTTCGCGCGGGCCGACGGTGGAAACGGCCATCAGGTTGATCGTCGTCTCGTAGCCTTTGTCCTCGCAGTGGTGGGCCAGGGCGATGGCTTTGTCGATCTGGTGCACGTAGCAGGCCACCCGCACCATGTCGAGGACGCTTTCCTTTTTGGGGAGGATATCGTGGTGGTCTATGCGACCAATGTCAGCCATGACCGAGAATTTGATCTTTTTTTCACTGTCGCCGATGATGCGCAGCAGATCATCCTCGGCGCAGAATTTCCAGGGGCCGACCTCGTCGCGGGAAAAGGCGGATTCGGAGCTGAGGTAGCCAATCTCCATGTAGTCTACTCCGGCCGCGGTAAGCCCTTGATAGACAGCGCGGACGAATTTGTCGTCAAACTGCCATTTGTTCATCAGGCCGCCGTCGCGGACAGTGCAGTCAATAACTTTGATCTCAGGTCTGAACATGGGTAAGTCTCCTTAAAAAGACGTAAGCCGTTGTTTCAAAACATCTATTATCTTGGGATATCGTAAGCGGCATAAGGAGCCGTAACGAAGCAGTCAAAAATGTAGAGGTTATTGCTTAACGGCTCCTAAGTTTACCAAGCAAGGGAGAAGATCATACCCGATCTTTCGCCCTTCGGCAATGCTCGATGAAACTTTTCACGTTCTCGCCGATTTGATCGAGATTTTTTTCCCGCAGGGCTTTGCCCCCGAAAAGGGTGCTGGATACGCCCACTGCCGCTGCTCCAGCAGCAAAATATTCGGCAAGATTGGCAAGGCTTACCCCGCCGACAGCAGCGAGGGGAATCTGGTCAAAGGGGCCGCGCAGGGCGCGGATGTACTCTGGCCCGCCCATGGCGCCACAGGGGAAAACCTTGACCAGATTGGCCCCGGCGGCCCAGGCGGCGTACACCTCGGTGGGGGTCAGGGCCCCGGCGATAATGGGGATGCCTTGATTGTTGGCATATTCGATTACCTCCAGGTCCAGATTGGGGGTCACCAGAAACATGGCTCCGGCGGCTACGGCCCGCTGGGCTTCTTCGAGCTTGCGGATAGTGCCCATGCCCAGCAGCTTGCCTTTGGGCACGGCTGGTTGGCACTGCCTGACAATCTCCTCGGCGTTGACCGTGTTCATGGTAATTTCTATGGCTGTTAGCCCGGCGGCAAAAGAGACGGCCATGACCTCGCCGAAAAAACAACCATCTACTCCCCGCAGTATGCCGATTACCGGGACTTCAAGCTTCATGGGGTGCTCCTTTTTTTATATCTCGACTTTCTGCTTCGCGAGCATTACGGATTTTTCAAGTTTCTCTTTGGCCACACACCCTGTTTCTGCCGCTACCTTTGGCTTCATACAGCATTGCGTCAGCCTCTTGAACCAGAAAGAGTGATTTTCTTGCTTCAGGGATTTCGTTTGGCTGCAGGGTGGCATGGCCAAGGCTGATCGTCACCTGTGGAGCGACAGAAGAACAGGCATGCGGAATCCTCAGGGCTGCAACCCGTTCTCTTAAGCGCTCGGCAACATGCCTGGCTCCATTGGCGCCGGTATTGGGGAGCAGAACCACAAATTCCTCGCCCCCGTAGCGCGCCAGCAGATCGCCCGGCCGAGTCAGTTCTTGAGCCATGGCTTTTGCGATGCTCTGCAGGCAGAGATCGCCGGCGGGATGACCATAATGATCGTTAAACGTCTTGAAATGATCCACATCCACCATGACCAACGAAAGCGGAGTCTTTTCGCGCTGCCCTCTGCTGGTCTCCACTACAAGCTCTTCGTCAAAACGGCGGCGGTTGGCTATCTGAGTCAGGGTATCCACAAAGGCAAGGGAAGTCAGGAGGTTTTCCTTGCGCTTCCGTTCGGTTATATTGTGCCAGATGCCATCCATCCCGGTTTTGGCCCCTGTTGCGGGATCAAAGATAAAATGCGCGTTCAGGACGGCAGTGACCTGCATGCCGTTTTTATGTTTGAAGACGATTTCATAATCTTTGATATAACCCTGCTTATCCATCTTTTGCTCTACCACGATCTTGTCATCCGGATCAACCAGGAGCTTGACGTAGGATGTTCCCAGAATCTCTTCGCGGGCGTATCCAAGATGGTTCTGTACTGAAGGGCTTATATCCAGCAGAATCCCGCTGGTGTCGGTCTGGTACACCACATCCTGTACCTGTTCAAAGATGCCTCGGTATTTTCGCTCGTTTTCCAGCAGTATCCCCTGAGCCAGGATCTCCTGCTCGACCGCCAGACGATCACGCTGATGATATGCTCTCAAAAAAACAACGGTGATGATGAGGGTGATTAAGAGTCCGCTCAAGCGGATGATCATGTCCCAGTGCCATCCGGCCAGTATCCTCTGCAGGGGCCGGTGGATTGAGAGCACCAGCCCCTTGTCCAGCTGGGCCTCGAGCGGATGGATACTCTTCAACACCACCATGCTATTTGCCCCGGTCTGTGGGCATTTGCCGATCTTGATGGTTTCCCTGCCGCCGTTCTCGTTATGCTGGCGGAACAAAGTCCCCTGGATGTCCATATATTTCCCGGTCGGCACTCGCTTTTCAGGTACGGTCATGAACATTTCGCCATCTTCATGAGCGACAAACAACCACATATCATCTGCATAGCGGATGGAGTCAAGCATGGTTCTGAAATACTCTGGATCAAGGCTGGCAGTGACAACCCCCTCGATCTCTCCGCCAGGGCCGTACATTGTCATGGATAAACTCATGACATGCACATTTAGAATCGAGAGAAACGGTGGTGTTAGATACAAGGCACCGGGTCTGCCTCCGGCTATGGCCCTCTGGAAGTAGTCTCTGTGGCTGAAATCCTTGCCGACCAGTTCTTGCCGGTTGGAGGCCAGGGCAAGCCCTTTTTTGTTCAGGATAATCAGTGTTCGTATGCCGGGAATGGCTGTCTCAACCGCAATTAAACGATGGGTCAGAAAGAAAAGGTCTGTCGGTTGCGTTCGCTTTTCGAGTTGAATATCGTTAAGGATATCCTGCAGTGATCTGAAAGTGGCGACGAGCTGCCGGTTCAGATTGTCCTTTATCACGCCCGCCTGAGTTTGCAGGTGGTGCTGCTCGGTGGCCAGAGTTCTGCGATAGGCAAGATAGCCGTCAACAACAACAAGCATTCCGAGCGCAACAAATAGGGTCAGGGCAAGTGTCCAGTGAATGAAATATTTCTTGTCTATATAGCTGGCCATATTACTTTTCCCCTCGAAAAGTTTATCTTGTACCAGATAATAATCCGGCCAGACAAGACTTAAAAATCGGCAAAGTCTCCAGCTACCACGGGCTTTGCCGGCAGAAGTCTTTGCGCTGGGATGGCTTTGCTCTGACCTGACTTTTTCACCGACGGTCTGGAGATGAGCCTGACCGCGCCGGAACTCATTTTTTCCACCGCGCCAGTTTTTGCCTGGCTCATCTGCTTTGCCTGTTGCTCACCATAAATTACCCCAGCCATGTCCGCGACATGCTCCTGGGCCTGACAGCTCTGGGCGTGCAGCTCTTCGGCGGCTGAGGCCGACTCTTCCGAGCTGGCGGCAATCTGCTGCACCACCAGATCCATCTCGTTAATAGCCTTGTTGATCTGCCCGATGCCGCTGGCCTGTTCTCTGGAGGCCTCGCTGATCTCGGTGACCAGGGAGCCAACTTTTTCCGTGCCGCCTTCGACCTGAGAAAAAGCGGCGCTGGTCCTGGCCACCAGCTTAGAGCCGGTCTCGATTTTTTTCACCGTGTCTTCGATGAGACCCGCTGTGTTTTTGGCAGCCTCGGCAGCCCGCATGGCCAGATTTCTGACCTCGTCCGCCACCACGGCAAACCCGGCACCGGCCACACCGGCCCTGGCCGCTTCCACCGCGGCATTGAGCGCCAGCAGATTGGTCTGGAAGGCGATCTCGTCAATGGTCTTTATAATTTTCTGGGTGTCCTCGCTGGCCTTGCTGATCTCCGACATGGACAGGGTCAGTTCCTGCATGGCTGTCACAGCCTCAGTCACCACCTTGCTCGTGTTCTTCATATGGCTGTCTGCCAGGGAAGCATTGTCAGCATTCTGCTTAATGATAGAGGATATTTCCTCCATGGCGGCGGAGGTCTGCTCGAGGGCGGCGGACTGCGCCGAGGTACTGTCCGCCAGGGTCAGGCTTGAACCGGCAATCTGCCTGGCTGCCAGGCTCACCTGATCGGAACCTTCGCTGATTCCGTCAATTGCCCGGATCAGGGGGACGGTGATGCCCCGGACAATAAAGAAGGAGGCAAATACGCCAAATATTATGCCGAAAATGGAAAGTCCGAGGTTTGAGGTATTGATAAAGGAAATTGCCTGTTCAAGGTCTTCTTTTTCTACGGCAATCTCTTGGTCGTTAATCTCGCAGATCTGGGTAAACAGTTTTTTGATTTCGCCATAGGCGGCAAGAGACTGGCTGTTGTATATCTGTTTGGCCTGGGCAAAATCTCCAGCGCTATAGGCCCGGCCGATTTCGATAGCTGATTCATGCAGTTGCCGATGCGGAAATTGAATGGCTTTGAGCAGCTCCGCCTCCTTACCACCTGCCTGGATCATGGCTTGAGTTTTGTCGCTGTAGAGCCATTTGCCGAAGCCGCACTTGTGGTCATCGGTTTCCACTTCCAGTTTGGCCACATCGTCTCGAACAAAAAGCTCGTTGACCTTGCCCAGCCAGTTGAGGTGGTCGATCTGTTTGGCCAAAAGAAAGGCCTTGTCTGTACTGTGCCCCAACAATAGATGAGAATGGTTCTGAATAATCCGCAGACCGACATTGCCGACCACAGAGATAACGATCAGCAAAACCAAAAAAAGCGCGAAACCACCGCCGATTTTCACCTTGGTTGAGACATTGCTTCCAATCATGCGCATATTCTCCTTAAGTCGTTTTATATTTTCCCATTCTGCTGCTGGGGGCTGGTGTAAATAGAGACTAACGATCTTTCAATAAACTATATTTTAAAAAGCAAAAAGCGTGCCCCGCTGTTGGCAAATTAGTAAGGCACGCTTATGGAAGCCCAGGCTGTAAGCTTCAGGGGATAAGATCGTTGGAAGTTGGCAAATCGGAGAAAGGGTGTCAGTTATTGCAAAATGCAAATCGATTGCATTTTGCACGACTGCAGAGTGAATTTCATGTGGATCGAAGGGGGTTGTTGATTAGCTGCCTAACTCGACAACAAAGGGGGACAACTTTTTTACTGCTATTCTTCCGCACCGTTACGTTTATTTGCGGGGTTTGACGCGACTGGTGGGCTGGGCCTGCCAGGGGTCATCCGGCCAGTGGTGCTTTGGGTAGCGGCCGCGGAGCTCTTTTTTTACCTCATGGTAGGCGCTTTCCCAGAAGCCGCGCAGATCCTGGGTGATCTGCATGGGACGCTTAGCCGGGGAGAGGAGATGGAGCAGCACTGGCACTGTGTTGTGGCAGACCTTCGGGGTATCGGCCAGCCCGAACATCTCTTGTAGACGCACGGCCAGCACCGGCGATTCGCCTGGGATGTAACGTAAGCGAATCCTGGAACCGCTGGGCACCGTGAGATGGGTGGGGGCTTCCCGGTCTAACTGGCTTTGTTGGTGCCAGTCAAGCCGGGCGGCAAGAATGGAGAAAAGGTCGAGTTTTTTGAGTTGTTCCGCGCTTCTCATCCCGGTGAGATATGGGACCAGCCACTGTTCAAGACTCTGCCACAGACTGGCATCCGAGACATCCGGCCAGCCCGCGTTCGGTTGCCAGAGGCGCATGCTTTCCATGCGTGCCTGCAACTCTCTCGCCTTGTCGTTCCAGGGCAGGGCCGTCAGGCCAAGGCTGCGGAGGCCGGAGAGTAAGGCGATTAGTACTGCCTCGGCTGAGGGCTTGGCCAGAGGGGCGGTTTCCAGGACCAACTCCTCCAGCCGCAGGAGACGCTGGGCCCTCACTGTACTGCTCTGTTCCTCCCAGTACACTTTGTCTTCCCGTTGCAGTCGGGTGGCGAACAGGGTCAAAAGGGATCCCTTGGCAAGGGGAGCGGCGAGAAAGATCCGGCCCTCGGTTTTGCCGGCGTCAAGCTCTGCCACTGCCAGATATTCGTGGCTGACAAGTCGGTCATGGGCAGGTAGAAGCGCGCCGCGTCCTGAGGTCAGCTTGTATTGGCCCCGGCCCTCGGTGCGGCGCTGAGCGATCCGGTCCGGGAAGGCCAGCGCCAGAAGTTCGCCCGCGGTCGCTGTTGGTCTTGTTTCTCCACCTTTGCGTCTGACTCTGACGGGTTTGGGTAGATGGTCAAGAAGTTGTCGGCTGGTCTGTGTCACCCTGCGACAGGCATCGGTATCCGCTTCAAGGGTTTTGCTTGCCGCTGGTCCTTCAGCGCGGAAGACTTCCAGGGCATGGAGCCGATTTTCGATATCAGCCGAACGGTCCTGGCCCTTGAGGATGTCGCGTTCCGAGAGCAGGGCAGCAAGGTCGCAGGCCAGGCCGCTTGCGCCATGTTCCGCAGCCGCCATCAGCATGTGGCCAAGGCGTGGGTGGGTCGGTAGTTCAGCTATTTTTCGGCCAAGAGGGGTGATATGCCCTTGGTGATCCAAGGCGCCAAGGGACAGAAGCACTGATTGTGCCTGGGTGAAGTGCCCGGTTGGCGGAGGGTCGAGCCAGCGCAGGCGGGCAGGGTCATGCACCCCCCAACGGGTCAGATCCAGGACCAGCTGGCTCAGATCGGCGGCCAGGATCTCCGGTGGCTCGAAGCGCTTTAAGCTATGGTCCTCGCCGATGCTCCACAGGCGGAAACAGTAACCAGGGCCCAAGCGTCCGGCCCGACCGGCGCGCTGAGTGGCTGAGGCGTGCGAGATGCGCTGGGTGGTCAGGCGGCTTAGGCCGCTGTTGGGGTCGAACTGCGGGCTTCGTTTCCAGCCACTGTCTACCACGGTATGAATGCCTTCGATGGTAATGCTGGTTTCGGCGATGGGGGTGGCCAGAATGATGCGGCGGCGGCCCTTGGGGTCTGGCAGTACCGCAGCGGTCTGGGCGGCAAGGCTTAGATCACCATAGATGAGGTGGATGGCGATTTCGCCTGGCGACAGGGCCGCAGTCAATAATGTCTGGGTATGTCTGATCTCCGCCGCGCCAGGAAGAAAAGCTAGGATATCGCCCGGCTGCTCGTTCAGGGCCCTGTGGATGACCGTGGTCACCTGCCTGGCGATCTCGCGCGGGTGAGGCGGGAGCAGTTGCCCACTCCGACAGTATTCAACCCCTACCGGGTAGCTCTGGCCCTTGCCCATGACCACCGGGGCGTTATCCAGCAATTGGCTGATCGCCCCGGTGTCCAGGGTGGCGGACATGATCAGGAGTTTAAGATCATCCCGCAGGCTGGTCATCACGTCAAGACATAAGGCCAGGGTCAGATCCCCCTGCAGGCTGCGCTCGTGGAACTCGTCAAAAATCACCAGCCCCACCCCGGTCAGCTCTGGGTCATCCTGAATTTGGCGGGTGAGAATCCCCTCGGTGACTACTTCTATCCTGGTTGCCGCCGAAATCTTTGCTTCAAAACGGACCCGGTAGCCCACGGTCTGGCCGACCACTTCACCCAGTTGTCTGGCCATGAAGGAGGCTGCCAGGCGGGCCGCCAGCCGACGCGGTTCGAGCATGAGAATGGTTCGTCCCGCCAGCCAGGGTTCGTCCATCAGGGCCAGAGGTGCTACCGTGGTTTTGCCTGAACCGGGCGGGGCGCTGAGGATTACCGCCTTGTGGCTGGTCAGACTGGTTCGCAGCGGAGGCAGAATTTCGTGGATGGGGAGGGTGGAATTCAAGCTGATTTGGAGATCAGAGTGGTGAACGGGGACGGCGAGTTCGGAAATCTGAGCTTGGCTACGCGGAAAATTGTTCATGAGCTCATTATTCCACGAATGGTCAGGTGTCTGGGGAAAATTACGGTTCACTGCAAGTCTGGGTCGGCAGCTGGCGCCTCCCTGCAGGCATCAAAGAAAACCATGATAATCGCCAGAATCACCGGCCCTGCCATTAAGCCGGACAAGCCGAAGGCTAAAATTCCGCCCAGCACCCCGAAGACAATCAGCAGAATGGGCAGTTTTGCTTTGCCGCTGATGAACCAGGGGCGCAGAATATTGTCGATGCTGCTGACCACCAGCACCCCCCAGGTTATGAGAAGCAATCCGTGCAGCATCTGTCCCTGCATCAGCAGGTAGATTGCCCCGGGGAGCCAGATCAGGGCGGTGCCTATGAACGGGATCGGAGCGCAGATTGCCATCAGGGTGCCGAAGAGAAAGGGGGAGGGAAGCCCGGCAACCCAAAAGCCGAGGCCGCCGAGGGCACCCTGTGCCAGGCAGGTCAGGATGACTCCGTACGTCACCGCTCTCAGCACCCTGATCACGGTTGCACTCATGGCTGTCTGGAGTGTCTCATTGAGGGGAACTATCAGCCAGAAGCGGTGCAGAAAACGCTGCCCGTCCTTGTAGATAAAAAAGAGGGTGATCAATAGCAGGACTACCTTGAATACGAATCCCAGGAAATTTTTAACGATGCCGCTGGAATAGTTGAGTATGAAGGCGATTCCTTTCTTGATGGCTTGCAGGAGCATGTCATTTAATTCCAGATTGAGTGAGTCGGTCAGCGGTCGGAGTCTTTCCCGCCAGGCGGCCACCGAGGGATGACTCATGATGTTCGCCAGAGCAAGACCGGATGTCCCGTTGGACGCACGTTCCAGATATTGATACGCCAACGCGGCTTCCTGGGTCAGGGAGAAGATTAAGCCCAACAGGGGAATAATCAGTGCCAGAAGAACGGCTGTTGTCATTAGTGTCGCGGCTGCAACCTCGCGTCCGTGACAGCGAGCGAGGAGCTTTTCGTAAAATGGATAGGTGATGATGCCGATTGTGCCGGCCCAGACGAGCATGGCAAGGAAAGGGGAAAAAATGGCGAACAGCAGGTACATGAACAACACGGTAACGGTGTATGCCAACAGTGTAGTGAATAAGGTGCGGTCCATGTCAACTCCAACGCATTGGTTGCCCAAAAAACCCGCACCGTCCGTAGTTGGCGGCGCGGGTTTGCTGTTTGATATCGATTGTGACTATTTTACTGTAACGCGTCTGCTGCTTTCGTGGAAGAGGAACTTGCCCTTGCCCGCTTCCAGCTTGTCCAGTTCGCCGCCGGCCGGAAGATGCCACAGGCTCACAACCACGTCCAGCTCCTTGGCCATGACATTGCGGATCTTCTTGCCGTCCTTGTCCATATCCTCATAAGGGAATTTGATCTCAAAGGTCTCGGCCCGGGTTTGCCCCGGCTGCAAAGTGGTATCCCGCAGCATGCCGGATTTGCGGTGCGGTCCGTAGACCATCTTGTCACCTCTGCCCTTAGCCGGGGATTGGGGCATGTAGATTTTTTGTTGGTTGAATACAGTCTTGCCGTCTTTGGTTTTCGCGGTCACATCCAGGACCAGCCGGTTGGGAGACGGTCAGCCATCTGGGATGCGGTGGCCGGCGTGACTGGTCATCTTTACCGTCAGCACTGCGGTGGGCACCGAGTCGCCCGCCTTGGGCAGGAAGGAGTAGCCGCGCGCATCCACCTCGACCTTGACCGCGCTTTTGGCCACCGCCGGGTCACGATAGCCGGGCATGAGATGGCCGTGGCCGTCCTTTTTTATATGACAGTCCTGACAGGTCTCGCTGCCGCCCGAAGGCACATAGGCATGGAGATAGCTGCCGTAGAGGGTGGCGCACTGGGTTGGCTCTTTTAGATCGAAATTCGGGCCAAGACCGTGACACTGGCCGCACATGATCGACTCCGGCATGGTGGCGCTTTTTTTGAGTTTGGTAAATTTGCTGTCCGGATGGGTGCCATCCTTGCTGCCATAGACCGCATTCGGGTCGATTTCTCCGTCGGTCCACTTGTGGATCAGGGCCTTCTGGTTATGGCAGATCAGGCAGTTGATGCCGACCTTGGCCAGTTTTTTCCTGGCGTCTTCGTCACCCGCGGCGCCGTCGATGGCCGCCTGGGCGATCTCCCTGGCCACCGCATCGGTGGCGTCCTTTAGTTGCGGCAGATGGCACTTGGCGCAGATCATCAGGTTCTCAACGGTGAGATCCTTAACCTCCTTGGCCCCGGAATGGGTGTACTCCTTGAGTAGCCCATCCTTGACCGTGCTGGCGATGGTGGCCATGGTTCGGGGAGAGCCGACCAAGGAGGCGGCATGGTAGGATTTTTCCCATTCTGAAAAGATCTTGGCGTGGCAGCTTTTACAGGACGAGACATCATACATCTTGGCCAGTTCATCGATGGAATTCGCCTTTTTCCCGGCGGCAAAAGCCGCAGGGGGCAGCAGGACGATTGCCGCTGCCAATCCGAAACGTAGCAGCTTCATGTACACCCTCCTCTTTTTGATTTTTTCCTCCATGGCAACAGTTCCAGTCTCCCGGTTTGAGACAACGTATCGGCACCTCCTTTTTGGTTTTTATGGGAGACGGAAGAGTTTGCCCTCCATGTAACAACAGGACAGCGGTTAGGCGAAAGGATCAAGTACAGGCTAAGCCGCACCATAAAGATGCCGGTGCTTTTTTTATTATACTGAAAAGTGCTTTTTTTCAAAAATAAATACGATGCCGGCAAGAAATATAATGAACACGGTGCGACAATTTACCGCATTTCCCCGGTATTATTTCTATGGTACTCCTACCACAAAGTGATATGAGTGCCGTTCTGTCCAACAGGGACATGTCGGGACTCAACGGTAGAGCGAGGCTATAGCCTCATAACAAAGGAGGAAGTGTCAATGTCTATGGAAGAGAAAATGGACGACAATGGTGTATCCCGTCGGCAGGTCATGATCGGAGTTGGGGCTCTGGCGGCAGGCGCGGCCCTCACCCATTTCGGCGGTATGGTTAATTCAGCCCAGGCCATTGGCTGCAGCTCCGAGAAATGGCCCTGGCCTTATGTTAAACTCGATCCCACTAAGACCGCGGAAATTTGCTACAAAGAATGGTATCGGGTGTTCTGCGGCGCTGCGGTAATCAACAGCGTTTTCGGCCAGCTTCGGGAGAAAGTAGGCGAGCCCTATCAGTCTTTCCCTGCCGATTCCTTTGTTTTTCTTGAGGGTGGTCAGGTAGGTTGGGGAACAATCTGCGGTTCGCCGGCCGGTGCCAATATCGTTGCTAACTGCATCATCGGTCCCCGGATTGCCGGGGATACTGCCGGTCATAAGATCTCCGAGGATATTATGCAATGGTATTCCGAGGCCTCCATGCCAGTCTTTATGCCGAAGGAGCCTAAAATTACCGCCGAATTGCCTAAGACCATCAGCAATTCTCCCCTGTGCCACATCTCGGTGGGCAAATGGATGAAGGCGGCGAACAAACCCATCGGCAGCGCGGAACGTAAGGACCGTTGCGCCAGGGTTGCAGCCAGCACTGCCTATCATCTGGTGGAATTGCTCAACGAGTGGAAGGACGGCAAGTACGTAGCAAAGGCTACCCATATGCCAGTGAAGGATTTCGGCATCACCTCGCAGATGAATTGCATGGAATGTCATGGCAGCAATATCCCCACCCCGCCGATGGCCAAGAAGTAGGATCTGGCAGGTCAACCACGGTCCGTTTTGTATCCTGTCTCCCAGCGTTGCATTTTGCCATAATCGTGCATTATGCAATACCTGGGAGACCAGGGTACTGTCCTGTAATACCTCTCAGCCTCACTCACGGTAATATTTTCCCTTGTATTTTCGCGGACTTTTCTTGAGTTGATTTTCTATCTTTATTCGTCTCCTGTTCTCTGGCACCAACCTTGCTTTAGCATGACAGTAAAGCAGGGACAACGCTCAGACAGCGCCGTCCTCACCACCCTAATCGTGCATACAGGAGAAAGAGTATGGCAATGGCAAAAAATATGTTTTTGGTACCAGCCCTGGCAGCAGTCACGCTGGCACTCATGACCGGCCAGGCGGCCGCAACCAAAGCGCAGTCCCCCTCCCAGACCGGCAAGAACTGTGTCAAATGTCACCAGGCCGAGGCTGGCACCCTTCGGGGCTTCATGAAGGCTGGCAGCCAGACGGACAACAGCTTTGCGGTGCAGGTGGACAATGACACCTGGAATGTCAGCTATGATGCTTCCACCAAACTGGCCAAGAACCTGACCAGCGCCAAGGAGATCGGCGATGGCAGGATCATCATGGTCAAGATCAGGGAGGAAGGCGGCAAGAATGTGGCTACTGAGCTGAGCTACAAGACTCCCGAGGCCTACAGCGACCCGGCCAAGGTGATCGAGGCCGGCGAATTGATCAGCCTGCTCAAGAAAGATCCCAAAAAAGCCAACTACGCCCTCCTCGATGTGCGCGGCGTTTCCTACTTCGAAGAGGGGCATCTGCCCGGCGCGGTGGTCATCCCCAACTACCGTTTCGCCAAATACAAGGACCGGCTGCCCAAGGACAAGAACACCCTGATCGTCACCTACTGCAACGGCTACACCTGCTCCATGTCCCCCAATTTCGCCAGGGTGCTCATGGAGGGCTACGGCTACAAGAATGTAAAAATGTTTTCTACCGGCTTTCCGTCCTGGCGGACCACCGGCGAACCGGTGCACACCGAGCCGGAATTTGTCAAATACGTGATGGACAGTGGCCAGAAGGATTCCTTTGTCCTGGTTGATCTGCGCAGCCCGGACAAGGCCAAGGCTGAGCACCTCCCCGGCGCGGTCAACCTGCCGGCTTCTGATATGAAGGCGGTATGGCAGGCGATGCCTTCCGATAAGAAGGCCCGGATAATCCTTTACAGCGACAACATGGCCGAGGCGGAAAAGGCCATGCGCGCTCTGCGGGTAAACACCTATGACGTGGTCTCGGTTCTGGCCGGCGGCGTCAAGGGCTGGAAGGCCAAGGGCTACCCGGTGGCGGCCAACAGTCTGGCAGCCGAGGTGAAGTACAAAAAGCAGCTTATCCCCGGCCAGATCGGTGTTGATGAGTTCAAGGCCATTGCCAAAAACATCCCGGCCGACAAGGTGGTGCTGGACGTACGCCGTCCCGACGAGCGGGCCAATCGCGGCAAGATCGCCGGGGCCATCAATATACCGGTGGACACCCTGGACGCCCGCTGGAGTGAGTTGCCCAAGGACAAGGAGATTATCGTCCACTGTCAGGACGGCCCCAGGGCCAGCGTGGCCTTCGATGTCCTGAAAGAACATGGGGTCAAGGCCCGCTACCTCTTCGGCGGCTTCAAGTGGAACAAGGACGGTTCCTACGAGGTGCAGGGCAAGTAAATCATGTGCAGACTGAAATCCGGGAGGCCCCTTCTCCTCCAGGATTTGAGGGTGGCAGCGCCTGGCTTGCTGATGGCCAGGCGCTGTTTTTTATAATTTTTATTGCAATTTGCAATGATTGAGGTTGAATGCTTTTTATGACTAAACATTCTGCCAAGATCGTCATCCTGGTTTTCTTCACCGTTTTCCTAAGCCGTCTGTCGCCGGCCCACGGGGAGGAGCTTATTTTCAGCACCCACCCCTTTGCCAACCCCGCCGCCATTCACAAGATCTTCCAGCCTTTGATCGAATATCTGGGCAGAGAGACGGGCGTTGCCATCCGCATCAGGATTGCTCCCAGCTATACCGCGCATGTTACTGCCGTGGGCCAGGGCAAGGCCGATCTGGCCTTTGTCGGGCCAGCCCCTTATGTGCGGATCAAGGATAAATTCGGCGGGGTCGAACTTCTGGCCCGCTTGCGGATGACGGACGATATCAGCGACAAGGTGGTGGTGGTCTGTCAAGCCTCGGTGCCGTTTGCCTCCCTTGCCGCTCTGCGAGGAAAAACCTTTGCCTTTGGCGATCCCCAGTCTTACGGCAGCCATTACCTGCCGCGCTGGCTCCTGCGCAACAGCGGCGTGCCGGTCAGCGCCCTGGCCGCCTACGATTATGTCAAAAGCCACGATAATGTCATCCTTTCGGTGCTGCATGGTGATTTCGATGCCGGCGGCGTGCGCCTGGATGTGTACCGCAAATATGCCGACCGGCCCCTGCGGGTGCTGGCTGGCCCCTTTCTTACCCCGCCTCACGCCTTGATCTGCCGCGCCTCTTTGCCTCAGGCTCTGCAGGATAAGTTGCGTCAAAGTCTGCTTGCCCTGCGTGACCGTGAGGTGCTTGCCCGGATCGATCCGGCCATGCAGAGATTCGAGAAGGTGACGGACAGCGATTTTAACCCGGCCCGGCAGGTTATCAACGTTATCGAGGCCAGATGAACGTAAGCATCCAGCAGCACCACATCTGCTTTGTTATCGGTTTGCTCCTGTGCAACAGCACACTTCGCAGACCTCTACCTCGCATCTGCGGCACGGCTGAATGCTTACATTCCCGGGTTTATCTGAAACTTGGGTGTCCTCAGTGAACGCTTACAGATGAACCGCTCACTCAAACATATATTTTTCCGGCGTCTCAACCTGCTGGCTGTTTTTTCGGCGGCCATTTTCGGTCTTTTGCTGGTTCAGGCCGAGCGGGTCATTCTGCTCAACGACCTGCACAACAAGGGGGAAAGTATCGCCCGCATCCTGGCGGCGGTCACTCTCGACGCGGTTATGGCCCATGATTACGCCACGGTGGAACGCTATGTCGGCGATATTGTGGCCGACCAAGAGATCATCTCCTTGGTGGTAAAACGTGCCGATGGCGAAATCCTTGCCGCTTACGGTGAGTCGTCAAGTGCGAAGCATCTGCTGACCATCGCTCATCCGGTTATGATGGGCGATGAAATTTTTGGCGAGGTGCATCTGGATTTTTCTACCGCGCGTGTGCAGTATATTTCTCGGAATCTGCTGTTGGCAACTGTGGCGGCGGTGATCATCTTTCATCTGCTCGGGGTGCTGATCAGCCGCTCCGCTCTCAAAAGTGCGGTGATCATGCCGCTCGACAAGCTGAACCGGGCTATTCATACCCTGCGCCAAGGAGATCTTGACCAGCACATCGAGATCGATGAACCAACCGAATTTGCCGACCTTGGCGGCTCGTTTAATGAGATGGCCGCGACCATCCGGGAGACCTTCGACGATCTCAGACAGCAGCGGGAGCGGGTGCAATTTGAGCAGGCCAAGTTGGCCGCCATTGTCAACAATATGGCGGACGGCCTTTTTGTTACCGATACCACTGGAGTCATTATCTCCTTTAATAACTCTGCCGAACGGATTACCGGTTTCAGTGAGGCTGAGGCCATTGGCCATAAATGCTCCGACCTTTTTCGCAGTTCCTTGTGCCGGGATGCCTGCGCCCTCTATCACGCCGGCGAGACCATCAATAACCGCTCGACTATCTTGACCACCAAGTCCGATGACACTATGGCGGTGGCGGTTAGCTCCGCCATGCTTTTTGATGCGGAAGGCGAGGCGGTGGGTGGGGTGCAGACCTTTCGCGATATCACTGCTGATCAGAAGCGACAGGAGGTTTTCTGCCACACCGAGAAGCTGGCTGCCATCGGTCAGCTGGCCGCAGGACTTGCTCATGAGATCAACAATCCCCTTGGCAATATCCTGGGCTACGCCAAGTATCTGAACCAGAGCGCGCCTCCGGATGAATTTGCCAAACGAGTGGAGATCATTGTCGAACAGACTAAACGCTGCAGCGGCATCGTTAAGGGCCTGCTGGATTTTGCCCGCCGCTCGGCCTCGCGTCCGGAAGTCATTGCTCCTGACAGCCTTCTGGCCCGGATCGTAGATATCGTCCGCTTTCAGGCTGATAAAAAAGATATTGTCATCCATCTTGATCTGCAATCGGCCGGGATGATCGTTGTCGATCCACAGAAGATTGAGCAGGTGATCATGAACCTGCTGCTCAATGCCATCCAGGCCATGAGTGGCCCCGGTAATATCTGGGCAGGCATTGCCAGGCGCGGGGAGACGATCCTGCTGACTGTGGCCGACGATGGGCCAGGGATTGCGCCTGAAATCAGCAGTCGGATCTTCGATCCGTTTTTTACCACCAAGCCAGTGGGCGAAGGCACCGGCTTGGGGCTGGCGATTTGTGAGGGCATCGTTACTGAGGCGGGCGGGGCTGTTGATGTTGAAGATCGTCCAGGTGGCGGGGTTATTTTCACCGTTATTATGCCCGGTGTTTTTCCCTTACCCGGTGCTTCACCTCACCTTGTCCCAGAGAATGAGAGAAAAATATGACCCAGCCAACACCCAACAAACAACACCTGTTATTGGTGGATGACGATCAGCGGATGCGGGAACTTCTGACCGACGTCTTCACTGGCAAGGG
>DOZO01000030.1:44328-54525 GCA_003517965.1 Desulfobulbaceae bacterium
CAGCGGCGGGATGCCCAGTTGCCGGTGATCATCATTACCGGTTATGGCACCGTGGATTCAGCTATCGCTGCCATGAAGATCGGGGCGCATGATTATATCCAGAAGCCGTTCGATCCAGAAGAGTTGGCCCTGATTGTGAAACGCGCCCTGGCCCATTATCAACTGGTCAAACAAAATCGCGACCTGACTGCCAGGGTTACGCTTCTGCAAGGTACGGGGTTGATCGGCTCATCTGCCGCCATTCAGGGGATCAAGGAAATGATCGTTCGGCTTGCGCCACTTGCGGTTTCCCTGCTCATCTGTGGCGAGACCGGCACCGGCAAGGAGCTGGTCGCTCGGCTTATCCAGCAAAACAGCGACCGGGCGGCGAGCAATTTTCTGGCTATCAATTGCGGGGCCTTAAGCGAAAGCCTTTTGGAATCAGAGCTCTTTGGCTATGAGCGGGGGGCATTTACCGGGGCGGTGGAACAGAAAAAAGGCCTGCTGGAAGTCGCCCATGGCGGCACCCTTTTTCTTGATGAGATCAATAGTATGCCGCTCTCGCTCCAGGTCAAACTGTTGCGGGTATTGCAGGATGGTACTTTTCTGCGGGTTGGGGGCACCAAGGAAATCACCACCGATCTGCGGGTTGTCAGCGCCAGTAATACCGATCTGAAAGGGCTTGTTAGTAAAGGCCTTTTCCGTGATGATCTCTATTACCGGATAAACGGCATGGAAATCGACCTGCCGCCTCTGCGTGACCGGCGCGAGGATATCGCCGAACTGGCCTACCACTTTTTAAACCGCTACTCCCACAAATACGACAAGGCGATTCATGAAATCGCCCCCCAGGCCTTGCGGATGTTGAGCGATGCTCCTTGGCCCGGCAATGTTCGAGAACTGGAAAATGTCATGAGCCGGGCGGTCATTATGGAGCCTGGCGCTGCCATCACCACCACGGCTCTGCCGCCTTCCCTCGGCGCGGCAAGCCTGCCTCCTGCGGCGGCAAACCTGATGACTCTGGAAGAGATGGAACGATACATGATCAACAAGGCTCTGGCCGCTACCAACGGCAACCGGGCCTTGGCCGCCCAAACGCTTGGCATCGACGCTTCAACCCTTTGGCGCAAGACCAAACGTTATGACCTGTAAGCGGACAGGGTTCAGCCGGAAAGGCAATCAGCAACACGGGCAGATTTGCTCTGGTTATGGGGTGGAAATTGTTCTGGCCGCCGCTGTCATTGTTGCTGCGGTCTGTGCCCTCGCTTTGTTTTTTCCTCCCTCCATCGGTAGAGAGATCAGTTTTACCGCCCCCTACCAGCCAAAACCGGAATGGTATTTTCTCTGGTTTTATCAGGCGGCGCGCTATTTTCCGGGAGACTGGGCTTTTTGGGGCCTTGTCTTTCTGCCGGCCCTGGTTTTTATCGGTTTGTTTATAGTCCCCGGTCTTGATAGGAACAGCGGCAGGGGTCGAGTCTTGGCCCTTGGCGTATGTGGTCTGATTGCTGCGCTGATTTTTGGCCTGACTGTGCTTTCTTTAATCAGGTGATCGGCAGGATGAGCAAGGGGAACAAAAAAAATCGGCCACCCGTATTTGTCAGGCGGCATTTTCTGGTCAGCCTGGCTCAGGCGATGTTCGCGCTGGTTGTTCTTTTTTTTGGCTCTGTTTCCCTGGTTTTTCTCCTGCCCAGAAAAAACCTAACAAGGCAGCCACGTTTGGTTGGGATTCTTGATGAGGAGGAACTGCCGGGCCAGGGGGTGAAACGGATCGAGTTTGCTGGAGCGGCGGCAGCCGGACGGCGACCGGTTAATCAGCGGGTCTTTGTGGTGAAAAAAGCGGCCCGGCTCTTTGCCTTGTCTGCCCGCTGTACCCATCTTGGCTGCCTGGTCGAATGGTCGCGCCATCGGCAGCGTTTCGTCTGCCCGTGTCATGGGGGGATGTATGACGATGAAGGTCTGGTAGTGCAGGGCCCACCATCTGGCCCCCTTGCCCGGATCCCGATTTTTATCCGGGATGGCCGGGTGTATCTTGAAATGGACGGATGATTTTTATGAACAGGCTTTTCAGGCGCATTGAGCGGCGGTTTGAACTTTCCGCCTGCCACCCTTCTTTTCTTACCCGTAAGATTCCTGCGGGCTTAAGTTATCTGCACTGTTTCGGCGGGCTTGCCTTTGTCCTCTATCTGGTGCTGCTTCTAAGCGGAATGCTGCTGAGCGTTTACTACCTCCCCTCTGAGCAGGAGGCCTTTCGCAGCGTAGTCGCGATTACCAGGGAGGTGCGCCTGGGTTTTCTCGTGCGAGGGATGCACCGCTGGGCCGGGCATCTCCTGCTGGTCCTGGTACTGCTCCACACCGTCAGGGTGGTTGTCCAGCGGGCTTATCTTCCCCCCCGTGAATTGAACTGGCTTGCCGGGGTCTTTATCCTTTTGCTGCTTCTTGCCTCCGGTTTTACCGGGGCTCTTTTGCCTTGGGATCAGAAGGCTTACTGGACTACGGTGATAGCCTCCGGTATTGCTGGCACGGCACCCTGGGCTGGGGAAACCTTTTTGCAACTTGTCCGAGGCGGCCCGGAGGTAGGAGGCGCCACCCTGCTCAGGTTTTACAGTCTGCATGTTCTTTGGTTGCCCTTTGCCATCAACCTGTTTTTGTGGGCGCATTTCCATATGGTCAAGCGCTTGGGGATCAAGGGAGGGCTTTAGATGAACCTCCGTCCCGGTATCCTTAGCCGTTGGCTTGTTCCTGCCGTAGTTGTTCCGGTAATCCTTCTGCTGGTGGCTCTTTTTGCCTTTCTTGGCCACCGGGTCTGGCTGGACAGCTCGGCTGAATGTGTGCGCTGTCATGGCGATCAGCAAAAAGTGACGCAGATGGGCGCATCCTGGTCTTATGTGAGCGAGGAGTCGATGCGCAAGGAGTCCGGTCATCCCTATATCTTGTGTCGGGATTGTCATCTGGGCAATGGTCGGGCGCAGGACAAGGAGGTGGCCCATCGCGGCATGTTGAAGATGCTGCTTGTCTCGGATGATGGGGAACTGTTGGCGCGCAAGAGCCATTATCCTTACGGCCTGTCTCGAACCGGGACAGAGCGCATCTTCGGTTTTCTGCCCAAGAAGGAGGTGAACGGTGAATGGCTGTTTTATCCAGTGCGCAACATCCTCTGGCATGACCGGAATCCGGAAACCCTGAATTTTGACCCTTCCCTGGCGGCGAAAACCTGCGGCAAATCCGGCTGCCATCCAGAGGAGCTGAAACAGTTTTTGCGGACTACCATGGCGACCAATCGGCGGCAGCGGACAATGAAAAGCTGGCAGGAGCCTTACGGCCCGCACAACTGCGGCCCTTCCTTCGCTGATCTGCCGCCCGGTGATGTGTTGCGCGGCGCGGGCCTTTCTTTTGAAAACACGGCAAAGATCGCCGGCGAGATGAAGGTGCTATTTTCACCCCGGCAGGCGGCGGTGAAGCAGAAGCTGTGCAATGTCTGCCACACCGGTTGTCTGGATTGTCACTTCCAGCCGGGTGACGGCAAGGGTGTCCATCATTTTGCCAAGAAACCGGTGGCGGAAAGTTGCGCCGGATTTGGCCGCAGCACCAGCATGTGTCATGCCGGCTCCATGCAGAGCCGGAGGGGTGGCACCTATCTCGGCGGCGACTATTCGGTGCCTGCCGGAATGACGGCTGATACCCATCAGCAAAAAGGCCTGCACTGTACCGATTGTCATCTGGTCGGGGAAAAGGGCATGGGGGATATGGAAAGAAAGGCCGATTGTCGGGATTGCCATCGGCAGGTGGAAGAGGCTATTGCCGGCAGCGTCCATCGCCAGCTTTCCTGTGCCGCTTGTCACATTGGCGAACTGGGCGGCTACCAGATCACCGTATGGGGGCCAGGGATAGCGGCTGGAGAGAAAAATCCTTTTCATAAATATCTCTATTATGGAATCCAGAAGCCGCCTCTGTTGATGAAGGATCGCGGCGGCATCTGGCAACCGATGAAGGTCTGGCCCAACAGTGTGGGCAATATCAAGCCAGAGGTGGCCCCCACGGGTCGCTTTTTGTACCGCTGGCCCAAAGGAGAAAGCGAGGATGCTTACGCGGTGCTTGGCACGGTGAGCGCGGGGGGCAATGATCGGCACCTTCTCTGGCTCGAAGCGGAACAGGCTTCTCATCCTTACGGCAAGGCGAGGGACTGCGCTTCGTGCCATAGAGGTGAAGAGCAAACGGTGATTTCCCGCTGGGAATTTGCCGATGATCAGGGCGCTGAATCCTTTAGCGGCGGCTATCGGATCGTGGCGGATGGCAGGGAACTGCGGATCGAAGGGCTTAAGAGCGATGGCCCTGTTCGTCCGCAGGCCGGGTTTATGCTGGAAGATTTTGCCCCGTGGCTGCGTTTTGCCAAGGCCTGGCGGGTGCCGGGTGATTTCGCCATCCGCACGGATCAGGGAAAGTACCGGCGCGAGCTGGCGGCCTTCACCTCTGTCCAGAAACGAATCACGGCCCTTGACCGACAACGGCAGGGGGAGGATGCCCGGCAACACAAAAAGTACCGCGCCCTGCGCAACCGGGTACTGCATAACCCCTCCGGGGAAAGCGACCGGCTGACCGACATATCCCCAGGCTTCAGCGACAAAAAGGAGAGGAAAGGCCCATGAGGCAAAGAACTGGTATTCTTACCATCCTGACCGTCGGCCTTGCCGCCCTGTTCCTGGTTTTGACAGGGCAGTCGGAAGCAGAGGCGGGCAAGGGCAATACCCTGACCTTCGGGGTGTACCCCTATGACAGTCCTACCCAAGTCTATAGCAGTTTCGAGCCCCTGGTTGCAAGTATCGCCAAGACCACAGGGCAAAAGGTCGAGATCGTCATCGCCCCCAACTATATGGCTCATATCGCCAATGTCAGCGAAGGTCGGGTCGACCTGGGCTTCATGGGGCCGTCGCCTTACATCAAGGCCCAAGACCGCTTTGGCGGGGTGGTGCTGTTGGCGCGGCTGGTTGCCCAGGGGCAGGGCAATGACCGGCTGGTGGTTATCGCCCACCGGGACAGCGGCATCAGTTCGCTGGCGGATCTGAAGGGCAAAACCTTCGCCTTTGGCGATCATCAGTCCTACGGCAGCCATTTTTACCCGCGTTATCTGTTGAGCCGCGCCGGGGTTAAGTTGAAGGATCTCAAGTCCTACGATTACCTCGGCAATCATTCCCGGGTGGTGTTGGCCGTGGCCCATCGGGATTTTAACGCAGGCGGGGTGCGGGAAGACATCTATGAAAGGTATCGCGACCGCCCGATAAGAAAAGTCGCCGGGCCTTTTCTCATGCCGCCGCATGTGATCGTCTGTCGCAAGGGCCTGCCAGAAGAAACCCGAAAAAAGATTCAGGCCCTGCTTTTTGCCCCCATGAACCCGACGGTGCTCAAGGCCATCGATCCCCTGCTCAGCGGTTTTGGCCCGGTGGTGGACGCTGATTTTGCCGAGGCCCGTATGGTGGTTGATTACGTGGAGGATAAATAGATGGGGATCAGGAGGGCCGTCAACAGCCGCTTGAGCATCCTGGTGCTGATTTCGGCGGCGGTGATCTGCGTGGCACTGATCAGATATGCGCGGGAGCTGCTGGTTGAGGATCTGCGCGACAAGGGCGAATCGATAGCCCGGCTGCTCTCGGTGGTGAGTATGGACGCCATGCTTACCCATGATTACGGCAATATGGAGCGCTATGTTTATCAACTGGTACAGGATCGGGACATCAGTCTGCTCAGGATCACCCGCGCCGACGGTGAGGTGATGGCCGAAGCGAAAAACGAGCGCCACCGGCACGAGACCTTCCGGGTGAGTTACCCGGTGGGCATCGGCACCTCCAGGATCGGCGAGGTAGAGGTCTTTTTTTCTATGGAACGGATCGCCCCCATCAGCCAGAAAATCGTCATCTTTGTCGTGGCCCTGGTGCTGGCTATCCATGCTATTGGCTTTCTGCTGAACAATCTGATTATCGAGCGGCTGGTGATCAGGCCGGTGGAGGCGCTGATCAGTGCAACTGGTCTGGTGCGGGACGGGGCTCTTGAAAGCCGGATTACCCTTGATGGGGCCCGGGAATTCAACGAACTGGCTGCGGCTTTCAATGACATGGCGAGTTCGCTGGAGGAAGGTTTTAAGGATCTCTACCAGAGCAAGAAGGATATCCAGACCGAAAAGGGCAAACTCGAAACCATTGTCCAGAACCTTGCCGACGGCCTCTTTGTCAGCGCCCCGGATGGGGTGATTATTTCCTTTAACCGGGCAGCGGAAAGTATTTCCGGCTACTCCGAGGAGGAGGCTCTGGGGTTGGGATGCACTGAACTGTTTAAAAGCAGGATCTGCGCCGATGCCTGCGCGCTCAGTAACACCGACCGCACCATTCGCAACAGGGAAACAGAGATAATCGCCAAGGACGGCAGACGCCTGGCGGTGTCGGTGAGTTCGGCGATTCTGCGCAACAGTGACGGCAAGGTGATCGGCGGGGTGCAGACCTTCCGGGACATCACTGAGGACAAGGAGAGGCAGGCCCTGTTTTTTCAGGCCGAGAAGCTGGCCGCTGTAGGCCGGATGGCTGCGGGTCTTGCCCATGAAGTAAACAATCCCTTGGGAAACATCGTGGGTTATGCGAAGCTGCTGCTCAAGGATCAGACCATAGGCGGCAATAGCCGCGAGAAACTGGAAATTATCGCTGAACAGGCAAGAAAGGGAAGTGAAATAGTCAGGGGGCTGCTTGATTTTTCCCGGCAGACCGGAGGAGTAAAGTCTCCTGTTTCGATCAACGAAATTCTTGGCGGTGTGGTTCGTCTTCTCGCTCATCAAGTCGAGAAAGACGGAAATCGGCTCACCGTGGTGTATGCTGATCTTCCAAGGGTAAATGCTGACCCAAAGCAGCTGGAGCAGGTTTTTTGTAATCTCTTGGGCAACGCCATGCAGGCGGTTGGCGATTCCGGCAATATCCAGGTACGCACGCAACGGACAGATACTGGTCAGGTTACGGTAACGGTGGCAGACGATGGCCCTGGTATTCCGTCGGATCAAAGAGGACGAATTTTTGATCCGTTTTTTACCACCAAACCGGCGGGAGAAGGAACTGGTCTTGGTCTTTCGATCTGTCTTGGAATTGTTAAGGATCATGGTGGAGTGATTGAGGTGGAAAGCGAACCGGGCAGGGGAACGACTTTTGCTGTTACCCTGCCGGCACTGGAGGAAGTGGATGTTCGAAATACTTGTGGTTGATGATGATTTGAGAATGCGGCAGCTAATCGGGGAAATTCTCACCGAGGAGGGCTATGATGTCAGCCTGGTAGGTGATGGTCGAGAGGCCTTGCTACTACTTAAAGAAAAAGAATTTGACGTGGTGATCACCGATCTGAAAATGCCCTTTGTAGATGGAATCGAGATTCTGGCTTTTGCTCGTAAGGTGCAGCCTGATTGTCCGGTGGTTTTGGTTACCGCCAACGGCACGGTGGAATCCGCTATTGCAGCCATGAAAAATGGAGCTTATGACTACCTGCAGAAGCCGTTCGACCCAGAAGAACTGGAGCTTCTGGTGGCGCGGGCGGTGGAACGGCGCTGGCTTGTGCACGAAAACAAGAAGCTGGCCGAGGAGGTAAAAAAGCTCAGCGGCGACGATTTTGTCGGCGCCAGCCGGGTTATCACCGAGATGAAGGAGTTGGTGGAAAAGGTGGCTCCACTGGACACCACCGTGTTGATTCAGGGAGAAACCGGCACCGGCAAGGAGCTGGTAGCGAAAATGATTCACCGGCGAAGTCGGCGGGCCAAGGGGGTTTTTCTGCCGGTCCATTGCGGAGCTCTGGCGGAAACCCTGCTCGAATCAGAACTGTTCGGGCACGAGGCCGGATCGTTTACCGGGGCGCAGGTCGAAAAAAAAGGCCTGTTTGAAGCTGCCGCTGCGGGCACGATCTTTCTGGATGAAATTAACAGCACCTCCCCGGCTTTTCAGGTGAAGCTGCTCAGGGTGCTTCAGGAGAATATGGTGATGCGGGTCGGTTCAGCACGGCCCATCTCCATTGATGTTCGGGTGGTTGCGGCCACTAACGTCGATCTTGGCAAGGAGGTGGCGGCGGGGAGATTCAGGCAGGACCTGTACTACCGGCTTAACGTGGTGACAGTTGGCATTCCGTCGCTCAAGGAAAGAAGGGACGACATTCCTTTGATCGCCTACCATTTTCTTAGCAGGTTTGCCGGTAAATTTGGCAAAGAAATCGCCTCCTTTTCGCCTCCGGTCATAGAGAGGCTCATGGCCTATGTCTGGCCGGGAAATGTGCGGGAACTCGAAAACGTGGTAGAGCGCGCGGTTATTCTTGAGGCTGGTAAGGAAATTTCTCTGAAATCGCTTGTTGACGAATTGAAGGATGGGTCTATTGATCCTTTTTCCTGCATTGGTCTGATGCGCCTGGATGAGATGGAAAAATTCCTCATTGCCCGAACCCTTCGCCTCCTTGATGGTCAGAAGGCCAAAGCCGCTGAGGCCCTTGGGATTGATGGCACCACCCTTTGGAGAAAGATGAAAAAATACTGTATCGAATAATCTCTTTTTTTAACTCTATGGCGTTTCCCCGCACCTTGGCGTTGCATTATGCAGGCTGGTTGCATTATGCAGGCTATGCCTGTCTGGCCCGTCACAGTGCGCTTTTGCGGCCTTCCTTGCAAAAAGCAATGGGGCTCCAGTTTTATCCCTGCTGAATTTTCTCGCAAATTCAATACTCCACATTGTGGCATGTCTGTTGCATTGACCCTTGGCTGATGTCGATGTGCGGAGATACCGCAACTTTTTAATAAAAGCAGGAACGGAGGAGAGATGAACGAAAAAAACGCGATCTCGGAGCTGTTTGCCAAGCCGCTTGACCCCACCTACGCGATGATCATCATCGCCATTGCCAATGGTTTTTTCTTCGCCATTGTCGAGGCCTGGACGGTAGGTGGTGGGGAGGGGGCCATGACCGGCCTGCTGGCCCAGGCACTTTTTGGGCCAACTCTGGCTGAGAGGTTGCCGTTCTGGTCGGGGAGAACGGTCTATATCAGCCCCTTCTACTGGAAGATCTTTATCAGTTTGGGCATGTGCTTCGGCTCTTTTGTCGCGGCAGTGCTGTCGAAGGAATTCTTTATCAGAATGCCCAAGAAGATGAGTGAGTGGGTGCTTATTACTGTTGGTGGGCTCCTGATGGGGATTGGTATCCGGCTTGCCCTTGTTTGCAATGTGAGCACCTTTTTTGGAGCCACTCCCCAACTTTCCCTGGCCGGATACTTCGCCATTATCGGTATCCTGGCTGGTGCTTATGTGGGCAGTATGATCTATCAAAAAATTATGGAAATGTGATGAACTCGCAATAAAGGAAAGCGGTCAAAGGTTCGCAACACAAATTAAACTGATTATTAATAAATACCCGTTGTAATCGCGGTTGCATGCGATTTCAACAAATGTAGGGGGTAATGGATGGAACTCTATCACAGCGTCGATGTAACCCTATGGGGTTCGATCGTCATAACCTTTTTTTTCGGCAGCCTGATCGGCTTCCTCTTTCAGCGCAGTCGCTTCTGCAACGCCTCGGCCTTGCGTGATGCCATCTTGTTCAAGTCTTTCCGGAACACCAAGCCTCTGCTGGTAGGGATGATGATCACCACCTTCATCTTTACCGCCTGGGTAAGTGTGGGCCAAGGCAATATGATTAACTTGAAGGCTGGGCTTTACACGGTGGTTGGGCTTTTTCTCTTTGGAATCGGCATGATTCTGGCTGGAGCCTGCACCGTAACCACCTGGGTTAAGGCTGGAGAGGGCAATATCGGGGCCTGGTGGGCGCTGCTTTTCACCTTTATAGGGATGTTTCTCTATTCTTTTATCTGGAACGATCTGCGCTGGCCGATGGAGGAGATTCTCCTCACCAACAGCCCGCGCTGGGAGGTCTTTCACTTCGGCTACGGCAACGCCCAGACCATACAGGAGCAAACCGGTATTCCGGCTATCTTTTTCGGCCTGCTGCAGATCGGCGCCTTGGGCTTGATCTACAAGAAGATTCTTGATCACGAGAAAAAGGTTCGCAAACACAAGGAAAAGGCGATTCCGGAGATTGGCATCGGCTGTTAGTTAGTGTCGGGCGGCAGATTTAGTAACTACTCAGCTTGATGCCGGAATTGAACAAAAGCCACGGAATGTAACTGCTCAGCAGTGCCGCAGATGCGCGAAAGAGGCCTGCGAAGTGTGC
>DOZO01000030.1:54681-62247 GCA_003517965.1 Desulfobulbaceae bacterium
GATGACAAAGCAGATGTGGTGCTACTGAGCAGTTACCAGATTTAAATAATTAATAATGGAGGAATAACTCATGGGTTTTTTCGGGAAAAAAGTTGCCAGTGTCAAGGCTGAGGAAGGAGCCGAGGTTGAGCTTGAAGGAATCGGCAAGGTGAAGATTGCCAGGCTGGTTGATTGTGTGGGCGACTCTTGCCCCCGGCCGCAGTTGAAAACCAAGAAGACTGTCCAGGAAATGGCCGATGGCGAGGTCATGGAGATAGGCATCGACAACCAGTCTTCCATGGAAATTCTGCCCACCATGGTCGGCAGCTTCGGCGCCAAGCACCTCGGCACGGTCCGGGTCGGTAATGTCTGGAAAGTTTACATCCAGAAAGGAGCGTGATATGGCTCAGATCTTCATCAAAGGCATGGTTGTGCTGGTTACCCTGATCAGCTTTCTGGTGCCCGCCTATCTCTGGATCACCAAGCCCGCCTATCTGCACAGTCTGGATGTGATGGACACCATTAAACCGTTTGAGAATCCACTGGCCGGCACCGGCAAGATCATCCAGCCGGTGGATCTGCTGAAAAGCGACCAGGAGCTGCGGGAACTCAAGAAGCAGCTGGCCGGGCTTGCCCAGAAAGGAGGAGAATAAGGATATGGCTACAGTGCAACGGCTTCTGATTATTATGGCGGTTACCGGCGCTTTTCTTACCCCGGCCTATTTTCTCCTCCGTACCCCCGGCTACCAATACAGCATCGACAATATCGAGCAGGTTCCCTCCTTCGTTAATCCGCTCACCGGAGAGACTCTGACCATGGTGGAGTTACTGCGGCGGGACGCGGAACTTCAGGATGTGCGTCGGGAGGTTGCCCAAAAGATGGGAGTCACCTTGCAGGCTAAACCGGTAAAGAGGGGGTGTTGAAATTATGGGATCTGTCTGGTTTGAACTCGGAGTTGCGGCTTTTGCCTTTGTTTTTATGTACCTGATGCTGCTCAAGTCATAAGGGCTTGGGCACTTTAAAAAACCGGTGTCTGCTGAGGTTGGCTGCCGGTTGTCTCTCTCCGCCAGGAGAAAACCTTTAATTACGAGGAACAATTATGAAAAAAGCAGTTTGCGCTATGTCAATGCTGTTGGTAATGCTTTCCGGAACAGCTCTCTACGCGGCAGAACCCTGGCAGTCGCCTGCCAAGGACTACATCGGCAAGAACGCCGAAAGCCTGAGAAGCGCGGCAGATGGCTATTTCAAATCCCTGCCGAAAGACAAGAACTATGTTCTGGCCAAGGATGTCCTGGCCGATGTGAAGGACGGCGGCAAGAAGTATTTTTATCTGGATGTCCGCTTCCCGGCCCAGCAGAAGTTCAACGAGTGGGGCCATATCCCGGTCGCGGTTTCTGTGCCGCTTACCGACCTGTTTCAGAAAGAAAATATTGCCAAGCTTCCCAAAGACAAGCCGTTGGTGGTGATCTGTGATACTGGTCATGACGAAAACCAGGCTCTTTCCGTACTTCGACTGATGGGCTATGAAGCTTACGGCCTCAAGTGGGGCATGATGTCCTGGGCATTTTTCCCGCCGTCTGAGGCAACCCAGAAAGCAATCAACGAGGGCAAGCTGGGCGGGTACCCCATCACGAAGTAGGGGCACGGCATGCCGTGACCCTGGTTGCCGTGCTGGATAGTGATAAAAACATGTTGATTATGGGCAAGCCATAGGGTGTGGCAGATAACAATCACACCCTGTGGCTATTTTTTTCGGCATGTTCATGGGTGGGTAAAAGTGATCGTGATATGACAGCCGTTGTTTTTCCAGCTCACGCTGTCTGCACAGATTCGGATAATGGAAAGTCCACGGCCATCTTCCGCGGCAAGCCGGTCTGGGGTGAAGGGATCGGTCTGAGTATGACAGGCAAATCCCTGGCCTGCGTCCAGAACTTCAAAGGTAACCTTTTTGGCAAACCGCCAGCGAAAGGTGATCAGCAGGTCGGGCCGTTTGCAATTGCCATGTTTCCAGGCATTAACCAGTGCCTCATGCAGAGCGAGATGGATTTTTGCTTCCCGGGGGCCATAGCCTCGTTGGATAAGGTTGTCCTTTACTGCCATCCAGCAGACTTCTGCCAAGTCGTCAATCCCGGCAAAATCAGCGGGGTACAGGCGTTTTTCTCCGGTGGCCTGGAGATTGGACCAAGATGATGGCATCCTGGTCTTGTCACAACTTGGGTCATGGCGCGCGGGTGCGCTCATGGCAGCGGCCGCTCTATGGGGATTCCATAAGGCTTCTGTTGATCCGCGTGCCCGAGGTAGCGGAGAGATAGCATGGTGACATCATCTGGAAAATTAGTCTGGTTTGAGAATTGCAGCATTTTTTCGAGTAATCCCGCCAGATTTTCCTCCGTTTCCGGAAAGCCGAGGGTGTCAATCAAGCCGCTCATGCCGTTGTTGCCCAACATTGTATCCTTATTATCAGTTATCTCAATAGCTCCGTCAGTGAAGAGAAGCAGACCATCGCCTGGTTTTAAGGGCATGAAAGTCATTTCGTAAATGTGGTCATGGATCAAGCCCAAGGGTAAGCCGGCCAGAGTAATCCGGCGAGTCTGTCCCTGACGGGTTATGAGAAAGGAGGGGCTGCCAGCCGCGCAGAGGGCCACTGCCTCGGCCTGCAGGTCAATGTAACCGAAAAGCCCGGTGGCAAATGATTCCTCGTCTCGCACCAGTTGGCAGAGGCTTTTATTGAGCTGGCTGACAAAGGAAGCTGGTCGATCCAGCAGGCGGCGGTTGGTCTCCCAGAGTGAATGCAGATGCATGGCGTAGAGGCCGGCGGCGGTGCCGTGTCCCATAACGTCGACAATGCAGAAGGCATAGCGGTTTGTGTTCAGTTTTTCTATCGTGTAAAAATCCCCGCCGATGATATCGTGAGGCAGATATTTAACCGCGAATTGGAGCCGGGGGTCGTCGTTGGCTGGCATCCGCATGGAAAGAGTCTGAATGGAGCGTGCCCGCTCCAGATTCCGCATCTGCTCAGAGGCATCCCGGAAGATCTCCACCCCGCCGATTACGGCGCCCTGTTCGTCGTGGATGGGAGAAACACTGACCTGCACCGGAATCTTTCTGCCATCCTTGCCATGCGCGAAGATCGTGACTGGGGTGAGGGAGCCGGCGTCGGTAATAATAGCCCGGTGCAGGGGGCAATGCTCCTTGCCGCAGAGTCTGTTGTTGTCCTTGTCGGTATGACAGAGGAGGTTGTCATGGCAGTTGCGGCCCATCACCTCCTCGGCCGACCAGCCGGTGATCCGCTCGGCCGCCTGGTTCCAGTAGACAATCTGCCGGTCAAGATTGGTGACGTACACCCCGTCATTCAGGGCTTCGAGGATCTGTCCAGCTGAATACTGGAGAATAGCCGTGGCGCTCATGGCTATTCTCCTTTTTCTGGGGTAAATTTTGGCCCTGGTTTGCCAACATGATAACCTTGGGCGTAGTCGATGCCCAGCGTGCGGCAGGCCTCGAAGATCCGCTCATCCTCCACATATTCGGCCACGGTCTTGACCTTCAGTTCCTTGGCCAGAGTAACAATACTCTTGGTGTAGGCCATGTATTCGGCATCTTCCATCATGTTGCGGATAAACTCGCCCTCGATCTTGATGTAGTCGATGGGAAATAGCTTGAGGTACTTGAAAGAAGAGTAGCCGGAGCCAAAATCGTCTACCGCGAACTTAAAGCCCAAGCTTTTCATACTCGTCACAAATTTCTGGAGCATGGTCATGTTGCGCAAGGTGTCCCGCTCGGTAACCTCGAAAACGATCCGGTTGGGGTCGATCTCGTACCGCTTGGTCAGGTCGAGGACAGTGGGCATAAACTCCGGAATAATGAGAGATTTCGGGGTAAGATTGATGAAGAGTTTGCCCGCATACCCATCGGCGTTGGCTCTTTCATAGGCCTTCTGCATTAGAAGCTGATCAAGCTTGGGCAGCAGACCGATTCGTCCGGCCGCCTCGATAAATTCGCCGGCTTGCAGAACAAGGCCTGCAGTGGTTGGTATCCGCATCAGCATCTCATGGGCCAGGATGCCGCCGGTTTTTAAATCAAAGATGGGCTGGAAATAGGGGATGATGGTCTGTTGCTCCAGAGCCTGGTAGACTTGAAAGTTGACCTCGCTTTCGTGCTTGTAAATCTCGATGATGTCAGTCTCATCAGCAATGCCCAGCGCGTTTTTCCCCTCGCCCTTGACCTTGTACATCATGTTGTCGGCCACCAGGAAGATATCCTTGGCGGTGCGACCATGCTCCGGATACATGGCCATACCGATGGAAACGGTGCACTGGACCCTAGCTCCTTCTGGAGTCATGATGTTGAGGGCGCTCACCGATTCGATGACCCGGTTGACTACCATATGGGCCTGTTCCTTGCTGGTTTCCGGTAACAGAAGGACAAATTCGTCTCCGCCGTAGCGGGCGACCACATCGCCATCTCGCACTGCCGGTCGCAGGGCATCGGCGACCTGTTGGAGAAAGAAGTCGCCAAAGATATGGCCGTAACGGTCGTTGATCGTCTTGAAGTTATCCAGGTCAATAACCACCAGGGCAAAGGTGGTGTTATGCCGGTCGGCCCGACCAGTTTCGTAGCCAATCAGCTCCCAGAACATACGTTGATTATAAAGATGGGTCAGTGGATCACGGGTGGCATAGTATTCCAGATCCTTGGTGTATTTGTAGATGGCCTTTGCTGAGCCCACCAGGTTGATGAGGGTGGCCAGGACGCTGTCAAGGACGATGTGGTACACAGAATCCATTGCCAGATTGGACTGGACGCCGATGCCGACAATGCCGCCAACCTTGGGGGCTTCCAGAAACAACGATTTGGTGCGCAGTTCAAAATCCTGCTGGGCAAGATCCCTGGGTAGGGGAATATCAGAGCCACTGTCATGGTGGATAATTCGGACCGAAGGGCTGTCAGTGGCAAGCTGAAAATGCCGGTAAATCTGATCTTGAATCAGTTTTTCAAAGCCGAGCTTGATCTGGTCGGTGGGGGCGCTGCGCCAGAAGATATCCAGTTCGTAATCGTTTTCTCCGTCCTGAAAAAAGGCCATCAACGCATAGGTGTCAACAATGCTGTTGATGTCCACCAGGAGTTCTTTGACAAAGGTATGCCAATCCTGCACCACATTGGAGGTAATGATGAACTTGCTTAAAATCCTGATTTCAAATTCAAGCACCTCCTTGTCGACGGCTACGTCTCTGAGTCGTTCGGCTAGATCCCCCACTGCCAGGAAGGCCTGGTTGAGTTCCGCAAAACCGAAATTTCTTTTTCCCAGTTCGCCGAGGGCTGCCAAGTCGATGACTGATTTGATTTCCGAGGTTTTTTCCCGAAACTGATCCACTGCCCTGGTAATCTTGGTTACCACCAGCATGGTGATTAAAGTTACCAGAGCGATGGTCAGCCCGCCGTAGAGGACGAAAATCCAAAGATATTCGGAACGCATCCGAGCCGCCATCGTCCTGACGTTTTGTTTAACTTCTACTACTCCTAAAACTGTGCCAACCTTAGCGCCAATATGGCATTGGTTCAGGCAGGATGACTTGGCCGTCAGCGGATAGAAATGGCGAATCCAGGTACCGTTTTCCAGGATTTCCTGCCGGCCAGCTCCGTCCATGATTGTTTTGATCGTGTTGGTTGGGGAGGGAGTACCATCGACAGCGCCGTATTGGCTGTCAACCAGATTGCTGCGATAGACTTCGATTTGATATGGAGAGGTGGAATGGGCTTGCTTGATTGCCTCAATGGTGGCAAAAAGTTGCTGGCGACTTGGGCCATAAGGCATGAGCGCTTCGATGGAGATATAGGTCTGGCCGGCGATGCCTTTGGCGGTGTCCCGGGATTGCCGGAGAATCAGGCGGTCATACAGGATGGTGCTGGTCGCCAGCACCATGATGAAGACCAGCATGGTAACGCCCATGATTCTGGAAAAGAGATATTTACGCAGAGAGTTATCGAAAACCGGCAGGTCGGTCAGTCGCTTCATGCATTTGCATTTATGACAAAAAAGGAAAAAATTATTGAACATGGTAGGCTCCGACGTCAGGGTTGTTCGGTTAAAAAAATGCAGGGCGCATAGTTATTCTTTCTCCCCATAAACCAGCCGTTCAAGATCGGTTACCACAGTATGCAATTCCTCAGCCTGGGCTGTCAGTTGAACGGCGGCGGCTGAAGACTCCTCGGCCGCGGCGGCGATCTGCTGGGTGGCAGAGGCGTTTTCGTTCATGGCCAGGGAGATCTGGGCGATCCCCTTGGCTTGCTCTTCGTTGGCTTGTGTGATGGAGGAGTTTTTCTCGCCAATCATGGTGGCTGATTCCACAATGCCGTCAAAATCGCTGTTAATGCTTTTGAGGGAATTGGCGCAGGTGACGATGCGCTCCACGGTGACATCCAGCAGCGTCTGGATACTGTGGGCCTCCTGGGCGGTCTTCATGGCCAGTTTCTTTACTTCGTCGGCTACCACCGCGAAGCCTGCTCCGGCCTCGCCTGCTCGGGCCGCCTCCACTGCGGCGTTCAAGGCCAGCAGATTGGTCTGGAAGGCAATGCTGTCGATAGTGGAGATAATCAACCTGATCTGGCCGCTGTCCCTTTCGATCTGGGTCATGTTTTGGGTTAGCAAAGACAGGGCCTTGAGAGATTGACCTGATTTGGTAATATTTTCCTTCATCAGTGCTTCCGACCCCTGGGTCAGGGCGGCAGTCTGTCGACTCGAGGCGGAAAGCTCCTCCAGAGAGGAGGAAGTTTCTTCCACGACGCTGGCCTGCTGGGAGGAGGAATCTGACAGCACCTGGCTGCCTGTGGCTATTTGCTCGGCGGCCTCGGAAACCTGGGAAGCACTGGCCTGAATGTTCTGGGCTGCTTGACCAAGAACCCTGGTGAGCTGTGTTGCCAGGATACGGGAGATAGTCAGTCCGGCGAGCAACGCAAAAATGGCCAGTCCGCCCACTGTAAATTTGGTAGTGTTGGCCGCAGATAGCATGGTCTCATCGGGGAGAATGCTATCCTCCGCCTCTTTGCGAAGCTGGTGAAGCAGATCCTGTACCTGGTGCAGGGCGGGGATGGTCTCGGTAAGGTAGGCGGTCTTGGCCTCTTCTTTGTTGGTTAAGGCGACGATTTTGATCGCGCTCTGGTGGAGATCGGCATGGGGTTTTTCCATCTGCCTGAAGAGAGGGGCCAGCTTGGGGAGCATCGTCTCAGCCGTTTTGCGCTCTTCCCCATACAGCCATTTGCCGAGTTTGCACTTGTGATCGTCGGTTTCCACTGCAAGCTTGGTGACGGCGGGATCGGTGAAAAAAAGGCCCACCTTGCCCGCCCAGTTGAGATGATCCACCTCCCTCTCGGTCAGGGTGAGGTAAAGCTCATGGCCCTCCACCACCTCCTGGGCGTCGGCAATGATATGGTTTATGCCGACAAAACTTATCCCCCCGCAGATGAGGAGAAAGGCCAGCACCACTGTAAAGCCGATGGTGATTCTCACATTGACCGTAAGACTGCGGAACAGGGAGGCTGAGGTTGTTTGTTGCATGGCTGAGTATTCCCGTAAGCGTTCAGCAGCACCA
>DOZO01000030.1:62349-73473 GCA_003517965.1 Desulfobulbaceae bacterium
ATGTGCAAAAGCACACTTCGCAGGCCTCTTGGTCGGCACTACTGCCGACGATTGACACGCACATCTGCGGCACTGCTGCACGCTTACATTCTTGGGTTGATCTTAAATTTTGGTGCCCCTGGTGAACGATTATGTATTCCCATTAGGTGGTCCGGGTAATAGAGAAGAGGGTGTTCAGTTTTAGTTCGTTAAACAGCTCAAACATGGGCCTGGACAAATTGACGACCGAGAAGGCCCCTCCCGTGGAGGCTAACTTTTTATAGAGCAACAGCATTTTGCCGATCCCGGAGCTGCCGATGTGTTGTACCGCCTGGCAGTCGATAATAACCTCTCGCACTGAGTTGAGGTTCAGTTGCAGCACATGCTGTTTCAGTTCCTCAGCCCCTTTTTCGTCCACAATCCCCTGGAGGACAATGCGAACCTGATCGCCGTTCTGGATGGTTTTGATATTCATGTAATTCTCTCTAATTAAAATGTGGTTTGCACCCGGGGGGTATAAGTTTCGTTTGAGCAGGCAAGCTGCTCAACTCAGCTTTATGCGCAATGGCCCGAAAATTGTTAAATGTATGTTGCAAATTAACTGATAAACTATACATAGGGCCATTTAGAAAGCCAATATATATTTGAAGCTGAAGGCTGAAGGCTGAAACATGTCTGTCTTAGCCCTTGAGTCTCTCGTAGATGGCCTCAAACTCCGAGGCGCTTTCTTTAAAGGCCGCCAGCGCCTGCGGGTCGAAATGGCTGGGCATGGTCCGGCCATCGCCCTCGATGATGATGCCGCAGGTTGTCGCATGGTCAAAGGCTGGCTTGTAGCATCTGGCGTTACGCATGGCATCGTACTGGTCGGCAAGATTCATGATCCGGGCGGCGAGAGGAATCTGTTCTCCTGTCAGGTGGTTAGGGTAGCCGCCGCCGTCCCAGCGTTCGTGGTGCGACAGGGCGATTTCCGCCGCCATGGTAAGGCGCGGATGGCTGCCGAGGATCTTGGCCCCATAAAGCGGGTGTTGCTTGATCTGGGCGAATTCCTCGTCGGTAAACTTGCCGGGTTTTTTCAGGATATCAGGAGGGATATGGATCTTCCCCACGTCGTGCATCAGGGCTTGTAGTCTGATAGTAGAGACGAATTTATCGGGCAGACCGAGTTTCCCGGCGAGCAAGGCGCAGTACTCACCCACCCGCAGAATGTGGTTGCCGGTATCCTCGTCGTTGACCTCAGAGGCCCTGGCCAGGGCAGAGACGGTGTATTCAAAAGCGGATTCGGTCTCACGTATCTGATCGGCAAGGGACTTCATGAACAGGCTTTGCATCACAAGGTTGTTCAAAGCCGAGGCGTCATAATGAGTGATCTCTCTGCCGTAATTACTGGTAAAAATGGTTAGTGCCTCGCTCGAATAACATGCCATATTGGACACCGTTATAGACAGTGAGGCCAGAATCTTTATACATACTTGGCATTCCGCATGGTCAAGGTCGTTCTCGTTGTAAAAAATGATCTTCGAGTTCCCTGTTGCACGTAGGCACTGCGGGAAGGCAACGTTAAGAAGCGTCCTGTTCAATGTATTAAGCATATATTCATACTGGTACCATTGCCAGGTCTGATGTTCATCAGGCAGGCCAACGATGACTAATTGCGGTTTGTCCAATGCATCGGCTGTTTTTCGGATGATTTGGTTGACAATGGCATCCACCTTGCTTAGAAAGGAAAAATTCAGCGGATCAAAGGAACTGATACTTGCCTCGCCGAAGGTTGTCATATTGTTGATTTTTTCGTAGGCGTGATGAAGACGGTCGTTCATGGTCTTCATTTTGAGCAGCATTTTAACCCGGGCCAGAACCTCTCCCTGATCGATAGGTTTGGAGATGAAATCCTCGGCCCCTGCCTCGATACCCTTGATCCGCTCTTCCTTTGCCGCAAGCGCCGTAAGCATGACCACGGGAATGGTTCGGAACCGTTCGTTTCCCTTGATTCTCCGGCAGACTTCAAATCCGTCGATCTTCGGCATCATCACGTCAAGCAGCACGAGATCAACGGCGTTTTTCTCAATCGCCTTGAGAGCCGATTCGCCGTCCTCAGCCTTGATTACCTCGTAATTATTTGAGACCAGCAGCTTATCAAGGAGCTTCAAATTCAGCGGCTCATCATCGACGCATAGTATCTTCGGTATATTTGGCTTCATATTTACCCCTGCCCCTCCAGGATATTATTGATAGTTGTCAGAAACCCGGTGCTATCAATAGGCTTTGAGAGGTAATCAGCAAAACCTTCGGCCAACAAGCGCTCACGGTCGCCCTGCATCGCATGTGATGTGATGGCGATTACAGGAATTTTTTTGGTAGCCTCACTGGCCTGCATTGCGTGCAAGGCGGTTATGCCATCCATATGGGGCATCTGGATGTCCATCAGTATCAGGCGCGGGATGACTTGCTGAGCCCGTTCAACTCCCTGTTTGCCGTCTTCCGCCTCCATCACTTCGTAGCCGACTTTCTTGAGCAGGAAGCCGAACAATTTACGGTTTGTTGCACAGTCATCAATGACAAGAATTAATGCCATATCTGTTCCTTTTCCGGTTGATTCCCTTGCACAGCCGGAAGCACAAAAATGAACTTGCTCCCCTTCCCTACCTCGCTCTCGACCCATATTTTGCCGCCATGCAGTTCAACGAACTTTTTGCAAAGGTTCAACCCGAGCCCGGTGCCCGGGGTTTTACTGGAAAATGTTGTCTCAAGCTGCTGAAAAGGCTGGAACAGTCTCGTGATGTTAGCCTCGCTGATCCCCGGGCCGGTGTCGGCAACGCTGATCTCGACAAAATCATTTTCCAGATTTCGTACCTTTCTTGCGCTCACGCGCACGCTCCCCCTGTCCGGTGTATGCTTGAAGGCGTTGCTCAGCAGGTTCATGAGCACCTGTTTTACCTTCATCTCATCGGCGATAATGGCCTCCACGTCTTCGATATTGTACTCGACATGGATGCCATGTTTTAAAGATTTTTCCTTGAACATCACTATGCAGCGCTCGATCAGGTTCTGCACCTCAAATTCGCTTGGCTCAAGCGACATCTTCCCAGCCTCCACCTTGGAAAGGTCGAGGATGTCGTTGATGAGCGTAAGCAGGTGCTTGCCGCTGCTTCCGATGTCCTTCAAAAAGTCGGTCTGCTCGTCCGTCAGGGGCCCGGTCAGGCCATTGATCATAATATCGGAGAAACCGATAATCGCGTTCAGCGGGGTTCTCAGTTCGTGGGACATGTTGGCGAGGAAGTCGGACTTGGCCTGGTTAGCTGCCTCTGCCGCCTCCTTGGCCAGTGCCAGCGCATCATTTTTGTGCTTTAATTCTTTTTCAGCCATAACTCTGTTGGTCACATCAATTTTAGCTGCCACAAAGTTGGTGATCTTGCCCTGTTCATCAACAACAGGGGCTATGGTTGCCTCCTCATAATACAGTTCGCCCGATCTTTTTTTATTGATCAGTGTTCCCTTCCATGTTCTGTTTGATAGGATGGTCTTCCACAAATCGTCATATACCTCTATCGGATTCTGACCTGATTTTAGTATCCTTGGATTACTCCCGATGGCTTTTTTCTTGCTATAGCCGGTTCTTCTGCTAAAGGCTGGATTCACATACTGAATAGTCCCGTTTATGTCGGTAATTACGATGGATTCGTCTGATTGCTCAATGGCGTTAAAGAGCTTTTTTAGCTCCAGATTTGCATTTTGAAGCTCTCTTGTCCGTTCATTGACCTTGGCCTCAAGGGTCTCCGCGTATTCCTTAATCCTGTCTTCGGCGTGTTTGAGTTCTGTGATATCTTGCTCAATAATGTCTGCCATCCTGTTTACCGACACGGCAAGCTCTCCGAGTTCGTCCTTTCTTCCATCATCAGGTATTCTGGCGCTGAAGTCGCCTTGCTCAATTTTGTTGACGGTCTTGGATAATTGCAGAATCGGGTAAATAATCTTTCTCGATGAAATCCAGGTGATTACCGCCAGGGATCCGGCCATGATCAAAAAACCGACAAAAAGCATGGTAGTTCCGGCATTATTGATATTCTCGAACACATGCGTTTCCGGAATCTCATAGATCAAGGCCCACCAGTGGTTCTTGTTTTGAGGGTCATAAAACACCTTTTTAAAAGAATCCACATGGCGTAACTGTTTGTGGTATTTGGTCTGGTGATCGCAGGTCTTCATCGCCTCGGGGAATTCAGGCATAGCGTCTGTGATGGTATGCCCACGGATGCCAGATTTTTTGCCAAGCTCAAAACCAAATTCCCATGTTCTGTCCGGATGGACAAGAAAATAGCCGTCCTGGTTGATGAGATATCTCTTTGTCTCGCCAAGCGCGGTTCTGATTTTTGCAAACATGGCTTCGGCAGATATATTGATGACCACAATACCCCTTGCTTTTTTTTGGCTGTCATACACCGGGGTGGCAATCTTGAATATCGGTATATGGGGGGGCTGGATCACGCCTTGTTCGCAGTGCAGATTGACCTCGGAGTAATGGGCCTCATCCTCCTTGAGCTTTATAGTCTCTGTGAAATACAGGGATTGCTGCTTGTTTTGCAGTTCTTTTTGCGGGGTGACGCAGATTTTTATCCCTGTCGAATTTGCCCAGACGATCTCCTGGCCTTTTTCATCAAAATAGCTAAGCTGTAAATATTCAGGATGATACTTCATAAATGCCCTGAATATTTTTTCCATCCGGGCATTCCAGGCTTCGGTCTTTTCTCCGGTCACCGGGTCTATGCCGCCATTGTCCTGGGCCCTGAGGATCCCATGAATGGGCGGCACATCCGCCATGACCATCAGATCTTCCTTGGCGCTCTGGACAAAGTTTTCTATCGCGGCAGTGTCTTTCTCAATATCTTTTCCGGTTGTTTTAAGCAGCTCAGCGATGGCCACCTGTCGGCCTTGATAATAGGTCACTCCGCCCATGATTATCAGGGAGGAAGCTAAAAGAAATCCCAGACCGAGCAGTGTTTTCCACTTCAGGCCTATCATTCTGTCAAAGGCTGTGATCGGGTTCCATTTCATCTGCAACGCACTCTCTGTTTTTCAGAAAATTCTGGATCCATCTTGAAAAATGTAAAATCTTTAATCCTGTAAATTACAGCAAACCAAGGCAAGGTTGTTGTAAAGTTTTGGTAAATTATGCCATTATTATTTCCCTATACTGGTTTGGCAATCAGACCTTTTTTGCGGTTATGCTCGTAGCGCATCTGCAGGATCTCAACCAGTAAGGCAAAGCCCATGGGCAGATAGATATAGCCTTTGGGCACATGCTTGTGCAGACCCTCCATGAAGATGGTTACCCCGATGGTAATCAGAAAGGAGAGGGCGAGAATCTTGATTGCTGGATGCTGGTGGATGAACTCGCCTATGGGCCGGGCAAAAAAGAGGATCGCCACAAAGGAAACCACCACCGAGCTGATGATGATCCAGACCTGATCGGTCAGGCCGATGGCGGTGATCACCGAGTCGATGGAAAAGACAATGTCCAGCAGGACAATCTGGCTGATGATCGCGGCAAAGCCGCCCATGACCATGCCTGGGCCACCGTCTTCCTCTTTGGCCTCCACCGTGTGGTGGATCTCTTTTACCGCCTTCCAGAGGAGAAACAGGCCGCCGGAGATCAGGATCAGATCACGGACAGAAAAATCCAGGACCACGGTGTTGGTGAGGTTGGTCAGGCTGAGCAGGGCGACCAGCATGGCGATCCGGGCGATCAGGGCGAAGGCGAGCCCTGCCATTCTCGCATTGTCACGTTTTTCCGTAGGCAAGCGACCGACAAAGATTGAAATGACCAGGATGTTGTCAACTCCCAAAACAAGTTCAAGCCCAACCAGCAGGGCAAGCAACGCCAATGAGTCTCCCATGTGTAATACCTCAGTGTAATGTGTTGTTATGTTAGAGCCATAGCCGTAGCCAAAGCTTTTTTGAAACCCGCAGCGGAACGGCTGATCACCTCATCCTCCACGCAGAAGGCGAGGCGGAAATAACCCGGCATTCCAAAGCCCCGGCCTGGTACGCCGAGGATACGCTGCTCGGCCAGTAGCCCGACGAAGCGGGCATCATCGGCGATGGGCGATTTCGGGAACAGGTAGAAAGCCCCCTTGGGCGGGACAAACTCATAGCCAGCCTCGCTAAGCACCTGGCAGAACAACTCGCGGCGGCGGGCATAAATGGAGCAGTCAACTGTAATTCCCTGCAGCTCGGCCACCACTCTTTGCATCAGGGCCGGGGCGTTGACAAAGCCCAGGATCCGGTTGGCCAGGGTCATGGCTCCGATAAGCTGGGCCTTGCCTTCGATCTGGGGATGCACGGCAAGGTAGCCAATTCGTTCGCCGGGCAGGGAAAGATCCTTGGAATATGAGGAAACGATTATGGCGTTGGCATAGGCGGCAAAAATGCTGGGCACCGTGTGTCCGTCATAGACGATCTTGCGGTAAGGCTCGTCACTGATAAGATAGATGGTCTGGGGCGCCTTGCGCAGGAGTTCAGCCAAGGCTGCAAGTTCTCTGGCCGCATAGATCTGGCCGGTGGGATTGTTGGGGCTGTTGATGATGATCGCCTTGGTTTTCGGGGTGATGGCTGCCTCGATGGCCGCAAGATTCAGACTGAAATCGGCGGCAGTGTTGACGATTTTCGTGACTCCGCCGTGGTTGTCCACGTAGAAATTATACTCTACAAAGAAGGGGGCGAGGATGATTACCTCATCGCCTGGATCAAGCAGGGCCTTCATTGCCACGTTGATGGCCCCGGCCGCGCCAACGGTCATCAGCATATCGTCTTGCGCGACTGTCAGGCCCTGTTCCGAGGTGAGCTGCTTAGCCACCGCCTCCCGGACAAGGGGATAGCCGTTGTTGGCCATGTATGCGTGCGCGCCGGGGCCTTCTGCCGCAGTAATTTTGCGCAACGCTTCCTGATACTGGGGGGGTGGCGGCAGGTCCGGGTTGCCAAGGCTGAAATCGCAAACCTGCTCTGCGCCGTATTGGGCCTTGAGCCTGGCTCCCTCTTCAAACATCTTGCGAATCCAGGAGGAGTGTTCCGCGAAGGCGATCATTTTTTGTGAGATGGTCATGACGCGTGTCCTATTTTTTGAGCTAAGCCAGTGCAAATAAAAAATTGTAATATGCTGATATTGTTAATGGCATAAGGAGCCGTGAATAAGTGCAAAAAAAGGAGTGATTACATTTTAATATCCACTAAATGATAATCGTTACTATCATTTAAGTAAAAAAATGTAAAGAGTAAAAAAATCCCTATCCCTGCTGAAAAGTCAGCCAGCGGCTTTGGGCTGAGGAGCTTAAAACCCCAACCGGATCGACATAGTCGTAAACCTTTGCCTGCTTGTCGTGAGCTGGGCGCAGCACCCGGCCCACCACCTGCAGAAGGCGACCCGTGAACTTGATCGGCGTGGTGAGAAAGAGGGTGGCAAGGTCCGGACAGTCGAAGCCTTCGCCGATGAGCTGCACCGTGGAAATCAGCACCTTGACCTCTCCCTGGCGGATAGAATCCACCATGGCGGTGCGCTTCTCTGCCGGGAGCTTGCCGGTAAGTACCGCGCTCTGACAGTCCTGTTTTTTAAGGAGCGCGGCCAGATCCTCGCAATGCTTGACCCGGTCGCTGACTACCAGAATGGTGCCCGGTGAGGTGGATCGTTCTTTAAGAATATCTTCGGCGATCAGCTGGTTTCTTGCCGTGTTGCCGCAGAGCGCTTTCATTAGTGCCTGGTAGTTGCCCCGGTAGACATAGCGAAAATCGGTGGCCCTCTGGATGAATTCCGGTTTGAGTATGGCCCCGCTTTCGTGCAGATCGAGGGTTTCCACCTTGAAGGCCCGGTCGCCTAAGGCCATATAGATCAGCTTGGTCAGGCCATCTCGGCGGAAGGCGGTGGCCGATAGGCCCAGCATGTACTGGCAGTCAAAGGCACTTACCACCTCGGTGAACAGCGAGGCCGGCACCCGGTGGCATTCGTCCACGCAGAGCTGGCCGAAATGGGCGGGCAGCCCTTCCAGTCTGTTTTTGGCCGAGTTGACAATGGCGATGGTGACGGGGGCCAGAGAGAAATGGCCGTCACCGATCATCCCGGCTTCCAGACCAAGAAAGGTCCTGATCCTCTCCACCCACTGATAAAGAAGCTCCTTGGTGTGAACCAGCACCAGGGTCGGCTGACCTCGCTTGGCGATCACCGCCAGGGCAATCACCGTTTTGCCCGAGCCGGTGCCGGCCTCAAGCACTCCGAAATCATGACGGGTTATGGCGGCAATGGCCTCCTCCTGATAAGGTCGCAGCTTACCCGCAAAGTTGAACTCCACAGGGGAGACGGTTGTGCGCTGGTCGATGATCCGCGGGTCCTGGCGCATGAATTTCCGGGCCAGAAGAATGGCGTGGTTGGCGTAGCCTCGGGGAAAGGTGAGGGCACCGTTCTGTTCAGTGTAGAAATAGAGATGGGATTTAAGTTTTTTGCCCATCCAGCGGCTGTATTTCTTGGCCTCGAGGTATTCGGGGTTGTCGATGGTCAGCTGCTTTTTGAGGGCCTCGGCCAGAGAGGCTGAGGCGCCGCGCAGGGAGGCTTGCGCGCCAACGGTAAGGGTGAACATGGTCATGGGCGGTCTGCGTCACGGGGGGCAAGGTTTTCGGCCAGCAGATGGGCCAGACGGGTGCATTCTTTTTCCAGCGCGTCAAGCTGGGTTTGCTGACCGATCAGGGCGGCATTCAGCTCTTCGAGGGCGATTTCCTGAAAGGCCAGGCGGGTTTCCAGTTCGATGATCCGGTGTTCCATGGGGTATCCTGGTGAACGATTACGAGGCTGTTTGATTATGATTATCATCATGCCCTGCTTTGCAAAAAAAAGAAAGAGCCAAGCCACGTTCAAACCTCTTTCCTTTTTTTCGAGCGCATCATTTTGCAAAGTGAAGATTTTTCTACTTTGTGCTATCCTTGCACACCTTATAATAATCAAGAATCTTTTTTGCCGAGGAGTTGCCCCCAATGAGCGTTGAACCTAATAAAATTATCTATTCTATGATCAGGGTCGCCAAGTTTTACGACAAAAAACCCATCCTGAAAGACATCAGCCTCTCTTATTTTTACGGGGCCAAGATCGGGGTTCTGGGCATGAACGGCTCGGGCAAATCGTCGCTGTTGCGGATCCTGGCCGGGGTGGACAAGGAGTTCAACGGCGAAACTCACATCTCCCAAGGACTGACCGTGGGCTATCTGGAGCAGGAGCCCCTGCTCGATGAGGGCCGGACCGTGATCGAGATCGTCCGCGAAGGGGCACAGGAGGCAGTGGACCTGCTGGCCGAATTCGAGGAGATCAACAACAAGTTCGCTGAGCCCATGGATGACGAGGCCATGGACAAGCTCATCGCCAGGCAGGGGGTGGTGCAGGAGAAACTCGATACTCTGGATGCCTGGGATCTTGACGCCCGGCTGGACATGGCCATGGATGCCCTGCGCTGCCCGCCGGGGGAGACCGAAGTTTCAGTGCTCTCCGGTGGCGAGAAACGGCGGGTGGCCCTCTGCCGTCTGCTCCTGAAAAAGCCAGATATTCTGCTGCTTGATGAGCCCACCAACCATCTGGATGCCGAGACCGTCTCCTGGCTGGAGCAGCATCTCCAACGCTACGAAGGCACGGTCATCGCCGTGACCCATGACCGTTATTTTCTCGACAACGTGGCGGGCTGGATTCTGGAGCTGGATCGGGGGCAGGGCATCCCCTGGAAGGGCAACTATTCATCCTGGCTGGAGCAGAAGGAAAAGCGGTTGGCCAAGGAGGAAAAGGAAGAGAGCAAGCGGCGCAAGACCCTACAGCACGAGTTGGAGTGGATTCGTCTAAGCCCCAAGGGGCGGCACAGCAAGTCCAAGGCCAGAATCCAAGCATATGAAGAGCTGTTGGGCAAGGAGGCGGAGAAGCGGACTCAGGATCTGGAGATCTACATCCCGCCCGGACCGCGCCTGGGCAAGATAGTCATCGAGGCTGAGGGGATAGCCAAATCATTTGGCGACCGGCTGCTTTTTGATAATCTTACCTTCTCCCTGCCACCCGGCGGCATCGTCGGGGTAATCGGCCCCAATGGCGCGGGCAAGACCACGTTGTTCAAGATGATCACCGGCCAGGATCAGCCTGATTCCGGCAGCATCCGCCTGGGCGAGGCGGTGAAGCTTGCCTATGTGGATCAGTCCCGCGAGGTGCTGGACCCGGAACAAACGATCTGGCAGGCCATCACCGAAGGCCAGGAAACTATCCTCATGGGCAACCGCGAGGTGAATTCCCGGGCCTATGTGGGCAGATTCAACTTCTCCGGCACCGATCAGCAGAAAAAAGTGGGGCTGCTTTCCGGCGGTCAACGTAATCGGGTGCATCTGGCCAGAATGCTTAAGGAAGGGGCCAACGTCATCCTGTTGGACGAGCCCACCAACGACCTGGATATCAACGCCCTGCGGGCTCTCGAAGAGGCGCTGGAAAATTTCGGCGGCTGCGCCGTGATCATCAGCCATGACCGCTGGTTTCTCGATCGGATCGCCACCCATATCCTCGCCTTTGAGGGGGATTCGCAGGTGCTCTGGTTCGACGGCAACTACTCCGAATACGAGGCCGACCGCAAGGCCCGCTTAGGCGAGGCCGCCAACCAGCCGCACCGGATAAAATACCGGCATCTGACCCGGGTTTAAGGCTGGCTGTGGATAGGTGAGTAAAACTTGCATCTTTGGGAATAAGCTGGGGTCAGGACAGACTTTCTGCCTTTCTTGGCATCGAATGGTAGAAAGCCAAACCTGACGCTGGTGTGTCCGCTGGAGTGAGCCAAAATTTCCCCTGTACAGTGCTCTTTATGGCTGCTACAATTAGGGCTATTAACAGCCCTTCAAGGAGGACCATATCATGAATACCAGATTTTCAGAGGATATCATCCCGTTAAGCGATCTGAAAGCAAACCCCGGTAAAGTCATCCGGCATGTCGCCGAGGCGCACCGGCCGGTCTTGTTGACCTGCCGCGGACGAGGGGTGGCGGTGGTGCAGGATCTGCGGGATTATGAAAAGGCCGAAGAGGAATGTTTTTTTATGCGGGCCGTGGTCAAAGGGGTGGTGGAACTGGATCAAGGACGCGAGACACCCCTTGCCGA
>DOZO01000026.1:0-563 GCA_003517965.1 Desulfobulbaceae bacterium
TGAGCCAGAAGGAGCCCTTCGACCTGCTCTACTTCGCACCTGGCCTCACCGCCATCATGAATCTTGACGACCATAGCTGGTCGCTCTCGCCCGAGGCGGTTTACACCGGCTTTACCAACTGGGAGCTGCGGCTGCGGTTTTCCCTGCTAAACGGCGCTGTTTTCAGCGAGTACGGCGAAAAGCAAAACAGCAACAAGCTCGAACTCAGGATTAGATATTTTTTCTGATTTTAGAAACTATTCAACACCTCCACATCTGCTTCGCAGTCTCGCTGCACTCGCTTACTTGTCATCGGCCTGCTCATGTGCAATAGCATAGCGCATCTGCGGTAGCAGCGAAGCAGTGCTGTTGAATAGGTACGGCTTTTTTATAACAAACCTATGATCACTTTTTACATTCACCGATTTCCCCATCAGATTTATACTTTTTACACTACTACGCCCTGTTGTCTGTTGACATCCGTTTTGTAAAACGCTATTTTCCCACGTTACCATGCACTCTTACACGCGGGAAAGCCGCCGCTTCCGTCAGGAGCGGTAGAGATATAGCTGAGTTGAGCAGCT
>DOZO01000026.1:683-36199 GCA_003517965.1 Desulfobulbaceae bacterium
ACGAAACTTATACCCTCTGGGTACATATTACGATTTAAACCATAGCACGGGAGAAAACAATGAAGGTAGCAGCCATCGCGGAAAGCATCAATATCATGGGAAAAAGAAGCGGCACCGCCATGAAGGAAAGAAATCCTGGACCTGTTCAGGAAATGGCCAAAGAAGAGACCGCTGCTGGCGCCTCCTACCTGGATCTCAACATCGGCCCGGCCCGTAAGGATGGTATCGAATTGATGCCCTGGGCAGTGCAGACCGTAGAGGCGGTAAGCTCCCTGCCCCTTTGCTTGGACACCACCAACACCGACGCCATGGCTGCCGGGTTCAAGGTGGTGAAAAACCGCGAAGCCGCGATCATGAACTCTATCTCCGCCCAGCCAGAACGGATGGAAAAGCTCATCCCCGTTGCCGCCGAAGCAGGCTGCAATGTTATCGCCCTCCTCTGGGGCCCGGACGGCATGCCCCGTGACTCCAACGAGCGCGCCGCCATGGCTGTGGACCTGATGATGGCCCTGGCCGAGGCCGGCATCCCCAACGAAAAGATGCTTTTTGACCCGATCGGCACCCCCATCACCTTAGGCGCCGACCAGATCGCCTCCGGCCTTGAGTTCATGGAAATGCTGCAGGAAATCGCCCCTGGCGCCGGTTCCACCGTGGGGCTGTCCAACGTCAGCAACGGCGTGGCCGAGCACCTGCGCAAATACCTCGACCGCACCTACCTGATCATGCTGATGAAGTACGGAATCACCACCGCCATCGTCAATGTGTACGACACTGAGCTGATGGCCATCTGCAAGGGCGAACGCCAGAATCTGGTGGACATGGTCCACGGCATGATGGACGGCAACGATCCCGATCCCGCGGGCCTGACCGGCACCGCCATTGAACATTACAAAACCTATAAGGTTTTGTCTGGCCAGAACGTGTTCAGCGAGTCTTGGCTGACTCTGTAAAAAAGCGGCATTATATAGAGGCCGCTTTCCCTGATTCGGGACGGCCTTTTTAAAAGAGGAGGCTGCGGCCTCCTCTTTTTTTTATTTCTGGGTTTGGAGATATGGCGGACATCCCTTCGCACCATATGATCTACGGCAGCCTGATCGATTACGTTAGCGGCGAAACGCTGGTGGATACCGATGACGAGCGCTACCGCCAGAAACTGGCCCGGCTTCTGGTGGAAGAAAAAGGGTTTGCCAAGAGCGCCATAGAGATGCGGCGCAGGATTGAAACCCTGTTTGCCAGTCAGTTTGTAGCCTCGAAGATAGACATTGTGGTAAGCATCGCAGGCCAGCGGGTGATGATCCTGCGCTACGGCCCCGGCTCGCTGGTGACACGGGAGCGTCCGGCCCTTGCCGCAGCCAGGGTGCTGGAGGAGAATCAGATGATTCCTCTTGCTGTGGTGACCAACGGCGAGGATGCTGAGTTGCTGGACACCAGAACCGGCAAGGTGCTGGCCACCGGGCTGGGGGCCATCCCCACCCGGGAGGCGGTTGTCGCCCTGCTGCCGGGCCTGGATTTTCGCCCGGTGGCCCCGGAGCGGCGGGAGCCGGAGCTGCGGATTTTGAATGCCTTTGATGTCGAGACCTGCTGCGCCGGGGGGCCCTGTGCGCTGCCCGGGGCGAAAGAAGGCTGAGAAGGCTGAGAAGGCTGAGAAGGCCTTTCTATAAGTCCTATGGGTCCCATAGTACCTATAATTTTCAGGAGAACACCATGTCCGATTGGAGCAAGACCAGCTGGCAGCAATGCACCGCCCTGCAACAACCCAACTGGCCAAATAAAAATGAATTTACCGAGACAGTGCAGACCATCTCCAAACTGCCGCCTCTGGTCTTTGCCGGAGAGATCCGCACCTTGAAGAAGCAACTGGCCCTGGCTGCCGAGGGCAAGGCCTTTCTGCTTCAGGGCGGCGACTGCGCCGAAGAATTTTCCATGTGCACCGCCCCGGCCATCCGGGAGCTGCTCAAGGTGATCCTGCAGATGGCAGTAATCATGAGCTACGCGGGCGGCAAGCCGGTGATCAAGGTGGGGCGCATGGCCGGACAGTACGCCAAGCCCCGCTCCGCCGATACCGAAATGATAAATGGTCTTGAGCTGCCCAGCTATCGGGGCGACATGGTCAACGCCATCGAGCCAACCCCCGAGGCCCGGCGACCAGACCCGCAGCGGATGCTCAAAGGCTATCATCTGGCCTGCGCCACCATGAACATCCTGCGCGCCTTTACCATGGGCGGTTACGCCTCCCTGGAACGGGTTCATTCCTGGAACAACGAGTTCGTGGGCCGCTCCTCCCAGGGCCAACAGTATGAAAAACTTGCCCGTCAGATTGACCAGGCCATCAACTTCATGCGCATCGTGGGCATCGATACCGAGATCCCCCAGCTCACGCAAGCCAGTTTTTTCACCTCCCACGAGGCGCTGCTTCTGGGCTACGAGCAGGCCCTGACCCGCCAGGACTCAACCACCGGCGATTGGTACGACTGCTCGGCCCATATGCTCTGGATCGGCGAGCGCACCCGCCAGCTCGACGGGGCGCATGTGGAATTTTTTCGCGGGGTGCATAATCCTATCGGGGTCAAGATCGGGCCCAAGCACAATCTTGATGAGGTGAAAAGACTGGTCAGCGTCCTCAACCCAGACAACGAGCCAGGCCGTCTGACCTTGATCACCCGCTTCGGCGCGAAAAAGATCGGCGACAGCCTGCCCAGCCTGGCCCGCGCCATGAAGCAGGAAGGATTCCGGCTGGTCTGGAGCTGCGACCCCATGCACGGCAACACTTACACTGCGGAGAGCGGCCACAAAACCCGGAATTTTGACGAGATCATGAGCGAGATTCGCTCATTTTTCGAGATCCACTGGGCCGAGGATACAATACCAGGAGGCATCCATTTTGAAATGACCGGGGAAAACGTCACCGAATGCACCGGCGGCAGCAGAAAGATTCTCGATCACCATCTGGCCGAGAACTACCTGACTAACTGCGATCCGCGCCTGAACGCAGAACAAAGCTTAGAATTGGCCTTCCAGATTGCCGAGTTAATGCGGGAGAGATAGGGTAGGCGGCTCCAGCAAGATCATCTCCGCAATGGTCTTTTTCACCTTGGGCAATTTGCCCTGTTGTCCCCCGCACAGTTCCTGCTCTAAGGCCACCAGCTCTCTGAAAAGAGGGGCTCGTTCCACCTCTGGCACCACTTGTCTATCCCCCACGATCTCCTGACAGCGGAAACAACCGGGGAATTTTTTGCTCTGCCCATTGGGAAAGATGAGACTGGAGGGCACCCCGTGCATCCGGCAGATCATCAATCGATGCTGGTAGAGAATGCACCGGCCTTCTTCATTGAGCGGGCACATGACTTGAGATCGTTCATCCTTAGTCAGCGCCTCCTCGCAGGCCGTTACATAATCGGACGCCCGATTTTCGATGATTTTGCGTTGCGCTGGCGCAAGCTCTATAATTCCCTGCCAAAGATAGGCCCACTCCACATAGGTATGATGGAGAAAATAGGAGTCACAGCAGTTATCCGGGCATCCCTGGCAGGTGAAATCCAGTTGTCGGGCGACAAGGTCGTAGGCCATTTCCATCCGGCGATAAAGATCAGCGATTCTGGCCGTCATGGTCGCTGATCTTTCGCGAAAAACCATTATCCCCTTCCCTGACTCCAACCTGATCTTTAGTATTTAGCCTTGATTTTTTCCAACTGTTCCTTGTTAATCCCCGGAACATCGCCTTTTGCCTTGAATCGATTCAGGTTCCAAGCCCCTTCGCCGAGCCAGGCCTTGATCGTTTTCAGATTTTTGGCCCGTTCCTCATCGGTACCGCCAAGATACTGATACATATTGCCAGGCTTGCCGCCAGCAGAGCTGCCATCGTCGAGCCGCCGCATCATTGCCCCAGTTGCCGGCCAAACCACATAACTCATAAAATGCGGATACGTATCCATCCTGGGCGCAACCGTCTTGCGCTTTGCACCATCAAGTTGCATCCAGTCGTTGTACTCAGGGGCACTTGCTCCATGGCAGGCGTCACATTTCGCCACGATGGGGGCGATATCGCTACGCCAGGTGGGTTCCGGGGCGGCTGTGGCCGGGGCAGACATACTCAGCGATACGGCTATTCCAGTAGCAAACAGGGTGATCGATTTAAAACTCTTCAACATGATTTTTTTCCTCCTTGAATTTGCATAATACTTTACCGCACCATTTCCTTATTTAGCATACCATAATGAGGCAGGTGGCAAAATATAATTTGTGAGGTATGATACAAAACGTCAGACAAACGGTCGATCCCCATTTAACCTGCCATTTTTCCCCGGAGACCCCATGCCCGCTCAACTTCCCTGCTTCAAGGCCTACGACATCCGGGGCCGGGTGCCCGATGAACTAAATGAGGCCCTGGCCTTTAACATCGGCCAGGCTTACAGCGCCAAATTCGCTCCGAAAAAAGTAGCCCTCGGCCACGACATCCGCCTCTCCAGCCCAGCCCTGGTCAAGAGTCTGGCCGAGGGCTTTCTTGCCGCCGGGGTGGATGTGGTGGATCTGGGTCTGTGCGGCACAGAGGAGATCTACTTTGCCGCTTTTAATCTTGAGGTGGACGGCGGGGTCATTGTCACCGCCAGCCACAACCCGGCGGATTACAACGGCATGAAGCTGGTCCGCCAGGAAGCGAGGCCCATCTCCGGCGACACCGGCCTGCGGGAAATCGAACGGCTGGCCGCGGAGGGCCATCGGATTACCGCCAATACGCCTGGCGTCCTGACCCGCCTGGACAACAAGTCCGCCTATATCGACCATCTGCTGGGCTATGTTGAAACCAAAGGGTTGAAACCCCTTACAATCGTGGCCAATGCCGGCAATGGCTGCGCTGGCCCGGTGATCGACCAGCTGGCCGCGCAACTGCCTTTTAAGTTTATCAAATTTCAGTGGGAAACAGACGGCAGCTTCCCCAACGGAGTACCCAACCCGCTCCTGCCGGAAAACCGGGAGATCACGGCCAAGGCGGTTCGGGAACACGGCGCCGATTTCGGCCTTGCCTGGGACGGCGATTTTGACCGCTGCTTTTTCTTTGACGAACAGGGGGGCTTTATCGAGGGCTACTACCTGGTGGGGTTGCTGGCCCAGGCCATACTGGTCAAGCATCCTGGGGCAAAAATCATCCACGACCCGCGGTTGGTGTGGAATACCGAAGAACTGGTCAGGCAGGCGGGCGGTATCCCGATAATGAGCAAGACCGGCCACGCCTTTATCAAGGAGCGGATGCGGGCCGAGGATGCGGTGTACGGCGGCGAGATGAGCGCCCACCACTACTTCCGCGATTTTGCTTACTGCGATTCCGGGATGATTCCCTGGCTGCTGGTCGCCCAGATGTTAAGCAAGTCCGGACTGCCTCTTTCGCAATTGGTACGGAAACGGCAGACTGCTTTTCCGGTAAGCGGCGAGATCAACACCCGGGTGACGGATCCAGCGGCGGTGATTGCCAGGGTGGAAGCATTGTATGCCGAAACGCCGGGGAAGAGGGATTACACCGATGGCTTAAGCTTTACCGCGGAAAATTTCCGCTTCAACATCCGCAGCTCGAACACCGAACCGGTCCTACGCCTCAATGTGGAAACAAAAGGTGATCCGGCCCTGCTGGCCGCCAAAACCGAGGAGCTGCTCGCCCTGATCCGGGCATAAAATCGGCTGTCCGCTACGTCTTTTTAATTGGCGGTCACAATCGCCAAAAATCCATGCAGGCTTGCCGTGGCAACAAGCGCCAGGCCAACCTTGCGGTGCATGCCGATTTTGACCTGGATCCAATGCTGGCCGGAAGACAACTGAAACAGCAGCAGCAGAAAATTGATGATCCCGAGAAGCTGCACCAGGGAAATTCCGCCGATCCGCATAATCATAATCCCCTCCCAATGAAAGAAAGCATCCGGCCAGCTTTACTCTATTGCAGGCCCACGGTCGCCTTTGCCGTATTGGCGCTGCCATGCATATTACAGAATGCCGCGGATTCAAGGGTAATCGGCCCAGCCATCACATAATCAAAGGTGCGGCTGAACTCGGCCGCCTCTGGAAGACTGCTCCCGCTGAACTCCCAACGGGCCGCCTCCTGCCCGTTGATGGTGAGAGTCACCAGTTTTGTATGATGGAAAAAATTATTGGCACTGTGCGAGACAAAGAGTTTAATTTTGATTTTCTGCCCCTGAGTGGCATTTGCAGGGGCTTCCAGACGGACAGGCGCCTGCTCCATCCGGACAAACGACTTACTGGCCAAGGCCGACCCCCCGGCAAGAAAAAACAGGCCGCTTACCAGCAACAACACAATCTTTTTCATGGTGCTTCCTCCTGTATACCTTATTGAGAAAAGCCTTTCGCCTATCATCATACTTCAGATGGCATCCACAATTCCATTGAAAGTTGCGCTGGGACGCATGGCCTGCGTGACCTTTTCCCGGTCCGGACAATAATAGCCGCCGATATCCACCGGCCTCCCCTGGACGCTGTTCAGCTCGGCGACAATCGTTGCCTCGTTGTCGGCAAGCGCCTGCGCCACCTTGGCAAAACGCGCCTGTACCCCTGTATCCTTGCTCTGTTCCGCCAGGCTTTGCGCCCAATAAAGAGCCAGATAAAAATGGCTACCCCGGGTATCGAGCTCCCCTACCTTGCGAGAAGGGGACTTCTCGTTTTCCAGAAACTTCCCTATGGCCTGGTCCAGCGTCTCCGCAAAAAGCAACGCTTTTTCATTATGAAAGGTGGAATAGATATGCTCAAATGATGGCACCAAGGCGCAAAATTCCCCCAAGGAATCCCAGCGCAGATGGCCTTCCCGGATAAACTGCTCCACATGCTTGGGCGCTGAACCGCCCGCCCCGGTCTCAAACATCCCTCCCCCGTTCATCAGAGGGACGATGGAGAGCATTTTGGCGCTGGTGCCCAATTCCAGAATGGGGAACAGGTCGGTGAGATAATCGCGCAGCACGTTGCCGGTAACCGAGATGGTATCCTCTCCCTTTCTGGTGCGGGCAAGCGTAAAGCGCATTGCCTCGATCGGCGGCATGATCCAGATCTCCAGGCCGCTGGTGTCATGGTTTGGCAGATAGGCTTTCACCTTGCTAATCAGCTCGGCATCATGAGCCCGGTTTGCATCCAGCCAGAAAATCGCCGGGGTGCCGGTTGCCCTGGCGCGATTTACAGCCAGCTTGACCCAATCCTGGATCGGCGCATCCTTGGTCTGGCAACCCCGGAAGATATCGCCCGTTTCCACCGGCTGTGCCAGCAGGATTGCGCCGGATGTGTTATCCACCATGCGGATGGTTCCCTTGCCGGGGGCGAGAAAGGTCTTGTCATGAGAGCCATACTCCTCGGCCTTTTGCGCCATCAGCCCTACATTGGCGACGCTGCCCATGGTGGCGGGATCAAAGGCGCCGTGCCTTTGACAATCTTCAACGACCTCCTGGTAGATCATGGCATAACAGCGATCCGGGATCATGGCGATGGTATCGTGCAACTGATCATCTGCCCCCCACATCCTGCCGCCGTCCCGGATCACCACCGGCATGGAGGCATCAACAATCACGCTATTAGGAACATGCAGATTGGTGATGCCCTTGCTGGAATCCACCATGGCGAGTTCACAATTGGTCTTGTAAGCTGCGGCAATGTCTGCCTCGATTTCGGCCCGCTTTGTCTCCGGCAGACTCTGGATCTTGGCATACAGATCACCCAGGCCGTTATTGACCTTGACCCCCAGCTCCTTGATGATCGCGGCATGCCTGGTAAAAACATCCTGATAAAAAACGGTGACGCCGTGACCAAACATAACCGGGTCTGAGACCTTCATCATGGTAGCCTTGAGATGCAGCGACAGCAACAGCCCGTCATTCTTGGCCGCCTCAATCTGCTGGACATAGAATTTCCGCAGGGCTGCAACATTCATGACCGAGGCATCAAGAATCTCGCCCGCAAGCAAGGCAGTCTTCGCCTTGAGCACCGAAATGGCGCCATCGTCGCCAACAAACTCGATCTGCACCTCGCACGTCCTGGTAACTGTCAGCGATTTTTCACTACCGTAGAAATCCCCGCCGGTCATATATGCAACTCGACTTTTAGAAACAACAGGCCATGGTTTCATCATTTTATGCGGATTTTTCTGGCCAAACCGTTTTACGGAAACTGCCGCCCGTCGATCAGAATTTCCTTCCCGCAGGACTGGATTTACCGCACTTCCCAACACCTTGGCAAATCGGGCCTTAAATTCCTTCTCAGCCTCAGTTGTTGGGGTCTCGGGATAATCCGGGATAGCGTAGCCCTTCTCTTGCAACTCCTTGATTGCCCCCTGCAATTGCGGAATGGAAGCGCTGATATTGGGCTGCTTGATGATATTGGTCTCCGGCAACTTAACAAGCCTACCCAGTTCGGTTAGATCATCCGGGAGGCGCTGGCTCTCATTCAGAACTTCCGGAAAACTGGCGATAATCCTGCCAGCAAGGGAAATATTCATGATTTCAACAACAATGCCCGAACCTTTTGTATAAGCTTGAAGAATCGGGAGCAGGGACCAGGTTGCCAGGGCGGGGGCTTCATCAACTTCCGTATAGATAATCTTTTGGGTGACCATATTTTTTCCTTCATTTTTATGCCGCAATCGACAATACTCTATACTGAAAAGATATCCGGATTTTCATAAAAATTTAGCATATATCGTTGGGGATTGCACCCATCTTGTCAGTCTCTTTTCGCGTGAGCCGGAACATCCAACCATGACCAATCTGCCCAAAACCGTCTCCCCTTTTGTCATCTACCTCTTTCTGGTGATCGGCCTGCTCTCCGCCGTGGCCTTCCGGCTGCTAACCATCATCAACACCTTCCGCCCTTCCATGATGCGGCCGGTCTGGTATTTAGGGGTCATCGGCTATATCTTATTTTTCGCCTACCGCTACCATATCTCCGAAAAAAGAAAAAAAGCCATTCACACCAACCGGCTGCTGGAAAAAATTCAGGGCCAAGGCGAGATCACTCACGAAGATCGCGCCCTCATCGCCTATGTGCTCTCCTCCATTATCAAGTCCAAGGAGAATATCAACTACCTGTTCATCTTTGTCCTCTCCATTGCCGCAGTGGCCGTGGATATTTTGCTGGCCCTCCAGGGTTATTGACGAGCTCCCGAATACTCTGTATTCTATCCCCAAAACGGAAAACATGAGCCAAACATCTTGATATTTTACAGTTTTTTCATGATACAAAAAGTGTTACTGTCCTATATATCAAACTTGAAAATCCTGGATACCGTTACACCATGAAAAAGATTCTGGTAGTAGAAAACCACCCTGTTGCCTTAAAACTGCTGGTAGAATTCCTGAAAAGGCAGGGGCACGAAGTAATTACCGCGGAAGATGGGCTTGCAGCTCTAAAAATTCTCCAGCAGATAACACCAGACCTAATTTTCACCGACCTGATCATGCCCAACATCAATGGGGAAAAACTCTGCCAGATTATCCGCAACCGGACCGAACTGAAACATCTCCCTATCATCATCTACTCAGCCACAGAGCTTGAGGATGAAATCAATATCCTCAAGTTAGGAGCCGATGTCTGCATCGCTAAAGGTCCGTTCAAAAATACCGAGACGCATATCGCCCTGGTCATCAAGCATATCGACAACGGCACCCTTCATGAACTGAAAGGCCAGATCCTCGGCGGAGAAAGCCTGTACAAGCGGCATATCACCTCGGAGTTGCTGTTTGCCAGACGGCATTATGAACACATCATCAACAGTCTGCCCGAAGGAGTGATAGAATGTACTCTGGACGGCACGATCTTTCATGTCAACACCGCCGCTCTTACGCTGTGCGGCCTAGGGGAAGAAAATCTGTTATCATCTTGTTTTTTCGATCTTTTTCTTGAAAAAGACCGGGAGCAACTACGCACCCTGCTGAACACCGTTGGCCCTGAACCGCTGATCATCAACGAGACCGCACCCCTTCTGCTCAACAACAAAATGATCACCATCCATTTTCTTCCCAGCATCGATGAAACACGTGCCTTTGTCGTCGCCATCATGCGGGATATCACCGAACACAAGCAAATGGAAGAAAGGCTGCGGGAATCTGCCCTGACCGATGAGCTCACCGGGCTTTTCAACCGTCGAGGCTTCATGACCCTGGCCAAAACGCTACTAAAAATCAGCGCCCGTGATAATACAGATCTTCTGCTCGTCTATGCCGATTTTGACAACCTGAAATGGATCAACGACACACTGGGACACACCATCGGCGACCAGGCCCTCATTGAAGTCGCTACCCTGCTTCAGGACACCTTCCGACTAGCCGATGTGGTCGGCAGACTGGGCGGAGATGAGTTTGTCATACTCTACACAGACAACTCAGCAATAGGCAATGAGGAAACCATCCGCAACCGCCTGAGCAAAAGTATCGAAAAGGCTAACAGGATGACTACCCGCCAATACCCACTGTCCCTCAGTGTCGGAATGGGCCGCTATGAGCATCTGGCCCCCTGCTCCATCGACGATCTGCTCCACCAGGCAGACCGGGCCATGTATAAAAACAAGGCAGCAAAAAAGGCCCGCCACCAAGACGGCTATAATCATTAAGACGGGCACGACTGGGATGTTTTATTCCACTATCGTTTCTAACCCAAAGAAAGGAGACCCATTATGGACAAGTATGAATGCCCGTGCGGTTATGTCTACGACCCGGAAGAAGGTGATTACGAACACGGCATCGAGGCCGGAACCGCCTTTGCCGATCTGCCGGACGACTGGGTCTGCCCAAAGTGCGGGGCGGAAAAAGAAAGTTTTTACATGGTGTAAATCCACACATTTCTAAGTAGGGGCACGACATGCCGTGCCCCTCTCTTTGGTCTTTTTTTCCACCTCTGGCCACCAACCGATGAGCCAAAACTTTTTTACGATTTCCGCAAACAACAAAAAGTTGTACAATGCAAAGCACCATGAATATCAACAATGAAAACCAGGCACGAGAGGCTATTGCTCTTTGGCAAGCAGACCCAGTCAGAGCCCAGCTCAAAAACCTGCGGCTTGCCCTGGAATCGCTTGAACTCAGCCAGATGTACTATGAACAGAAAGACAACGAGCAAGGCATGGCCAGGGCCACCGCCTGCCTGACCATCATCGGCACCCGCATCGCCGAAATTGAAGCCGGATAGGAAAAAGAGCCAGCCATGCGCACCATTCTTACCAGCACCGGTCTATTCCTCACCATTATCGGGCTTGCCATCTCTGTGGCCTTCTGGATCCCCAGACTCTGCAACCGGACACGACTCAGAGAGATACTCGGCACCAGATACCCCGTCGTCTATGTAGTGTATATTGCCAACGGCCCCCTGCTCTTGCTGCTTGGCATCATATTGCTGAACACCTTTAGCTAAGCAGAACAACCTGACAAGGAAAAATCATGACCACCCCAACATCATTCGGCTGGAATGCAGCCTCAGGCCTGACCCTGCTGGCCAAACTGAAAGGCGACCTCAAGGCCGCCATGCTAAATAAAAACGAGGCGGTCAGGGGCGCGCTACGCATCATTATCAGCGAATTTTCCACCAAGATCACTATGCCCATAACACTGGAAAGCGGCAAAAAAAGCACCCGGGCCAAGCGCGACGAGGAGATCACTGACGATGATATCATCAGCCTGATTATGGGATTGTGTAAATCGGAAAGGCAAACTCTGGAATACAAAAAAGAGACCAGCTCCGAATATCTTGAGATCCTTGAGTCATACCTTCCCAAAATGGCAGGGGAAGAAGAGATCACCGCTTGGGTCAAGGAAAATGTCGACCTCTCCCAATTCAAAAGCCCCATGCAGGCCATAGGCCCGATCATGAAGCATTTCGGCAAGAGCGCGGACGGCAATATTGTTAAGAAGGTGCTGGCTGGAATGGCAGGGTAAGGAGAAGGAGCCCCCCATGTTCGAACAGGCTTTCCGAAATATCGACGACGTTCTCCGAAAGGAAACGGGGTGCACCACCGAGCTGGACTACACCGAGCAAACCTCCTGGCTGCTGTTCCTGAAATACCTGGCCTGCCTGGAGCAGGACAAGGCCATGGATGAGTGACCACCACCCACCGCGGCCGAATTCCTCAAGGCAATGAAACGACTGCAAACCCTGATTGTCCTGCTGGTGAACGTCGTCATGCTCGCAGTTGCCTGGGCCGCGCCTCCGGCGCCGATGCTGCCGCAAATTGATAATGGCCAGATCACGATTTCCGGCTGGCTGATGAGTGAAAAGCTCGACGGGGTACGGGGTTACTGGGACGGACAGCAGCTCTGGTCAAAAAACGGCACTCTGTTTCAGCCGCCGTCGGCATTCGTTGCGGATCTTCCGCCCTTTGCTCTGGAGGGTGAACTATGGGGTGGGCGCGGCAGCTTTGAAACGACCGCGGCGGTCGTTAAGCGCCTGGACGATCCTGCCGGCTGGCTGCGGCTGCGCTTCGCCATCTTCGACGTGCCCCTGGCCCCCGGCAGCTTTAGCCGGCGCGTCGAAAAAGCCTCCGCCTGGTTCGCTGCCCACCCCTCCCCCTATGCCTTTGTCATTGCGCAACAACCGGTGCAGGACCGCGCCGAGCTACAGCGCGAACTGGCGCGCATTGAGCGCCTCGGCGGCGAGGGGTTGATCGTCCGCGATCCGGAGGCGCTTTACCTGGCAGGACGGCGACCGGAAATTCTCAAGGTGAAATCGTTTCAGGATGACGAGGCGGTGGTGATCAAACATCTCTCCGGCCAGGGTAAGAACGCGAAGCTGCTCGGAGCGCTGTTGGTCGAACTGCCGGACGGAACCAGATTCAAAATCGGCGCCGGATTCAGCGACGAGCAACGCCGCAGCCCACCGCCGCTCGGGACAACAATTACCTTCAAGCACAATGGCCGCTACCGTTCCGGGCTGCCGAAATTTCCGGTGTTCCTGCGGATTCGGCGCGACCTGGGGCTGTGAGCCTCAGGCGGCCGAAGCCTCCCCCAGCAACGCCTTAAACTCCCCATCGTCCAGGGCCTCTTTCTCAAGCAACACTTTCGCGATCTTTTCCAGAAGAGGGCGCTGTTCGACCAGGGTTTTTTCCGCCAGCACCATGCGCTCCTCGATGATCTTGCGCACCTCCTCGTCAATGAGCAACGCGGTCTGGTCGCTGAATTCCTTCTGCTGAAACAGACCCTGCTGCAAAAACTGGTTTGCTGGTTGCAGATAAGTAACCTGGCCGAGTTTTTCGTTCATCCCATACATGGCCACCATACTGCGGGCGATGTCCGTGGCCCGTTGCAGATCATTCTGGGCGCCGGTGGTGATCTCGTTGAAGATGAGTTTTTCCGCGGCCCGTCCTCCAAGCAGTACGTCTATTTTTTCCAGCAACTCGGTCTTGGACATCAGAAAACGATCCTCGGTGGGCAACTGCATGGTGTATCCCAGGGCGCCGATTCCCCGAGGGACGATGCTGATCTTGTGCACCTTTTCCGCGGTCTTGCGGAAGGTGGCCACCAGGGCGTGTCCAGTTTCGTGGTAAGCCACGGTCTTCTTCTCAGTCTCGTTAAGCACCCGGTTTTTTTTCTCCAGCCCGGCCACGATCCGGTCGATGGCCTCTTCAAATTCCGTGGACTCCACCTGTTCCTTGCCCTTGCGCACTGCCAGCAAGGTCGCCTCATTGACCAGATTTGCAAGATCCGCCCCGGTAAACCCTGGGGTGCGACGAGCAAAGATCTCCAGATCAACCTCCGGGGCAAGGATGATCCCCTTGACATGCACCTTGAGAATGGCCACCCGGTCTTTAAGATCGGGCCGATCCACCAGAATATGCCGGTCAAAACGACCTGGCCGTAGCAGGGCCGGATCAAGAATCTCAGGCCGGTTAGTAGCGGCGAGGATCACCACCCCCTTATTCACCTCAAAGCCGTCCATCTCAGCCAGCAACTGATTTAGGGTCTGTTCCCGCTCGTCATGACCACCCATCATCCCGCCCCCCCTGGCTTTGCCCAGGGAATCCAGCTCGTCGATGAACACAATACAGGGCGCCTTGGCGTTAGCCTGCTCAAAAAGGTCGCGCACTCTGGCCGCACCAAGGCCTACGAACATCTCAATAAAATCCGAACCGCTGATAGAAAAGAACGGCACCCCGGACTCACCGGCCACAGCCTTGGCCAGCAAGGTTTTACCCGTACCCGGCGGACCGACCAGGAGGATACCCTTGGGGATCTTGGCGCCCAGGCGAGTAAATTTTTCCGGGGTTTTCAGAAACTCGATTACCTCGGCCAGCTCCACCTTAGCCTCCTCATGGCCGGCTACCGAGGCGAAATCAACCCCCAAATCGGTCTGGGCGATAATCTTGGCCTTGGACTTACCCAGGGTCATCATACCCCCCCCTGCCTGGCCCATGCGTTTCATCATAAACATCCAGATCCCGACAAAAAACAGAGTAGGTAATATCCAGGACAACAGAGTACGGATAAATGTATTCTCGTTGGCTGCGATGATATCTACACTGTATTTTTCCAGAAACTCGATCAAATTACGGTCATCAATGCGCGGGGTCACATAGAGGGCTCTGGGAAACATGGGTTCCTTTTTATCGCTCTCCACCTTTTCATAGCCCTTGAGCAGGGTAGAGGAAATGACCACGGAATTGATCTTTTTTTCTGCCACATGCATCTTGAACTGGCTATAGGAAACATTGTTGATTTGCGGTGAAAGCCAGTTTTGCAGAAGAATAAAAACAGCCAGAGCAATAAACAAATAACTGAGAGAAAACTGGAATTTTTTTTCCATGGCCAACCTATTCTTTGTATTATGGCCTGATCCAGCAGAGTAATTAAGGATCTTCCCTGCCCCAAGCTTATTTTTATGGTATAAGAGATTGAGCTTTTTGCAAAGCAACAAACTGGAGCCCCAGAAAATGAATCCCTGTGATGAAATCGTCCTGATCGTTGATGAACAGAACCATGAGGTGGCACAGACTCTTGCTGAGATTGAACACTTCACCCCGGATGGCCTGATTGTGCTCAAGAAATTCCTTACCAGCCATGCAACCCTTCTTTAAAGCCTTCCTCGATCTTATGCTGCCCTCGTTCTGTCTTGCCTGCGACAAGCCGCTGGGATCCGCGCCGGATCTGTTGTTCTGCCCGGACTGCCTGGAAAAGCTTTGTTTTATTCAGAGTCCACTCTGTCCCTGTTGCGGCAGGGTTTATCTTGTAGCTACAGGCGGCGACCATCACTGCGGTACCTGCCTTACTACCCCCCGACATTTCACGCGGGCCAGAGCGCTCTTTCTCTACGAAGAACTGCTGAAAAAGGTAGTTCACCGCTTTAAATACCAAGGCAAAACTGACTGTTTACCAAGCTTTGCCCGTTTTGCTCGCAATCTGCCTCAACTTACCGAAACGAAAAAGATTGATTTGATCGTGCCTGTACCTTTGCACCAAAGCCGCTTGCGGGAGAGGGGCTTCAACCAGGCCCTGCTTCTGGCCCGCGCCTTTTTTCCCAAAGATCAGCGAATCATCCCCAACCTCCTGATCCGTTCCCGGCCTACTGCGCCGCAAACCGGTTTCAGTGGAGCCGCCCGCCGCACCAATCTCAAAAATGCCTTTGCCGTTATAAATCCACATCGGCTTACCGGAAAAAAGATTCTCCTTGTCGATGATGTGTTCACCACCGGCACCACGGTGAACGAATGCGCCAAGGTGCTCAAAAAAGCAGGGGCCATAGAGGTAATAGTGTTGACCTTGGCCAGGGTTACGGAAGATTATTAATTATTTGGCAGCAGAAAAATTTCTGATTACTCTACGGATATCCACACAAAAGGAAATATACTCATGATCCCACATGCCCTTGCCAGCCTCGCAGCTCTTGCTGTTGCCAGTCTCACCCTTGCCTTCATGATTAAAAAACAACGAGAGAACGACTGCCCATCTTGACTGCTGATCTACGCTACCGTTGGTATGGGTCTCATATCATATTATTTTTTTACTTTTTTTCTCTGATTACCTGGAGCAGATATGCACGTTTCCGGAACACCTTACCGCACTATCTGGCCGTCTGTTACAGACAAAACGGTAATCAATATTATCGACCAGCGCCATCTTCCTCACCGTTTTGTTATTGAAGAACTGCGCACGGTTTCCGAGGTCTGCACAGCCATCAGAGAGATGCATGTCCGTGGCGCTGGACTCATTGGCGCCACAGCCGGATTTGGTATGCACCTTGCCGCCCTTACAGCCCCGGAGTCTGGTTTTGTTGCTTTTATGCAGATGGCGGCGGCTGATCTGATCAAAACCCGACCTACCGCCAGCAACCTAGCCTGGGCCGTTAACCGACAACTTGGGGCCATTGAGCCAAAAGACACCCTTGCCGCAAAAAGGCTGAAAGCCTTTGCCATTGCCTGTGCAATAGCCGATGAGGACGCGGAATTCTGCCGCCGGATCGGAGAACACGGCAAAAAAATTATCGCCGAACTCAGCCGAAGAAAAAACGGCGCTCCGGTAAATATCCTCACCCACTGCAATGCCGGCTGGTTGGCCTTTGTAGATTACGGTTCCGCCACTGCCCCCATCTATGCTGCCCACACAGAAGGGATCAAAGTGCATGTCTGGGTGGATGAAACCCGTCCCTGGCTGCAGGGGGCCAAACTTACTACCTGGGAGCTTAAAGAAGAAGGGGTAGCCCATACCCTGATTGCCGACAACACCGGTGGCCACCTAATGCAGCACGGCTTGGTAGATATGGTCATCGTCGGCACAGACCGCACCACTCGTTGTGGCGATGTGGCCAACAAAATAGGCACCTATCTAAAGGCCTTGGCAGCCCACGACAACAGGGTGCCCTTTTATGTAGCCCTCCCCTCCTCCACCTTTGACTGGGCTATTCGAGATGGTCTTGCCGAGATACCGATTGAACAGCGAAGCGGGGAAGAAATCACCCATATAAGAGGGTTAAATAAGTCAGATGAATTAACCACCATCATCATTTCCCCACCAGATACACCAACCTTGAACTATGGCTTTGATGTCACCCCGGCCCGCCTGATTACAGGACTAATCAGCGAACGCGGGGTAATGACGGCCGACGAAAATGATATTTTGAGGCTATACCCGGAACAAAGGTAATTACACAAGATTCAGACTCTCCATAACCGTCTCATGGAAAAGAGGGCGAAACTGCTTGATCTGGTTATTTTCCCGGCTGGGATGCACTCTATTACTAAGTAAAACCATGACCAGATTACGAGTAGGATCTATCCAAAAAGAAGTTCCAGTAAAACCAAGATGGCCCACGCTGGTAGGGGCCAGATATCTGCCCCCGCTTGAACCAATACTTGATGGCGTATCAAAACCCAAAGCCCAGGTTGAACCATGGATATCCTGCCTGGTAAGGAATTGGCACAGATCACTGGCCTGATAGTTTTGGTGCTCCTCCCTACCCTTCCATTGATCCAGAAGATGCACCCCCATCTCTAAAACCCCCTCAACGGTGCCGAACAGGCCGGCATGTCCCGCCACACCACCAAGAGCATGGGCATTTTCATCACTCACTTCACCCAAAAGAATATTCTTCCTGAATAGGCAATCTTCCGTGGGGGCATAGGGTATTGGGGTGCTTTCCAAACCTTTTGGATTATAAAATAATTTTTGCGCGAGTCCCAACGGAACCGCTATCTTTTTGCTAAAAAACTCAGCGAGCCCCAAACCGCTTTTCTTTTCCACAATCAAGCCAAGCAACATGAAGCCAAGATCACTGTAAAGGGAAAGCGTACCTAGCTTATATGCCTGATTTTCCTTTATCAACATACTGAGAAGCGCGTTGCTTTTTTCCCCCTCCACCAGCTTACAAAGTTCGAGATAATACGGCTTATGAGCCACAAAACCCGCAGAATGACAGAGAATATCCCGGATTGAGATTTTACTCGGCGATATTTCTGTCTGGGGGAAGATATCCGCAACCTGAGTAGAAAGCTTTAATCGCCGCTCTTTTAATAAAACAAGAATCGCCAAAGTTGTAGCCAGTGGTTTAGTCAGCGAAGCAAGATCATACACCGTGCTTTCTTCAACCTTGTTTTTTTGGCTATAAGTCGTGTAACCGAAGGTCTGAATTATCCGTTGTCTCTCCTCCGAAATTCCCCAGGCAACAGCCATTGCGGCCCCAGGAAAAACCCGTCTGTCAATCGCCCATGGAAATATATCATAACACTTTGATATTAATACTTTATTTTTAATATTTCGCATTTAATACAAAATATCCTTCTCTTGATAGCACTGTGCTACAAACAAAGCCTCTATAACGACTCTAAAATTACCATAATACAGGATCTTTTTATTTATTATCATTGAATTTTTTTTGATTTAACGCTATCTTTTTGTATTGATTTTGAAAAAATAGAGACTCCCGAGTTTATTATTATTATTTTATAATTAAATCAATATATTAGGTTATTTTTACAAAAAAAACAATCACCATTTTGCCCTGAATATTTCAAATGGCTTGAACCATATTTGTAGCACCAAAATAAGCAAAAAAAATCAAGATCATTTTGCAACTGTTTATGGTCTTGGTCGACTTTGTTCTTTTGATTAATCCAGATATCCTTACTTTTTTTATCAACACCTTGTTAGCATAACAATCTGATTTTTTGTTTGTTCTGTTTTTAAAACCTGTTGATAACTTTTTTTAAATTTTTTTCTTTTTTCCCGTTAGAAATTATCTCGCATAATATGTAATGTTTTTAGATGGTTGATATATTTATAAACATATTAACAGCTCTAATAATCATAATCTTTTAAAAACTAAAAAATAATTATTACACTATATGAGGTGTCCATCATGTCTCTTGTTTTTAATATCTCTCGTGATATTTTTTTGGCCGGACTCGCTTCTCTACAAAATGTAACCGGGAAAAAAGGTAATATCGCTATTCTTTCCAACATCCTTATTGAATCAAAAAGTGATTCTCTTCTGTTAACCGCCACCGATCTGGAAATAGGTATTAGAAACAGTCTGCCATCAGAGATACTTTCCCCAGGTTCTATTACTCTTCCTGCAAAAAAACTTTTTGAAATAGTAAGAGAATCAGATGCAGATCAAGTTCATATTGAAATACTTGAAAACAATTGGGCTAAAATCAGCGCTGGATCCACAGATTACAAACTGGCAGGTATGCCTGGTGAAGAATATCCCATTTTTCCTGATTATGATGATAATTTACTGGTTGCAATGACAAGCGACAAAATCAGAGAACTAATTGATAAAACTATTTTTTCTGTAGCCCAGGAGGGAGAATCACAATTTAATTTAACCGGTATTTTAGTAGAAAAAGATATATCAAATGGAAAGAACATGCTTCGCATGGTTTCTTCAGATGGTCACAGACTTTCTCTTTGTGAAACAACAATAGAAAGTGATTTAAATGAATTGAAGATGGATAAAATAATTCTAATTCCTCGTAAAGGTATGCAAGAAATTAGAAAATTAACAGAAGGAACAGTAGAAATAAAATTAGCATTTGAAGAAAAACAGGCCGTTATAAAAACAGAAAATTCAATTATCGTTATCCGTTTAATGAATGGTGATTTTCCAGATTATAAAAATATTATGAAGATGATTAAAAAAGAAAAACATATTGAAGTGAACAGAGTCAAACTTCTTCATTCCATGAAAAAAATGAATATTTTCACTGAAGATCGTTATAACGTCGTCCAGTTTCAATTAATATCCAATAAACTTCTTCTTTCCTCACAAAGTATGGATATAGGCAGTGCCAAGGATGAAATAAAGATCAACTATGATACATCTCCTTTAATGCTTGGATTTAATGGAAAATATTTTATTGAATCCATGCAGGTTATGGTCAGCGAAATAATAAAGGTCTATATAAATTCAGCTGAAAATCCCTGTTTAATTCAAGGTGATGATGATCCAGGTTTTGCCAGCATTATCATGCCCATGAAAATATAGACATAATCAACAAATATAAGACCAAAATTTAAAAATCAAAAGAAGAGGACTATTTTGACTGAAGAGCAAAATAATTACGGAGCTGATCAAATCAAGGTCCTTTCCGGTCTTGAAGGTGTTCGGATGCGGCCAGCCATGTATATTGGCAATACAGCGGAAGAGGGTCTGCATCACCTCATTTATGAAGTGGTTGACAATAGTATAGACGAAGCCCTGGCTGGACATTGCACAGACATAAAAGTTATTTTTCATCAAGATGGAAGTTGTAGTGTTGAAGATAATGGTAGAGGCATCCCGGTGGAGATGCATGAAGAAGGGGTTTCCGCCCTTGAATTGGTCATGTGTACCCTGCATGCGGGCGGCAAGTTCGATCACGATACCTACAAGGTTTCCGGGGGGCTCCACGGGGTAGGCGTCTCGGTGGTTAACGCCTTGAGCAAATGGACCACGGCTGAGGTCAGAAGAAACGGCAAGATCCATCGCCAGACCTACCATCTCGGCATTCGTCAAGGAAATGTGGAGATCTTTGGAGATTCGGAAAAAACCGGCACCAAGATCACCTTCATGCCGGACCCGGAGATTTTCAAGGAAACTACTGAGTTCAAATACGACATAATCCAGGCTCGGATGAGGGAAGTAGCCTTCTTGAACAAGGAGGTTAAAATACTTCTTCACGACGAGCGTACCGGGGCCGAGGATATCTTTCACTTCGAAGGCGGCATCGTCTCCTATATCGAATATCTCAACCGCAACCGGACTCACATTCATCCCGACCCGGTCTTTATCTACGGGGAAAGGGACAATGTCCAGGTGGAAGTCAGCTTTCAGTATTTCGACGGCTACTCAGAGCGGCTCTTTTCTTTTGTCAATAATATCAACACCAAGGAAGGCGGCACCCATGTCGCCGGTTTCCGGGGCGCCTTGACCCGCTGTATCAATCGCTACGCCAGCGATGATGTAGTACCCAAAAACATGAAAGAAAAGATGGGCGGAGATGATGTGCGTGAGGGCTTGACCTGTGTGGTTTCTGTCCGTGTTCCCGACCCACAGTTTGAAGGACAGACCAAGACTAAACTTGGAAACAGTGAAGTTAAATCCATTGTGGAAGCGGTCTGCCACGAAAAACTCACCATTTATCTGGAGCAGAATCCTCAGGTCGCCAGAAAGATTCTTACCAAGGTGGTGGATGCGGCCCGCGCCCGCGAAGCAGCTCGGCGCGCCAAGGAACTTTCCCGCAAGAAAGGCTCAGGCCTTGATCTGCTGATGGCCGGAAAACTGGCAGAATGCCAGTCTAAGGATCCAAAGGCCAGAGAGATCTTTCTCGTTGAGGGAGATTCGGCTGGTGGTTCAGCCAAACAGGGCCGGGATCGGGCTGTGCAGGCTATTTTACCCCTGCGCGGCAAAATCATGAACGTAGAAAAAGCCCGTTTTGACAAAATTCTTTCCAGCGAAGAAATAAAACAGATAATCTCCGCCCTTGGCACAGGCATAGGCCGTGATGAATTTGACCTTGATAAACTCAGGTATCATAAAATTATTATCATGACAGATGCTGATGTTGACGGGGCTCATATCCGCACCCTGCTGCTAACCTTCTTCTACCGGCAGATGCTGCCCCTGGTAGAAAACGGCAATATCTATATCGGTCAGCCACCCTTGTTCAGGTTAGGGCGTGGCAAAAAAGAACAGTATTTTTCCGACGAGGAAGAACTTAATCAATATTTGTTTGCCCAGGCCAGCACCAGTGTGCAGGTGACGGTGGGAGCAGGCACTGAAAAAATGGCTGGTGATGATCTTATCGGTTTACTGAAAAAACTTTCCGGCTATAGGAAGATCATTGAATACCTAAACCGTATCAATCTCTGGGAAGAAATGGTTCATTTTCTTCTGGATAACGATATCACTTCGGCTGATCAGTTTGAAGACCGAAATCTGGTGGAACAACTCAGAGAACAACTACATGATAAGGATATTATCCTTGGCAATATCCGTCCCTGTCGCTGGCGTCCAAGTTGCTGGGAATTCGATGCGGCCATTAAGGACAAAGCCCACATGATGATCACTGTTGGCCCCCAGATCCCCTTGATCAGCGAATACCGCTCCGCGATAAGGCAGTATCCCCAGATCAAACAGTATCTTCTTACCCCGTTTACTATCGAAACCACCAATAAGGAGATTGTTGTCCCCGACTGGCAGGAGCTGCTTACCGTGGTCCGGCAGGAGTCTTTCCGGGGCAGTAACCTCCAGCGCTATAAGGGTCTTGGTGAGATGAATCCCGAGCAACTCTGGGATACCACAATGAATCCCGACAAACGAACCTTGTTGCGGGTAAGCATTGATGATGCAGCCATAGCCGACGACATGTTTACCTGCCTGATGGGAGACAAGGTAGAACCTCGCCGCGAGTTCATCCAGAATCATGCTCTTGAAGTGGCTGATCTCGATATATAGCAGCCAGGGATGTCTGGAAGCCTCGCCTTTAAAATAAGCTCAAGATTTATCCATCCATTGAACAAGGATTTTTAATATGTCGGAAGAAACGACCCACGATTTGCCTATAGCAACGATTTCCATTGAAAAGGAATTAAAGCGATCTTACCTCGATTACGCCATGAGCGTCATTATTGGCCGGGCCCTGCCGGATGTGCGAGACGGCTTGAAACCCGTGCATCGCCGTGCCCTTTTTGCCATGCGGGAGTTAAGTAATTTTCACAACCGGCCTCATCTAAAATCAGCCCGTATTGTCGGTGATGTTATTGGTAAGTATCATCCCCATGGTGATACCGCGGCTTACGATACCATTGTGCGGATGGCTCAAGATTTTTCCATGCGTTACCCGCTGGTCGATGGTCAGGGCAACTTTGGTTCGGTGGATGGCGATTCTCCTGCGGCCATGCGTTATACCGAGGCGAGGATGACCAAGATCGACCAGGAGATCATCGCGGATCTGGAAAAAGAAACCGTCGATTTCGTCCCCACCTACGACAACTCCCATATGGAGCCGGTGGTTTTCCCCTCCCGGATTCCCAATCTGTTGATCAATGGCTCCTCCGGTATTGCAGTAGGCATGGCCACCAATATCCCACCTCATAATCTGGTAGAGGTGATGAACGGCCTCATCGCCATGATTGACGAGCCAAATATCACCGTCAATCAACTCATGGATCATATCTCCGGCCCTGATTTTCCTACCGGTGCTTACATCTGTGGTCGGGCTGGTATTCGCGAGGCCTATGAAACCGGGCGCGGCAGTATCATCATGCGCTCCAAAACCGAGGTGGAAAAACAAAAGAACGGCCGCGAATCCATCATTATCACCGAGATCCCTTACCAGCAGAACAAGGCTTTCCTGATCGAAAAGATTGCTATTCTGGTCAAAGAGAAGCGGATAGAAACTATCGCTGAGGTACGCGACGAATCAGACCGGCACGGGATGCGCATAGTCCTTGATCTAAAAAAGGACGCCATTGCCGAGGTGGTGATTAACCAGCTGTACAAGTTGACCCCACTGCAAAGAAGCATGGGCATCATCTTGTTGTCCATCGTCAACAACCGGCCTGAGATCCTTAACCTGCGGCAGATTCTCGAATATTTCCTCCTGCATCGCAAAACCATTATTTATCGGCGTACCGCCTACGACCTCAAAAAGGCAGAGGAAAAGGCCCATATCCTCGAAGGACTCAAGATCGCCATTACCAATCTCGACGAGGTGGTGGAACTGATAAAAAAATCCGCCAATCCGCAGGAAGCAAAGATCGGCTTGATCGCTCGTTTCGCCCTTTCCGAGATCCAGGCCCAGTCTATTCTTGAGATGCGTCTGCACCGGCTTACTGGTTTGGAGCGAGAAAAAATCGTCAGCGAATATGAAGAGTTGATGAAACAGATTACCTGGTTCAAACAGGTACTGGCCGATCAGCACCTGGTGATGAAGATCATCCGCGACGAGTTTACTGCTATTATCGAGCAGTACGGCGACGAGCGTCGCACCGAGATTATCGAAGCCCCGGATGAGATCCTTCCTGAAGACATGATCATGCAGGAAGAGATGGTGGTAACCGTAACCCACGAGGGCTACATCAAGCGCAATCCTGTAGATCTCTATCGCTCCCAGCGACGCGGCGGCAAGGGGATCAAGGGTGCAAACACCATCGAGGACGATTTCGTCAGCAACATGTACACGGCCTCCACCCACGCCACCTTCCTCTTCTTCACCAACTACGGCAAGGTCTTCTGGCGCAAGGTCTACGAGATTCCTCAGGCTGGGCGCATCGCCCGGGGCAAGGCCATCGTCAATCTTCTTGAGCTCACCGAGGGTGAAAAAGTCGCCGCCATCCTGCCGGTTTCTACCTTCGACATCGCCGAGGGCCAGGAATGCCACATAATGATGATCACCAAGAAGGGCATCGTCAAGAAAACGGTCCTTTCCGAGTTCCGCCGCCCCATCCGGCGCGGCAAGATCGCCCTCACCATCCGCGAGGATGACGAGATTCTCGGCGCGGTGTTGACCAACGGGGCCAACGATATCCTGGTTGTGACCAGAAAGGGCATGGCGATCCGCTTCAACGAGCAGAACGTCCGCAGCATGGGTCGCATCGCCACCGGGGTCAAGGGCATCAACCTGGCCGAGGGCGACGAGGTGGTTTCTGTGGATGTGGTACACGAAGGTTCTTCGGTGCTGGTGGTCACGGAAAACGGTTACGGCAAGCGGAGTGAGGTGGATGAGTACCGGTTGATCAAGCGCGGCGGCAAGGGGGTTTTCGCCATTAAGGCCAGCGAGCGTAACGGCCTGGTGGTTGGGGCCATGCAGGTGACCGATGAAGATGAACTGATGATGATCACCAACGGCGGCAAGATCATCCGCATATCAATGCGCGATTTGCGGGTTATCGGCCGCAATACCCAGGGGGTAAGGCTTTTCAAGCTGGACGAGGGCGAAAAGGTTATGGCGGTTGATCGCATGGCTGAGATTATTTCCGAGGATGAGGAAGGCGAGGAAGAGTCTGAAGAATAAAAAAATTGCCACGAAAACCACGAAAATAAGTTGGTAGCTTGAAGAAACGAAAGATGAAAGTCAGGGTGATCGTTTACGAGGCGGAAGAAGGTGGCTTCTGGGTGGAAGTTCCAGCTACCCCCGGTTGCATGACCCAGGGGGAAACGATCAAGAACCTGATCCAGAATTTATACGATGCTGTCGAGGGGTGCCTTAGTGTGGACATGGACAGTATCCCGCTCAAGCAGGGTGATACTGTCATGGAGTTAGCTGTTTGAGATGAAGGTGATCAGCGGGGTCATTTTTTGGGTCAAGTTAGGCTTTCGGACATTCGATCATTGGCCCGCAAAGCTTTTTTTGGCTATCATTGAGATTTGCTCGTTTTCCGCAGCCCGTTGTGAGATATGTCGGGATGATAGAATGTCCGAAAGTCAAGATCCCGTTGTTTCTCGTTGTTTCTGTGTTTGGCACCTGCGCCCATTCTTCCCTCTAAAAACTAAAGAAGGAGTCCGCCATGAAAAAATTAATAGCGATTGTAGTGCTATTGCTACTTGGAGGGTGTGCCCCGACTTTAGCTGAAATTAGAGCATCAGAACCTGTGGCCCAAAGACTTGTAAAAAAAACACCAGAATGTGTTCACAGTAAGCTTACGAGTTTCGCATTAGAATACGGAAGTGGTGAATATTTCAAAACAGCCCCGTCATGGGAACATAGTTATGACCCAACAACGCAGAAAGGTGAACTTGTAGGGAGTTTTCCGTCAGCTAACTTCATTCTATTTGTTTACAATACTATTCCAACCGAAAATGGGACATCTATCATAATGAAATCTTTTGAAAAAGAGGAAAGAGGTTTCGCAAGAATAGGGTTTCATATTTTCAACAAAACAGATTTTTCTTTATGCCCAGAGAAGTAACCGTCATTCCCTTGAGCGGGCAGGCGGTACAACGGGACGTTGTTGATTAGTTGACTATATCCAGATATGGAATGAGAAACTGGTCCCGTCCTGTCAAGTTTTTCACGGGGGACTGCGCAAAAGCGGGAGAAGCCATGACCGTAGAAAAAATAATGAGCAAAAACGTTGTTACTGTCGAGATGGATGATTCGCTAAGGGTGGTTAAAACGATATTCGATAACACGCGGTTCCATCATTTACTTGTTGTGGAAGCGGGGAGATTGGTTGGTGTGATCTCGGACCGAGATCTCCTAAAAGCTGTAAGCCCAAATATTGGCACTCCGGGTGAATCAGCAAAAGATGCCGCAAGCCTTAACAAAAAAGTACATCAAATCATGACAAGGAAACCTGTCATGATAAGACAAAACGCAGGGATTTTTGAAGCAATAGAAATTTTCAACAAGCAAAATATTTCTTGTGTCCCTGTTGTTGATGACGGGGGTAAACCGGTGGGGATAATAAGTTGGCGAGATATACTAAAAGCCCTTACTAACAAAGCAAAGCAATCGGGATAATCCATGACCCCTCCAGAAAAAATAGCCGTCATTGGTGCCGGTAGCTGGGGAACGGCCTTGGCCATTTTGCTTGGCAATAAGGGGTTTTCCGTGAATCTCTTGGCTCATCGCCCGGATCATGTTGCCGCCCTTCTGCGTGATCGAAAAAATACCACCTATCTCCCAGGCTTTTCCTTCCCGGATAAGGTGTACCCCACTGCTGATCTGGCCCAAGCTGTTTCTGGGATATCGGTGGTGGTTATGGTGGTTCCCTCCCATGTCTACCGGGAGGTGTTCACCTTGATCGCCCTCCATCTTGCCCCCGATGCCGCCATTATTTCCGCCACCAAGGGCATCGAGAACGAGACCCTGCTTACCATGAATCAGGTCATGGCTGAGGTGCTGACCAGGGAAAACCCCGGCTTCCACGGACAGTTTGGGGTGCTGGCTGGCCCAAGTTTTGCCAGGGAGGTGGCCGCCGGCATTCCTACCGCAGTGACGGTTGCCGCCCCTACCATCGAGGGGGCCAGATTTTTCCAGAATATTTTTCATACCGAACGGTTCCGGGTTTACGCGGGCACCGATGTGATCGGCATGGAACTCGGTGGGGCGCTCAAGAATATCGTCGCCATAGCGGCGGGCATCTGCGATGGTCTTGGTTATGGCACCAACACCCGCGCCGCCCTCATCACCCGGGGACTGGCCGAGATCACCCGTCTTGGGGTAGCCATGGGCGCCAAGCCCCTCACCTTTTCCGGCCTGGCGGGGATGGGCGATCTGGTTCTTACCTGCACCGGTGATCTGAGTCGGAACCGGCAGGTTGGCCTTAAGCTCGGGCAGGGTAAAACATTGAAGCAAATCCTCGCCGAGATGGAGATGGTCGCTGAAGGGGTGAAAACTACCCGCTCCGCCATGGCTCTTGCCAGAAAGATCGGGGTGGAGATGCCCATCCTGGAACAGGTCTATGCCATGATTTACGAGGACAAGCCTTGCGCTGAGGCGGTTCAGGCTCTGCTTGGCCGGGATCATAAAGAGGAAATGGAAGAGGTGTGGGGGGCTTCATGACCGCCGTCTCGCAGCAGTGCTACCCGAGCGGATCGTATGCGGCCATCTTTTTTTCCATCCACTATGTGCTCAAGGCGGAACAACTGCTTAAAGCTCGCGGCATCTCCTTAGATGTGGTGCCGGTGCCCCGTGAAATCAGCGGGGATTGCGGTATGGCCATAATCTTTGATTCGGGACAATTTACCGAGGTTAAGTCTATTCTGGCTACGGCTGAGATCATGATTGCTCGGATTTTTTACAAAGAGGCGGAAGGGATTTTTCGCGAAATATTATGGAAGGAACAATGAGTAAACCGAAACTGACCAGCACTGTTAAAGCCGCTGGTTGAGCCGCCAAATTGAGTCCAGGGGACCTGGACCAGATATTGTGCGGCCTTGACCTGCCCACCGATCCGAACTTGATCGCGGGTGCGACAACGGGCGAGGATGCCGGGGTGTATCGTCTCAACGACGACACAGCCCTCATCCAGACCGTGGATTTTTTCACGCCCATTGTTGACGACCCGTATTCTTTCGGCCAGGTGGCGGCAGCCAATGCGCTTTCCGATGTTTACGCCATGGGCGGGAAACCGCTGCTGGCCATGAACCTGGTGGCCTTTCCCATCAAGGAGTTGCACCGCTCCGTCCTGCAAGAGATTCTGCGCGGCGGGCTTGACAAGATCAAGGAAGCCGGGGCCTTGCTGGTGGGTGGGCATTCCATTGAAGATGCTGAGTTGAAATACGGGTTGTCCGTTACCGGGGTGGTTCATCCCAACCGGGTGGTTCTTAATTCCGGAGCTCGGGTGGGCGATCTCCTCCTGCTCACCAAGCCCATAGGCATCGGCATCCTCTCCACCGCCCTCAAAGGCGGCGTGGCTGCAAGGGGCACCGAGGCCATGATCACCCAGGTCATGGCCACCTTGAACCGGGAGGCGGCCCAGCTCATGCAGACCGTGGGCACCCATGCCTGCACCGACATTACCGGCTTCGGGCTGGTGGGGCATCTATACGAAATGGCCCTCGCCTCGGGCGTGGCCATTCGGATCGAGGCGCGCTCAGCGCCGGTGCTGCCGGAGACGCTGTATTATGCGGGTTTGGGGATCATTCCAGAAGGCGCTCACAAAAATAAGGCTTTCTATGCGCCGCACTTGAAGAGTTCTTTGGCCGAACTGGATCCCATGGAGATGGTTTTTTTCGATCCGCAAACCTCGGGTGGTCTGCTTATTGCCGCCCCTGTTGAGGGGATAAATTTCATTGTCGAGCAGCTGGGCAAGCGGGATTATCCGCTGGATTTTGGCATCATCGGCGAGGTGGTGGATGGTAAACCAGGAACCATTGAAATTGTGTAACTGCCCTGCAGCACCGCATCTGCGTTGTTGCACCCAAAGGGCATAAGTTTCGTTTGGGCAGACAAGCTGCCCAACTCAGCTATATCAGCCTGCTCATGTGCAATAGCACACGTCGCAGGCTTCTGCCTATCAGCTACGGCACTGCTGAACAGTTACGGGCCGGTGTTTTTTGACCATTTCAGGCATTAAGCTGGATAGTTTTGAAATTGTTTGATAAGCGCTTATTGGGCCTCTCTTCTTAACTGCTTGTCCTTATGTGTAAAATCGTGAAAAAGCTTGAGTGTTTACCCTAAGCTGTGCTATATAACTGATTCGGTTCTGGTTTTTTCTCGTTTTGAGAGTCGTCAGAACCCCCTGTGAGATTACCTGAAGATGTGTGAAGAGGGGCTGCGCACCGGTCCCTTAATTTTTTTCGCACTTCTCCTGATGGGCCAATCGTTGGCCGGGGCGCTATCCGCCAATTCTGTGCGTTGGATTTTTTTATAGCGGTTGTTATGTATGCACATGAGGGGGAACGGATCAATGAATATGTATATCGGCAATCTTGCTTTTGGGGTCACCGAAGAAGAGCTGAAAGAACTTTTTGCCGCGTTCGGCGAGGTCGCCAGTATCAGTCTGGTAAAAGACCGGTTTTCCGGACAATCCAAGGGTTTTGGTTTTATCGAAATGCCCAACAACTCCGAAGCGGACAAGGCGATTAAGGCCTTGAACAAAACTTCCCTCAAGGGCCGTGATCTCAAGGTTAATCAGGCCGAGGTGAAGAAAAAAGATAAGAAGCGTCGTCGCCCAAGTTATTGAGGAGATGCGGAAACGCAGAAAGATGAAGTGTTACCAGAGCAGGCTGGGCCAATTGGGCCAGCCTGCTCTTTTTGTTTGTAATACGCCGGGGGCTTGGCTGGGACTGGGCCTGAAACCACGGCGCTGAGGCGCACGGGAGAGCAATGGATAACAGAATAGCGGCGTTGCTTGAGGCGATGAAGAAGCTTGAACAAGAGCTTATTCTGGAAATCGAGAAGAAAGAGGCGGAGTTTTATTATAAGGTCATTGGTAAAAAAGTTCGCTTTGAGGCTGAGGTTCGTAAACAGCACCGAAATCTGGTGCAGCGTCTTCCCCCCTATCTGTTCGAGGCCTCCCTGCTCAACATCCTCACTGCCCCGCTCATCTGGATTATCCTGATTCCGGCCTTGTTGCTGGATCTCACGATCACGATTTTCCAGACCGTTTGCTTTCGGGTTTACGGTATCCCCAGGGTAAAGCGGCGACGCTACATCGTTATCGATCACCAGGCCCTGGCCTACTTGAATCCCATCGAAAAGCTCAACTGCATGTACTGCGGCTATTTCAACGGGCTGATTGCCTATGTGCGCGAGGTGGCGGCCCGTACTGAGCAATACTGGTGCCCGATCAAGCATGCTCGGCGACTGGCGGCCATGCACAGCCGCTATGGAAAATTTCTGGAATATGGCGATGCCGAGGGCTACCGCAAGCATCTTGCTGAGGTGCGGCAGGCCTTTGCTGATCTTGAGAAAGAAGAGGCTGCATGAAAACCATTGTCTGGGTAGTCATTTATTTTATGGCGTTGGTCTGGTCCGCCATCGATCCCAGGGATTTCTACACCTGGTTTCTGGAGGTGCTACCCGCCCTGATCGGGGCCGGAACGCTGGCCGCCACTCGTCGCCGCTTTCCCCTGACCCCCTTGGTCTATATCCTTATCCTGGTTCACAGTCTGATCCTGATGCAGGGTGGCCATTACACCTACGCCGAGGAGCCCTTTTTCAACTGGCTTAAGGAGATTATCGGATGGCCGCGCAATAATTATGACAAGCTGGGCCATTTCGCCCAAGGTTTCATTCCGGCCATGGTGACCAGAGAAATCCTGCTGCGCAAAGCGGTGGTCAGCGGCCGTGGCTGGCTCAACTTTTTGGTGGTCAGCGTTTGTCTGGCGATCAGCGCCTTTTATGAGCTGCTGGAGTGGTGGGTGGCGGTGCTTTCCGGCACGGCGGCGGACAGCTTTCTTGCTACCCAGGGCTATGTCTGGGATACCCAGTCGGATATGGGTCTCGCCCTGCTGGGAGCGATGATGGCCCTGCTCCTGCTGGTAAGGATCCATGACCGGCAATTGACGGCGTTGCAGCGGTGAGGGTGAACCTTAGAAAGAAATCTCGCTCCACCCCCTTCCTTGCGCCTCGGCTACTTCCCTGTTGACGAGTTTCTCTTCGTGTACATTTACCCCCCGCAGCAAGGCCCGGTCTTCGCGCACCGCACGAGTGAACCCCTTGTTCGCCATGGCCAGGGCATATGGCAGGGTGGCGTTGGTCAGGGCATAGGTGGAGGTACGTGGCACCGCGCCGGGCATGTTGGCCACGCAATAATGGATAATTCCGTCCACGGTGTAAACCGGGCCGGAGTGAGTGGTGGGCCGGGAGGTTTCGGTGCAGCCGCCCTGGTCGATGGCTACATCGACAATAAGTGCGCCCTTGGGCATCAGGGAAAGCATCTCCCTGGTGATCAGTTTTGGCGCCCGGGCACCCGGTGTCAGTACCGCACCCACCACCAGGTCGGCCTGGGCAAGCTCTTCTTCAATGGTGTGCCGGCTACTGGCCAGGGTTGTAATCCGGCCCCGGAACAGGGTGTCGAGTTCGGCAAGTTTTGGCAGATTGCGGCCCAGCATGGTTACCTCCGCGCCAAGCCCAACCGCCATTTGCGCCGCATTGACCGCCACGGTGCCGCTCCCCAGGATGGTGACATGTCCTGGCGCCACGCCGGGCACCCCGGCCAGCAACACCCCACGGCCGCCCGCTTCTTTTTCCAAAAAATGAGCGCCCACCTGGATGGCCATGCGACAGGCCACTTGGCTCATGGGGGCGAGAAGTGGTAACTTGCCGTTGTCGAGCTGTACTGTCTCGTAGGCCACTCCGCTAATTCTGGCGTCAAGCAGCACCTGGGTAAGTTCCGGGAGCGGGGCCAGATGCAGATAGGTGTAGAGGATCAGGCTCGGTCTCAGCAGCGGGTATTCGGGTGGCAGCGGCTCCTTGACCTTCATGATCAGGTCGGCTTTTGCCCAGACCTCGGCGGCTGAGGCGGCCCGCCAGGCCCCGGCATCGCGATATTGCCCGTCCGTTATGCCGCTGCCTTCACCTGCCCCCTGCTCGATCAGCACCGCATGCCCGGCCTGCACCAGGGCCTTGACCCCGGACGGTACGATCCCCACCCGGAACTCCTTTTCCTTGATTTCTTGCGGTACGCCGATGATCATCTTTGTTTCTCCTGGATATCCTGTGCTGCTGCGTTGAGGCGCGTGAAAAAATCCGCCAGCCGGGCCAGGTCCTCCACGAGCATGGGCTCGTGGAGGTGGCCGCCGTCGTAGCGGGTGTTCTGGCCGAAGAGGCAGGCGCTGATGCCGATTGCGATTGGGGCGTTCATGGTGGTATTGTAGCATGAAAAAAACGAGGAGAACAAAAGATGTTTCATGGTTTCAGGCTTGGCGACTTTGTTATCCACTGGCTGCAAGGCGGAGTGTTTGAGGTCGACGGCGGCTCGATGTTTGGGGTGGTGCCCCGGCTGCTCTGGGAGCAGAAATGCGTCTGCACCCAAGACAACCATATCCGCCTGGCAAACTCGCCCATGCTGGTGCAAACGCCCCAAGGTAACGTGCTTATCGAAACGGGCCTCGGCAACAGGTTGACGGCAAAGCAGCAGGCTCTCTTCCGGGTACGGCGGGAGTGGGATCTCCTGACCGGCCTGGCTCGGCTTGGCCTCTGCCGTGAGGCGATCAGTCACGTTATCCTCACCCACGGTGATTTCGATCATGCCGGCGGGATCACCATGCTGGGCGGCTCCGGCGGGCTGGAGCTGACCTTTCCCGCGGCCATGCATTATCTCCAGCGCCAGGAATGGGAAGATGTGTCGGCACCTAACAAACGTTCAGTCGATGCCTACTGGCCGGATAACTTTACCGGTCTGGCTGAGGGGAAAAACCTGTGCCTGATTGAGGGCGAGGGTGAGATCCTGCCGGGCATACGGCTGGTACGCACCGGCGGTCACACTAGGGGGCATCAGGCGGTCTGGCTCGAATCAGGAGGGGAAATTGCTCTGCATCTGGGCGATCTCTTACCGATGTCCGCCCATAGTAACCCGCTTTGGATCACGGCATATGATAATTTTCCCCTGGATTCCATTGCGGTTAAGGAACAATACCTGGCGCGGGCGATCAACAAAGATGCCTGGCTTCTTTTCTATCATGATCCAGAAATTCTGGCTTGCAAGCTTGATGCGGATGGTGTGGTGTGCGAGGCTTTTCATGCTGAATAAAGGTTACGGTCTGATGAATAATTCTCGTCCGCTTCGCTTTGGTGAGATTTTATGGCTGAGATTCAGATAAATTAAGTTTACCTTTGCGAAGGCAATATGGTATCTTTTTATAAAATTTTTCTATTTATAATAAGTAGCTGGCGCTGGAGTTGCAAAAAATGGCTGAAAAAATGAAAATTCTGATTGCCGAAGATGAAGAGGTTACTCAAAAACTTTTCAAGATAGCCTTTCAGGATGGGGATAAGTTTGAAATCCGCGTGGTCAGTGATGGAGAGGAGGCTCTGGTGGCCCTCAAAAAATGGCATCCAGATATTCTGATAATGGATATTATGATGCCACATATGAATGGCTTTACAACCCTGCAAACCATTCGCCAGGTTATGCTTGATACGTCTACCACCGTGATTATGGCCAGTTCGGTCAGCGACAAGCAGGAGATCATGGCCTGCGCCAAACTCGGCATCCAGGGCTATGTACTCAAGCCCTTTCAGGTAAAGACCCTGGCCGCTACCACGGTCGGATATCACCTGAAACACAAAGCAGTTACCAAGGTTTCTTAACCACGATACACGGGATAATTTCTGTCTTCTTAAAGTGGCAGGATCTGCACCTCTTCCCGCACAGGGTGGGCGCCTTGCAAAAACAGGCCTTTGCGTCCGTCAATGCTGATGGGGTCACCGAAACTAATTTCTCGGCCATTGATCTCGCAGCGTTCTTCCGCCTCGTATACCTTCAGAGCATTACATCCTACCACACAGGTCTTTTCCAAACGGACGGTGACTACCGCCGCATGGGAGGTTTGGCCTCCACGCGCGGTGAGCAGACCATCGGCCATGGCGATTTCCTTGATATCCTCCGGTACGGTGTCCTGGCGGATCAGGATGAGCGGGGTGGCGGGATCCTCCTCCTTGAGCTGCCGGATATTGGCAGCAGTGAACACGGCACGGCCAGAGAGGGCACTGCCGGAAACGCCGATGCCGATGCCAAGCATGGCTTTATCGAGAGTCTCCCCTTCTACAAATACCGCAAATTTTTCCCTTTTCTTGATGGTGATCATGTCCCTGGTTTGGAGGAGAAACAGATCATTTTCTTCCGGGCCCTCAAAGGTGAATTCAATCTCCTGTGGATTCCAGCGTTTTTCATAGACCAGCTCCCTGGCAATGGCGAGCAGGCGCTCGTAGACCTTGGGGAACCTCATTTCCAGACTATTTTCTTCGAGGCGGCCATCCAGTTGCGCCTGTTCCACTGAGATGGGCTGGGTATTAACCAGGCCGCTTACGATATCTTCGCCTTGATCGCCGGGGGCATAATCACCCCACAGGGCCACGCGACTCACCTTGCGGTAGGGGTGGGCAGTAAAGAGCACGCCGCTGCCTGATTCCGGCCCCAGGTTGCCATAGACCATGGCTTGCACGATGACCGCCGTGCCCCATGCCTCGGAGACATCCATCAGGCTTCGATATTCTTTGGTTTTCTGCGTGTACCACGAATCAAGCACCAGTTCCACCGCGCCGGTAAGTTGCTGCCAAGGATCCGTGGGGATCGCAATACCTTCCTGGCGGATTTTCCGCTGGTATTCAAGGGCCAGTTCCTGCATTTGGGCTGCGGAAAAATCCTTTTTCACCATGATGCCGTAACGGGTCTTGGCCTCGTTCATCAATCCTTGAAAAATCTCGCGTTCCATGCCCTCGGCCATGGCCCAGGACTGGAGAAAACGCCGGTAGTTGTCCCAGGCCAGATAGTCTATCTGGCAGGATGCAGGATAGCTCTCGCCCGAAGATCCGGCAAAGCCCTGGCTGATTTCTTCGTTTAGCCCTACGTTGTGGATGGTAGCCATCATCCCCGGCATGGAGATGGCGGCGCCGCTGCGTACGGAAAGAAGCAGCGGGTTGGTCGGGTCGTTAAAGCGGCGGCCGGTCTTTTTTTCCAGCTCGGTCAAGGCTCTTTTGATCTGGCCCATGAACTCGTCGCGGGCCTTGTAAAAATCCTTGATTACCGGCCAGCAGCGGAAGATCTCGGTGGTGATGATAAAACCGGGCGGCACGGGTTTTTGGTCTGTGGCCAGTACTGTAAGGTTGAAGCCTTTGTTGCCCAGCAGGATCAGATTGTTGGTGTGGTGGTTTTTGAGGTGCAGGTTGCTTAAGGCCCGATCTGGGTTATAGGTCATCAGCAGATCAAGATGTTCTTCGCTCAATATCTCCTTTTGGTGTTCCAGGGTCTGGTAGATGCGGGTGATGAAGTTATCCAGATGCTGGAGGCCGAAGGTGGTGGCAATCAAATCCCGCATGAAGGTTTCGGAAAGCCTGAGAATGCTGGCGGGCAGGTCGTCGTCCTCCCAGAGCGAGCGGTGTTTGGCTAACAGGTTGCTCTCGCCGATTTTGGGGATGATGATGGAGAGGTTGTTTTCATGGATGTTGGTGTAATAGGTGTAAATGA
>DOZO01000026.1:36363-76074 GCA_003517965.1 Desulfobulbaceae bacterium
TTGAAGGAGCTGGTCAGGAGCGACATGTAGGTTTCCAGCCGCCGACTGGTAATGCCGTCGATTTTCAGGGCTCGCAGATAGAGGCGCAGGCATTTTATGATTCGGAGAAAGGTGGCTCTGGTGATGAAGGAAAGGTTGACGGTCTCGGGTAGCTTTTCCAGATAGACGTTGGCCAGGTTTTCCAGACGGAAGGTGAGGCCGAGGGCATCGAATTTTTTTTCCCGATAACGGCCATAGACCGAGGGGATGTCCACGGCGATATGCCGTTTGTAGTAGATATCCTCTCTGGCCTCGAAGGTCTCGGGGGTCAGGATGGTTTCTTTCAGTCCCTCCAGGGTATCGAGCAGGGCTTCAAGGCATTGAAAGGGGTCGCAGATCTCCAGATCGCCCAGTAGCTGTTCCATTTCCGGAAAGCCGCTGTTGGCGGCAAGATGAAGCTGGTGGCGAATCTCTTCTACTCCCAGATTGTATTTCTGGTGGCAGAGCCGGTACATCTCGATCAATAAGGTGAAGCGGCGGACTTCTTCTGGCCTCAGACCCTGCTGGGCGGCCAGCCAGGTATCGCGGCGGCGGTCATCCCAGGTCAGCAGCTCCTCGATCTTTTTGATAGGGCTTAGGCTCAGCACCCGGAGCATAAGAGTGTGGAGGTCGTCGACAAATGACCCCTGGGTTGTAACCTCCCGAAGCACCTCCTCTGACAGATAGCCTTCTAAAACGGATTTGTCCAGGGTCTGCCAGAAAAGAAAGATCGCTTCGATGAAATCTACGATCCGGTTGCTTGATTCTACATGGCTCTGTTTGCGCAGGAAATGAATGAGTTGGTCTTTGCGCTTGTGCATCTCGTCAAGTTCGGTGGATACATCACGGAGCTGTCCTTCTGCCCCTATTTCATTAAAGAAAACCGGCATCAGCTTGGCGAATTGCTTGGCCAGGTTATAGATGGGTTCGATGGGATGGTTTAAAAGCTGGGTGATGTCGCGCTGAAAGAGGTCGGTGTCCTTGACGCAGGTGCCAGAGAGTTTGAGGTTGATGATCAGGGCGGAAAAAAGGGTGGAGCACCATTTTGGCTCCTGCATGATCAGGCTGAGCCAGACCCGGATGTTGTCCAGATGTGCTGGATTGGTAATAGGTTGCCAGTCATCGTTTAAGCCCTGAAAGTTGGCGTATTGAAAGCCGAATCGCACCGTTTCAAAAAGGAAGGTTTCTACCAGCCGACTGTTGCCGCGTTGGAAAACCTCACTTCCCAGCACCTGGATGCACTGCAATGAGGTGTGCGGATACTTTTTGACATTGCTCTTCAAGAGCGCCAGGGTGGTGAGCAGGAAGCGTTCTATTTCCTCAAAGGTTTGCTGGCGGATGAGCTGGACCAGGCCCCGATTGATTTCGCGCAGGGTTTCTTCATGGATCAGGGCCAGGCCCGCTGTATCCATGATCCGGAAGAGGAAGAGCAGCTTGCGGTTCTCGGCGAAGCGATCCATGGTCAGGGCATTGGTGGTGTTTTCTTCCCCGAGTCGGTCCGGCGCTTGTTTGTAGAGCCGAATGATGTCCATGTGGTTGGGTAGGGCAAGCATTGTTGCCAAAGCGTCTGGGGAGTCTGGATCAATCCCGCTGAGGGCGGCCAGGTGCTCGTGCAGTCTCTGGTGGGAGATGGCAACAAACAGTGAGCTGGAGTGCCAGCCCATGCAGAGATCCCCGCATTGTTTACTAAACCAGGCGAGGGGATCTTCTTCACTCAGCCAGTATTTGTAGTTGAGGCTCAGAACCCTTTGCAGGAGTCGGGCGGCGTTGGATTTGCCGGTGCAACTCGGTGCGGCAAGCCAGAGTTCGTGCAGTCTGATCAGAATCTTGCCCAGGGGATGGTGGCCCTGGACCAGAAAAAGCAGGATCTCGTCATCCAGTTCGTAGAGCTGGTCAAAACACTTGGCCAAGGCTGCTTGGTAACGCGGCAGGCTGTCGCTGGTTAGCAGTGAGGTCTGTTTGTCAAGATACGCCAACAGGCTTTCCATGGCTGTGGTGAGCAGTGCCTCGTTCTTGCGGGCATCCTCTACTGCTTCCAGAAAGATGCCGCAGAAAAGGCAAAAGGCATCTGGCCCTTGCTCGTGCCGGAAATAATGGTCGATATTCTTGAGGACAAAGGAACGAAGCCTGGGCAGGATCATCTTCCAGTTGCGGAACGGATGGCTGACCTCATACAACAGGAACTCGATATTTTTACTTATCCCCCGGTAATTGCTGACGATATCAAGGAGAGGAAGCAGCGGGTCCGCGATGGTAACCGAGTCGACGGCGGTTTCAAGGAGATTGGCCTTGAGCGCATCTGATTCCAGTTCCGGAGGGGTGGGTTCGGTAGTCATATCTTTAATATAGAGAACGTATCAAGGAAGATGCACTCGCAAAAAAGGAAAAAGCTAACAGGATAGTGACACAAGAGCAAAAAAAAAGGAGAAGGCAAATGCCCTCTCCTTTTTTCATTCAAGTCTGAACGAATCGACTGATATGTTTATACACAGCCGGTCGGTTTCGGCAGACCGGCCATTTTGCAAGCGCCTTTGCCGGGGCCAGAGGGGAAAAGCTCATAAATCCGCTTCAGCGGGAAGCCGGTGGTCTTGGAAAGAATCCGAACCATGGGAGCGATACCGTTTTTCTTGTAGTAGTCACGGAGGATCTCGATAACCTTGTGATGCTCTTCGGTCATTTCGCCAATGCCTTCTACACTTTTTACGTAGTCAACCCATTGCTCGTTCCACGCATCCATGTTGCCAGTGAGAAAACCGTCTTCGTCAACGGTGAAGCTTGAACCATTATGCTCGATTGTGGGCATATTCATTCTCCTTCAGTAAAATTTTAACTAAATTATGGTGAAATGTAACGTATTCGCAAACTCAAGATGTCACTTATTACTATATGCTTATCTCTTTGTCAAGCAGGGGAACCTTTTTTTTTCGCCAAGGATGTACAATAAAACTTGTTGATTTTACAATACCTTTCTGGTGACAGGGCGGTATTTTATGTTGATCATGGCAGACAGACGGGAAAATATTTCGGGGTCAAAGTGCTCTTTCCCAAATTCGACATCCAAGGTGGTTCTGGGATTAAAATTCTGCAGGGTGAGACGCGAGCGGGAGTGGTCAAACTGCTGGCCCCAGACAAGGATATCTTCTTCTGTGTGCAGAGCGGGGGCAATAGTCATGCGAAATTCATGCGGGATGAGGCTGTGCTGCAAAAGGTCGATGCTTTTTTGGATCGCGGCCAGGTCCACCTGGGAGCCGGCGCAACGTTCATATTTTTCTTGTACCAGCGGGGCTTTGACATCCATGGCGACCATGTCCAGAAGTTTGTCGGCAAGCAGTCGCTCCAACACCTCAGGCCTGCTGCCATTGGTGTCGAGCTTGATCGCCCAGCCTTCTGCCTTAAGCTGAGTGATCAAATTGGGAAGACCTGGGGACAAAGTAGGTTCACCGCCAGAGATGCAGACCCCCGCCAGCCAGTTTTTCCGTTCGGCCAGACGGTAAAGGATCTCAGTAAAAGGAATATCCTCCATTTTTTCTGGGGCGAGGACAAGTGGGTGGTTGTGGCAGAAAGGGCAGCGAAAATTACAGCCGCCTAAAAAAAGGATGGCACACAGCTTGCCGGGCCAGTCAATAAAGGAGGTTTCCAGAAACCCCTTTATTGGTGGCAGGCAAGCCATGTCACTACAAGAGCTTAAGGCTTGAGGTGTCAGCATATCAGCAGTTTCCACAAGGAGGGCTATTGAAGGGCGCAGTTGCCGGACGCACAGCTTGCTTGGGTGCTGAGATGTTTGGTTGTTATCCCATAACGGGCCGCGCGGTTAAGAAGATGACTTTCGATGTGAGGAAATTCATGCAGGGCCGAAGAATCGTCAAGCACCAGAATAGGCAGGGCCTTTCTCGCTTTTTCCACCAGTCCATGCCAGGCAAGATGCGCCAGGGCTGCGGCGTCGTTGTTGCCAAGCACCTCCACTTGGACATCCATGGCGGAAAGATCAAACTGTTTTTTCAGCTGGTCGCAGAGTACGCAATCATCCTTGGTAAATAAGGTCATAGGTTCCTCCCCCCTTTTTAATTATTAAAGCGGTCATTGTTCCGGTAACGATCATGCAGCTCGCCGAGCTTGCCCTTGTTCCAGCTCGAAATCTTGGTGAAATAGCCGGTTATCCTGGTAATGCCGTCCACGTCTTTCGAGTGACAGTAGGGGCAGGCATCGCTTAAGCCCCTGCTCGTCTTGCCGCAGGCAAGGCAGGCGGTGAACTCCGGGGAAAAGGCGATCTGGTCGTTTTGGGTGTGTTTGAAAACATTGATTATGAAAGTGGCCAGGGCCTCCTTGTCCGGCTGGGCCTCGCCCAGCCAGAGATGGGTGATGGAACCTGCCTCGATAAGGGGATGAAACAGGCCTTCTTTTTCCACCCTGGCGATGGGACTCATGGTGGCGCCTACGTTGAACAGGGTGGAGTTGCTGTAGTAGACCTCCCCTTTTTCTCGATTGCCCTGGACAACCTTTTCCGCCTCCTTGCTGAAATGAGCGAGATCCAGCTTGGCAAAGCGAAAGGCGGTACTCTCAGCCGGGGTCTGTTCAAGGACAAACTTCATCCCCAGAGTTTCGGCCAGTTTGTTGCAGACGATGTTCATGTGGGCAATGACTTTGAGACCGAACTTGATGGAGGCATCCGAGTCGTGCAGTTCCTGACCCAGATGCACCCTGATAAGTTCGTTTAAGCCTACCATGCCGATCAGGTAGGAGCAGCGGTGCAGCTTGAGGTAGGGCTCGCCGTCAAGATCCATGGCCAGCAGGGAGAGAGGCCCGCCCTTACCCAGGCTCATCAGGCGCTCGATAAATTTCTTCTTCTGGCCATGGGCCTTGGCCGCAAGCTGAATTTTTTCGGTGAGCAGGGCAAAGAGCTTGGTGTCATCGCCTTTGGCCCTGAAAGCGAGGCGTGGCAGGTTGATGGTTATGTTCTGCAACGCTGAATAGCGCATCTTCCAGGGTTGCTTGGCGTCTTCCAGGTCTGAGGCCTCCAGCTTGAAGCTCAGGCGGCAGCATTCGGAGATCTTGGCCGTATCGCCCCGGTCAAAGACGAAGTAGGTGTTGCCCTTTACCGAGGCCACCTCGCAGATATGGTGCAAAAAGTCCATATGGCCGTCGGTCTTGAAAAACTTTTCGGTGATATGCACTAACGGTTTGGGGAAAAAGAAGGGACGGCCTGCGGCGTCACCCTCTTTATAGACCTCGAACAACGCCCAGGCAAACCGCTGCGCCTGCTTTTCGTATTCGCCATAGGTCTTGCCGGTGTAGAGCCCGCCCGGCCCGATGGCTGGCACGTCTACGAAATGCTTGGGCACCTCCCAGTAAATATTGACATCGGAAAAGATCGCCTGTCCGCCTCTGGCCACGGCCTGCTGGGAGAATTCGTAGATCATCATCTGGGCCAGTTGCCTGACCCCGTCGTCGGAAAGCTCTTCCAGATAAGGCGCGTAAAAAAGATTGATCGCGTCCCAGCCGATGGCCCCGGCAAAATGGCTTTGCAGGGAAGCGGCGAATTTGACCATGTGGGCGAGGAGCACTTCAGCATGCTTGGCTGGTTTGGCCATGGACAAGGCGTGGGGCAGGTTGAGGCCGAACTTTTTGATGTATTCCAGCGACTGCCCGGAACAATATGGCCGGTCGATAAAGCCAAGATCATGCAGATGCAGATCGCCGCTTAAGTGGGCGTCTGCCACATCCGGGGTAAAAACCTGGAGCAGGGCGTACTCCTTCTTGATGCCCTCGGCCAGAGTGAGATTGGTTGCTTCCGGCCCGTGAGGAACATTGGCGTTTTCCTTGTTATGCTGAACCAGCAGCTGATCTACGTCATAAAGCGGCACCCCGAGGCGAGTGTGCATGCGTCGCGCCTCCTCAAGGCCCATCTCCAGGAGCTTGGCGTTGACCATTTCCCGGATCAGCGGGCCGGTGATGGTTTTCACCCTGCCAGCCTGGATGGTCACCTCGATATCCCGGCTGATCTTTTCGGCGGTGTCACGATCAACAAAGGTCTCGCGCAGCAGGGCGTCGACGATGCGCTGCCGATTCCAGCCGAGCATATCATCTTGGGAGGAACGGACAAAGAGAGCTATATCGGTGCTGTCTTCGTTTACAACCTGTTGTGTCCTGGTCTGGGCGGTTCCCGCATTGAGTGGCATCACAACTCCCATTTCCTTACTCCTCTTGATAGTTACTTTAAAACACGACAGGTGGTATTTTGGTAAACATTATTGCACCATATGTAGTATATGAGTCAAGAAAAAAATGTTCGGGAAAATAAAAAAGGCGATGGGGCTTTTGCGTGGCCCGAGTGGGCAAGGAAGAGGGGTTGCAAGGCTTGTCAGATTATTTGGTTGGGCTGGCCTGGCAGGGGTCGGTATCCAGACGCTCGATGATAGTATCTTTTTTCCAGTGTTCGTCGTCTAAATGAGGAAAGTCCGCCAGGTAATGGAGACCTCTGGATTCCTTGCGGATGCAGGCGCAGCGTACGATGAGCTCGGCAACCTGGGCGATGTTGCGCAACTCGATGAGATCCGGAGTCAGGATGTAGTCGTGATAATGCTGGTTCACCTCGCTGGCGATATCCCGGAGTCGTTCCTGTACCAGAGCAAGGCGTTTCTGGGTGCGGACAATGCCAACATAGTTCCACATCAAGCGTCTGATCTGGTCCCAGTTATGGCTGACCAGAACATTTTCTTCAATGCGCTGGGCCTGGCCGGCGGACCATTCCGCCACTTCTGGTAGCGCAGTCTTACGCAGGCGGGGCCATTGCCGTTCACATTCAAGAAAGGCCTGATGGGCAAAAACCACGGCTTCAAGCAGGGAATTGCTGGCCAGGCGATTGCCGCCGTGCAGGCCGGTACACGCGGCTTCCCCAAAGGCAAAAAGACCTTCGATGTTGGTCTTTCCCCACTGGTCTGTTACTACTCCGCCACACATATAATGGGCTGCTGGCACCACCGGAATGGGTACTTTGGTCATATCGATCCCTAAGGAAAGACATTTCTGGTATATGGTCGGGAATCTTTTTTTTAGAAACTCTGCTGGCTGGTGAGTGATATCCAGATACACACAATCATCGCCGCTGGCCTTCATCTCGCTGTCAATAGCCCTGGCCACCGTGTCCCGAGTGGCCAGATCCCCACGGGCGTCATACTTGTGCATGAAGGCCTGGCCGCGCTGGTCGATGAGCCGTCCGCCTTCCCCGCGCACTGCTTCGGAGATCAAGAAATTTTTTACCTGAGGGTGATAGAGACAGGTGGGGTGAAACTGAACAAATTCCAGATTGGCAACCCTGGCTCCGGCCCGGTAGGCCATGGCAATACCGTCGCCGGTGGCAATATCTGGGTTGGTGGTATAGAGATAGACCTTGCCGGTGCCGCCGGTACATAGCGTCGTGACCTTGGCCTGCCAGGTATCGATCTGTCCGGTTTCCCGGTCAAAAACATAGGCGCCCAGACACTGGTCGCTGAAATTGTGGTGGGGCTGATACGGGGTGCCGGTCTTGGAGCTGACCAGCAGGTCGACGGCCAGATGATTTTCCAGTACCGTGATGTTGGGGTTCGCCGCCACCTGGGCCAGGAGCGCTTCTTCGATTTTGCGACCGGTGAGATCCATGGCGTGGGCAATCCGGCGGGCGGAATGCCCACCCTCCTTGCCCAGATCAAGGTGAGGCGAGGCATTGGCCTCATTTTGGAATTGTACTCCGAGGCGGATCAACTCTTCGATGCGGGCCGGGCCGTTTTCTACCACCAGTTGGACAATGTCTTTATGGCAGAGCCCAGCTCCGGAGCGCAAAGTGTCCTCGATATGCAGAGCAAAGGAATCATCCGGCGACAAGACAGCGGCGATGCCGCCCTGGGCCAGATTGGTGGCAGTGTCCACCCTGGCTTTTTTGGTGACAATCGCTACTGACCCTAAGCGAGCTGCCTTGATGGCAAAAGAAAGCCCGGAGATGCCGCTGCCAATTACGAGAAAATCCGGGCTCTGTTTCATGATCACTCCGTGCGCTTAACAGCTTGACATCTTCGGAAGATATTCAGTAAAGAGTAGACGTTTAGTAGCATAACATCCACATGAAACCTTTAGCTGCCAATGTCCTGATTCGTCTATCTCGCGAAAGGATTTTAGGGGCCGTTAAGAATGTACTACATTTAAGACCATTTCGTTACGGCCCCTTATGCCGAGCACGATCTTTAATGTTATCCATTTTGAACAACGGCTTACATAGTGCGGACCAGGGCAGATGGTAAGGATTCTTCATTATGTCGTCCTTGAAACTTGTCGTATTTGATTGTGATGGCGTGATGTTCGATTCTAAAAACGCTAACCGGATTTACTATAATCATATTCGCGAGGCCTTCGGGCACCCGCCCATGGACGAGGATGAGCTGGAATACGTCCATATGCATCATGTGATGGATTCAATCCACTATCTTTTCCGTCAATACCCGGAGGATCTTAAACGGGTCGAGACTTATCGCCAGGGTCTTGATTATACACCTTACCTGCAATACATGATCATGGAACCGGATCTCCTCGAATTTCTCGATTTTCTCCGGCCAGCTTATAAAACCGCGATCAGCACCAACCGGACTTCCACCATGGGTCCGGTGCTGCGGATGTTTGCCCTGGCAGATCGGTTCGACAAGGTGGTCACCGCCTTTGACGTGGCCCGGCCCAAGCCCGATCCAGAGGCTCTGGAGCAGATTCTTGCCCATTTTGGCTTTAAGGTGGATGAGGCGGTGTATATCGGTGATTCCATGGTGGATCGGGAGCATACTGCAGCGCTTGGCATGCGGCTTATCGCCTTTAAAAATCCGATGCTCCCGGCCCAATACCATGTGCAAAGCTTCATGGAGATTACCCGGCTGCCGATATTTGTTGAAATCGCTGTCAATCATCGGCAGAAGTGCCGATAAAAAGCTGCGATGCGTGATGGTGGCAATGCTCTTCGCCTGGACCACCGATTTCAGCCAGGGTTTTTTTCAAAATTTCATCGGTCTTGCTCATGCTGAGCACGGCCTTATCCAAAAGCTCGGCTAATATCCCCTGCCCCTCGCTTCGCGCCAAGGCCGCCCATTTTTTGAACTCGGTCTCGTGGTTGTCATTATGTTCAATCCAGTGAGGTAAAAGAATCTGCAATTTTTCTATCACGGTTTTTTGGTCCATTTCAAGTCCCTTTCTCTTTTTTGGTCACGGTTACCCTGCCATTTAAAAAATCAATGGATCGGATTGTCGCTCCTCGGATAAACTGTGGCTCTTCAAACAGGGTGCTGATCCGAAGGCCATCTTCAGCAACCTCAAGCAGCGAGGCGCTTTCTGCTACTATCGCTTCATTGCCATTCTGTTCCATGATGACGCGCATTTGACACATAAGCCGCCTCTTTCGTTTCTCTTTCGCATTGTGTTATCTGAGAAAAAAACAACATAATATATTTCGTCCGTATTATCATGCAGATTTGCTGATTCATGAAACCATAGCGTGAGATTATCAGAATGTTTCTTGCTGATCTTTCGGTTATAAAAATATTGTTGACTACGGTTAAAACCATCGCTGTGGTCGGTCTTTCAGCGAAAGGGTTATTCATGACGGGGCCGCCCTGAAGGCTCGGCAGGACTTGTGTTGGTGATGAACTCTTGCTTCAAGATGGTGCATCAGGGCTTGGTCCAAGGGGTACAACAAGGGGGATTTAATAAATCATGCCGCCATTTTGATCGGGGTCAGAGTGGTTGGTGTATTTTGGATATCAGAAGGTAAACCTGAACCCAAGCGTAATAAAAGATGTTAGTCTCCATCTTCTAACAGGTCGTCTTCAAGTTCTTCCTCCAGAGCCACGTTATCCTCATCTTCCGTTATGGTCTCATCTTCTGGTGGCAAGCCATCGTCTGCGAAGGCGGCGCTTCCTTCTTCATCCGGTTCGGCGGCGAGGTCGTCTTCCTCCGCAGGCTTGCGTATTTTTGACGGGGGCAGGATGATGGCAGTGATTTTATCAATATCTTGTCGTACCAGCGGATCTGCAAGACAGAAGACACATTCGGCAATGTGCTTTTCCATGAAGGAAACCATGCGGGCAGGTGCCATGGATTCTTCCTGGACTTGGGCATACCATGATTTGACAAGCCTCTGTAAGCGCTCGCATTCCATTTTATTATTTACTCCTTTATCTGGTTAAAAACCGGCATAATGCCAGAAAAATATATTTCCACAATGGCTTATCATGTTAAGTCGAGGCATATGTACAGTATTTTTTTTCGAATGCCCAGACTCTTCTGTTAAAAAAAGAAAATTGTTGTTTACCTGCGCGCAACATTATATCTTGATACAGCGGATGGAAGTGGAAAGGGCACTGGTGGCTTTCCCGGACTTCAAATCCGGTGCACCGGGTTAACAGCCTGGTGGGTGGGTTCGATTCCCATGCACTTCCGCCACCTCATAAATGTTAATGTTAACAATGGAAGATGAAAAAATTAAGGAAGCTTATTCTTTGTTTTTTTCAGCAACGGATATCCCATTTTTTCCCGCTGCGCCACAAACTTTTCCGCGACTTTTCTGGCGATATTCCTGATTCTGCCGATATACCTTGTTCGTTCCGCTACACTGATAGCCTTTCTTGCGTCCAGCAGATTGAAGGTGTGCGAACACTTGAGACAGTAATCGTAAGCTGGCAAGATCAGTTCCACTTCCAGCAGCCGGTGGGCTTCGGACTCAAAGGTGTCAAAAAATGAGAGCAAAACCGCCACGTTGGCCTGCTCGAAGTTGAAGGTGGAAAATTCCACTTCGGCCTGATGAAAGATATTACCGTAGGAAATCTCGCTGTTCCAGGCGATGTCGTAAACGCTGTCTACTCCTTGCAGATACATGGCGATGCGTTCCAGACCGTAGGTTACTTCTACCGTAATTGGATGCAGCTCAAGACTCCCCGCTTGCTGGAAGTAGGTGAACTGGGTAATCTCCATGCCATCCAGCCAGACCTCCCAGCCAAGGCCAGAGGCACCCAGGGTCGGGGATTCCCAGTCATCTTCGACAAAGCGGATATCGTGCTCCAGGGGATCGAGGCCAAAGCGGGTAAGGCTTTCGATATAGAGCTCCTGAATATTGGGAGGAGACGGCTTGAGCATTACCTGAAATTGGTAGTAATGCTGGAGCCGGTTTGGATTTTCGCCATAACGGCCATCGGTTGGTCGACGGGAGGGTTGCACATAGGCAACCTTCCATGGCTCCGGGCCCAAAGCCCGTAACAGAGTGGCAGGATGAAAGGTGCCGGCCCCAACCTCCATATCGTACGGTTGTTGCAGAGCGCAACCCTGGGCGGCCCAGAATTTGCTGATTTCGAGAATAATATCTTGAAAATACACGTGATTTCCTTAAGATAAAGCCTTTTGTTTTTGTGGTACGGCGTCCAGAAATTTAATTTCCTGGGGTCTGTTTCTTGGTAAAATCCAGCTGATAGCTGAGTGTGGTGGAGGTTTGCTCTGTCAACACATCAAAGGCACTGCTGTTCAAAATAATGCCCACCAGCAGTTCTGCCCCCGTCTTGGTTTCGTTGGGGCGGAGGAGATAGTCCACTATATAGCCGTCAATTTTTCTGGTGCGCCACATTTCAGTCAGGGCAATGCCATTCCAGGTCAGGGCGTGGATCTCGCCGGATGGATAGTTCTTCATATTCTTGAAGATTCTGGACGAAGTGGAGAGGTTTTTGTTGATGAGGACATCGACGATGCCATCATTGTTGAGGTCGGCAACGATGATGCGGCTGGGGACGTAAATGCGCTCTTCGTTGTCGTTGTTCAAGAGTCCGCTTATATTTATGGCTGATTCTCCGCCGATGAAGCGGGTGGTGCCGCCGTAAAACTCATCGCTTTTCCAGAGGACGGTGCCACCTGAACGCATTACCCGAATGTGGTCATCCTGGTCGATGGCGATGATTTCCTGGCTGCCGTCATTGTCAAGATCGGCAATGACAAACTCAAAGAGGTTTACCGAATTTGGTACCGCGATGGGACTACCGGCTTTTAAAGCATTCTTTTCTATGTTGAGTCGGAAGATACCGGGGGCTATGGCCTTGTCAAAATCGGCCCTCTGGCCTGCCAGCACCATGCCTTCTCCAGGGAGCTGCATGGCTCGGATATACCACGATGCATCCGTGAAAAGGTAGTTAGCCTTATTCGAATCGAGCCATTCGAAGGCTAAGGAGCGTGGATTTTTGTTGTCCGCGGCGCTCACATAGATTTCAGGTTTACCGTTTCGGTTAAGGTCGGCAACGGTGACGGCATGGATTCGATAGCCTTTGGGTCCGGAGATCTGGCCGACCTTGCTCAGGCGATTGTTTTCACGCTTGAAGATCTGGATTGAGTTGCTGTCAGCAAAAATGACCTCGGCCTGGCCATCGCCGTCAAGATCGGCCATTTCCATATACTGGAGGGAAAGTTTCATGTTCTGGGTTTTTTGAAACTCGCTGGTGATGCCCTTTGGGTAAATGAAGGGAGAGCCACCTCCCGTGTTGGTACGGCTGGCAAAGGCTCTTTCCGGATGGGCAGTGGCGTATTGGGGTTGAGCCGGGATGGCAGCTTGGGGAGCGAGTTGGGCCAAGGCCGGGCGTTTGTGAGCGAATACTTTCTCGCTTATATCCCAAGCCAGGGAGTCGATGCGTTGGATGATTTCGCTTTCGTTCTTGGCCGTGGTATAAAAACTTTGGGGTGTGGCCTTGGCAATATCAAAAACCTTGGCATCCAGTGAGAGACTGCTGCCCATGGCGGTCAGGCTGCCGACCACCAGGTAATCGGCCTGGAGGGTTTTGCCCAGCTTGAGAAATGCCTCTGTTTGAGTTGGAGTCCCGGTGCCGACCAAGGCATTGTCCACCACGGTCTTGTCGATCACGGTGAGGCCAATCTCTGAGGCAAGGCGGCTGGCAAGCATGTCGCGGATGCCGCTGGTGAGATAGCTCATATCCTGGGTGGCGTTGGCCTTGAATGGCAGGAAGGCAATGCGTCTGGCCTGAGCGGCGCTGATCGTTGGCAATACAATATGCATGGCGAATATCAGTGCGGCGAGCAAGACTGATAAGGATGAGCGTTTTATTTGTTTGAACATGACCGGTTTCCTTATTGAAAAGAAGAGATATTTTCCGTAGAGTTTAAAGCTTGAACTTTACTCCGAAGAAACGCAGGAGGGCAAGAGTTTTTTGTATTACGGAGTGGCTTCGCTCTTGTGGGGAAGGGTTTAGGAGACGTTACGAAACAGTCGTTATATTGGACGCATAGTGAAAGGGCAAACATGAAAACCACTATCTATCTCATCCGACATGGCGTTACTGCGGCAAATAAGGATGATATCTTTGCCGGTCGGACTCAAGAGCCGTTGCATCCGGAGGGTTTGGTCCAGTTGGCCGAAGTGGGGAAAAGGCTTGCCTGTTGCGGGATCAGCAGGATATTTTGTGGTCCTCTGGCGAGAACCAGGCAATCGGCCTTTATCACGGGAGAATTACTTGCTGCACCAGTTGCTACGGAGGAGGCCTTGAATGAGATTAGTATCCCCCATTGGGATGGGCTTAGCAAGGGGACTATCAGGAAGAGATTTGGGGCGGAATATCCTGATTGGCTTGCCGACCCGAGCGGATTTCGTGTGCCAGGCTGTGAAACCATTGCTGAAGTACAGACTCGAGCTGTGGCCTGTTTTGAAAATATCCTGCGTGACTATTCCGGTCAAAATTTGTTGGTGATCAGCCATTTGATCGTGATCCGGACTCTGCTTTTGCATTATTTGAGACGCTCTATCTCGGATTTCAGGACTATCAAAGTGGGTAATGTCCAGGTGGCGACCCTTGTCAGGGATGAGAGGGGAGGGACGGCGGTGGATTTTTGAGGCCAGTGCCACAGAACAGTTACAAAATTCAGGCCAGAACAAGTTCGCCGATAACCTCGCTGATATTGTTAAGCCTGTTGTCTGTCACATAACGGGCAAGGCCTTCGACGATCTCCTGGCTGGCGCGCGGATTGATAAAATTGGCGGTGCCAACCTCTATGGCTGTTGCGCCTGCCAATAGAAATTCCAAGGCATCCTCTGTCGTGGTTATGCCACCGATGCCGATCACCGGAATCTTTACCGCCTGGGCGACCTGCCAGACCATGCGCAGAGCTATGGGCTTGATTGCCGGACCGGACAGCCCTCCTACGATATTGGCCAGCTTTGGCCTCCGGCTTTTGACATCAATGGCCATGCCCAGCAGGGTGTTGATCAGGGAAACAGCCTGCGCCCCGCCCGTCTCTACGGCTCTGGCGATTTGAGCTATGTCGTTGACATTGGGGGATAGTTTGACGATCACCGGCAGAGAGCTGTGGGCGCACACCGCTCGGGTAACGGCCTCAGCCATTGCGGGATCGGTGCCAAAGGCTACCCCGCCTTTTTTCACATTGGGGCAGGAGATATTGACCTCGAGGGCGCTTATCCCTTCAATCTCACTGAGTCGCTGGCCCAGGCGCTGATATTCTTCCAGGCTGTTTCCTAAAATATTGACGATAACCCTGGTGCCGATCCCACGCAGGTAGGGCATTTTCTCGGCAATAAACCGTTCAAGCCCCACGTTTTCAAGGCCGATGGCGTTGAGCATGCCTCCGGTTGTTTCCACGATCCGGGGAGGAGGATTTCCTCGTCGCTCTTCTAACGAAATCCCCTTAACCACAATTCCCCCCAGGTGATGGAGATTGACATATGGCGCAAATTCCTTGCCATAGCCGAAGGTGCCGGAGGCGGTGAGGACGGGATTCTTGAATACGAGACCGCCGATAGTGACACGCAGATCAGGTTGGGTCATAGCCAGGCCACCTCCTCCGCCTTGAAAACTGGGCCGTCTTTGCATACATGGAGATATGGGCCGGACAAGTCAGCCCGGGGTATCGCGCAACCGAGGCAGGCAGCGATTCCACAGGCCATCATGGTTTCTAAGGAGACCTGACATTCCCAGCCCTGCTTTCGACATTGGCTGACCACGGCCTTCATCATCGGGTGCGGACCACAGGTGTATACGGTCCAGGGATGAAAATCAAGATGCTGATGAAGGAGCTCGGCTATATATCCATGATGGCCAAGGCTCCCGTCATCGGTGGCGAGATATATTTTTGTTACCCCGATATCTATAAAATCCTGCGGCAGAGGACCAAATTCAACGGCTGTCCGAGCACCAAGCAGAACGATGCATTTTGGCGGGGTGGTTGCGCGCATGATCTCTTTGGCCAGAAAATAGAGGGGGGCAATGCCCATCCCTCCGCCGACCAGGCAGACCGCTTGAGTGCCGGCGAGATCAAAGCCGTGTCCCAGTGGTCCGGTCAGGTTTAATTTCTGGCCGGGAGATAACGAAGCCAGTATCCTGGTGCCTTTGCCTACCACCTTATACAGGAGTTGTATCTGATGGCTGCCAATAGTTTGGTGGATGGACAGAGGACGTCGGAGAAGTGGATCGTAACAAGGTGATATCCGCGCCATGACAAACTGGCCGGGGTGGGCGTGCCATGCGATTTCCGGGGCTGTCAGGGTCAGGCGGAATATTTCCGGCGCGAGTTGTTCATTACGAACAATCTCTGCCTGTTCTTCACATTGATTCATGGGTAACTATTTGAAAATAAAGGTTATTTTATTTTTTGTTCTGGCATGAGAAGAGATAATACCCGCTCAAGATCATCGTGGGAATAGTACTCAATTTCTAATTTCCCACGGGTGCCGCTTTGGATGATCCGCGCTTTTGTATCCAGATAATTGATTAAACCGTTGGCCAGTGATTTGCAGTAAGATTCCGGCAATTCGTTTGCCGATTTCCTGGGCTGACGTTTTGTCCCGCTGCCTGCTGCGGCCAATTTCTTCTTGTATTTTTGGGCCAAGGCTTCAGCCTGTCGCACCGAAAGCCCCTGTTCAACAATCTCGTTTCTAACTTCGCGCATGGATGCTTCATCGCCTACGCTGAGCAGTACTCGCGCATGCCCCATGCTCAAGGCGCCGCGAACCAGGTCTTCCTTGGCATAATCGGGAAGATGATTGATTCGTAGGGCATTGGCCACGGTTGAACGCTCTTTGCCAACCCTTTTTGCTACATCTTCCTGTGTCAGGTTAAACTCCTGTACCAGGCGGAGATAGGCTTCCGCTTCTTCCAGCGGGTTCAGATCCTGGCGTTGGATGTTTTCGATGAGAGCCAGTTCAAGGCGGTCAAGGGGGGTGACGTCTTTCACCAGAACAGGCACCTCGTCAAGACCAGCCATTTTAGCGGCCCGCCAGCGTCTCTCTCCGGCGATGATCTGGTAGCGGCCATCGTCCCCGTATTCACACACTACCAGAGGCAGCAAAACCCCCTTTTCAAGGATCGAGGCCGAAAGCTGGGCCAGGGCGATATCGTTTATATCCTTGCGTGGTTGATTTGGATTAGCCTCAATGTCGTCGATTGGACATAAAAAGTATTCCCTTCCATCGGAACCACCGGAAGGCAACAGGGCGTCAAGACCCTTACCGAGGGCCGGGATTGTTTTTTTTATCACGATTTCACTCCCTCTTTTGCCGCAACCTTTGATTGCTTGCGCAGAAATTCTTTTCCGAGTTGTAGATAGCTGAGCGCTCCGGTTGAGCGCTTGTCGTAAGTTATTACCGCCTGTCCATGGCTTGGGGCCTCGCTAAGGCGAACATTGCGTGGGATAACCGTGTTATATACCCGACCTTGGAAGTGGGTTTTTACCTCGGCGACAACTTGATGAGTCAGTTTGTTTCGGCCATCGTACATAGTCAAAAGCAATCCTTCGATGGTAAGAGCTCGATTGTATGAGCTTTTCACCAGACGTATGGTTCTGATTAATTGACTAAGGCCCTCAAGGGCAAAATATTCGCATTGCAGGGGAATGAGTACTGTGTCCGCCGCAGTGAGGGCGTTGATGGTCAGCAGGCCAAGGGAGGGTGGGCAGTCGATGAAGATGTAATCGTACTCTCCGCGGACAGAGGAGAGTATGTTGCCCAAGTAGCGCTCGCGTTTCACAGCGGACATCAGTTCAACTTCTACTCCGATCAGATCGATATGGGTGGGAAGGACGGAAAGTTTTTTAAGTCCTGGCGCAGGCTGGATAACTTCCTTGGTTTCGGCTTCTCCCGTATAACAATGATAGAGGTGGGTTCCGCCGTTGGCACGGCTGACGCCCAGGCCGCTGGAGGTGTTTCCTTGTGGATCTGAATCTACCACCAGAACTTTTTTGCCAAGCAGAGACATCGAGGCCGCCAGGTTGATGGCGGTGGTCGTTTTCCCTACCCCGCCTTTCTGGTTGGCTATGGCCACAATTTTAGCGCCTTCTCTCATGCTGAAAAACTCCCTCCGAGTTTGTTTGGATATCACGCGCTTCTATTTTTCGACGTAGGCTGTGTTGTGGTGTGGACAAAAAAAGAAACAGCAGGCCTTTTGTGGGGATCACACTAACACACTCCGTATAAGGTGGCTTTTATTTTTTAGGTGGCTTGTTGTTTTTTGTCGAATATGGCCGATGCCCGGCTTTGTTTCACGTGAAACAAAGCTTATTTTCCCTTTAATTTTAGGTAGTTAGGAGTGTGATAACCAGTTCGGCGGTACGCACCATGTCCAGAAGGTCAATGGATTCTTCGGTGCTGTGCACATGATCCATGCCTATGCCAATGATGGCGGTGGATAGCCCCTTTCCGTTGAAGATATTGGCATCGCTGCCCCCGCCGGCGCGTTCAAAGTGTATTGTGCGCTGTAAATGGGTCGCAGCTTTGTTAACACGTTGTAGTATCGGGGCGTTGCGATCAAGGTGCATGCTGGGGTATTCATGGGTGAGCTGGAAATCAAGACGGGGTCGAACCCCATCTCCGAGTTCCGCGCCAGGCTCAGGTGACCAGTTATTAATGATTCCTTGTACTGTATCCCTGATCTGCTGAGAAAAGGCAGTGAGTTTTTTGGGGGAGTGGCTCCGCACTTCCCCTTCTACCATGACGCTTTCGGGAATAATATTCGTCGCCTTCCCCCCAGTGATAAGACCGATATTGGCAGTACTTTCTTCGTCAAGACGACCCAACGAAAGCACGGCAAGACAACGGGCAGCAAGCTGAATGGCGTTGATCCCCCTTTCTGGATGCAGACCGGCATGAGCTGCCGCACCAGTGAGGATAAATTTGAAATGATTAGCCGCCGGGGCGCCTATAATAAGTAAATCTACCCCGCAGCTGTCTAAGGCATATCCTTTCCTGGCGCGAAGCAGAGAGAGGTCCAGTGCCTTGGCGCCGCGCAGGCCAATTTCTTCGCAGGTGGTGAAAACGAGATCAAAAGGAAGATGCTGAAGGCCTTCATCATTGATGCTGCGAATAGCCTCAATGAGGATGGCGATCCCAGCCTTGTCGTCCCCGCCAAGAATGGTCTCACCTGCACTGGAAAAACGGGTTCCCTCTCGCAGAACCGTCACTCCTCTTGCCGGTTCCACTGTGTCCATGTGGCAATTAAAAAAGATCGGTTCACCGGGCAGGGTGCCGGGGAAGTGGATGACCAGATTGTTGGAGTCGGAACCGGTGGTGCTGGCCGAATTATCCTCGGCAATCAAGGCCCTGGGAAATTCTTGGGCAAAGAGGTCTTTGAGAAACAAGGCCATTTTGGCTTCTTCGCCGGAGGGGCTATCAATGCCACACATGACGGTGAAAACTTGGGCAAGGCGTTCGCTGTTGATCTTCATATATGTACCTCTGTTTTGAGCCGTTACAAAAATACTTGCACAATTCTGGGCGTTACTTTACGGCTCTTTATATCGTTTTGTCCATATGGAAAGTCTAAATTATTGTTTAACAAGCGGATCGCTTGTTGCGTTTGATAATTAAATCTTATATTATCAGGAATGATTACCATAAAGGCAGGACTTGTTGTCTGTAAAAGTTGTTTGGGCCTGTATTACAGGCTGTGCCGGGAAAGAATAACGTGCATGTCGCTAACAGATAAAAAAATATCTCGCAGAAACAGAGACAACTAATGGGCAGCGTTTTCGCACCTATGGGAAACAGCTTACAGTAAAATATCTGGCAAGACGAATGTCTCGTTTTGCCAGATATAACCGTTTAACAAAATAATGGAAGCACGATGATGGCAATATTTAAATGTGAAAAATGCGGGGCAACCAAAGAGGGAAGATGCAAACCAAAAAAATGCGCAGATTGTGGCGGTAGCGACTGCATGATCAAAAAAGAGGAGAAAACTGCAGGTTGCGGATGTTGTTGCAAGGCTAAAAAATAAACACCCGGCCAATATGATAAACCTGCAAAAAAAGGCAGCATGACATAGAACCGTGCAACAAAAACAACAAGTTGCTAACGAAGACCTGTTGTGATGTCGGCACTGCTACCGGCGACTGACACGTGTCTTTTCGAACTCTGTACTTTTGCGCTTACAATAAATATGGTTTACGAGAAGGCTCCCATTGATGATTTGGGGGCCTTTTTTTTGTTTTCAGGTACGCCGAGGCCGATAGTGTGCAAACGGTCATTGCAGGAAGTCACGCTCCTGGATTAGGATAAAGATAAGATCGGCATCATTGATCTATGCAGGCGCAGCAGCTGTCAACATTGCGCGAGGCTCATAACTTAACAGGCCAACGAGGGTAGAGAGATGAACAAGGCAGGTAATCAGGCGACCCATACCATCGTTTTTGAGCCCAGCGGTAGAAAAGTACAGGTCGGAGTAGGCATGTCTATCATCAAGGCGGCTCGAGAAGCAGGTATTCATATTAATGCTTCCTGTGGTGGCAGCGGGGTGTGCGGCAAATGCAAAGTCATTATTGAAGAAGGTGCGGTTGACGGGGGATTGAGTGAAAAGTTCAGCCCCCAGGAGAGAGAGGCAGGATATCGCCAGGCCTGCACGGCGACAATAAACGGTGCCGTCGTCATCCGGGTGCCGGAAACCTCTGGCCTGAAAAGCGGGGGGCTGGGAACTGCGGTACCCCTCAGGCATCGCGCCCGGATGCATGTGTACGATATCGAGGAACTCCGGGAACAAGGCATTTTTGTCCCGCCAGTGGTAAAAATCTGCCTTCAAGTTCCTCCGCCCTCGGCTAAGGACAATATGGCCGACGCCGGGCGGGTTATTCAACTGCTCAGCAGTCAGCACGATGAACACAGGGTTGTGTTTAACCTGGCGGTTTTGCGCAAGCTGCGCAAGGCCTTGCGGGAAGACAATTTCAGGATAACTGTTACCAGCGCGCGCCCGGTAAATGTTGCGGGTAAACCGTATCTTACCAACATTCAGGGTGGCGATTGGTCTCAGCGCAGTTTCGGCCTGGCCTTTGACATCGGCACAACCTCGATCTACGGGGTACTGGTGGACCTTATTTCCGGTAAGGTACTGGCTCGGGCCGGTGAATACAATGGTCAGTTGAGCTATGGCGAGGATGTGATCTCCCGGATTATTGTGGCGGAAAAACAGGAAGGCCTGATCAAGATGCAGGAGTTGGTGGCCACCACTATCAACAGTATTCTCGATACCTTGCTGGGTATGGCCAAGCCTGAGAACAACGGTGAAAAAGGCGGCATTCGCCGCGAGGAGATCACCTCTATCACCCTGGCAGGCAATACCACCATGACCCATCTGCTTCTCGGTTTAGAGCCGGACAACATCCGCCGCGCCCCATATGTGCCGGTCACCACCTTCCTGCCGCCCATTCGGGCTAACGATCTGGGCATCAATCTGCCGCCCTCCGCCGTAGCCTTGGTCTACCCATCCATCTCCAGTTATGTGGGGGGTGATATCGTTGCCGGGGTCATGGGTTCGGGGATGTACCGGACCGAACTTGTTACCTTATACATAGATATCGGCACCAACGCGGAGATCGTTGTGGGCAACCGAGAATGGCTGGTGTGTGCGGCCTGTTCCGCCGGGCCGGCATTTGAAGGCGGCGGCATCACCCACGGGATGCGGGCGGCGCTGGGAGCAATCGAGGATTTCAGCCTCAACCCCCAGACCCTTGAACCGATGAATATCACGCTTGGTAATAAACCGCCGGTGGGGATCTGCGGTTCAGGTCTGCTGGCTATAATCGCCACTCTTTTTGAGCATGGAATTCTCGATAGAAGCGGGAAATTTCGGCGCGATCTTGTCACGGATCGGATTCGGCCAGGGTGCAGCGGCCATGAGTATGTTCTGGTCTGGCGCGCAGAAGCGGGTACCGAATACGACATTGTTATCAACGAGGTGGATATCGAAAATTTCATCAGAGCCAAAGCGGCGATTTATGCCGGGATCACAACTTTGGTGGAGCAGGTGGGGCTGGCCATTACCGATATTGAGCAGGTTATTCTGGCAGGAGCCTTTGGCAGCTATATTGATCTGGATTCGGCCATGACCGTGGGCCTGTTACCGCAAGTAGAGGCTGATAAAGTGCTCTATGTAGGGAATGGCTCGCTCATGGGCGCCTGGATGAGTGAAATGAGCAATCATATCAGGCGGGATGTGGTGGATGTGGTGCGGAAGATGACCAGCTTCGAGCTTTCGGAGATGGCCTATTTTCAGGAAAAATACATCGCCTCTCATTTCTTGCCCCACACGGATCTTAGCCTTTTCCCTCGCGTAGCGGAGATGCTTGCGCAGACCTGCCGAGAGGATAAAGAGACGCCAGAGGACTAAGCCGTTGTAAAAGAAATAAACTGGACGTTTCGTGTGACCAAAACGGCATAAGGAGCCGTACAGTTAACGGTCAGAAGAGTACAGGTTATTTCTTAACGGCTCTTAAGCTGCCAGTTCGGCTACGTTGCCATTCAAGGAAACTTCCATGGCTCTGGCTGGACAGACAGAAACACAAAGACCGCAGGCGGTGCATTTCTCCTCGTCAAAGAGTACCGCCATGTCGGGTCGGTGGAGAGAGAGGGCACCGGTGGGACAGGCGTTGGTGCAGGCCCCGCACTGGTAGCATTTCTCGTCGTCGCGGCGGATATTGCCCGCAATGCTTTTTGCCGAAACCCCCATTTCTTTGAGATAGGCGATTCCTTTTTTGACATTGGCCTTGTGGCCGAGAAATTCAAGGACCATGACTCCTTCCTGCTGGAGCAGGATGGTGGCCTTGAGTATGTTAAAGTCCAGGTCGTACTTGCGAACCAGATTGCTGATGATTGGCTGGTCAATGACTTCCTTGGGGAACTTCAGGACATAGATGCGGGTATTCATGGTTGCGTCTCCAAGTGGGCGGAAAGTTGCTCTAAGACAACCTCCACCGGCAGATCGGTTGCCAGAGTTATGAGCTGATCCGGGGCAAGTTCTGCCGGGGCTTCGAACCGTTCTTTCTGTTTTAAGTAGATTTCCCAGCGCCCATCCGACACGGCCTGCGGGTCAAGAGCTCTCTTGGCCATGCGGTGCTTCATTTCCTCTTCCGGACAAACACAGAGAACAAAGTATAGCCGAACATCGAGTCGTTGCGCAAGCATCCGTACCTGATCGCGGTCGGTTTTTTGTTGGTAGGAGGCGTCAAGAACCACGCCCCGTCCTTGGGCCAAATTTTGTTCCGCTTTGGCGAGCAGGGCCGCGTAGGTTTTGCTGGTGAATTCGCTGGTATAGATCCCCTGATCAGTTGTTTCGCGTTGGTGAGTCTGCGGAGAGAGTCCGGCCAGCTCCTTGCGCACCACATCGGAGTTGTAATAGCCCAAGCCTTGGCGGTCGGCCCAAGCCTTGGCCACGGTGCTCTTGCCTGTGGCGATCAGGCCAAAAAAAATAAACAGGTCAGAAAGTGGCATAGCTTTGGGCCAGGGCGAAGTATTTTTTTGCCTGGGCCAGGCAGCTCTCGGCGGTAGCCGGATCAACCTCCGGGGCATGGGCGGTGAAAAGGCCGATCTTGCCGCGCACATAGGCCCGGTAGCATTTATAGAAATTGAGCATGGGCAGCAGGGTGGTGTCGCCTGCGGCCCGGCAGAATTGTTCGATAAAATAGGTGGAAAGCTCGGGCAGGCCATGAAAGTCGAGATCCATGGCCAGAAAAGCCACATCGCTTGCCACATCGCAGTAGCGGAAACGCTGGTTGAACTCGATGCAGTCGTAGATGTAGATCTCCTCAGCCAGGCAGATGTTGGCGGAATACAGGTCGCCATGGCAGTCCCGAACCCGGCCTGCGGCGAGGCGGGCGGCAAAGAGTGCTTCCTGGTTAAGAAAATTGCGGGCGTAGCCACTGATCGTCTCGAATTGTTCCTGACTTAATGCCGGGCAACCGATGAAGCCTTTGGTCTGTGCAAAATTTTCCAGTACATTAACGCTTACGGCCTGGGCGGTGCCAAATTCTGCAATGGCAGGCCCGGTTTCGGCCTTGGCGTAAAACGGAATCAGGATGGCGATGAGCCGGTCGAGAATCTCCCGGCTGAGTCCGCCTTGGGCGATAACCCTGGCCATCATCCGCTCTTCCGGCATCCGGGCCATTTTTACCGCGTATTCCATCGGAGTACCGGGGCCGTCCAGGGAAAAAGCCGTATCCTGCTGGCTAATCGTTACCAAGCCGAGGTACAGAGAGGGACAGAGGCGGCGATTTAAGAGCAGCTCCTCTTCACAGAAATGCTTGCGCTTTTCCAGGGTGGTGAAGTCGAGAAAACCGAAATCTACAGGTTTTTTGATCTTGTAGACAAAATCCCCAGCCAACAGCACATAGGAGATATGGGTTTGCACCAGGGTTATTTCCGGGGCGGGATGGGGGTAGGCCTCAGGTTTGAGCAGGGCCTGAATGAATGGCGGCAAGGTTGAATCAGCCATGAAAACCTCCTGTTTTGGGCTTGAATGCCGGGATTCGGCAGGAAGATCGAACAGACAGTACAAGAAAGTGCTGATCATAACAGAATTATATTTTTTGGTAAACTATGGAGCAAGACTTAAACATGGATGATTTTCTTCCTGAAGAGGCCATTGATCTCGCAGGTTGCGAGCGCAGGGTCAAGGGTCAGGGTGATGAGATTGTTCGGGTTCGCCTGGATGAGCGGGGCTCCGTTTGAGCCGGTCAGCGAGTGCACTGTGTGCGCGGTGTTGTTGAGGCCACGGCCAAGGTATTCGAGGCGGTCGCCCATCATAATGGGGTTGCGGGTTTCAATAACCGGCTGGGGGTCTGCCTGGCGGACGATGCCCACCGGGGCATAATCGTAGCTGATCAGGGGCCCGTTGTAGAGCATGTCGGAGGTAGTGGGCGGCTGGTCGCAGAAGTTTTCCGTGTAGCCCCGCGAGCCGATTTTCAGCAGCTCTTGCCGAAATGTTTCAGGCAGGGCGGCGGCAAGTCCCTCTGTCTGCCAGTAATCAAGGGCGGCCCGATAAAGGCGGGTTATGGCCCCCACATAGTACACGCTTTTCATTCTCCCTTCGAGCTTGAGGCTGTCTGCTCCAGCTCGGATCAACTCGGGTAGCCGGTTGAGCAGGCAGAGATCCTTGGCGTTGAAGATATAGGTGCCGCGGCTGTCTTCCTCGACCGGGAAGAACTGGCCCGGCCGTTTTTCTTCTTCCAGCCGGTAGTGATAACGGCAGGGATGGGCGCAGTTGCCCTGATTAGCGTCGCGGCCGGTAAGATAAAGGCTCAAAAGACAACGGCCCGAGTAGGAGATGCACAGTGCCCCGTGCACGAAGATCTCCAGCTCTGTCTCTGTGGCCTGTCTGATTTGGGTGATCTCGGCAAGGGAAAGCTCCCGGGCCAGATTGAGGCGTTTGACTCCCTGCCCGGCCCAAAAACGGACAGACTCAAGGTTGGTGACATTGGCCTGGGTGCTGAGATGGATCGGCAGTTCCGGCACTATCCGTCGGGCCACGGCGAGGATGCCGGGATCGGAGATAATCAGGCCGTCCACCTTTGCCTCGCGCAGACTGGCCAGATAGTCAGGCAACTCGGCAAGATCGTCATTATGGGCAAAGATGTTGATCGTGGTGTATACTTGGACATGGTGCCCGTGAGCATAGGCCACGGCCTGGGCGATTTCTTCTTCGCCAAAATTGGTGGCATGGGCCCGGAGGCTGAATTTTTTGCCGCCAAGATAGACGGCATCCGCGCCGTAGTGGATAGCGGTCTGCATTTTTTCAAAATTGCCTGCCGGGGCAAGAAGTTCAGGAAGTTTCATCAATAAGCCTTTTTGTACTGAGGATCGGATGGAAGAACGTTTCGCAACTATACACCAGAAAAAGATTGTTGTCGCCATGAGCGGCGGGGTTGATTCTTCGGTAACTGCCGCTCTGTTGCAAAGGCAGGGGGCGCAGGTGCAGGGTGTCTTTATGGCTATGGCCCAGCCCGATCTGGAGGAACAGGTACGGCGGGTTCGGGCGGTTGCCGATTTTTTAAAGGTTCCTCTGACCGTGCTGGATCTGGCGGATGCCTTCCGGCGCTCGGTGGTGGATTATTTTTGTGCCAGCTATTTTGCCGGTAAAACTCCCAATCCCTGCATGGTTTGTAACCGGACCATCAAATTTGGCCTGTTGCTGGATCAGGCGCGGGCAACCCTTGGCGCAGATCTGTTTGCCACTGGCCATTATGCCAGGATCAGCGGGGATAACACAACCGGATATCGGTTGCATAAAGGCGTTGATCCAAAAAAGGATCAGTCCTATTTCCTCGGGTTGCTCACCCAGGCGCAATTGGCACGAATCTGTTTTCCCTTAGGCGGCTTTCGCAAAGCCGAGGTTTACGGGATGGCCGCTGAGTTTGGCCTGGCTTTTGGGGATACAGCCGAGAGCCAGGATATCTGTTTTCTGAAAAACCAAACGGTGGGAGGGTTTCTCGCCTCCCATTTTCCAGGGAATGAGCGGCCAGGGCCAATGTTGACCTTGCAAGGTAAGGAGATGGGGCGGCATGCGGGGATTCATCATTATACCATCGGCCAACGCCGGGGCCTGGGATTGCCTGACGCAACCCCTTGGTATGTGGTGGGGCTTGAGCGAGAGCGTGATGCGGTGCTGATTGGCAAAGATGCGGATCTTTGGCAGCAGGAGGTGCTGTTGCCAGAGGTGCATTGGCTTAGTGGTCAGGCCCCGACTTTGCCCTTTGTGTGCATGGTAAAAATCCGCTCCCGGCATTCAGCCTGCCAGGCAGAGATCGTCCGGCATGAGGGCGACGGGGTGCGCTTGATCTTTGCCCAGCCCCAGCGCGCGGTGACGCCTGGTCAGTTTGCGGTTTTTTATGAGGATGAGGTGGTTATAGGCTGCGGTGAGATTGCAAAATGCCTCTAACCTTTATAGACTCGTAACAACTAAATAAAACGATATTTTATCATTCCGGCGGAAGCAGGGATCCAACGTTTTTGGACAAATACAATAAGGCTGGACCCCGGCCTTCGCCGGGGAGACGAGTTGTTACGAATCCATTAAATTTGCCTTGGCAAATGCAGCGGGAAAACGATACATTGATTGAGACCGCTTTTGCCGGGCACTTATCCATCTGGGCTTGCAAATATCCTCGCTCACCTGAAAAATTCAAGGAGCATTATGAATCCATTCATCTCCAAAACCAAAATTGTTGCTACCCTGGGACCTGCCTCTTTTTCACCCGCTGTGCAACGCCGCCTGATGGCTGCCGGGGTCGATGGCTTTCGTCTGAATCTCTCCCACGGAGATTTTGAGGAACATGCCGGGGTAATTGTCAGTTTGCGCAAAATAAGTGCGGAAATGGGTCGGCCGGTGGCCATCATTGTTGACCTGCCTGGGCCGAAAATGCGTCTGGGCAAGGTGCCCAAGCCGATTACCGTGCGGCGGGGCGCCAAGGTCCGCTTCGTGCCGGAAGGGATTGCCCGGCCGGGACCAGGCATTTTTTTGCCTCATGAAATTTCTGGTTTGGCCCAAGGGTTGCGGTCAGGCTCCATTATTTTTGTCGGTGACGGCATGATGCAGTTTAAGGTTAAGTCTATCCAGGGCGAGATTGTCGAAACCGAAGCCCTGGTGGCCGGGGTTGTCCGCTCCAACAAAGGGGTTAATATTCCCGGCTATAATGCGCCTGCCGGGATACTCACCGAGGAGGACAAGCGTGGCATCGCCTTTGCCATCAAGCATAAAGCCGATGTGATCTGCATCTCCTTTGTCGGCGGTCCGCAAGATATGCTGGCCGCTCGCGCGCTCCTACCGAAAACAGGGAAATACCGGCCCTGCTTGTTAGCCAAGATCGAACGGCGGCAGGCGGTGACTCATCTTGACGGCATTCTGGCGGTGTCCGACGCGGTTATGGTAGCCCGGGGTGATCTCGGCATTGAGCTACCCATCGAAGAGATTCCGGGGTTGCAGAAGGACATCATCCATCGTGCCAACATGGCGGCAAAGCCGGTAATCGTTGCCACCCAGATGCTGCTGTCCATGGTGGACAACGCCCGGCCCACCCGGGCCGAGGTCACCGATGTGGCCAATGCCATTTTGGATGGCGCTGACGCGATCATGTTTTCCGAGGAGACCGCCATTGGCCATGATCCGGCGGCGGTGGTTCGTATTGCCAAAAAAATCGCCCACCAGACCGAACGCCGTCTGGTCAAGAGCGGCGGCGTCGCCCTGGAGGTACGGGCCGCGATCCGTTCTGAAGACAGCATTGATGATCTGATCAGCAGCGCCACCTGTGACATTCTTGAAAACCGCACCATTGATCTGGCCCTGACCCCGACCGCTTCCGGAACCACGGCCCGGCGCATCGCCCGGATGCGGCCCCGTCCCTGGATTGTGGCGGTTACCGAAAATCAGACGGTCCGCAATATCCTCGCCATTTCCTACGGGGTCTTTCCCATAGGGGTACCCTCTGTCGACCTGTCAGATCTCGATTTGGCCGATCTGCTGAGAGGCGCAGGGTTGATCCGTTCTGGAACGCGGCGGCTGGTAATCACTTCGGGAACCCAGTGCGGGGTGGCAGGAACCACCAACAGCTTGAAGATTATTGATGTTTCGTAAGCTTAAAAAAGTGGAGTCCAAAGTGACAAGTTTTTCAGGAGAGTTAGGACGCCAATGAATCCGGAAGACCTGCAAATCCTGATTGCCAGCGGCGAAGGTCAGTTGCTGGAGTTCAAGCGTGCCGGTATCGCTCACCTTGGCCGGGAAATCTGCGCCTTTGCCAACTCCCTGGGAGGCCGGATACTGATTGGGGTAGATGACGCAGGGAAAATTCACCCCGTTGCCTCAGACAACCTTCTGCGTTCCGAAGTGCAGTCCATCGCCCGCAACCTTGAACCGCCCCTGATGGTGGAATGTGAAGAGGTGGCCGGGGTTCTGGTCGTCTCCGTCCCAGCCAGCCGTTTCAAACCGCACAGCGCCGCAGGCAAGTTCTTCCTGCGTGAAGGCGCGACCTGCCAGCAGATGAACAGGGATGAAATCCGGGAATTTTTTTATCGTGAGGGGCTGGTTTACTTTGATGAGAAAGTAAATGACCGTTTCATCTGGCCGGACGACCTGAACCGGGCCGCCTATGACGAACTGGTCAGGGTCTGCGGCATCACCCCGGCGCTGGATCCCGGGCGGCTGCTCGAAAACCTGGGGCTGCTCAAGCAACGGCGGATGACCTATGCCGGTTCCTTGCTCCTCTGCAATACCTCTTCTCTGGCGGTGCCGGGTTCCTCCATCAACTGCTGTCTGTTTCAGGGAAAGACAAGCAGCCGCATCCTCGACCAGAAGGTCTATGATGCTGATTTTCTCAGCAACTACCACGCGGCGGTCAATTACCTGCTGGCCCATCTTAACACCGCCTATGAGATCGGCTTTGAGCGCAAGGAAAAACTGGAGCTGCCGGAAGGCGCGCTTCGCGAGGCTCTGCTCAACGCCATGGGCCACCGGGATTACCGCAAGCCCGGCGACCTTCAGGTGCATATCTTTCAGGATCGGGTGGAAATCATCAATCCCGGCGGCCTGGTCGGTGGCCTTACCCTGGCAACCCTCGGGACCCGAAGCATCCCCAGAAATCCCTTGCTTTTCGGCCTGATGCATCGCATGAATCTGGTTGAGAAGGTTGGTTCCGGCCTGCTGCGTATCCGCCAGATGTCTGAAGCTTACCCGTGTCCGCCGCCACGAATTGAGGCGGATGAAGACTGGTATAGGATTATTTTTCTGCGTCCAGAAACCGAGTCTCAACCAGAGTCGGGGCTAGAGTCGGGGATAGAGTCGGGGATAGAGTCGGGGCTAGAGTCGGAGACTTCGAAATCCGTCATAAAAGCCCTGACTGGCCATCCGCTCCAACGTGCGGAAATCGCCAAGGCGCTTGGTCATGACCAGGTTTCAGGGGCGGTGAACCGAGCGGTGAAGGAATTGTTGAAGAAACAACTTATCGAATATACTCTTCCAGATAAACCAAACAGTCGCTTGCAACAATATCGGCTGACGGAAAAAGGTAGAAAGCTGGTTGCAGGAATGAAACGTAATGAGTGAGTCAACCTGTCAGAATGACGGGAACACACAGCATTGCGCTATTTTAGTTTTCTTTGATATTGACAAATTCCGTAAAATGCCCCTATGCAACTTGCATATACATTCCAACCCGAAGCTATAACTCTGTGGGAAACCATAGTCGCTAAACCAATGACCGAACTTGCCACCTCAATCAAACAATTCGCCTCCCTTAACCGCGCACCGGGCGCGACGTGGACTGATGCTACCAAGCGCAGGGCTCCGCACAAGCCGATCCTCTTGCTGGCTGTGTTGGACTTAGTGCATCGTAATGTTATTACCTCGCCGTTCATCGCCGTTACCGGCGACCTGATGGAGCTGAACGAACTGTTTAACCTTTACTGGCGGCGGATCGTCCCCCTCGGCCAGACCAGCAGCATCGCCTTCCCCTTCTCCCGTCTCGATCGAGAGCCGTTCTGGGAATTGATTCCGCAGCCGGGCACGACCATTACCCCTGCAATCATCAACAATACTTCGTCCGTCACTTACATGCGCAAACATGCCTTGGGGGCAAAGTTGGACGAGGGACTGTTCCGGGTTATGCAGAGCGGAGAGGGACAGGGGATACTTAGGGAAGCTTTGCTGCAGGCCTGCTTTTCCGCCGGGGCAGCGGCGGTGCTGCGCGAGCAGTCGGTCATCAATCGTGAGGCGTTCGACTACAGCCGGATGCTGGAAGAGAAAGCTCACCTGCCGCTGGTGCAGGAGATCTTGGCGGCGGATAACTATCGTTCCGCAGCCCGTGATCAGGGGTTCCGTCGCATTGTTGTGAAGGCATATGACCATCGTTGCGCTTTGTGCGGAGTGCGAATCATTACACCGGAACAGCACACCGTGGTTGATGCCGCTCATATCGTTCCATGGTGCAAAAGTCAGAACGACGACATTCGTAACGGCATAGCTCTGTGCAAGCTCTGTCACTGGGCCTTTGACGAGGGAATGATGGGAGTGTCGGACAGCTACGCTGTTATCACCTCGCGCCAGATTGCCGCTGATCCTAATGTGCCTGGGTTTTTGTTGACTCTTTCCGGGCGTACTATTATTCCGCCATCAGACCGTGATCTCTGGCCGGCCCAACAGTACCTTGTCGAACATCGACGTGAATGGCGTTTGTGAGAGGTATGTTATGACCATTTACGGAAGTAAGCTACCAACGGCAAAGCCGGTGGCTTGAAAGAATCTGAATCGTTCAAAGCGGTTGGAAACCTGGGGCCATGAGATTGAAGACGCTGACGTGTTAAATCGGGACTTATCGAAATCACCAGCGTGACAGCTTCTAAAAACAGCATGTTAAGGTCATGACCCTCAAGGAACAGGGCAAAAAAAAGATCGCCGTCACCACCCTGGGCTGCAAGGTCAACCAGTTTGAGTCGGCGGCCTTTCTTTCGGAACTTACCGCGCGGGAGGTGGAGCTGGTTCCTTTTTCCGGCCCGACGGAGGTTTACATCATCAACACCTGCGTAGTTACGGCCAGGGCGGGAGCCCAGTCGCGCCAGTTGATCCGCGAGGCGTTGCAGCGATGACAACTTGGATGGATAAAAAAATCATTATCATAGCTGGCCCTAACGGAGCTGGGAAAACGACCTTTGCCGAAGAATTTCTGCCCGTAGAGGCTAACTGCCCGATCTTTGTGAATGCAGACCTGATAGCCGCCGGTATTTCTCCCTTTGCTCCGGAAAGGGCGGCGTTCAGGGCCGGTCGATTGATGCTTGAGGAAATTTTTGTCCATGTTCGCCTAAAAGAAAGTTTTGCCTTTGAGACTACCCTGAGCGGACGAGGTTACGCTAAACTTATCCCGCTTTGGCGGGAAGAAGGTTATATTGTGAAATTATTTTACCTGCGCCTTGATTCACCTGATTTAGCTGTGGCCAGGGTTCGCCAACGGGTAAAAGCAGGGGGGCATAATATTCCGGAACCGACCATCCGTCGCAGGTTTGTGGCAGGACTTCGAAATTTTAACGAAACTTACATGCCGATTGTCGATGAATGGGCACTATATGATAATTCCGTAAAGGCACCCCAGCTTATTGAAGAAGGAGTTAATGACCTATGAGTGCAAAGCCGGTTTATCCGAAGGCTAATAAAAAAGAGCGCGATCCTGATTTCGTCAAGGCTGAAACCGCAATGCAACGAGCAGCCCAAAAAGCTCGTGAACGGGCAAGGCAGACTGGCGTTGGTGTTGTCTTTCTCAAAGATGGACGAATCGTTGAGGAGCTACCGGGTTGATGTCTTTCAATGCCAGTCAGCGTCTGATCTATGGTAAAAATGGCAGCGTTTGCGGCTCCTGAAAACAGTATGGCACAGGCATGAACCTCAAGGTGCAGAGCAAAAAAAAGATCGCCGTCACCACCCTCGGCTGCAAGGTCAACCAGTTTGAATCCGCCGCCTTTCTTTCCGAGCTTGGCCGGCGGGAGGTGGAGCTGGTTCCTTTTTCCAGCCCGGCGGAAGTCTATATCATCAACACCTGCGCGGTTACGGCCAGGGCGGGCGCCCAATCGCGCCAGTTGATCCGCCAGGCCTTGCGCGCCAATCCCGAGGCCCGGCTGATCGTGACCGGCTGCTACGCGCAGATCGCCGCGCAGGAGATTCTCGAGATCGCCGACTGCCCCATCTGCATTGTGGGCAATGATTCAAAGCACCGCTTGGTGGAAGTGGCCCTGGCCGACCGGCACTGCGATCTGGAAATGCATCTGGGCAATATCGGGGGGCGCAAAGAGATCAGCCCCCTGACCGTTACCAGCTTTGGGGCGCGGACCAGGGCCTATCTGAAAATTCAGGACGGCTGCAACAGCTTCTGTTCCTACTGCATCGTGCCCTACACCAGGGGCCGCAGCCGGAGCCTTGCCCCGGACCAAGTGTTGGCCCAAGCCGAAATCTTTGCCGCCCAGGGTTACAAAGAACAGGTGCTCACCGGCATTCATCTTGGTCATTATGGCCATGATCTTGCCCCCAAGACCAATCTGCGCGAATTGCTGGCGCGGCTTTTAGCCCGGAACCTGCCGGTGCGTTACCGGTTGAGTTCCCTGGAGCCGACCGAGATTACGGGCGAGCTCCTGACCCTAATGGCTAAATCACCAGCGGTCATGCCCTATCTGCATATCCCCCTGCAGAGCGGGGATGACCGGATCCTCAAGAGGATGAACCGCCGCTATCCCGCCGCCACCTTTGCCAAGGTTGTGGCAGACAGTGTGGCGCGCCTGCCCGAGATGGCCATCGGCGTGGATGTGCTTGTCGGTTTTCCCGGCGAGGACGAGAAGGCCTTTCGCAACACCTATGATCTGCTTGCCTCCCTGCCGGTGAGCTATCTCCATGTCTTCCCCTATTCGAAAAGGCCTGGGACCCCGGCTGCCGACATGGCTGATCAGGTTGCCAAGGCGGAGAAGGATGAACGGGTGGCCCTGCTGAGGGATTTGGATCATAAAAAACGGGTCGCGTTTTACCAAAAGCATCTGGGCAGCACCCGGCAGATTCTGGTAGAAAAACGTAAGCGGGGTCGCCTGTTGCGGGGTTATACCGGTAATTATATCCCGGTCTCCTTTGAGGGGGATGATGTCTTGATGAATCAGTTGGTGACGGTGCGCCTTGAAGAGCTTACCCCCGACGGGGTGCTGGGTAAGGTTGCCTGATTGATATGTGAAGAACTTTTTCCTACTTGGATGACGCCATTATGATTGGGGAAATAATTGCCATTGGTGATGAGCTTACTTCCGGGCGGGTGTTGAACACCACCAGCTACTTTGCGGCCAGCCAGCTCTTTGCCGCAGGCCACGAGATCCTGGCTATGATCACCATTGGGGATGAGCCGGAGCTTATTGGCCGCACCCTGCAACGGGCTTTGCAGCGGGCTGATTTTGTTATTGTTACCGGGGGGTTGGGCCCGACCACCGATGATCTTACCAACGCCGCGGTTTCTTCGGCTTTGGCGCGCCCCGCTACCTTTCATCCAGAAATATTTAAAAAAATCCAAGTGTATAGCAAGAACTTGCCGACCACTCAGCAGAGCTCTCTTGAAAAGCTGGCCTGGTTGCCGGCTGGTGCTCATGCTCTGAACACGGAAGCAAAGATGGCCGGGTATTTTCTGGTTCAGGATGGCAAGCCCATATTTTTTCTGCCTGGGGTGCCGCAGGAAATGAAGGATCTGCTGCTGGAAACTGTGCTCACCCGGCTGGCAGTCTGGGAGGGTGAGGAGGTTCGCCAGGTGCGTCAGAAAACGTACAAGGTGGTGGGCTTGGCTGAGTCTGAGATCAACGGTAAGCTTGCCCATCTGGAGGGTCGTGATTCCCGGGTTCGGCTTGGCTATTATCCGGTGTTTCCCGAGGTGCATGTCAGTCTGACCGTTACCGGGGCCTCAAGCTTAGAGGCAGAGGCGGTCTTTACAGAATATGACGGGCAGGTCACCACTTTGCTGGGTGATTGCTGTTACGGGTTCGGGGCCGAGACCCTGGAGGGTGTGGTGGGGCGTCTGTTGGCCGAGCGAGGCCAGACGGTAGCCGTTGCCGAATCATGTACCGGGGGGCTAATCGCTCACAGCCTGACCAGAATCTCCGGGAGCTCCGCCTATTTTCAGGGAGGGGTGGTGGCCTACAGCAATGCCCTGAAGGAGCGCCTGCTGGGGGTCAATCGGGAGATCATCCTGCGTTGCGGCGCGGTCAGTGCGGAAACGGCCCAGGCTATGGCCGAAGGGATGCGGCGGGTAGCGGGTGTTGACTATGCCCTGTCTGTTACCGGCATTGCCGGGCCTGCTGGAGGTACGGAAGACAAGCCAGTGGGCACGATTTATTTCGCTCTGGCCAGCCCGGACAAAACCAGGGTATTTCTTTTTCACTTTTCCGGAGAGCGTGGGCAGGTGCAGGCCCTGGCCAGCCAGACGGCGCTTGATCTTTTGCGCTGCCATCTGATGGGCCTTGATAATGAATGCCGGACGGTGTAAAAAGGTAAGCGATCACAGGGTACGATATCTGCTTTGTTATCGGTAAAAAAATAATACGATATTAATTAACTTGCGCATATAATTGTCAATTTCATCTGTTGGCAAGGGAAAATGGATCAGACAATCTATATCGAAACAACCGTTATCAGTTACCTGACCGCAAGGCCAAGCAGGGATTTAATTGTTGCGGCACATCAACAAATTACGCAAGAATGGTGGGAGACGCGACGAAAGTTTTTTGATGTTTTTATATCAGAGCTTGTTATTCGCGAGGCAGGCTCAGGAGATAAATCGGCAGCACAAAGACGGCTTGCCGCCTTAAACGACATTCCCCTTGTCGAGTTAAATGAAGAAATATTGACATTGGCGAATACTCTTATTGCGGAAGGGCCTATTCCAGAAAATTCAAAAGAAGACGCACTTCATATAGCCTTGGCCACCGTGCATGGGCTTGATTATATTCTGACATGGAACTGTCGTCATATTGCCAATGCTGAGATGCGTACCGGGGTATCAAATATTTGTATTTCTCAAGGGTATCAGCCCCCAATTATCTGTACCCCTGAAGAGCTTATGGGAGATTAACCATGTGGAAAGATCCAGTAGTCGAAGAGGTTAGGAAAGCTCGGCAAAATCATGCGGCACAATTTGGCTATGATTTGCGAGCAATTTATAATGATTTAAAGGCAACAGAAAAACTAGAAGATCGAAAGGTGGTATCCTTCCCCTCAAAACGATTAAAAAAAGAAGAAAAGCGCTAACAACCGGGTCAACCTTACCGCGAGAAGCTCATCGACGCTGCATCGTCGGCTGCACACCCTGTGTCAGTTACATAACAAGAATCGATTACAACCCTCATACCTTGGGAGACTTAAAACATGGCCAGTGCCGAAGAAAAGAACAAAACCCTTGATACCGCGATTTTTCAGATTCAGAAGCAGTTTGGCAAGGGCTCGATCATGCGGCTCGGCACCGACGAACGGGAGGCGGTGGCGGTTATCTCCACCGGTGCCCTGAGTATTGATATTGCCACCGGAGTTGGCGGTGTGGCCCGGGGCCGGATTACGGAGATTTACGGGCCGGAATCTTCCGGCAAGACCACCCTGGCCCTGCATATTATCGCCGAGGCTCAGAAAGCAGGAGGCAGCGCCGCCTTCATTGATGCTGAACATGCCCTGGATATTGGCTATGCCGAGCGCCTTGGGGTTAAGGTGGACGATCTTCTGGTCTCTCAGCCCGACTATGGCGAGCAGGCCCTGGAAATCGTCGAGATCCTTATTCGCAGTGGGGCTGTGGACGTCATTGTGGTGGATTCGGTGGCGGCTCTGGTACCCAAGGCGGAGATTGACGGCAATGCGGGGGATTCCCATGTTGGCCTTCAGGCCCGACTTATGTCTCAGGCTATGCGCAAGCTCACCGGGGTACTCAAGCGCACCAACACCGCGATTATCTTTATTAATCAGATCCGGATGAAGATCGGGGTCATGTTCGGGAGTCCTGAAACCACTACCGGCGGTAACGCCCTCAAGTTTTACAGCTCGCTTCGTCTCGATATTCGGCGCAAGGAGGCCATTAAAGACGGGCAGGAGGTGATCGGCAACCGAACCAAGGTCAAGGTCGTGAAAAACAAGATGGCCCCTCCCTTCAAGGAGGCTGAGTTCGACATCATCTATGGCGAAGGCGTTTCCAGGGTTGGGGATCTGCTCGATCTGGCCACGGAACAGAATATTGTCGAAAAAAGCGGATCCTGGTACTCCTATAACGGCGAGCGCATCGGCCAGGGCAGGGAAAATTCCAAGCTCTTTTTAAAGGAGCATCCAGAGATGTGCGTTGATCTTGAAAGAAAGGTGCGCTTGGGGTATGGCCTGCCCGTGGCCGGAGAAAAAACAGCGGTTGCGACCGAATAGCTGCCAGCATGCCCTCCCCCCTTCATGTCCTGTCCCCTTTTTTGGATTTGTGCGCGCGAGTTTCCGTGCTGGACTGGCTGGCCCTGCTGTTTTTCGGAGTGGCGGTAGTGGGTTACCGCACTTTCCTGGGCCTGATGCTCCGCACCCGACCCGAGCGTCTTTATCTCGGCAAGCTCCAGGCTTACCGTAACGCCTGGATCGCCGCCCACTCCGGCGATCAGAACAGCATCGTCACCGTGCAGACCCTGCGCAACAACATCATGACCGCATCTTTTCTGGCCTCTACCTCCATCATTCTTATTATGGGGGCTTTCAGCCTTCTGAGCAACTTGAACGGCCTGGTGGAAACGTTGCGGGTCTTCCGGCCTGGTCCGCCCACGGAACCGGCGGTGGAACTTTTGAAGATCCTGCTAATCATCGTTACCCTGTGGTATTGCTTTTTTAACTTTACCAGTCATATCAGGGACGTGAACTACATGTCCTTGATCCTCAATATTCCCAAAGCGCGGTTAGATGAGATTGAGGACGGAGACTCTACCCGCCTGCTCTCCCAAATCTTCCTCGCTTCGGGCATTCATTTTTCCATGGGCATGCGAGGCTATTATTTTCTTATCCCACTGTTTATGTGGATTTTTAGCCCGGTGTTGATGATCGTCACCACCGTCCTCATCGTGTTGACCCTGCTCAAGCGCGACCTGCGGGGGTAGCATGAATATCGTTGCCAACTTGTGGCACGCATAGTATTTATTTGGTTGATAGAATTAATATACTGAGCAAAGAGGCGGGGTGCGAAGGCGTTCCGCTTCTGTAATTTGAAGGAATGTAACAATGACCGGAAACGACATACGTAAACGATTTTTGACCTACTTTGCCGATAAGGGCCATACGGTGGTGGAAAGCTCCGGCCTGGTGCCCCATGACGACCAGACCCTGCTGTTTGTCAATGCAGGGATGGTGCAGTTCAAACGGGTTTTCATGGGTGAAGACAAGCGCGACTATATTCGGGCCGCGACCTGTCAGCGTTGTGTGCGAGCAGGCGGCAAGCATAACGACCTGGAGAATGTTGGCTACACAGCGCGTCACCATACCTTTTTTGAGATGCTCGGTAATTTTTCCTTTGGTGATTATTTTAAAAAAGACGCTATCCACTATGCTTGGGATTTTCTCACTAAGGAAGTCGGCCTTCCTCCTGAAAAGCTCTGGGTCTCGGTGTTTGAAGACGACGACGAGGCCTTCGGGCTCTGGGAGAAAGTTAAAGATCTGCCCCCGGGTCGCATTGTCCGAATGGGGGAAAAGGACAATTTCTGGGCCATGGGCGATACTGGTCCCTGCGGACCCTGTTCAGAGATTCACATCGATCAGGGAGTGGAGGCGGGTTGCGGCAAGCCCGATTGCCAGCTTGGTTGCGACTGCGACCGTTTCCTGGAGATATGGAATCTGGTCTTCATGCAGTTTAACCGGAGCGAGGATGGCACCCTGATTTCGCTGCCCAAGCCGAGCATCGACACCGGCATGGGCTTGGAGCGTATTGCCGCGGTAACCCAGGGAAAATTCACCAATTACGATTCTGATCTGTTTGCCGGAATCATCAAGGCCATTGCTGCCGCTGCCGGAGTCCGGTACGGAGAGAATGCCGCAATCAACACCGCTATCAGGGTTATCGCTGACCATAGCCGGGCCACCACCTTTCTCGTGGCTGACGGGGTGTTGCCCTCCAACGAGGGTCGGGGCTATGTGCTCAGGCGTATCATGCGCCGGGCCATCCGTTATGGCCGTTCGCTCGGGTTGAAGAAGCCATTTATGGCTGGGATTACCGAGGCTGTCATTGCCGAAATGGGCGAGGCCTATCCCCATCTCCATGGGGCGCAGGAGCTCCTGGCCAAGGTGGTGTACAATGAGGAAGTGCGTTTTCTGGAAACCCTGGACAATGGCCTGGCCATGCTCCACCAGGAAATGAAGCGCTTGCAGGAGGCAGCTGAAAAGGTGGTGGCCGGGGATTTTATCTTCAAGCTTTACGACACCTTCGGTTTTCCTGTCGATATCGTAAAAGATATTGCCATTGAAAGGGGCATGCTGGCCGATGAGTCCGGATTTAATGCGGCGATGGAGGTACAGCGCGATCAGTCCAGAAAATCATGGAAGGCCACCTCGCTTGCCGAAATGGGCTCCGGGGTTCGCGCCTTGCTCGATACAGGGCTGCGCAGCCGGTTTGTGGGCTATGAGACGCGGCGACATAATGCCGTTATCGGTGGACTGGTGAGCGCTGGCGGCGCAAGCCTTGAGCAGGTGGGCACTGGCGAGCAAATCTCTCTGGTGTGCTCGGAAACCCCGTTTTACGCTGAGTCTGGCGGGCAGAGTGGCGATCGGGGCATGATTATCGGGCCGCAGGGCAAGGCCAGGGTGACAAATACCGTAGCCGTTGGGGAGGGGCTTATCTTGCATCAGGCCGAGGTTGTGGAAGGCAGCCTGACCCTTGGCGAGATCGTTGAGCTCAAGGTGGCTCAAGGCCAGCGTCAGCGCACGGCCAACAATCATACCGCCACCCATCTTTTGCAGGCCGCGCTGCGCGAGGTGCTGGGAGAGCATGTCAAACAGGCAGGCTCGCTGGTCAACCCGCAGCGGCTTCGCTTTGATTTTACTCATTTTTCTCCCCTCAGTCTTGAGGAACTTGGCCGGGTGGAAAAGATCGTCAACGAGGCTATTCGGGCCAATGCTCAGGTGTCCACCGCTGAGCTTGACCGGGAAGAAGCTATCCGGGATGGGGCCACGGCCCTGTTTGGGGAGAAATATGAGGCAAAAGTCCGGGTTGTTTCCGTAGGAGAGATCAGCAAGGAGCTGTGTGGCGGCACCCATGTGGGTGCAACCGGAGAGATTGGGCTGTTCAAGATTCTGAGCGAAAGCGGCATAGCGGCAGGGGTGCGCCGGATCGAGGCGGTAACCGGCGCTGGCGCCATGGAGCGTTTTCAGCAGGTTGAGATGCAACTGGCAATGCTGGCGGCTAAACTTAAAACCTCCCCGGAGGAACTGGCTGGTAAAGTGGAAAAAATGCTGGCCCGGCAAAAAGAACTGGAGCGGGAGGTGAGCCGGTTGACGGCGAATCTCTCCGTTAATGATCTTGAGAGCATGCTGAGCAATGCTCAGGAGATTGCCGGGGTGCAGGTGGTGGTGGCGCAGATTGCCCTTGATTCTCCCAAAACCATGCGGGAGGTTGGCGATAAGGTGCGGGACGGTTTGGGTAGTGGGATTGCTGTTTTAGGCGGGGTTTTTGATGGAAAAGTTAGCCTGTTGGCTATGGTTACCAAGGATCTGGGCTCCCGATTTCATGCCGGTCAGATTGTGAAAGAGGTGGCGGCCATGGTGGGCGGGAGCGGAGGCGGGCGGGCGGATATGGCCCAGGCTGGGGGAACCATGGCGGACAAGTTGCCGGAGGCGCTTTCTGCTGTTCCTGGTATCATCGCCAGACAGACGTAAACGTTCAGCAGCACCACAT
>DOZO01000026.1:76283-86768 GCA_003517965.1 Desulfobulbaceae bacterium
ACCTCTTCCTCGCATCTGCGGCATTGCTGAACGTTTACTTTTCAGTGATTGAGTTGCGTTTTTTTGTTCTTGGTGAATAATTACGAAAAAAGCTCGGGTTGACCATCTTCTTATGAGGATTGCTCCAGAAAAACAGGGGCAAAAGCGGCTGGGGAAATGTATTGACAGGCAAAAAAAATTCGATTAGAACCGTTCAATTGTTAATGAATCGGGGTTCATTTCGTGTGTATATATCAAGACTTTTTAACATATTGACTGTAAAGAAAAACGGGGGCCAGTAATGATTACCATCGACCTGACCATGCTCATTCAGATTGCCAATATGCTCTTGCTTATTGTTGTTTTGAATGCAGTCTTGTACAAACCGATCCGGGCAATTATCGAAGAGAGACAGAAAAAGATAACCGGTCTGGATGAGGGGATTGATCAATATAAAAAGAACTCTTTGTTGCGTCTGGATGAGTTTGCCCAGAAAATGAAGGCTGCCAGGATCAGGGCTAAAAAAGAATACGAGGCGGCCAGAAATGCGGCCCTTGCCGAAAGCACGGAAAAACTGGCTGGTATCCGCAAAGAGGTTGAAGAGCAGAAAATCGGCCAGCTCGCCGATATTGAAAAGCAGTTTGCTGTAGCCCAGTCTGAATTGCAGAGCCAGGTTGCTGGTTTTGCCAGCGAGATGGCGGGCAAGGTTTTGGGGAGGGCGCTGTAAATGAAGAATTCATTCTGGAAAAAAACCGGTGCTGCCGCCTTGCTGGCGCTTATGATGTTGAGCCTTGCGGTTGCGGCCCATGCTTCGGGAGATGTTGCCATTCCCAGAGAGAAGTGGATGGATCTTCTGTGGCGGACCACGAATTTTGCCGGCCTGGCCTTTATTCTGATATTCTTTCTCAAGAAACCCTTTGCTGACGGGCTGAATGGCCGGAGGGAGGGGATCAAGGATCAGCTTGAGGCCCTGGAGTCTCGAAAGGCTGAAGCAGAGCGGATGTACAAAGAGGCTGAAGGCAAACTTGCCAGGCTCGATGAAGAGGTTAACGCCATCATCACCGAGGCAGTTAAACAGGGTGAGGATGAGAAAGCAAAGATCATTGCTGATGCCGAGCGCAATGCCGGGGACATCAAACGTCAGGCGGAGATGGCGGTGGCCCATGAGCTTGCTGAGGCCAAGGCCCGACTTAAGGCCGAGATTGCCGAACAAGCCGTGTTGCTGGCGGAAGAGCTGATCAAAAAGAATATTCAGCCTGCGGATCAGAGCAGGATGGTTGAGCTGTCTCTTGACAAGGTGGGGGGAATCCAGTGAAGAATACAGTGTTAGCCAAACGATATGCCAAGGCATTATTTGCGGTGGGTAAGGAAGGTAATTCTTTTGCTGATTTCACCAAGACCCTCAATGAAATGGCAGAGCTCTTTGTCGGGATGCCGGAAGTGGCGGATGCCCTGACCAACCCGTTGTATCCGGTTGAGGCGCGGGAGAAGGTTATGGAGCATCTTCTTGCCTCCATGCAGGTGTCTCAGGTTCTGGGTAATTTTTTCAAGCTGCTGGTGCAGAAAAAACGGGCGAATATCCTGCCTGCCATCGCCACGGTATTTCAGGCGATGGTTGACGCGGATAACAATATGTGTCAGGGAACGGTGGTATCGGCCATGGAGCTGACCCCCGAACTTACGGCAAAGGTAAAGGCCACACTGGAAAAAATAACCGGTAAGCAGGTTGTCCTTACGGCCCAGGTCGATCCGTCCATCATTGGCGGGATTGTGGCCAAGGTCGGTGATCTGGTGCTCGATGGAAGCATCAAGTCACAGCTGGCTGGTTTAAAAGAATCCATTAAGGGGAGTGTATAAGACAAATGCAGATCAAAGCCGAAGAGATCAGTCAAATCATCAAGGGGCAGATCAAGGATTACGAAAGTAAAGTTGATCTGAGTGAAACCGGCACCGTAATTTCCGTTGGTGACGGTATCGCTCGTGTGTACGGGGTTGAGAAGTGCATGGCCATGGAGCTGCTGGAGTTTCCCAGCGGCATCCTCGGCATCGCCTTGAACCTGGAAGCGGATAATGTTGGTTGCGCGCTTCTTGGTGATGTGAGAAAGATCAAGGAAGGCGATACCGTAAAACGTACCGGTCGTATCGCCGAGGTTCCGGTTGGCCCAGAAATGGAAGGCCGCGTCGTTGATGGCGTGGGCAACCCCATTGATGGTCAGGGCTCGCTTAATGCCAAGCACAGCTCCAAGATCGAGGTGGTGGCCCCTGGGGTTATCGCCAGAAAATCTGTGCATGAGCCCTGCTATACCGGCGCCAAGGCAGTTGATGCCATGACCCCGGTTGGTCGCGGCCAGCGCGAGTTGGTCATTGGCGATCGACAGATCGGCAAGACTGCTCTCTGTGTTGACGCGATTATCGCCCAGAAATACACCGATGTGCATTGTATCTATGTGGCCATCGGTCAGAAGAAATCTACGGTGGCCCTGGTTGTTGAGGCGCTTCGTAAGCATGGCGCCATGGAATACACCACCGTGGTAGCAGCCTGCGCTTCCGATCCGGCGCCGATGCAATATGTCGCGGCCTTTGCCGGTTGCGCCATGGGCGAGTATTTCCGTGATAATGGCCAGCACGCCTTGATCATCTATGACGATCTTTCCAAGCAGGCGGTCTCCTATCGTGAGTTGTCCCTGCTTCTTCGTCGTCCGCCCGGACGTGAGGCATACCCCGGTGACATCTTCTTCAATCACTCTCGTCTGCTGGAGCGTTCCTGTAAGCTCAATGACGAGTTGGGCGCTGGCTCTCTAACGGCTCTGCCTATAATCGAGACTCAGGCTGGTGACGTTTCCGCCTTTATTCCGACCAACGTTATCTCGATTACCGATGGCCAGGTATACCTTGAGCCCAACCTGTTTTTCGCTGGTGTTCGTCCCGCGATCAACGTCGGTCTTTCCGTATCCCGGGTAGGTGGTGCGGCTCAGGTTAAAGCCATGAAGCAGGTGGCCGGCACCCTTCGTCTGGATCTGGCTCAGTATCGCGAGCTTGCCGCCTTTGCCGGTTTTGGTTCCGATCTTGATGCCGCCACCCAGGCCCAGTTGACTCGTGGCGCGCGTCTGGTTGAGATTTTAAAGCAGCCCCAGTATCGACCGCTGCCCATGGAAAAACAGATCTGCATCCTCTTTGCCGGAACCCGCGGCTATCTTGACACCCTGCCCATTGATACCCTGGCTGAATATGAGCAACAGCTTTATGCCCATATCGAAAAGAATCAGCCGAGCATCTATGATGATCTGAAAGAGAAACAGGCCATTGATGCCGCCCTGGAAGAGAAGATCAGGACGACTCTGCAGGCTTTCGGGGAATCTTTCAAGGCTGCCAAGGGCCTTAAATAGGGGGGTAAGGTCTCATGCCGAGCCTGAAAGATGTAAAAACAAAGATTGGTGGGGTAAAGAAAACTGCCCAGATCACCAAGGCCATGAATATGGTTGCCGCGGCCAAGCTTCGTGGGGCGCAGCAGAAGATGGAAGATTTTCGTTCCTATGCTGAGAAGTTCAACGCGGCCATGGGAAATCTTTCTTCGGCCATGGATTCCGGGGCTTTTCCACTTATGGAGAAGCGTGAGGTCAAGACCGTAGAGATTCTGGTGGTTACCTCTGATCGTGGTCTGTGCGGTAGTTTTAACGCCCATATCATGAAGATGACCGACAGGCTCATCGCCAGTCTTGAGGCGCAGGGCAAGAAGGTTTCCTTAGTGTGTGTCGGCAAGAAAAGCATCAGCTATTTTCGGAAAACCGGCAAGGTTAGGCAGCGTTACCCCGACCTGATGGGTACCTTCCAAATGTTTAATGCCAGGGCAATTGCCCAGGAGCTGGCCGCAAATTTTCTGGCTGGGGACAGCGATGAAGTTCGCATCGTCTATGGGAAATTCAAGAGTGTTGCCGTGCAACGCCCGGCTGAGCAGATGTTTTTGCCTATTCAGCCCTCTGAGGTGTCAGCCGCAACACCTTCTGCGGCTGCTGGTTCCTATATCTATGAGCCGAGCACTGAAGAAATCATGGAAGTGCTTTTGCCGCTTTACATGAATGTCATGGTCTATCATGCCATGCTTGAAGTCAGCGCCAGCGAGCACGCCGCCCGGATGAGCGCCATGGATAACGCTACCAACGCCTGTAAGGATATCATCCATAGCCTGACCTTGATTTACAACAAGGCCCGGCAGGCTGGCATCACCGCTGAATTGATGGATATTGTCGGTGGCGCCGAGGCGTTGAAGTAACCCAAGGGAAATCAGGCTGATAATTTCCAGCTGTCATAAAATGGTTAATGTACATAGCTGAGGAGGCTTTTCTAATGAGTGAAGCAAGAGTTGGTAAAATTGTTCAGGTTATCGGACCTGTTGTTGACGTTGAGTTTGAGCCGGATAATCTGCCAGAGATCATGAATGCCCTGCTGGTCAACAACAAGGGGATCAGTGACGTGGAAGGCAATCTGGTAATCGAGGTTGCCCAGCATCTTGGCGACAACGTGGTTCGCTGTGTTGCCATGGATCAAACCGATGGTCTGGTTCGTGGCCAGGCTTGCACGGATACCGGCAAGCCCATTGAGATTCCCTGCGGTGCTCCGGCGCTGGGTCGGATCATGAACGTGGTAGGGCGTCCAGTTGACGGCCTGGGGCCCATTGCCTCCGACAAGATGCGCGCCATTCACCGTCTTGCTCCTGCTTTTACTGATCAATCTACCGAGGTGCATGTTCTGGAAACCGGCATCAAGGTTATTGACCTGCTGGTTCCCTTCCCCCGCGGCGGCAAGATGGGCCTGTTTGGCGGCGCTGGTTGCGGCAAGACCGTTATCATGATGGAGATGGTTAACAACATCGCCATGCATCATGGCGGTATCTCGGTATTTTGCGGGGTTGGCGAACGGACCAGAGAAGGAAATGATCTCTATCACGAGATGAAAGAATCCGGCGTTCTCCCTAAAGCTGCCCTGGTTTACGGGCAGATGACCGAGCCGCCGGGAGCCCGCTCCCGTGTTGCCTTGACCGGCTTGTCTGCGGCAGAGTACTTCCGGGATGAGGAAGGCCAGGATGTGCTTCTCTTCGTTGATAATATCTTCCGTTTCACCCAGGCTGGCGCCGAGGTTTCCGCGCTTCTTGGCCGTATTCCTTCGGCGGTTGGTTATCAACCCACCCTGGCTACCGATCTTGGTGCCCTGCAGGAGCGGATTACCTCCACCAACAAGGGTTCCATCACCGCGGTACAGTGCGTTTATGTGCCGGCCGACGATCTGACCGATCCGGCTCCGGCCACTACCTTTGCCCATCTGGATGGAACAGTTGTTCTTTCCCGGCAGATCGCTGAACTTGGCATCTATCCGGCTGTTGATCCCCTGGATTCCACCTCCCGGATTCTCGACCCTAATGTTTTGGGGGATGAGCATTATCTGGTAGCCCGTGGCGTGCAGACCAGCCTCCAGAAATACAAGGACTTGCAGGATATTATCGCTATTCTGGGGATGGATGAGCTGTCCGAAGAAGATCAGACCCTGGTTACCCGGGCCCGTAAGATCCAGCGTTTTCTCTCTCAGCCTTTCACCGTTGCCGAAACCTTTACCGGTATGGCCGGCAAGTATGTCAAGGTTGCCGATACAGTGCGCGGGTTTAAAGAGATCCTGGAGGGCAAGCATGACGAACTGCCCGAGATTGCTTTTTACATGGTCGGCAGCATTGAAGAGGCGGTTGAAAAAGCCAATAAAGAAAAGGCTACTGCTTAGGAATTGAGGGTTACCCATGGCTGAAAAATTAAAGTTGGAAGTGGTAACTCCCAAAGGGGCCGTAGTGAGTCAGGAGGTTGACATTGTCACCGCGCCTGGCTATGGCGGTGAATTTGGGGTGTTGGCCAATCATGCGCCATTTCTGAGTACGATCAAGACTGGTGTCCTGACCTACAAGACTGGCACGCAGGAAGAAACCTTGATGGTGAGTGGTGGTTTTTGTGAAGTGTCTAATAATAAGTTGACCTTTCTTGTTGAATCGGCGGAGCGGGGCGCAGATATTGATGTTGATCGCGCGATGCGGTCTAAGGAGCGGGCAGAAAAACGGCTGGCTCAAGCGCAGGCTCAGAAGGAAAATTTTAATCGAACCAGAGCTGAAGCTGCTTTGCAGAGGGCCTTGAGTCGTCTTAAGGTTGCTGAGAGGGGTAAGGCCTCCTGAAAAAATGGTAGATAATGGTAATAAAAAAGCCGCTCGGTAACGAGCGGCTTTTTTTATTTGAGGCGCCAAGGGAAGAGGAAAGATAGCACAAAACAACGAATGGAAATGGATCGTTTTTTTGAGATGATGCGTAATGTAACAGCCATGTTTCAGAGAGGAACAGTTTTTCCTTGACAGCACTTTTTCAGAGCAGTAAGCATACCGAAAATTTTGTAAGCGATCATAGTGCTGGTTGATTTTTTAGGGGCCGTTAAGAAATAACCCTTACATTTTATCCGCTTTCGGTACGGCCTTTTATGCCGATCACGAAACGTCAATGTTTCAGTTATTTTCGCATAACGGCGCATATATTTTTTTATTTTTTCCATTAAGGAAAACAGGGAGGAAGTAAGGATGCAAGGAAACATCAAGGAAAAGGTGGGGATGCTGTTTGTCTCCCTCATGTGTGTCATCATGTTGAGCCCGGCCTGGGCTCTGGCAACGGAAGCCACGGCCATGAACCCGGTTCCGGCCATGGGTGAGGCGGATTGGTGGAAATGGCCGGTGATTCTGCTGTTCGTCACCTTTGTCATGGGCATCATCGCGGTGCTTGGCGGGGTGGGTGGCGGGGTATTGTTCGTGCCCATTATCGGCGGTTTTTTCCCGTTTCATCTTGATTTTGTGCGCGGCGCTGGTCTGCTGGTCGCCCTGTGCGGCGCCCTGGCTGCGGGTCCCGGCCTGCTGAAGGCCAATCTTGCCAGTCTGCGTCTGGCCATGCCAGTGGCGCTCATCGCCTCAACTATGGCCATTGTCGGCGCCATGGTGGGCCTGGCCCTGCCAACCCACATCGTTCAACTTTCTCTGGGCGGCACTATTCTTGGTATCGTAGCCATCATGCTCTCTGCCAAGAAATCAACGGTACCGCATGTCCCCCAGGCGGATGCGCTTTCCACCGCCCTGCGCATCACCGGTGTTTTTTATGAGCCTACCACCAAAGAAGAGATCAACTGGAAGATCCATCGCACCATTCCCGGGCTGCTGACTTTTATCATCATCGGCTTCATGGCCGGGATGTTTGGTCTGGGCGCCGGTTGGGCCAACGTGCCGGTACTGAATCTGATGATGGGCGCGCCGCTCAAGATCAGCGTGGCCACCTCCAAGTTCCTGCTCTCCATCACCGATACCTCCGCCGCCTGGATTTATCTGAACAAGGGTTGCGTGATCCCCATGATGGTAGTGCCTTCGCTCATCGGCATCATGCTGGGTTCGTTTGTCGGAGTTCGCCTGCTCAAGGTGGCCAAGCCGACCTTTATCCGCTGGATGGTTATCGTCATTCTCCTCTTTGCCGGTCTGAAGGCGGTGCAGAAGGGCTTGAGCACCATGGGTTACAACCTGTTCTAAAAACGACAACGCTTTTAAGAGCACGATTTACACTCAGAAGGCATAAGTTTCGTTTGGGCAGACAAGCTGCTCAACTCAACTAAATAGTTTATTTATGGAGGATTGTATAATGACTCATCATAATACCCAAGCAACCGAGGAACAGGTGCAGTACGCGGCTATTCTGGAAAAAGGCATGTACTCAGGGCTGGCCCTTATGGTTATCACCTTTGCCCTGTATGTGTTTGGCATTATGGCACCGATCGTGCCGCTGAGCGAAATCTCCACTTACTGGAGTATGCCGGTACACGACTATCTGGTGGCGATTAACACCAATTTTATCCACTGGGAACACCTGCCCACCGGCTGGTCTTGGGTGAAACTCATCGGCTATGGCGATTTTTTGAATTTCCTGCCGGTGACCATCCTTTCCGGGATAACCATTCTCTGTTACATGGTCATTACCCCAGGGCTGTTCGCCAGGGGTGACAAGGCCATGGGGATCATGGCTATTGCCGAAGTGCTTATTTTGACTCTTGCGGCCAGCGGCCTGCTTGCGGTTGGCAGTCATTGATCACGAATATCTGTTTATTCGTACCATCTTTGGGTAGTCGGTACTGCTGAACAGCGATAGCTGGATGTTTCCGCCATAGTTATTTGAAAAACAAGGTTTCTCTAAAAAAGCCATCCTGCCATACGGCGGGGTGGCTTTTTTATTTTTTTCTTAGCTGGGACACTATTTGTCCCAGCTAAGGTAGTATGCTTTGTGCATGATGAATGAATTTTGAGTGGCAAAAAGAGGGGAACGTCGGGATTTTCTTTAGACCTTGCCCTAATCAGTCAGGTACAATACCGTGAATGTGGGCCTTGTGAGATGTTAGATTAATGTGAGAAGGATTTGGTAATACTGGTAACCAGGATGCTGGCTGGCTCGGTTCCCAGTGGTGCGTGGTTTGTCAATATCCAGATGGACCCCGAGGGGTGGAAACGATTGCAGGATCAGAAGCAGGAATGAGGAGAGGCAGTAACGTCCTTGCCGGAAAAGAAGAACGGCAGGAATCGCTGCTGGGACGGGATGACGCTGCGCCAATTGCTTGACAAGATTGGGGAGTTGGATGAAAAACAGATTTCGGTGCTTGGCTTTTGGTGCCGAAATTTTTTAATTCGGGGTACGTCCGGGATTTTTCCGTATTATTAGCCCACACATAATGACACTGGTTTCAGCAAGTACACCTGGAGAAGCGAATGCCTGTTAGAACTGGCTGGACACGCCAACAACTCTTAGTGGCATTCAATCTGTACTGCCAAATGCCATTCGGGAAAATGCACTCCCGTAACCCCGATATCATTAAACATGCAGATTTGATTGGCAGAACGCCCTCAGCTCTGGCGATGAAGTTGACCAATATCGCCAGCCTTGACCCGGCAATTACCTCAACGGGCCGCAAAGGGCTGGAAGGCGCATCAGCGGCAGATAAAGCCATGTGGGAAGAAATGCAGGCAGACTGGCAGCAGTTTGCCATTGAGGCACAGCATGCTGCGACTGTTTTTGGAGCCACGACTGAATTCGGAGCCGCTGTGGACGACACGTTCGTGCCAGATGAGATTGTCGATTACACGGGAAGCACCAAAACAATTCAAGCAACGACTCGTGTCGGTCAGGATTTTTTCCGGCGATCGGTGCTTAGCGCGTATAACTATCGGTGCTGCATTACGGGGCTGGCCGTACCTAAACTGTTGGTAGCAAGCCACATTATCCCTTGGCGTGTTGACGCGACAAACCGTCTCAATCCTAGAAACGGCCTTTGTTTGTCGATGCTGCACGACAAAGCGTTCGATGCCGGGATTATCGCGATCACGGAGGATATGACGATTAGTGTTTCCCGAAAACATGTGACCAATACAGATCATTTTTTTAACTCGGCGCTGTTGGCCTACGATGGTAAACTAATAGTATTGCCAGAAAAATTTCATCCGCTTGCAGAATTTCTAGCCTATCATCGAAAATACGTTTTTGAACCGTAGGGGCCAGTTATGAATGTGCGATTTGAATATCTCTACCGAGACGAAGGCAATTTTAAAAATTGGGGTGAGATCGTATTTTTCAATCCACGCAATATCAATGCCGTCCTTGTTGCGGCAATGGCAGAAGGAGTTGTCAACCAAAAGTACTCTGTGAATCGCACGTTACAACGCCCTGGAATGTGACGGACTGGAATCATTGATCTTAAGCGGCAAGAGAAAATGACCCCCAAACAACTGTGGACAAAAAACCAGCTGGATTACGGCAGAGATAATTTGCCCATGGTGTGCAACAATGCCACAGAACTTCCCACTTCCAGTCAATTTTCTGATTTCTATAGCAGCCTGGACCCTGATCCGGCCAAGCGGGGCAAGCAGTTCGAGCATTTCGTCAAATGGTTCCTCAAGGCCGATCCCGAATGGTCAACCCAAGTCGAGCAAGTCTGGCTGTGGGAGGAATGGCCGGAACGTTGGGGTGCGGACTGCGGCGTTGACCTGGTGTTTCGTCATAAGAACGGCGAGCACTGGGCGGTGCAGGCCAAGTGTTATTCCCCCGACTACGATATCACCAAACACGATGTCGATAAATTCCTCAGCGAATCGAACCGGCCGCTGATCAAGCATCGCCTGCTGATCGCCACCACCGACCGCATCGGCACCAACGCCAAGCAGGTCTGCGATGCCCAAGAAAAACCCGTCATCCGTTTTCAGCTCGCCGATTTTGAACGCGTCGCGCTGGACTATCCCGCCAACTTTGCCGCGCTCCCGCAAGGCAAGCGCAAAGCCCGCCCAACGCCGTACGACGGCCAGCACGACCACCAGATCGAAGCCGTCGCCGCCGTCGCGCAAGGGCTGCAAACCGCAGACCGTGGCCAGCTCATTATGGCCTGTGGCACCGGCAAAACTTACGTCACGCTGTG
>DOZO01000026.1:86875-87327 GCA_003517965.1 Desulfobulbaceae bacterium
GTCACGCTGTGGATCAAGGAACAGCTGGGCGCACAACGCTCCTTGGTGCTGGTTCCATCCTTGGGTTTGCTGTCCCAGCTGCTGCGAGAATGGACCTTCGCCGCCGCCACCCCGTTTGAGGTGCTGTGCGTCTGCTCGGACCAAACCGTTGGCACCAAGGGGCGCGACGAAACCATTCACAGCGTGGCCGATCTGGCCTTTCCCGTCACCTCCGATGGTGACGAAGTAAAACGCTTCCTCAGCGGTGCAGGCAACCGGGTGGTTTTCTCCACCTATCAATCTTCCTCGGTGATCGCCGCCGCCCAAGTCGACCCAGCCATCCCCGCCTTTGACCTGGTCGTGGCGGATGAAGCCCACCGTTGCGCGGGCAAGGTCGGCAGCGATTTCACCGCCGTTCTCGATAACGCCCAGATTCGCAGCCAGAAAAGGCTATTCGCCACCGCCACCCCGCG
>DOZO01000026.1:87418-87978 GCA_003517965.1 Desulfobulbaceae bacterium
GCCACCCCGCGCACCTATTCCAGTACGGTCCATAAAGCTGCCGAAGATCGCGGGGCCGAAGTGGTCGGCATGGATAACAATGCCCTGTTTGGCGAAGTGCTGTATGCCCTGCCATTTGGCGAGGCCATCGCGAGAAAGCTGCTTACCGATTACCGCGTCGTCATCATCGGCGTGGACGACCCCACCATTGCCCAGTGGATCGCCAACCGCGAACTGGTCACTACCGGCACGGGGATTGAGACCGACAGCGAATCGCTTGCCGCTCAGATTGGCCTGCTCAAGGCCATCAAGGATTACGACCTCAAGCGGATTATCAGTTTTCACAGCCGCGTCAACCGCGCCGAATCCTTTACCTCCGACATCCGGCAAATCATGGCTTGGATCAGCGACGAACATCGCCCCAGCGGAACCCTGCGCGCTGACTTTGTTTCCGGCAAGATGCCCGCCAACAAACGCAAGGCCAAGCTCGATCAACTCAAAGCCCTGAGTACGGACGAGCGCGGGGTGTTGAGCAATGCACGCTGTCTGTCCGAAGGCGTGGATGTGCCCTCGCTCGATGG
>DOZO01000026.1:88110-103442 GCA_003517965.1 Desulfobulbaceae bacterium
AGCAGCCAGGTGGACATCATTCAAGCCGTGGGCCGCGCCATTCGCCTTAGCCCGGACAAGAAGGCTGGCACCATCGTCTTGCCGGTGTTTATCGCCGCCGGACAAAATGCCGAGGACACGATAGAGGCCAGCCACTTCAAACCCATCTGGGATGTGCTGAATGCACTCAAAGCGCACGATGATGTACTGGCTTACGAATTGGATCAGCTCAGGACGGAGCTGGGGAGAAAACCAGGGGCAGGGATCAGGGCTGGTGGCCTGCGTAAAATTACCCTTGATCTGCCTGCTACGGTGGATGTTGGATTTGGCAATGCACTGCGTACTTATTTGGTGGAACAGGTCACGGCGTCTTGGAATTTCTGGTTTGGGTTGTTGGAGGAATTTGTAGATCGAGAGGGGCATGCCAAGGTTCAGAGGGGTTACAAAGCGGCAGATGGCTATCGAGTCGGTCAGTGGGTGTCGACCCAACGAAACACGAAAGACAGCCTGTCATCTGAGCGCAAAGCACGGCTGGAAGCATTGCCCGGATGGAGCTGGGATGTTTTTTTAGATAAATGGGAAGAAGGATTTTGTAACCTCCAGGAATTTGTAGATCGAGAGGGGCATGCCAAGGTTCCTAAGGATTACATAGCTGTAGACGGTTATCGAATCGGTCAATGGATAGCGAACCAACGAACAAAAAAAGACAGCCTGTCATCTGAGCGCAAAGCACGATTGGAAGCATTGCCCAGATGGAGCTGGGATGCTTTGTCGGATAAATGGGAAGAAGGATTTTGCAACCTCCAGGAATTTGTAGATCGAGAGAGGCATGCCAAGGTTCCCACGGGCTACAAAACAGCAGATGGCTGTCGAGTCGGCCAGTGGATATCGGTCCAACGAAAAACAAAAGACCGCCTGTCATCTGAGCGCAAAGCACGGCTGGAAGCATTGCCCGGATGGAGCTGGGATGCTTTGTCGGATAAATGGGAAGAAGGATTTTGCAACCTCCAGGAATTTGTAGATCGAGAGGGGCATGCCAAGGTTCTTTGCAATTATAAAGGGGCAGATGGGTATGGAATCGGTCAGTGGGTATCGACCCAACGAGCAACAAAAGACAGCCTGTCATCTGAGCGCAAAGCACGGCTGGAAGCATTGCCCGGATGGAGTTGGGACGCTTTGTCGGATAAATGGGAAGAAGGATTTTGTAACCTCAAGGAATTCGTAGATCGAGAGGGGCATGCTAAGGTTCCTCTCGATTACAAGCGGCAAGATGGCTATGGAATCGGACCGTGGGTAGCGAGGCAACGAAAAACAAAAGACTGCCTGTCGTCTGAGCGCAAAGCACGACTGGAAGCATTGCCCGGATGGAGCTGGGATGCGTTGACAGATATGTGGGAAGAAGGATTCCGTAACCTCAAGGAATTCGTAGATCGAGAGGGACATGCTAAGGTTCTTCGGCGTTACAAGACGGCAGATGGCTATCGGGTCGGTATCTGGGTATCGAGGCAACGAAAAACGAAAGACAGCCTCTCATCGGAGCGTAGAGCACGGCTGGAAGCATTGCCCGGATGGAGCTGGGATGCTTTTTTAGATAAATGGGAAGAAGGATTTGGCAACCTCAAGGAATTTGTAGATCAAGAAGGGCATGCCAAGGTTCCTTTCTATTACAAGACGGCAGATGGCTATCAAGTCGGTCGCTGGGTCTCGACCCAACGAAACAAAGACAGCCTCTCACCGGAGCGCAAAGCACAGTTGGAAGCATTACCCGGATGGAGCTGGGAGGCTGTGTCAGATCAATGGGAAGAAGGATTTCTCATCCTCAAAGAATTCGCGGATCGAGAGGGACATACCAAGGTTTTTGTGCGTTACAAGACGGCAGATGGCTATGAACTAGGTAATTGGGTATCGAGGCAACGAAGAACAAAAGACGGTCTGTCGTCGAAGCGGAAAGCACAACTGGAAGCATTGCCCGGATGGCGCTGGGATATTCTGTTAGATAAATGGGACGAAGGATTTGGCAACCTCAAGGAATTTGTAGATCAAGAGGGGCATGCCAAGGTTCCCACGGGTTACAAAACAGCGGATGGCTATCGAGTCGGTATCTGGGTATCGAACCAACGAGCAAAAAAAAACAGCCTGTCATCTGAGCGCAAAGCACGGCTGGAAGCATTGCCTGGATGGAGCTGGGATGCTATGTCAGACATGTGGGAAGAAGGATTTCGCATTATCAGGGGATTCGTAGATCGGGAGGGGCATTGCAAGATTTCTCAGGATTACAAAACGGCAAATGGCTATCGACTCGGTAGCTGGATATCAACCCAACGAGCAGGAAAAAACAGTCTATCACCGGAGCGTAAAGCACGGCTGGAAACATTACCCGGATGGAGCTGGAATGCTTTGTCAGATAAATGGGAAGAAGGATTTTGCACCCTCAAGGAATTCGTAGATCGCGAGGGGCATGCCAAGGTTCCTAAGGGTTACAAGGCGGCAGATGGCTATCGAGTCGGCCAGTGGGTATCGGCCCAACGAGCAAGAAGAGACAGCCTATCAGCGGAGCGCAAAACGCGGCTGGAGGCATTGCCAGGTTGGGTTTGGCGGCAGAGGGGGTGATGTGAGGAGGCCGATTGAAGTCCCTCGGAGGCACCTTGTTAACAGAGGTAGGACTCCTTCGGAGGTTATTTTCGGATCAAGAACATACCGCCGATAAAAAATCAGAATGAAACGGGAATCGCTGGTTATGAAAAAGGAAGAAATAGTAAGTAGAATCAAGAATGGCATGAAAGAGGCATGTTTTCATGCGATAAATTTTTCCCTCTGCGCAAAAGATATTATAAAGGCAGAATACTTCTATACTGTTTTTATAGCTAACTATCTGTTACCACAAATTGAGTGGGGTGGTTCAACAAGAGTAAATGTTGAGCATCCTACCGAAGATTTCTGTTGTAATGCTTTTCCATACCAATCAGGAGGGACAGGCCGAAATATGAATTTTAGACGCGGAGTCGGTCAGAATGGAAAACATCATACTCCAGAACGAAAAGGAAAAATTGATATTACTATAACCGAAAAAGACATTTCTTTATGTGCTATAGAGGTAAAAGGGTTTAACCCAGCAAAAGCATTAGTAGAGAAAGACTTAAGAAGGAATTTGCAATATTTCAACATGATAGACACTGGCACAGGTGAATCTCTTGTTGAATTTGCCTTCTTTGTTTCATTCCACTCATACGAGTGGAACTCAGACCCTAATAGTAGAACAATAAAACTACAAAATAGATTTGATAATTATCTTAAAAATCTAAATACTCTAAAAGTAACAAGGACGATTTCCGAATCGTTCCTGATAAGTCATGAAGAATCAGAGCCTGGCCAGCAACATCTTTTTATAGGCAATATAGTAGTAACAGAAAGATTCTCTTGAGAAACAGAAAATGGGTCATACCCCTTTTCTGTTTTGTACATTAAATTTTTTTCTTCTTGGTCTGTTAAAATTTTCGTCATGAGAGCCGCCTGATGGGAACAAGTAAAAGTTTTGTCAGAAAATTTATGGCTATGGGTTCGAACAACAAAGAATACGAAATCTCAGTATATAATACTATCGGCCAAGTAGATTCCGATAGTGGGTATAAAATGTACGGTCCGACCGGAACAGAATGGTACTTGTCAACTGGAGAGCCTGTATCTAACTATTTTGGTGATTTGGTAATAACTGGGACCAACATCACATTAAAAGAAATTAAATAGGAAAAGGGAAATAAGCTGGGGAAGGACGAAGGGGACGTTGTTGTGCGAGTTGCAAAAAACCCCTTGACGCAATCAATAAGGATGACGCACAAAAAAAGCCGCTCACGGGCAAATCATCTCCCGAAGCGGCTTGCGTTTGTCGGGTTGTTGATGGCAGGTGGCGATACTCGGTCCCGGCATGCCCTTCCTCCACGATGGCATTCATCTGAACAGCGAGGAGGTCAGCCTAAACAACGGGGCAGGAAATGACAAGTAAATTATCAAGAAAAATGATTGGTGGGAGAAGGAAAATGGGGGACATTGTTGATTTGTTGACCATCTTAACACTCACTGCCCCTACCCCCGTCTTTCCTGCCAGTAGTTCGGATCACGATGCAGATGCATTACCGCAATCACTTCGATTTTATCAGGACGATTACGGAAAAGAACCCCGAAAGGAAATATCTTTGTAAGGCACCGCTGAACATCGAACTCCACAACAGGATATAAGCTCGGGTTCAACAGAATGCGATTGATAGCGTCCTGCACGGCGGCGAGAAATCGCCTGCCGAGATCGTCTTGCTGAGCCTCGTAATAGGCTGCTGCTTCAAGCATCTCGGTTTCGGCATCTTCCTGAAAAACAACCGCTTTCATGCAAGCGACGCATAGGCGTTTTTGAATACTGTATCGGCATCGCGCAGCCGAGCGGTGGAATTGTCAATTTCGGCGCAACGGCGCCGGATTTCTACTTGCCATGTTGCCGACAGGGGATAGTCTCGAACATCGAGACTCTCTATAAGTTTCTCGGCCACAAACGCCCTTAGCGTGGGAGGGAGCCCCATAGCCTCATCCATGATTTTTTCTACTGTGGTAGCCATATATCCCTCCTGTTAGAGAAAACTTTCAGGGTAAAAACAGGGCCATTCCCCGTATTCCCGTTTACGGTTAGTTCGGGGAGGCCTTATTTGTTCCCGGCCCCTGACAAAAAATCGGCAAGCAAAAAGTAGGTAAGGAATCTCACACATTAAACAAATTGTCAAGATTGATGGGTGCCAAAAACCAAGCACCGACGTCTATTTTTCATCCAAATCCCCAATCTTGTCAAGCAATTGGTACAAAATCATCCCGGCCCTGCAGCACTGAGAAACCTGCCGACCTTTCAGTGCCCCGGTGCGGCACCATGCCACACTGCGATAATCCAGACGATATTTTCTTTGACCCGGTAAAAGAAACGATACGGGGAGATAACCACCTCGCGGTAGTGGCTCTCGGGAAATTCCGGGAGAATGCGGCAGGACTCCGGGTGGTCCGCAAGCCGGGAGAGCGTTTTTTCCGCCTGACGCCGAAACGAAACCGCCGCTGACGGTTTGTCGCGGCGGATATGGGCAAGGACGCGTAAAAACTGTTCGCGAGCGGATGGCGTAAAAACTATTTTCAAGGTTGTTCCGTCAGCAGGGCATCGGCTTCGGCCAACACGGTTTTCAGGTCAACACCGCTTCCTGCCTCGATTTCTTTTTCGCCACGGGCCAGCAGCCGCAAGATTTCAAGCTCGTGCTGCGTATGCTCGTACTCCTGCATGCTGACCAGTACCGCAGTCGCACGGCCACGTTGGGTAATGAACAGCGGGTCGTGAGATGCCGCCATGCGCTTGAGGATACCGCTTGCATCCTGCCGGAGGTCCGAAATGGGGATAATTTGAGGTGCTTTTAGCATTGAATGTACCTCCTATTGTATTTCCGAAAGTACCACCAATGGGCAGGGATGGCAACATGGAGAAAAATAAACATGGGTGCAGGTGAAGGCAAGGGGAACATCCCCGCAGTACATCACGGAAAGTGCGTTTCAATGTCCATATGCCCGTGCAAAACACGAACAATTTCGATCATATCGGCAAGCGTTTGACGGTGCGGAGTTCTGGTGACAGGATATTGAACTATTCTGCCACGTGCTCAGAATACGTGCGGGCAAGAGATTATGGGGTGGGGGGGTACGGCGATGAGGTGGACATGATTAGGCCCCAGTCACTTGGCGTTCTCTATGGGCGATGGCTATTTTTTCCACTAAAGTTTCCAGGTCGATAGGCTTGAGGCAGTAGTCGCTGGCTCCGGCTTCCAGACCGTGCAGCCCGGTCTCCATACTGGCGTGGCCGGTCAGCAATATGACGGGCAGGGTCGGCCATTTTTCCTTGATTTCCCTTAGGCAGTCCATCCCGTCCCGATCAGGGAGCATTACATCCAGCACTACGACATCGGGCCAGCCCGAGTTAATAATCTCCAGGCCTTCGGCACAGGTGAGGGCGGTTTTGGCCAAGTAGCCTCGGCGTAGCAGTCTTTTTCCGGTTGTTTCCACGAAATCAATTTCATCATCAATGAGCAGGATTTTTAGTGCTTGAGTCATATCAACCTTCCTTTGGGGTGTCGAGCAGGGTGTGCAGATCAGCCATGATTTTCTGGTGGTAGCTTGCGGCCATGCCCTCGTCTGCCATAACCATGTCGATCTGGCGGGTGTGGATCAGCAGGTAGCCGAGAATTTTCAGCCGTTCCAGTAGATAAGGGCCAGGTTTTTTTTCGATTCTGGCGGTCATGGTATCCAGCTTTTGTTCTACTCGGAAGCCTGATTCGCTTAAGATCTTGCTGATCAACTGGATGCGCAGCAGACGGCGGTTCTGGTCTGCGGCCCCGCCCTTGAACTGAAAGCTCACATAGTTTTCCGTATTAAACTCCCCCAGATTAGCTTCAACCAAAGCAAAATGGTAGCCGAGCCGAACGCTCAGGTTGCAGAAATTCCTGGAGATGAGAAAGTAGTTTTTGGCAGCCATGGACGAGCGTACCGCTGGGTCGAGATTGGGGTTTCTCGTGGATTGGAAGATGATGGAGCCTAATCCCCCCAAGCTGACGGGCGGTGGTCCGGACCAGGGAAAAGCGATCATGCCCTGCCAGATGGCCAGCATGGGTAGGGAGATGATTTGGCTGAGATTGATATAGCGGCTATCCGGATCGAAATCAGGGATAAAGCCATCGTCGAGATCGATCACCCACCACTGGGATGGCGCATCCACCACCAGTTGTTTGGCTGCCTTGTCGTCAAAGCCGTACCTCTCGCCAAAGGTGAACATCTCGACCACCGCCTTTTCGTGGCAGAAGCGGGTTAGATCATGCATGGTCTGGCAGGTATCGGGCCGGAAAAACGGGGAGGCCGGATCGGTCAGGTTGAGCGGGGTGATGTGGGTCAGGGCCTGGGTGAGGATTTTGTAAACCGGGCTGCCCACCATGAGGTTGGGTTTGGGTGCGGTTAGGGCCAGCAGAGACTCAACCCGACCGGCATAGACCTTGGCGGCAGTGGCATCCACCGTGATCAGGCTGTGATTTTCAAGGGTTGCAAGGGCTTGGGGCAGGCCGAAAATTGCTGGTATTCCGAATTCTCGGGCTACGGTGGCAAGGTGAGCGGCCAGCTGGCCGGTTTCGCTGACCACGGCCACCGCCCGATTGAGGATACTCGCCCAGTCCGGATACGGAGTTTCGATAACCAGTACCGCGCCCTTAGGAAAACGCAAGAGATGGAGGCTGGAGCGTACCGTGAACACTGGGCCGCAGGCAACTCCTTTGCTGGCGCATACCCCGCCGGCTAAAAGCGGTTTGGGCAGATCAGTCAACGTGGTGCCGTGTTCGCCGCTAAATTCCTGCGCCTTATCGGAGGTCGGACGACCAAGGGGCCGAGATTGCAGGATGTAGAGGAGACCGGAGTGGTCGAAAGACCATTCGATATCCTGGGGGGTGCCGAAATGTTCTTCCAGACGCACCCCGGTTGCCGCCAGCTCGGTGGTCTGGGCATCGGTGAGGGTCGGACGGGAATCCGGGATTTTCATGGCCATCTGCCGATGCAGTATGGGGTGGGGCGAGGTTCGGCTGACCCGGAAAAGGTCAGTGGTCCCGCTACCATCGACCACCGTGCTGGCAAGACCAGGTGCTGCCTGGATTATGACAAATTGGCTGCGTGGATCATCAGGGTCGCGGGAATAGAGGACTCCGCTTATGGTGGCATCTACCATGCGCAGACAGCCGACGCACATTTGCACGTCCTGATGCCGGTAGCCCCGCTGTTGCCGGTAAACAATGGCTTGGCTTTTGTACTTGCCAGCCACGATCTCCTTGTAGGCTTGAGTGACAAATTCGCGGCTGAGGTTGAGCTGGGTTCGATACTGGCCGGCAAAGGAGACATTGCTGCTATCCTCGCCCAGGGCGCTTGAACGCAAGGCGACCAGCAACTCGGTCTTTGGGTCGATGACCATTTGTTGATAGTGGGTGAGAATCGTCTCTTCCAGTTCCTTGGGCAGAGGGGCATTGCTGATCAGGCGTTGGATCCCGGCGCTGACGGTATAGAGGTCTTCCAGGTTGTCAAGGTTCAGGCCTTTGAGTCGTCGATTGATCTCAACCTGCAACGCATTGGTCTCGATGAAATGACGGGCTGCCGACGCAGTAATGACAAAACCATCCGGGATTCTGAGGCCGACGCGGTTTTTGACCTCGCCCAGGTTGGCCATTTTTTCGCCCACTTGATCCACGGTGCTGGTGTCCACCTCCGCCATGGAGAGGATAGTTGCACCCTCCTTGTTGGGAGGACGGCTGGCGATGATCTGTTCGAGCTGTTTGGTGATGGCCCTGAATGGCTGATCCAGCTCGGCGTATTTGCCATCGGCCAATCTGCTCAGGTGCTGGATCATTTTATAGATGTTGACGGAAAGTGCGGTGCAGTTGCCCCGCACAAAAGCCATGCCGAAGGGATGGCCTGCGCTGAGGGCCTGCTCCATTTCGGCCATCAGCTCCAAGGCATTGTTGTTGGCGGTAAGCAGGGCGCGAAATTCCTTGTAATGACCGCGGAAGGCGGCCTGCAATTCGGCAGGGGTCAGCCTGGGCTTGCCATGAAAAAACGAGGTCAGTCGGTCAAGAAAAAAGGTCATAACATGGTCGCCTGCGTTGGGTTGCTAAGAGAAGTTGTTGCTTTTCAGCATAATAGAAGCAGGCCAGGCGAGGGAATAAAAAAAGAAGGTCGTGTAAAAAAACCTCTTGTTCCGGGCGGCGAGCCACCCAGAACAAGAGGACAATCAGGCCATACGCTTACGGTTAATGCTCAAGCTTTAGTCCCCAACCTTCAAACATGAAGAGGATGGCAAAACCGAACCACATGGTGTAGATCACATAGCCCACCAGGGAGGCGATTACCAGTACCGCCTTGTCCTTGATGCTTTGCGCCTCGATCCCGTAATAATTGTAGGCAGGCTCAACGGTTTTGGTCCGCGCCTGGTAGAAGATTTTTGATTCCTTGAATTTTCCCTGTTTGGTCAGGCTTTTTTCCATGGACTTTAGAGCGTTGGACCAATCAAACATTATCTGTTTCTCGGCGGCACCATACTTGGCGCTGACCGCCTGACCGTCATTGGCGAACATGGCGTCCGCGTCCGCGAGAACCGCAGTGAGGATAACGCCCAGATCGCCGCTGATCTTGATCTCTTTGTCCCCGGCCTGCACGGTTGCTCCGGCCTGCTGCAGGATGGTGGTTAGCCGCTCTGCAGAAAGATTTTCGTCGGTCTTAATGTTCAGGGTAATGATGTTCCCCTTGTAGGCCTCGGCCTTTTCTCTGACGACAGGAATATAGTACGATGATTTCTTGGAAATGGAGTTGTACATGTTGTCCATGTAATCCAGCATATTTACCTTCTTGCCCTGGCCTGGGTAAAGCGGCGAGAGAAGAAGTGCGAAAACGATCCAGAAACCGACCATCATAACCAGGCCGCCACCGAATTCTTTTTTATTGGCAATCATACGTTAACCTCCTTGGTGGTATGCGCGGGGCCCTCTCCCTTGAGGGTTTTGATATTGGTGAAAAAGATGTAGAAAACCCAGAGGGCGAAGGCGCCAAGCACTACAAAAAAGATATAGGTGCCTACGGTTTCGAGGAGCTTGCCGGTTTCTTTGGACATGGAGATCATCTCCATGCTCGCCAGTTTCGAGGGCAGGGCAAAAGCCCGGTTGACAAAGCCGGCTGAGGTGGCGATGGCGTAGAGCCCGCAGATGGTGGCGCCGCTGACTACCTTGGTGATCAGGGAGCCGACCTGGATGCCGACCAGGGAACCAAGGAGCATGCCCATTGCCAGGGTGTAGAAGATAAAGCCGTAGACCGCATACTGGCTTAAGCCTGCATAGCCAGCGGTGAAGATGATCTGGAAGATGTCGGTTCCCACCGTGGTGGCTGAGGAAACGCCCAGAACATAAACGAAGATGGGGAAGGTCAGAAAGCCGCCGCCCACGCCCATGATGGCTGCGGCCAGACCGACAATGAAGCCGCTGAGCACCAGAAACAGCCAGGAGATCTTACGGCCGCCTGGAGTAACACCTTCGTCAAACTGGATCATGGGCGGCAGATTGATGCCCTGGACTTTCTGGGCCAGGTTGGTCATGCCCGAGGTATTGACAGGAGCAGTGGAACCGGCCTTGGTGGGCTTGACCTTGCGGGTTTGACGGAAGAAATCCATCAGGGCATAGGAGCAGAGAAAGCCCAGCATCAGGACATAGATGGTGGTGATGAAGGCGTCGCTCAGCACGGGGTTTAATTCATACAGGGTGCGGTTGACCCAGCCACCCAGGGTGGCGCCGCCGATGGAACCGAGCAGGAAAACTGCGGCCAGGGGTACGGAGACATTGCCCAGTTTGCGGTGCAAGACGCTACCCATGATAGCCTTGGCAAAGATGTGGAACAGATCGGTACCTACCGCCAGGATACCCTTGACTCCGGCGCTCATCAAAGCGGGGGCGATGATGAAGCCGCCGCCCGCGCCGATGCAGCCGGTGATCAGGCCGGCGACGATGCCGACCCCGATGGAGGCGAAAAAGATGGTCGGGGTGTAGAAGGCCGGGGCATAGGCGGTCTTGCCGCCGATCATGCCTGGGAGCTTGCCTACTATCTCATCGGCAAAGGCTATGCCGCCGAGTAGGATGGGGATAAGCAGCAGGCCAAGAATAGCCAGCCGTCTGCGATCCCGCAGGATGGTGTTTGAGATGTCCATCTCCCATTTCGCGTGGGCGCGGGCGCCCGCCATCATGAAATGGTGCAATTGCCTGAAGAAACTCATAATCTTACTCCTCCCTTGTTAAATAATAAAAAAACCTCGGTTGCCCTTGGTTACAGTGTGCTTGAGTGGTTAGAGAATCAGGGGCTGTCCCCAGCGTTATCGGGGGATGTCCCTGATTCTCTTGCTGCCTGAAGTTTTTCCAGCAGGGTTTCAAATTCCACCGGTTTGAGCAGATAGTCAAAAGCCCCGTTTCTGATGCCTTCTTCTCCTTCGCTGATCGAGGCATGGCCGGTGAGGATGATCACCCGGCTTTGGGGGCGGATCTTTTTTATTTCCTGGAGGACCAGGCCACCGTCCATGTCCGGGAGGCGCATGTCCAAAAGGATCACAGCAAAATCGCTGTCCGCGACTCGGGTTATGGCCGCGCCGCCGCTCAGCACTCCTTCGCTGGCCCAGCCCCGTTTGCGCAGGCGTTGCACCAGAGTGGCGACAAATTCCTCTTCATCATCCACGATCAGGATGGAAGGATCGGTCATTTCTGTTCTCCTGTGGTTATGGGTGCTATGCGGCAACCGGGAGACTGACCCGGAAAACGCAGCCGCTCTGCTTGCCGTTTTGCACCTCGATGCTGCCGCCGAGCCGCTCGATGATACTGTAGGAAATGGCCAGGCCGATGCCGGTGCCGCTTCCCGCTTTTTTGGTGGTGAAAAATGGTTCAAAGATCTTTTTTAAGATCTCTTCCGGTAGGCCTGGCCCGCTGTCGGCAAACTCCACCGCCAGTTGCCTGCCGTTCAGGCTGATGCTGATGGTGACCGCACCGTCATTGCCGATGGCATCAAAGGCATTATTCAGGATGTTGAGAAATACCTGCTGCAACTGGATGCTGTCGGTGATGATCTCTGGCAGGGAAAGGCCGAGATTGCGGTGGATGGAGATCCGGTGATTGGCTGCTTCCTTTTCAAGGAAAGAGATGGTTTCCTCCACCAGGGTGTTGATGTTGATTGCCGATTTCAGCCCATCAGTACTGCGGGAAAACCCCAGGAGCCGGTGGGTGATGGTGCTGGCTCGCTTGACCTGGGTTCGGATCTTGGTAAAGGCGGTCCGGTATTCGTCGGTATTTTTCAGCTGGCCTAAGTCTTCCTCGCTCAGCAGCTCGTCAAGCCATCCTGCCTGGTCGCCGATGATCTGTAGGGGATTGTTGATTTCGTGGGCTACATTGGCCGCCATCCTGCCGATCAGGGCCATTTTTTCTGAATAGCGGATGCGATCATAGAGCAGCATGCGTTGTTGGTCAGCGCCCTCTACCTTATTCATCATGGAACGAACCAGAATGGTGGAAACAGCAAAAATGAGCAGGGCCGCGCAGGCGATGATCAGGTGGTCACGCTGCCGAGCCCGGTAAAAGTCGGCGAGGGAGGTAGCAATATTGGTTTTAAGCACCAGGGTCCAAGCGTTGTTTTTCATCCCGGTGGTGGCATACAGCGCTCCCTTGGAGTGATGGATGGTCAGGCTGCCGTCTGTGGGCAGATCTTTTTCTCTGACGGACAGAGCGGTGAGCCCCAGGCGGCTTGGCGTCTGCAATTCGCCCTGCCGGTTGAGGATAAAGGCGTCCCCGCCAGGGCCTACCTCGGCACTGGCCAGCAGGGCGTTGAACAATTCGGAATTAATTGTGGCCCGCAGAACCCAGGAGCGGGTGGGGTCGGTTACCGCCACGATGAAATGAGGTACGCCCCGGTAGCCGGTAAATACGTCGCTGATGTATCTGCCGCTCTGCATGACCTCCGCGAACCAGCGGGCCTCGGCGTAATTTTTGTCCTTCAGGTCATCGGCAAAGGGGCCCACGTAGTTGCGGTGGCTGCCATCCTGAGCGATGAGGCCCAGATCGACGATGACCCCCTGTTGGTTCATGGCTTTAAAAAGCTTTTCAAGATTGCCTGGGCTGCTCAGCCAGGCAAAGTCATAGAGCTCGGCGTACCCGGCAAGGATATTTTCCTGACTGTTGAGGAAGAGCTCAATGATCTCCCGGCGACTGTTAGCCAGGCTGGTCAGCTCAACGGTGGTCTTGTTAAGCCATGATTTTTCATAAAAATGTGAGGCGGTCCAGCTGATGAACAGCAGAGGGATGATAGCTACCAGAATAACCACCAGGACAAAAAGGCGTTTCTGTCGCGCATAATAGGACTCACGCGAGCGAACCTTGAGGGCACTGCCGGGGATAGTGGCGGTGTACATCTTCATGGGCGGTAACTGCTCAGCAGCACCACATCTGCTTTGTCACAGGCTTGCTTGCATAGGCCGGCTATAGCGCGCAGACCTGTTTGTCGGTCACTTCTGCCGACGATTGACACGCGCATCTGCGGTACTGCTGAACAGTTACAGAGCTGTGGATTATGCCTGTTGTTATGTTTTAACTGAATAGTCTTCATGGGCGGTTGGCATATCCATGCAGAGGGGTATTAGTAGAGGGTGCGAGGCTTTTTAGTCTTTTCAGCTTGCGCCACAGAGAAACCCGGTCTATGCCCAGAACTTGAGCAGCCCGCGATTTGTTGCCCGCTACATGGGCCAGAACCCGTTGCACATATTCCTGTTCCACCTCTAATAAGGTTGGGAATGTACCTTCTGGAGGATACTCATTGAGCAGGCTGGTGCCAGCGAGCGGGCGGATTTCGATGCCTTCGCCGCTGACGATGAAATGGCGGTTTATGGAGGTGTTTTGTGGGTACATTTTTGTCTGGCCTTATCGTTTCAACATATCCCTGGCGGTTTCGTATTCGCCAGCTTCGGCAAAGGTTGCCGCGGTGGCGGAGCTGTCCAGCAGGTTCTTTTTTGCCTGATGTGCGGCTTTGATCCTTTCCACCAGAATTTCTATATCAACAGGCTTTTTCAGATAATCAAATACCCCGAGCCGTCTCGCCTCAGCCTCGTCCAGATCGTTGCCATGTTCGGTCTGGATAATGACCTGGATGTTGGGGTAGACCTTGCGCACCCGGCGGAGCACCTCCATGCCATCAATGCCTGGCATCTTCAGGTCAAGCACCATGACATCAGGTTCTTTTTCGCCAACATAGCCCAAGGCCTGTTCGCCGTTGAGGGCGGTCTTGCTGCCAAGATCGCGCAGATCAAGACGCTCTGATAAGGTCCTGATGAAATCTTCCTCGTCATCTACCAACAGAATTTTGATGTCATCCATAATGTCCTCATGTTCGGTTAAGGGCCCGCGTCGGGTGGGGTTGTGCTAAGGGTTCTTTTGGTTGGCGGGGTGGCTTTCGTCTTCCTCGCCGTCTAACAGGGATAGAGCGGTGTCAAACTCGCCGGCCTGGGCAAAGGTCGCGGCAGCCATGGCATCGCCGAATCTCTGGAGCAGCGACTTTTTCCCGTGGCGTTTTTTCCTCCGCCGGAGAGCGGCAGAAATGGTGTTTTTCAGGGTGTCGGTATCAAAAGGAGCGATGAGTTCGTCGGCCGCTCCAGCCTGCATCCCCGCGATGGACAAAGGGATATTGTCCGGTCTGTTGATGAGAATGATCTCGGCTGTGGGCATTCTCTCTCTGATGGCCAGCAACGGGTGCGGTTCTTCGCTACTGGCCTGCCGAATGTCAAGCAACACAATCTCGGTGCCGGTTGGCGGTAGGGCCGATTCTTCGGACAACGCTATTGTCAGGCCCCAGTCTTGCAGTAATGCCCGCATTGTTTCCGCAAAGCCCGCATCGCTTGAAACAATGAAGGCGGTTGCCTGCATGGCCGATCCCAGGCTTTGCTTTAGCGCACAGATTCGGTGGCGAAAACGCCATAGGTCATTCTTATTCCGCCCAAGCCCAGCGATTGAAGGAAATCATCGGCGCTTGGCGCCGGGGGGTTGGGGCCTGCGGCTAGGCTGATCGCCTCGGCGTGCAGCCCCTCTTCGGCAAAGGTTACCGCCATAAAAATTTTCTGGAATTGATTGATAGCCCTGCTCCTAATGCTGACGGGCATCATATTTTTGGCAGTTTCCCATTCGCCGGCCTCGGCAAAGGTGATGGCAGTCATCCATTTTTGAAAGGTGTTGACGGTTTTCATGGCAACCTCCGTAAGGTGTGAGATGTTTCCCGCGTCCTGGATTTGTCAGGCGCTGTCGTTATGTGGCAATACAAGGATCGTGCCATTAGTGAATCTGCAATAAAAACAAGATGTTGGTAAAATATGCTCAGCAAGCGAAACATGCGTGGAGAACATAATGAAACAACGGGGAACAATAGGCGAGTCTGGAGTGAAACAGTGTTGTCGCGGAGCGTATTTGTGGTGCTAACTTTGGGATTGGCGGCAAGCGAGGATGATGGCGTTGTTTCCTTTGTGGCGTGTTGGGAAGGCTGGCTGGCGAGAGTCGAAAAAAAAGATTGACGTCCGGTGCCGGGGTGTTGTATCTGGAACATGTGGAGACAATATGAAACATGATGCACTCGCAAAAAAAGGAAAAAGTTCACAGGATCGCAACACCGAATCGTAAGTGTTCACCAGGGGCAACCCACTTTCAGGTAAACCCGGGAATGTAAGCGTTCACCAGGGGCAACCCACTTTCAGGTAAACCCGG
>DOZO01000026.1:103573-133442 GCA_003517965.1 Desulfobulbaceae bacterium
GCTATTGCACATAAGCAGGCCGACGACTGACACGCGGCTTTTTGCGATTTCAACAAACACTTTGGGGCCTGTGCCCCTAATTTATTGGCAATGGTCCAAGGTCAATGCTCGAAACTGAACAAACCAACCCCTTTAGTCCTGATCTTATTGATATCCTCAATGGGGTGCCGCATGGTATCGCCCTGGTTGACCAGGATTTTCGGATCATCATGATGAACCGCTTTCTTGAGGCGCTTACCGGGTATTCCGGGGAGGAGGCCAGCGGCATATACTGCGATCAGGTGCTGCACAGCAGCTTCGGCAGAAATAGTTCGGTGTTTCGTCAGACTGTGGAGACAGGGGTTTCTTGCAGCGCCGAGGGCGATATCATCGGCCTGAACCGCAAAAAGATCCCCATGCGTTTTACGGTCACCCCGATTGTGGAACCAGGGGAAGGACGACAGGCTATGGTTCTGGTTCTTGAAGATATCGCTGTCTTTCAGGAGCTCGATCGCAAGAAGGAATTGGGCCCGGCTAAGGGCCTTCTCGGGCATAGCCCGAAGATGCAGGAGATATTTGAACTCCTGCCGGTTCTTGCTCATACTGATTCCTCGGTGCTGATCACTGGTGAAACCGGCACTGGCAAGGACCTTCTGGCCGAGGCTGTCCATCAAGCCTCCAAGCGTGGCAAGTATCCGTTCATTAAAGTAAACTGCGGGGCGTTGCCAGAAAGCTTGCTCGAATCCGAGCTCTTCGGCCATATGCGAGGAGCCTTCACCGGAGCGCACGCCGACAAGCACGGCATGTTTCAGCTTGCCCAGGGAGGTACCATCTTTCTTACCGAGATAGGCGATCTGCCTCTGCCGCTTCAGGTAAAGCTGCTCACCGTTCTTGATGACCGGGAATTCTTCCCCCTGGGCAGTCAAAAAAAAGTCCGGGTCGATGTGCGTTTGATTACAGGCACCCACCGTAATTTGAAACAGCTGGTCCAGGAGGGAAAATTTCGGGAAGATCTGTTTTTCCGCCTCAATGTTCTGCGGGTGCATCTGCCGCCCCTCCGTGAGCGGGTTGGTGATGTGCGATTGCTGATTGATCATTTTCTGCAGATGTTTGCGACCAGCTTCAAGAAAAACGTAAAAATGCTTTCCGCTCCGGCTTTGCGTCTGCTGGACAGCTATTGTTATCCTGGTAATGTTCGCGAGCTGCGCAATATTATTGAATATGGAGTTAATATCTGTCGGGGTGAGATCATCGAGGTTGAGCATCTGCCCCCTTATGTGCTGGCCGACGTGAGCAAGGCTTCTCGGGCAATAGCTGTGACCAGACAATCGGGGTATATCGACTCTGGAGAAAAACTGGCGGCTCAAGCCGTGTCTGAGATACCGGATAATGTTTCAAGCTGGAGCGCGATTGAAAAAACGAATATCCTTGCCGCGCTCGTGCAAACCGGTGGCAGCCGCACCGGGGCGGCAAAGGCGCTTGGTTGGGGGCGCACTACCCTTTGGCGGAAGATGAAAGAATATGAGCTGGCGTAAGAGAGCATGAAGATCCTGGCAACCCTGCAACATAATGATATTGCCCCGCGCTTCGATCTGGCCACAGAGGTTCTCATCGCCAGGATTGTTCGAGGCCGGATCTCGGGGGAGCCGCGTACGGTCCTGCTGCCTGGGCCGGGGAGTGATGAGCTATGCAGTCTGATCATCAGGGAAGAGGCCTCTTTGGTGATCTGCGGCGGTATTGAGGAGGCGCATTTTCAGTATCTGGTCTGGAAAAAAATCGAGGTGATTGATCGGGTGATCGGTCCGGCAGACCTGGCCATCGCCCAGGCCATTACCAAACAATTACGACCGGGGGCCATTGTCCGGGCCATAGGCCGGTTAGAAACCAAGAGGAGTGTGGCGTCATGAGCAAGAACCCTGCCCCTGTGTCCAAATGGTCTTTGTTCTGCGGTTTGTCCAGCAAGGAGCTGTGTCCCCGGGGGAGGTATAAGTGTATGCGTAACAGCCTGCTCCTCGTGATGCTGGCTATCACCCTGATTCCCCTGAGTATCACCTCGGGACTTAATTTTATCCAGTACCAGCAGCTCCTGCGTGAAGAATCACAAGCCAATGCCCGCTGGAACGCGGAAAGTGCCAAAGCGACTATCAGCGCCTATCTGGAGAAACTGGAGGCGGCGATCACTGTTGTCATTGACACCTATTCTTTTGAGGATTTGTCAGACGGCAAGAAACTGGAGCATATATTCCGGCAGCTCAAGAAAGAGCATAAGGGTCTGGTCGATCTGAGCGTGGTAGGCCCGGATGGTATTCAGAGTGCCTATGTGGGCCCCTATGGCCTGACTGGCAGGGACTATAGCGACAGTCTTTGGTTTCACAAGGCCCTGACCCGACGGATGTATGTGAGCGAGGTTTTTACCGGATTCCGCAATGTCCCCCATTTTGTGGTGGCGGCCAGCAAGAAGGATCCCTATTCGGAACATTATTGGGTACTCCGGGCGAGCATCGACACCGAAACCCTGGACCGGTTTCTGGCCCTGGCCGACACCGAGACACTGGAGGATATCTTTCTCGTTAACGACAGCGGTATTCTGCAAAGCTCTTCCCGCTACCAAGGCAGGGCCATGGATAATTTTCAGCTCACTCGCAAGCCCAAGCAGAATGACATCCTTATTTTTGAGGAAATGCGCGGAGACAGCAGTTTTTATCGGGCAGTGAGCCGGATCCAGAACACGCCCTGGTTGTTGATCCTTGACCAGCAGGGGGCCGAGGCGCGGAAGATCTGGCATTCCTTCAAGGTTCGGTTGCTGCTTACCCTTGGTCTTTGTTTTCTGGTCGTAGGCGGAATGGTTGTCTGGCTGTCCCGTTTTTTGGCGGGCAAGTTTCGGGAGGCCGATGAAATGCGGGACGTGATTTTGAGTGAAACGGAACACTCGAATAAACTTGCCTCTATTGGGCGACTGGCTGCGGGCGTTGCCCATGAGATTAACAACCCGCTGGCGATCATCGGGGAAAAGGCCGGGTTGATGCAGGATCTGCTTGGGGTGGAGCAGGATTTTCGCTATCGAGAGAAATTTCTTGATCAGCTGGGGTCTCTACAAGATGCGGTGGTCAGGGCCAGGACCATCACCCACCGTCTGCTGGGTTTTGCCAGACGGATGGAAACCTCCCTGACTCTGATACAGCTCAATGAGATCCTCCAGGAGGTTTTGAGTTTCCTGGAAAAAGATGCAACTTACCGCAACATCCATGTTATTTTACAACTTCAGGAAAACCTGCCGGTCATTCGGGCAGATCATGGTCAGTTGCAACAGGTGTTTCTTAATGTGATCAATAATGCCATCGATGCGATTCGCAATGATGGAGAGATCCATATCACCTCGCGCCGGGAAAATAACAAAACGGTCATGGTAGCCATCTCCGACACCGGGCCGGGGATCGCCCCGGAAATCCTGCAGAATATCTTCGAGCCGTTTTTTACCACCAAGGGCAATGAGGAGAGAAAAGGGACTGGTTTGGGTCTGTCCATTACCTATGGCCTCGTGCAGAAAATGGGCGGCAAGATCGAGGTGAGCAGCGAGGTAGGGGTAGGCACTACCTTTATCATCACCTTTCCAGTTTACTACGAGGACAAAAGCCATGACAGCGCATAGAATTCTGATTATTGATGATGAGCTTGATTTTGGCACAACCCTGGCGGAACGTTTGGAGCTGCGGGGCTTTGTCGCTAAAGCCGTGGGCGGCGCCGAGGAAGCGATGGCAGCGCTTGCTGCCGACTGGCGTCCAGATGTGGTCTTGCTCGATTTAATGATGCCCGGGGTGGATGGTCTGACTACCTTGGACCTGATCAAGCAACACGATTCGCGCATTCAGGTGATCATCCTTACCGGCCACGGTTCCACGGAGAGCGGCATTATCGGCATGCAGCGCGGCCTGTTTGATTACTTGATGAAACCGGTGGATATCGGTGAACTGATCGTCAGGATCAAAGAGGCCGGGGCCCGGTGATTCCTCTTGACCGGATATGGTTTTTTGGTATGGTTGGCTGTGGATTTTTTCGCGGCTCAAGTCAGAGCCTTCTTCAGCCAGTAAAGGATGAATCGTGAAAAAACGTATTAACCTGCTCCGAGAATTTTCGGTCCCGCTGCTTTTCGGGGTGGTGGTCGCCCTGATCTGGGCGAATCTGGTGCCGGAAGGCTACCAGCAATTCCTGCAGGCGCCCCTGCTCGGCTCGCTCAGCTTTCATTTTCTCACCAATGAATTGTTCATGGTGCTCTTTTTTGGCATGGCCGCCGCCGAGATTACCCAGAGCTGCTTGCCGGGCGGGGATCTTCATCCTCTGCGCAAGGCGGTGAACCCCTTGTTGTCAACGCTGGGCGGGGTGGTCGGCCCGGTGCTTGTCTATCTGGGGCTCAATGCCTTGATCGGCTCCCCTTCGCTGCGCGGGGGCTGGGGTATTCCCACCGCTACCGACATTGCTCTGGCCTGGCTGGTCGCCAGCCTGGTTTTTGGTCGGCGTCATCCCGCCATCTCTTTTTTGCTGCTGCTGGCCATAGCCGACGACGCCATCGGCCTGGCTATCATTGCGGTCTTCTATCCGGACCCGTCGCATCCTTTGGCTCCGCAATGGCTGGGGCTCACCCTGGCCGGCATGCTTGTCGCCTTCCTGCTACGGCGGAACAAGGGGATCAGTTATTGGCCCTTTCTCCTCCTGGGCGGCGGACTCAGCTGGCTCGGTCTGTTCAAGGCCCATATCCATCCGGCCTTGGCCCTGGTCTTCATCGTTCCCTTTCTGCCCCATCCCCCCAGTGAACACAAGCACCTCTTCGAGGACGACCCCTGCGATATGACTCCCCTTGCCCGCTTCGAGCACGAGTGGAAGGTGCTGGTGGATTTCGGGCTCTTCATGTTTGGCCTGGCCAACGCGGGGGTGGAGTTTGCCGCCATCGGCGTTCCTACCTGGCTGGTTTTGTCCGCGCTGGTCATCGGCAAGACCGGCGGCATCTTCAGCATGGGCCTGCTGGGTAAGAGGCTCGGCTATCCGCTGCCTTTGCACGTTGGGAAAAAGGAGCTGCTGCTGATCGGGTTGATAGCGGGACTCGGCTTGACGGTTGCCCTGTTTGTGGCAGGCGAGGCCTTCACTGATCCGCTCATCCAGGGGGCGGCCAAGATGGGTGCTTTGCTCAGTGCCGGTTGTGGCATTCTCGCCATCATTGCCGGGAGGCTGATGCAGGTGCGGCGCAGGGTCTGATGGCTGCCGCGTTTCCGATTATTTCACTTGGCAGAACATACGTTTATGAAACAAAGAAAACAGCGCGGCTTTTCTCTGCTGGAAATGTTGATGGTTATGGTCATTCTTGGACTGCTTGGCTTCCTGGCTGGGCCTAAGCTTTTTGGCAGTCAGGGTAAGGCCAAGCAGAAAACGGCCAAGATCCAGGTCGAAAGGTTAATGATGGCGGTGGAGGCTTTTCGGCTTGATGTGGGGCGCTATCCTACCCAGCAAGAAGGGTTGACTGCCCTGGTGATCAATTCGGGCATCGAGAAATGGAAAGGCCCTTATCTGAAAAGGGCCCTGCCCAACGACCCATGGGGAAATCCCTATAAATATCGCAATCCTGGTGTACATGGCGTAGTGGATATCTATTCTTACGGACAGGATAAGCAGTCCGGCGGGATCAAAGAAAACGCCGATATAGGCAGCTGGGAATAGAACGGCAGAGACAAGACTCAAGCAATCATTTAGCTTTTCTCTTGCCTCTTACCTCGTTCCTCCTGCCCTTTACCTCTTATTTCCCTACCAGCCTTTCTAAAATCCTGTAACTTCGCGCCACCATGTTTCTTGGTTCAACCATGAGTCCTGCCTGTATCATGGCGTTGTCGAAGATCTGCTCCACCACGCTTTGCGCCACCTCGGCGTCCTTGTCTTTCAGCGCGGCCAAGCCCTTGATCAGGGGATGGCTGGTATTGATCTCCAGGTTCTTGCCGCCAAACTGCTGGAGGCCCTGGCCGGAGGCGCGCATGATCCGTTCCATGCTGCTGGTGACAAAGCCGTCAGGGTTGACCACCATGGCTGGGCTGTCGGTGAGGCGTTTTGAGGCGATGACCTCTTTTACCTGTTCGCCAAGCACTTCTTTCATCCAGTTGGTCAGGGCCTCGGAGTCCGTAACGGGCATGGCCTCGCTCTGGGCTTTTTCCTTGTCCGCCTCGGTTTCCGTCACCGCCTCTGGAAGATCAAGATCCCCGCGATCGGCGGAAACCAGTTTCTTTTCAGCAAACAAGCTGAGGTGGCTCATGGCGAAATCATCGATCGGCTCCAAGGTGAAGATCACCTCGAGATTGCGTTTTTTGAAGGCCTCGATGTAGGGGCCGTTTTCAATGGCCTCCCGGCTGGGGCCGTTGATGTAAAAGATCTCCTTTTGCCCCTCGGGCATGCGCTCCACATAGTCGGCCAGGGAGGTGAAAATGCCGCTTTCTGTCTTGGAGGATTCGAAACGCAGGAGCTTGGCGGTCTCCTCACGGTAGGCAAAGTCAGAGATCACCCCTTCTTTGAGGAACATACCGAAGTTTTTCCAGAACTCGATGTACTTTTCCGGTTCGCTCTTGGCCAGCTCTTCCAGGAATTTCAGCACCCGCTTGGTTACTACCTTGTTGATCTTGGCGACCAGGGCGCTGTCCTGCAGGGCCTGGCGGGAGATATTGAGCGGCAGGTCTTCGCTGTCGATAACCCCGCGCAAAAAGCGCAGCCATTCCGGAAGGATGGTTTTGCTGTGCTGCTCGATCAACACCCTCTGGCAATAGAGGTTGACCCCTGGCTCCATGCGGCCAAAACCCATGCTCTCGAAATTCTCCTTGGGGATGAAGAGCAGGGTCTTGATGGCCAGTGGGGCATCGGCGGAAAAATGCAGCCTGGCCAGGGGCTCGTCATAGGCATTGGCGATGAACTTGTAAAATTCGCTGTAGGCATCCTCGGTTATCTCGCTCTTGCCAAGGGCCCAGATGGCCTGCACCGTATTGATTGCCTCGCCCTTGAGTTTGATGGGGAAGGGGACAAAGTTGGAATACTGCTTGATGATCCGGCGGATGGTCTGCTCGTTGGCATACTCCTTGGCCTCGTTGGTAAGTTCTAAAACAATGCTGGTGCCGCGATTAATGTCTGGGCACATGGCGATGGTGAAGGTGCCGTTGCCATCGGAGACCCATTCGTGCCCCATATCATCAAGGCGGAAGGAGCGCGATTTGACGCTGACTTTTTTGGCCACCATAAAGGCGGCATAAAAACCTACGCCGAATTGACCGATCAGGCTGACCTCCTTGCGGTCTGTCTCAGAAAGTTTGCTGAAAAAGGTTTTGGAGCCGGAATGGGCGATGGTGCCAAGGTTGGCTTCCAGCTCGCCTCGGTCCATGCCGATGCCGGTATCGCTGATGGTGAGGGTGTTTGCTTTTTCGTCAAATTCAATGGTGATCTCAAGCGGCAGGTGGCTGTCGAAAACCTCTGGCTCCACCACGCTCTGGTGCCGGAATTTCTCCAGGGCATCCGCGGAGTTTGAGATCAATTCACGCAAGAAGATCTCTTTTTCCGTGTAAAGCGAATGGATCACGATATCGAGCATTTTTTTTACTTCGGCCTGGAATTCCTTGGTCTCTGTCTTGGGGCTGGTTTTGTCAGGACTCATTTTTTCTCTCTCTGAAATGGATTCTTTGGGAAGGGGTGGGTATTTTTTTCTGCCGCACGCAACGATTTGCGTCAAGAATAATCATCCAGGTGCACATGTCAAGTTTTGAGCTGGATAGTTACCTTGATCTGGGGCAAGGGTTGTTTCAGGATGATAACCTCGCTTTTTTTGGGCACTGGATTTCCCCTTGTCAGCTTCAGGAAATAATGGTCAATTTGCGACGCAATTTTGCAGGATTCTTCTTACGGTCCTTATAAATACAAGCGAGTCGCTAACCCATGGACTTTTCCACTATTCTGCTTATCGCCCTGGCCCTGGCTGTGGATGCTTTTGCCGTGGCTCTGGCCGCTGGGGTCAGCCTTTGTCAGGTCAATGCTCGGCAGATGTTCCGTCTGGCCTGGCATTTTGGTTTTTTTCAGGCAGGGATGAATATCCTTGGCTGGTTGGGCGGGCTTACAGTGCGCGCGCTGATCGAGAGCTTTGACCATTGGCTGGCCTTTGGCTTGCTCGCCTTTGTCGGGCTCAAGATGATCTGGGAAGCGATTCGGGAGGCAAAGGAGGAGAGCGAGGGCACAGACCCCACCAGAGGGCGGATGCTCGTCACCCTTTCCGTTGCTACCAGCATTGACTCTCTGGCCGTGGGCTTAAGCTTTGCCGTGCTGGAGATCAGCGTCTGGCTTCCGGCCCTGATCATTGGCTTGGTCGCCGCTGGCCTCACCGCTCTCGGTCTGCGTCTGGGTTGTCTGCTGGGGGCGGCCTCGCGTCTGGGCTCCCGGGCCGAGATTATCGGCGGCCTGGTTCTTATCGCTATTGGTCTCAAGATTCTCCATGAACACGGGGTGTTATAGGTCTTTCTCTCCTCTCTCCCCATACATTTACATTGCATTCTAAAATAGGCGCTGGTATGGTTTTGCGTCTTGCCATCCCTTTATAGCTGAGTTGAGCAGCTTGCCGGATTTTATGCCCTTCAGGGTGCAAATGAAACTTATGCCCTTTGGGTATATTTTTACTGTCAACATCAGGCGGCTTGCGCCGCCGGTTATCGGAGAACCTGTGATGAGTATTAGAGAAGACGCGATCAGGGGCACGCTTACCCCTCTTTTTGAAAATTGTGCCGCCAACGAAAACATCACGGTTCAGGGCTTGATACAGGGTGTGGCCGAGGGGACGATCTGTATCCCCAAGAACAAAAATCACCAGTTTGAGCGCATCGTTGCCGTGGGCAAGGGGCTGTCCACCAAGGTCAACGCCAATATCGGGGCTTCTAAGGATTATCCCGAGGTGGCTCAGGAGCTGCAGAAACTCTGCGTTTGCCTAAAGGCCGGGGCCGATACGGTGATGGATCTTTCCATGGGCGGCGAGTTGGACATCATTCGTCGGGAGATTCTGAAGAGCTGTCCCATCCCCTTGGGCACGGTGCCCATTTATCAGAGCATTGCCGAGGTAGTGGAGAAGCAGAAGAAAAAAATTGGTGAGGTCACCGTGGATCACATGTTCAAGGTGATCGAGCAACAGGCCCAGGACGGGGTTGATTTCATGACCATCCATTCCGGAATTACCAGAAGCACCCTGGAGCGACTGCGCAACCATAAACGGCTCATGGGGGTGGTGAGCAGGGGCGGCTCCTTTACCATTGAGTGGATGAGCTACAACGACAAAGAAAACCCCATGTACGAACATTTCGATGATCTGCTGGCCATTCTCAAGGAGCATGAGGTCACGCTGAGCCTGGGCGATGGAATCCGGCCCGGCTGTCTGGCCGATGCCACTGACCGGGGCCAGGTGCAGGAGTTGATCCATCTGGGAGAGTTGACCCAGCGGGCCTGGGAGGCAGGGGTGCAGGTGATGGTCGAGGGTCCGGGCCATATGCCGCTTAATCAGATTCAGGCCAATATCCTTTTGCAAAAACAGCTTTGCCATGGAGCACCTTTTTATGTGCTGGGCCCGCTGGTCACTGATATCGCTCCAGGCTATGATCATATTACCGGTGCCATTGGCGGAGCCATCGCCGGGGCGGCGGGGGCTGATTTTCTCTGCTATGTTACCCCGGCCGAGCATCTAAAGTTGCCCAGCGCCCAGGATGTGCACGATGGGGTTATGGCCTCCCGTATCGCTGCCCATGCGGCGGACATCGCCAAGGGGTTGCCCGGCGCGATCGATAAAGATATCGCCATGGCCAAGTGTCGCAACAATCTGGACTGGAAAGGCCAGATCGATCTTTCCATCGATCCAGACAAGGCCCGGCGTTATCGGGAAGAAGGGAATTCCTACAAGGGCGACGCCTGTAGCATGTGCGGCTCATACTGTGCCATCAAGGTGTATAAGCAGGCCACCGCGCCTGACCGGTTACGGAAATAATTTCGTAATCACCATAGAGGGAGGACGTACCGCCATGACAGAATTTCTGGGGCAGATGGTCGATTTTCTCAACAGTACTAATGTGCCGCAACAGTTTCGGGAGGTAGATGTCCGAGGTCTTTTTACTAACCCCTGGTTCATGGCCCCCTTTGTCGCTTTTATCTTGTACAATCTTTATAAGCAGGCGATGAACACCCTGGTCATGACCTCTCTTGGCTTTGGCCTCTGGATTTTCAGCGGCAGCAGCTACATGGAGGGCCTGGTGGTGAACGGCCAGATGCAATTGGGCAAGGTCTTACCCGTGGCCGTGGTCTTCCTCGGTGCGCTTGGTGTGGCCGTGTATTTTCTTTTCATGCGCTCCGATTGATTTTTTGTAAGCGTAATAACCGTGAGCAATCGGATTAAGGAGATTTATACCCGTCTTGTTGATCATTTTGGCCCTCAGCACTGGTGGCCAGGTGACACCCCCTTTGAAATCATGCTCGGTGCGGTTCTGACCCAAAACACCAGCTGGCGCAATGTTAGCATGGTCATTGAGACCTTGCGCCAGGACGGGTTGCTTTCTTTTGAGGCGCTGGAAGACCTGCCCTTAGAGGTGCTGGCCGAAAAGATTCGGCCTTCCGGCTACTACAATCAGAAAGCCAGGCGCCTCAAGGGTCTCTTTGCCGCCATCCGTGAAGATAGCGGGAGTCTGGAGGATTTTTTCAATCAGGACACCTATACCCTTCGGGAAAAGCTGCTGGCTGTAAAGGGGATCGGCCCGGAGACCGCCGACTCCATCACCCTTTATGCCGCGGGCAAGCCGGTGTTTGTGGTGGATGCCTACACCTACCGCATCCTGCTTCGCCATGACCTTATCGCCGAAGATGCCGGTTATGAAGAGATTCAGGAGCTGTTTCTGGGCAAGCTGCCTACCGAGGCCCAGCTTTTTAATGAGTACCACGCTCTTCTGGTTCGCCTTGCCAAGGAATATTGCAAAAAATCCAACCCGCTTTGCGATAGCTGTCCTCTGCATGGCCTGTAGCTGCCAAACTCTTTTCGGTTGACATGGGTTTCTGAAACCAAGTAAAGAGCTTTTGAATCTGGCGCTGACCGAACAATCCTCCATAGAATCAAGAGGCGTACTGACATGCTTACCGTGTACAAACGCTTTGATCATCAATTAAAGATCGTTACTGATAGCGGGCCTGTGCCAAGATCCTGGATCCGCATGGTTAATCCTACCCCAGGGGAAATCAGTACGGTTGCTCAGGCGACCGGCGTGCCGGAAGACTTTCTTCGCGCGGCCCTGGATGAAGAAGAACGCTCCCGTATCGAAATCGAAGATAATTGCATGCTGGTGCTCACCAATTTTCCGATGCTGCGCGGGCCGGACATGTACGATACCCTGCCGCTCGGGATCATTCTGACCCCGGATCAGGTTATTACCGTCTCGCTGGAAGAAACCGAGATTCTGCCTGGCAACATTGTTGGTCCTGGGGCCCCTGCCTATTATAATACCGGCAAACGCACCCGTTTTCTCTTTCAGATCCTCTACAAGACCGCCAAGGTATATCTGCATTACATCCATCAGATTAATCGCCAGACCGATGAGATTGAGCGGCATCTGCGGAAATCGATGAACAATGCGGAGGTATTTCAACTTCTCGACATGGAAAAAGGCCTCACTTACTTTACCGTGGCCTTGCGCGCCAATGGCCTGGTGCTGGAGCGACTGCTGCGCCTGCGAAAGAATAGCACTCTCCAACATTTGTTGCCCCAGTATGAAGAGGATGAGGATATTCTCGAGGACGCCATTATTGAAAACCGGCAGGCTCTGGAGATGGTGAAGATGTATTCCGATATCTTGAGCGGGATGATGGATGCTTTTACCTCGGTTATCTCCAACAACCTGAATCAGGTGATGAAGCTTTTGGCCTCGATCACCATCTTGATCGCCATTCCGACCATGATTTCCAGTTTCTGGGGCATGAACGTGGGGGTACCCTTCCCGGCTGAAAGGCTTGGCTTCTGGGTTGTCCTGGGGCTTTCGTTATCACTGACTGGGCTGGCGGGGTTTATTCTCTGGAAAAAGCGGATGTTTTAGGTAACCATCCAGCAGTACCGCATCTGCTTTATCGGCACTGCTGAATGGTTACCTTTTCCCTTCGCTATGGCTCTTTTGTTCGTCCTGCCAGAGTAGCTGTCGGCAGACCCCCCTGATAATCTTGATCTCCTTTGACTTCAGCCCGAGTCGCCCTAAAAACTGGCGGATGCTCTTCATCCAGTAATCATCCTCCCCGTTTTTTAAAAAGCCGATGGTCTGCAGCACCTCTTCCACATGGCCGAACATGGCCTCCAGCGCCTGCTTGTCTCCTTGCCTGGGAACCGATTTGGGCAAGGTATTGCGCTCTGTCGCTTCCAGGAGGCTGTAATGGAGTTCGTGGCAGAGGATAGCCACGGCCTGGGCCAGGTTGAGGGAGGAGAAATCCACGGTGGGTATGGTGGTGATCTGGTTGCAGTAGCGGAGTTCTGCGTTGGCCAGGCCCCGGTCTTCCGGGCCGAAAAGGAGGGCGACCCGGTTGTTTGTGAGCTGGGGCAGGATTTCGCTCATGAGCTGTCTGGGGCTGTTAACCGTGCTACGTTTTCTCCCCTGACGTGCCGAGGTGCCCAGCACCCAACTAAAGGGGGCCAATGCCTCGCCCAGCTTCTGATGGTGTTCCAGGTTGTCGATAAGATGCGCCGCTTTGGCGGTGGCGAGCTTAAGCATCTTCTCGCGATCAGGCATTTCCCGACAGACGAGAATGAGTTGGCCTATCCCCATGTTCGCTGCGGTTCTTGCCGCAGAGCCGATATTTTCGGCAAATTTTGGGGAAACCAGGACGATGGCTGTTTTGGCCATCAGCTCCCGCACCTTATCCTGTTTCGCTTTGGTCATTTGCTGATATTTTTGCGTTTTCTTGTTGGCGTGGAGGACTTTTTGCGGCCTGCAGAGTTGCCGCGCGGGCGTTTGTCTGCACGCGGTGCGGCCAAGGTGTCTGTGGCGCGGGCCAGTTTTTCTTCCACGCTGAAATTTATCCGCCGCCGGGGGATCTCCACGCTGGTCAGCCTTACCCGCACCAGATCGCCGAGCTGGAAGACGGTTTTGCTTCGCTGGCCGATGAGCCGGTGGCGGCCCTCCTCCAGTTCGTAATAATCGTCGCGCATCTCGGTGATGGGCACGGCACCGTTGACAAAGACTTCGGTCAGTTCGACAAACAAGCCGAAGGCGGTGACCCCGGAGATAAGGGCCTCGAAGGTTTCGTCGATCTTGTCGGCCATGAAATGAACCTGGAGCCGTTCAATCATCTCCCGGTCAGCCTCCACCGCCACCCGCTCCCGTTTGGAGAGAAACCCGCCCGCCTCTTCGCTGGACACTGTCTCGCCGCTGGTCAAAGCTTTCCCTTTTTTTTGCAGGCTGGCGGCCAGGGCCCGGTGAACCATGAGGTCTGGATAGCGGCGGATGGGGGAGGTGAAATGGGTGTAGTGGGTGGCAGCCAGGCCGAAATGGCCGAGATTGTGGGGGGAGTAGCGGGCCTGTTGCATGGTGCGCAGCAGGAGATTGCTGATGATGTATTCCTGGGGGGTGCCTGCCGCCATGGCCAGCACCTTGCCGAACCATTTGGGCGAGCCGCCGCCCTCATCATCGACCTTGAGCCCCATGCTCTGGGCAAATTCGGTGAATTCGGCCACCTTGAGCGGGTCGGGCGGTTCGTGAATCCGGTAGAGGCTGTCGATCTTGCCTTGTTCCAGGGCCTCGGCCACCGCCTCGTTGGCGGCGAGCATGAACTCCTCGATGAGCTTGTGGGCCTGATTGCGCTCGCTCCGCTTGATGGTCTGCACGGTGTTGTCCTCGCCCAGCACCACTATGGGTTCCGGGAGTTCAAAGCCGATGCTTCCTCGCTTAACCCGCTGCTTTTCCAAGCTTAAAGCCAGTTGGCCCATGCGTTCCAGATCCGCCACCATGTCGGCATACTGGCCGCGCACCGTGGCATCCTGGTCTGTCAAAATCTGCTTGACGATGGTGTAGGTGAGACGATATTTGCTGCGGATGATGCTTTTGACGAAGCGCTTGTCCAGCCGGTTGCCCTGCTCGTCAAAATCAAGCACGGCGGTGAAGGTGTAACGGTCCTCATTGGGCACCAGACTGCAGAGGTTGTTAGACAAGCGCTCCGGCAGCATGGGGATGACCCGGGTGGGGAAATAGACGCTGGTGCCGCGCTGGTAGGCCTCTGCATCAACCGGGGTTTGCGGTCGCACATAATGGCTGACATCGGCGATGGAGACATAGAGCCGATAGCCCTTTTTCAGGGGCTCGATGGCCACGGCGTCATCAAAATCCCGGGCTGTTTCCCCGTCGATGGTCACATGGACTACCTGGCGCAGATCAGTGCGGGAGGCGGACATGTCCACCTCCGGGTCAAGGGCCTCCACCTGTCCGATCACCTCTTGGGTAAAGAGATGGGGCAGATCAAACTTGCGGATAACCATTTCGGTCTGCACCTGAATATCCTTGGGATCGCCCAGCACCTCAAGAATGATGCCGTCCAGGTTGCGCTGTCCGGCGGCAAAGGAAGTTACCTCGGCTAAAACCGCGTCGCCGTTCTTGGCCCCCCGGCTGTCCTCCTTGCGGATTAGCAGATTGTAAGGAAAGCGACTGTCCTCCGGGGTCACCAGGCCGGTGTTGCCCCCGGCCATGTAAACCCCGACCAGTCTGGTGGTGGCTCGGTTAATGACTGCGATAACCCGGCCCTCATAACGCTCCTGGCGGCGGCTCATCAACTGGACCAGCACCTTGTCGTTGTGGGCCGCGCCGCCCAGCATGCCGGGCGGGATAAAGACGTCCTTGTCGAGCTTAAGTTCGGCAGGGGCTTCGCTGGGGGCAACAAAGCCATAGCCTTTGGGAGTTACACTGATCGGCCCGGCAAACAGCTCCACGTTCTTGCGCAGGGCATAGGTGTCACGTTTACAGGCAAGCAGCTTGCGCCGGCAGAGATCATCCAGCACTCCCAGTACCTCCTGGCGGTGGTTCTTGATAGTGCCAAGGGCCACCATAAGATCAGCTGCGGAAAGTGGCATCTCCGCAGTGTAGAGTTGGCCCAGGATCTCGCCTTCCAAGCGGGTTTCCTGATGTTGTCGCGGCACCCGGCTGATTTCCCGCGGTCGTTTGCCTGGTCGGCCATGTTTGTTGTGGGCAATCTTTCTTTTATGGGTCACTGATATACCTCTCTTCTGCTATTTTTTGCAGAAATGGAACGTGCACAAGGGCAGAGAACAAAATATCCTGACAAAATAAATTGATCTCTGTATATAATATGTAACTATTCCGCTTAATGTCGGAATTGGATAATTACTATAATACCTTATTCGTAAGGGCAGGGCATTCAAATTACCCAGATCACCGGACAAGAAAGAGCAGTTACTACCTATGACCTCTTGCAAAAAATTTCACATAGCCGATTATTGCGAGTACATGGAGCAGGTTCTCGGCGGTCAGGAAGGTTCGGCCAAGGTCTTCTGGGAGGCGCTGTCTTTTGCTGTATCCGCCCATCAGGATCAACGGCGCAAGTCCGGCGAGGTCTATGTCAGCCATCCCCTCCAGGTGGCAAAAATCCTGGTGGATGAGCTGGAGATTCGCGATCCGGAGTTGCTGGCCGCCGCTGTCCTGCACGACACGGTGGAGGATGTGCCAGAAGTGACCAGTGAGGTAATCGGCGAGATCTTTGGCAAGAACATCGCCCTCATTGTCGATGCCTGTACCAAGATCGCCAACTTCTCCGGAGACAAACAGACCTTTTACAAGCTGGTTCATCGTAAGCTTTTCTCCGGGGCCGCAGCTAATCTTGAGGTTTTATTGATCAAGCTGGCTGACCGTCTGCATAACCTGCGGACCATGGCTTCCATGCCCAAGGACAAGCGGCAGAAAATCGCCGATGAAACCCTGGACATCTATGCGCCCATGGCCAAAATCATGGGCTTGAACAGGATTAAGCGTGAGCTGTACACCCTGGCCTTGATGTATAAATTTCCCCGGCAAAGTCAAAAAGTGCTGGCTGCCATCAAGCGGCTACAGGACAGTGCAGAGGTGCTGGCCATCAAACAGACCCTTGAAGAACGGATGAAGGAGGCTTGGATCACCCACGAAATCCGTCTCAATCCCAGGGGACTTTGGGCTTACTTTGATTCGGAGCAGAAGGTTTTGCATAAAACCGTGGCCAACCCCCTGGGCTTTATCATCATTACCAATGATATCCAGACCTGTTACCGGATTCTTGGGGTTATTCATCAGAATTATCCGCCCATCCCCAGAACCATCCGGGATTTTATCGCCACTCCCAAGGCTACCGGTTATCAGAGTTTGCATACCCGGGCCAATATCAAGGGACAAAATTACCTGTTCAAGATCCGCACCGCCGAGATGACCACCTCATCTCGCACCGGCCTGGTTCGGGAATGGTTTGTCCACAAGAAAATGCCTTCCAGTTTTGAGGTGGAACTGCGGGAGATGCTGGATATCCTGGGGACGGAAGGGGATCTCTCCTACCGGGAGATGATCGCGGTCAGCGGCCAAAAGGCCATCTACACCTATACCCCCAAAGGCGACCCGATTGAACTTCCCGCTCATAGCATCGTGCTGGATTTCGCTTTTCGGGTGCATACCGATGTGGGTAAACGTTGCATCATGGCCAAAATCGGCAATCGTCAGGTTGCGGCCGACGCCATTCTCGAAGATGGCGATCAGGTGGAGATCATCTGTCAGAAAGAGCCGGTGCGTTTCGAGCCGGAAATCCAGCAACTCTGCCAAACCCCCAGAGCCCGGGCGGAGCTTTCCAAACTGTTCCGTCAACGGCGCGAATCCCTGGCGCGGATGATTGGCGAGAGCATCCTGCGTCAGGAACTTAAACGCTATGGTCTACCCTGTGATCTTCTGGAAAATCCTGGCATGGGGAGTATAATAGCTGCGCTTGGGGCAAGTGGGTTGCCAGAGCTTTTTCTTGGTTTGGGCGAGGGAAGATTCCGCTTGCGGGAACTCATTGGCAACATCAAAGGCCGGTTGTATGCGGATCGGGAAACTCTGTTGCCTCCCACCGGCAGCTTGAACCGTATTGAGCTTGCCACCCTGGATCCAGTTTGCATCAAATTTTCCCGCTGCTGCAACCCGATACCCACGGAAAACTGGCTGTACGGCCTGCTTAGCGAACGGGGGCTTTCTGTGCATCATAAGGAATGTACCACTATCACCTCTTTGAATATCCAGCGGGAGGATGTGGTGGAGGTGCGCTGGCGGCTCAAGGAAACGCCGGTGCCCAAGATGCAGACCATCCTGATTCTGGCGGCCCCGTCCCGCAACCGGGTTTTGATGATGCTGGGCGTGGCCCCGGAAGAAATGAAAATCAGCGAGGTTGAGCTGCTTTCCAGCCAACCGTCACGCACCTCTGCCTGGCAGATAAACTTTCAGGTGGATACCCTGCAAGGGCTAAAGAATATCCTTGTTCACCTGGGCAAGACCGGGATGGCGTATGAGTTTGGGTTGGAGCAGTGATTGTAACCGTCCAGCAGCACCGCATCTGCTTTGTCATCGGCCTGCTCATGTGCAATAGCACATTTCGCAAACCTCTTGGTCGGCACTGCTGCCGACGATTGACACGCGCATCTACGGCACTGCTGAACGGTTACAATTCTGGGGCAGCCTGAATTTTGTACCCTTGGTGAACGATTACTTAGTTGGCAGCTTCATAGCTTCTCTCCCATGGCCAGGTCCTCAAGTCCATCCCGATCCAGAATGGTGATCTGTGGGCCTTCGCTGTTGATCAATCCCTGTTTGCCGAGTTTGCTCAGGATGCGGGAGAGGGTTTCCGGGATGGTGCCCAGCAGGCTGGCCAGTTGCGCCTTGCCGATGTTGAGCTTGACGGTGTCGCTGTCCCCCTGTTGGCCGCTGAGATAGAGAAGATGGGCGGCCACCCGGCCCGGCACCTCCTTGAGCGAAAGATCCTCGATCAGATGGGCAAACTTCTTGAGCCGCATGGACAGGGCTGCCAGCATGTTCATGGCCAGGGCCGGATTGATCTGGATCAGTTCGATAAAGGCGCGGCGTGGGATAAAGATGGTCCGGCTTTTCTCGAGAGCCAGGGCATGAGCTGGGAAGGTCGAACCGATAAAGACGGCGGCCTCGGCAAAAGGCTCCCTTGGCCCGAAGATATGGAGGATCTGCTCCTTGCCTTCAATGGAAAGTTTGTAAATCTTGACCAATCCCTCCATAACTACATAAAATCCGGTTCCCGGATCGCCTTCGGCAAAGATGCCCTGGCCGCGACGATAGTCCTGAAGGGTGATGATCATGGCCAGTTCGTCATACTGGCTGCTGGTCAAGCCGGCAAACAGCGGGACCTGTTTGAGAAAAGACATTAGTTCCATTGCTGGTTACTCCTTGGTTGGACTACGTTTTTCAGTTCCTGGCGCATGCTTACGAAAAAGTTGACACAGTATGCATAAAATGCTTATCCTGTGCATATAGGAGGTAGAGATATGAGAACAACATTAGATTTACCCAATGATTTACTTGAAGAGGCAATGAAGGTCACGCATTTAGAAACCAAGACTAAGGTCATCATTACGGCGCTGGAGGAGTTAATAAGAAAATCAAAAATAGCTGAATTAAAAAACTTTAAAGGGACCATAGACTTAAATATTGACTTGAATACTCTTCGGTGTCGGTAATGTCGGTATTAGTCGATACCTCTGTCTGGGTAGAATACTTTCGGCATGGCAAAGGCCTCGATCAACTCGATTTCATTATAGATGAAAATCTCGTAGTCACCAACGACCTGATACTTGCCGAATTAGTTCCTTTCTTGAAAGCGCGAAACCAAAGCAGAATAATCTTATTATTGCATAGTATCAACAAATTGCGACTAAACATAAATTGGGAGCAAATAATTGAATTTCAATATGAGTGCTTAAAAAACGGGTTGAATGGCATAGGAATACCTGACTTGATTATCGCTCAAAACGCGAAGCAAAATTGTTGTGAAATATACTCCCTCGATAATCATTTCCTATTAGTCAAGGAGATCATCAAGATAGATTTAACTGCATAAGCTTCGCTAAACAACAGGGGCCAACTTGATCGCAGGAAGCTCTGCGGTTTTCCGGCACCATTCTTGGCGCAGTCAGGTTATATTTAATCATACAGTAGGGGCACGGCATACCGTGCCCTTTTATACATGGAGAAAACAATGGCATTTACCCAAGCCATTTTGAAACAATGCTGGCCACGCTGGCAACAGCATTTTAGCCCAGAGACCCGGCTGCGGCTGGGGGCAGTGCCGCTTGCCGTCTTGGCTGACTGTCCATCTGATGTGGTCGGCCGTTATCTAAGCGCCGCCGAGCTGGAGCAATGGAGCGGATTTCACCTGAAAAAAAGACGCACGGAGTGGCTGGGCGGACGACTATCCGCCAAATGGGCGGCAGCAGGACTTCTGAACAAGGCTGAGATGGACTGGCACAGCCTGGTGATCCAGAGTGAAGAAGATGGTCGCCCCTATCTGGCAGCAGGGGTCAGGCCCGTGGCCCCCTTCATCTCCATCTCCCATAGCGGGCATCTGGCTGCGGCCCTGGCGGCAAATCTCCCCTGCGGGCTTGACATCCAACAACCCGACGCAAAAATGCATACGGTCAAAAAACGCTTTGCCACTCCGGAAGAAGAAGATCTCCTGACAGCCGCTCTGCCTCAATCTTTTACAAAAACAGAACAACTCACCCTGCTGTGGGCGGCCAAGGAGGCGGTGCGTAAAATGGTTCGCATCAGCCCCCTGCTCGGTCTGCTGGATATTCGCCTGCTTGCAGGGCATGGCGGGCGTAGCACCCCCCAAGAACCGCTGGCGCTGACTTTTACTGCGAGCAGACAGCAGGAGTGCCAGACCAACATCTCCGTCCTCTGTTTTTTTACAGACAATCTGGCCTGGGCCATGGCTTGTCCGATGCTCATAAAGCTGAGTTGAGCAGCTTGCCGGCTCATACGAAACTTATACCCTCTGGGTGCAAAAATCCTTGCTCTTGACTGCAAGTTTTTGTAAGTCAAAGAAAATCATACCTCAGGAAAACAACCATGACCGCAATTGATTTCGGTGCCATCGTCATCATTCTTTTCTTTCTTGCCCGTGGTATCTGGGTCGGGTTCATCCGCCAGTTGGCCTCCATGGCCGCGCTTATTCTTGGCTACCTTTTTGCCGGGCGCTATTACGAGCAGATAAGTCCTCGCCTTTCTTCCGTGGTCACCTCACCCCAGCTCTGTTTTTTGGTCACCTACGCTCTGCTTTTTCTGGTGGTTTTTTTCGGGGTTATCGCCTTGGGCTATGTGCTGAAAAAGGTTATGAGCCTCTCGCTGCTTGGCTGGTTTGACCGGTTTATGGGCGGAATTTTCGGTCTGGTTAAGGCCGGCGTGATTGTTAGCGTTGGTTTCATGGTTTTGTCCGGGTTGCTGGCAGAGGCCAATCCGCTGCTGGCCAATTCCCTGGCCGCGCCCTATCTGCGTAAGAGTTCAGGGTTTTTGCTTGCCTTTGTTCCGGATCAGAATCTGCACCGGCTCCTGCTTCCCAAGGAGCCCGCCCTTGTTCTTCCGGATCTTGTTATACCAGAGAGCAAGCCGATTCGGACTGATTCCACAAAAAAAAGCAAGTAGAATCATTTGATTTAGCAGAGTGGTGCGCGCCAGACCCAGACGTTGCCAGCGTCTGGCCGAGGTAAGGGCCGGGGTTGGCAGCAGGGCGAGGCGACCGATTTTGCGCAAGCGCAGCACCAGATCAAGATCCTCCAGCAGACTTAGTTCTTTAAAGCCTCCTATGGCCCGAAAGCTGGCGGCGGGCAAAAACAGGGCCTGGTCGCCATAGGCTAGACCAAACCAGGCGGCGCGCCGATTGACGCCATATTCAAGCAAGCGGAAGCGCCAGCCTTTAGCGCTAACAGCGAAGCGGAAGGCCCCGGCCACAATGCCTGGCAGAGAGAGGGCGGCATGGATTTGAGCAACAAACCCCTCCGGTAGCTGGGTGTCTGCATGGAGAAAAAGCAGTACCTGGCCTTGTGCCACCCGCGCTCCGGCATTCTGCTGGCTGGCTCGCCCGAGCGGCGTGGAGATCACTGTGGCCCCGGCTGTGGTGGCCAGGGCTATGGTCTGGTCCTGACTGCCGCCATCGGCGACGATCACCTCTACCCCTGGTTGTTTGATTAACCCGGCCAAGGTCTGGCCGAGGCAGGCTGCCTCATTAAGGGTAGGAATAATTATTGAGATAGCGCAGGTCTTCGGGGCGGTCAACATCGGCAAGGGGTTCCAGAAGATGGATGGAAAGTTTAAGAGCCTGCACCTGTTTCAGGGTCGCGGTCAGCACTTCCCCGCTGCCCCAGGGAATCTCGGCAAAAAGCGTTGGGGCCGGCTGCTTGAGACCGATAAGGTAATAGCCGCCGTCTATGGCTGGGCCGAGTACCAGATCATTTTTGTCCAGGGCGGCAAAGGCCTGGGCAAAAATGGCCGGGCTGAGACCGGGGCAGTCGGCGCCGATAATCACCACCGCCTGGTCGCCTTGGGCAAAGGACTGGGTAAAGGCCCGATGCAGGCGCAAGCCCAGATCTCCTTCTCCCTGGGCGACACAGGGGATGTTGCAGGCAAGCCAGGCCTCCATGGCCTGCGGATCCCCGTCGGCATAGCGAATTTCCGGGATAACCGGATATTGGTTCGCAAACTGCGCCATTTGGGCGACCATTTCTTCACTCATCTGCCGCTGGAGGGCAGCCGCGCCCTGGGCTCCCAGAGCCGGAATCAGTCTGGTTTTTGTCCGGCCCGGTTCTGGGTAGCGGGTAAAAAGAATGAGTCGCGTCTGCTGGTCCTGATCCATTTTTCGTCTGCTCAAGCCTGGGCGAAACATCCTTGCCGCTTGTTTCGTAATTCGCTATACTTGCCGCCAAGAGTCTACATCAACAACCCATTTACCATACCAGCCATACCGTGACCATTAAAAGAAAAAAGAAACATCCGAACCCCTGTTCGTATCAGAAAAGAACCTATCGCAATCGTGTTGAGCATGGCGAGTTGGTCGCTTTTGAGGTGCGGATCAGGGAAACCGATCTGCATATCCTGGCTGGAAAAGATCTGCGTGCTGAGGCGAGCGCAGCAGTTTTTCAGTATCGCAGTCAGTTGGAAAGCTATATTGCCCACCATCCGGAATTTGCCACCACCCTTGCTCCTCTGCCTGCCGATCCTACAGCGCCGCCGATTGTCAAGGCCATGCTCGCAGCGGGTCAGGCGGCGGAGGTTGGCCCCATGGCTGCGGTGGCCGGGGCTATTGCTGAATATGTCGGGAAGGATCTTCTGGCGGCTGGGGCTGGGGAGGTGGTGGTAGAAAACGGCGGTGACATCTACTGTTGTCGCAGACAGGAGAGCGTGGTCGGTATTTTTGCCGGGACCTCGCCGCTCAGCAACCGGGTGGGTCTGAAGATTGCCGCCAGCAGCATGCCCTTGGGTATCTGCACCTCCTCCGGCAGCGTGGGCCATTCCTTAAGCCTGGGTGAGGCCGATTCTGTAACGGTGCTGGCCAAAGACACCGCCCTGGCCGACGCAGTGGCCACCCTGGCTGGCAATGCGGTGCAGCCGGGGCAGAGCCTTGAACCCGCGCTGGCCAAGGCTCGTGTCGTGTCGGGGATTTTGGGCGTGGTTATTATTCGGGGTGAGGAGCTGGGTGCCTGGGGCGAGATAGAGTTGGTGCCGCTGGGGTGATTAATTTCCTTAAGGTAAACCTTTCTGGTAGCTCTTTTTTATCTTTTCTGCCAGACTAAAAAAGATATTATCTGATAACTATCCAGCTTGGAGATCGGGAATATGACCTTTGGTAAGATGTTATGGGCGGACGGGGAGGAGTTGCGAATTTATGCCTCGATCCTGGCCAATACTCGCGATGCGGTGATCATCACAGATCTTGCGCTCAAGATTCTTGCGGTTAATCCGGCCTTTATTGAAATCACCGGTTATACCGAGGCCGAGGTTATTGGTGAACACCCGCGTCTTTTAAAATCAGGGCGGCATGACCGCGCCTTTTATAAGGATATGTGGGCGAGTCTGCTGAAAAAAGGCCAATGGCAGGGCGAGCTCTGGAACCGGCGCAAGAACGGGGAAATTTATCCAGAGCTGCTCACCATTACCGTCGTTTACAACGAACAGGGCGATCCTGCCCATTACGTGGGGGTGAGTACAGACCTTAGCCAGCTTAGACTGGACGAAGAGCGGTTTCAACGGCTGGTTCATTATGATTCCCTCACCGGTCTGCCTAACCGGATGCTTCTGGAGGTGCGCTTACAACACACCCTGGAACGGGCCAGTCGCGATGGTACTTGGGCTGCGGTGTTGGTGATCGATCTGGATTGCTTCAAGACCATCAATGACAGCTATGGCTATGCCGTTGGCGATATTCTGCTGGTCGCGGTCACGCGCAGGTTGCAAGCCAGATTGCGCCAGGAAGATACCCTGTCGCGTTTGGCTGGGGATCAGTTCGTTCTGGTGTTGGAGGCGTTGCATGAGTATCAGGAGTCGGAGATCGTGGCGGCCACTATCCAGGAGGCGCTGGAGGGGCCGTTCACGTTGCCGGACGGGGGTAAGATCTATGTGCGGGCCAGTGTTGGCATCAGTGTTTATCCTCAGAATGGTGACAAGGTGCAGGACCTGTTGATCGGGGCGGAGACGGCGGTGCATCGGGCAAAGGAGCTGGGTGGCAGGCAGTTTTGTTACTACACCAGCGAGCTCAATGTTCAGGCCCGGGCCACCTTGGATATGGAGGAGGCGTTGCGCCAGGCTTTGGAACAGGAGGAGTTTGTTCTCTATTATCAGCCCAAGGTCGATCTGCGCAGCGGGCAGATCGTGGGGGCCGAGGCCCTGGTGCGCTGGCAGCGGCCTGATTTCGGCCTGGTGCCGCCGCTGGAGTTTATCCACGCCGCTGAAAAAACTGGCTTGATTGAGGTTCTCGGCGCCTGGGTAATTCGGGATGCCTGTCGGCAGATGAAGGCTTGGCTGGAGAAAGGATTGGGGGAGATCAAGGTGGCGGTTAATGTCTCGGCCCGCCAGTTTCGGAGCAGCAGTCTGGAGGATGTGGTTGCCAAGACCTTGGCGCATTATGAGGTGAAGCCTTCAGACCTGATGCTGGAACTGACTGAGAGTATGTTGATGGAGGAGCCGGAAGAAGCGGTGGCGCGCATGACCGCCTTGAAGCGCATTGGTGTTCGCCTTTCCTTGGACGATTTTGGCACTGGTTATTCCAGTCTTGCCTATTTGAGTCGTTTTCCCATTGACCAGATGAAGATCGACATTTCTTTTGTCCGCAATATCGTCACCGACCCAGGCTCTGCCACGATCGCCACCTCGGTTATCGCTCTGGCTCATCGGATGCGCCTTGGGGTAGTGGCCGAAGGCGTCGAGACCGAGGCCCAGGCAGGGTATCTGCGGCAAAATAACTGTGATGAAATACAGGGGTATCTCTTCAGCAAACCTGTGCCTGCCGAAGAGTTTGCCGAGTTGGTGCGTCAGGGCGTGCGTTTGTCGGGGCAGGAAGCTGTTCGGCCATCTCGTGCTCTGCTTGTCGTAGATGATGAAATCGGTATTCTTGAAGTGCTCCAGCGGGTGTTGGCGAATGAAGGTTACAAAATCTTCACTGCGGCCAGTGCTTGTGAGGGGCTTGAACTCCTGGCTAAAAATCCAGTGCAGGTGGTTCTTTCCGATCAGCGGATGCCAGGAATGAGTGGGGCTGAGTTTCTCAGCCGCGTTAAGATACTTTATCCTGACGCTGTGCGGATGATGCTGACAGGATATGCTGAGTTTGACACCCTTGCCCAAGCGGTTAATGAGGGCGCCATCTATAAATTTTTGACTAAACCCTGGGAGGTAGATCAATTGCGGACCCAGATTCGTGAGGCCTTTTTATATTATGAGGAGGTCACAGGGTATAGAGGGGAGGGCGTATATCCGAAATGAATCCCATTATCACGCCGGAAAATCTTGCTGGTGCGCGAAAAACTGAGGCGCTGGTCGGTTCGGTGACCCGGCAGAAGTATGAGGAGTTGCAGCAGCTTTTTACCCAGGTCAAACGAGCCAAGGACGAATGGGTCATGGCCATGGACATGGTTTCTGATCTGGTTCTCCTGGTTGACGCCGAGGGCAAGGTACAGCGTTGCAACAAGGCCTTGTGCGATCTTCTGGAAATGCCGTATCCTGAAATTCTGGGCCGAAACTGGGAAGAGCTTTTTCGGGCAGCGGGGTTGCGTCAGGATGTGGAGCAGTCCAACGGTCTGCCGGAAGAATTGTTGCACGAACCCAGTAACCGGGTCTTTCAGGAGAAGTGTTATTTTTCTGCAATTCAAGGTGATCAGGGGCCCAAACGGATTATTACCCTCCATGATATTTCTGTACGGAAGCGGGCCCAGGACAATATTGAGAAGAACAGAAAAAGGCTTGAAGGTGCTTTGGAGGAGGTTTCCTCCATGATCCAGCGGGTAACGGTTGGGAATATGGGAGAGTTTTTCCCTGCCCTGCCACCAGATCATGAGTCCTGCTGGCAGATGATGCAATGCGGTCAGGAAGAATGTGCCTGTTTTGGCCGCAAGCCCCTGCAATGCTGGGCCGTTGCTGGAACAAGAGATTGTAGGGGGATGGCGCGGGATATTGGCGAGTACAAGCCGAATAATTGTCTGGCTTGCGATTTTTATCATGAGGTAGTTGATGATCCGGTGGCGCTGGTTTGCATGCAGTTTAACCGGATGGTACAGATCATCGAAAAAAAGAATTGTGAGCTACAGGGCGCCTACGATGAATTGAAAGCAACCCAGTCCCAATTTGTTCAGCAGGAGAAAATGGCCTCCATCGGCCAGTTGGCCGCAGGGGTAGCCCATGAAATCAATAACCCTATCGGTTTTGTCACCAGTAACCTGGGCACCCTTCAGAAATACCTGGGTCGGATAACGGAATTTTTAAAGATGCAGGCGGAGATTTACCCTCAGGAAGAGGGTGACGACCGGGCTACTCGTCTGGCCGAGATCCGCAAGCAGCTCAAGATAGAGCCTGTTCTTGAAGACCTGCCTTCCCTGATCGCCGAGTCCCTGGATGGCGTGGAACGGGTCCGCAAGATTGTCCAGAACCTGAAAAGTTTTTCCCGGATTGATCAGTCAGATTATACAATGGTTGATATCAACCATTGCCTGGATGACACTTTGAACATCATCTGGAATGAGCTGAAATACAAATGTACCGTAAAAAAAGATTATGGTGATCTACCGCTGACCAAATGCTATCCGCAACAACTCAATCAGGTGTTTATGAATCTATTGGTCAACGCGGGGCAGGCCATTGAGGGCCTGGGTGAGATTGTGATCACCACCCGGGCGACTGAGACAGAGATAAGCATAGCCATTGCCGACTCCGGCGGCGGCATTCCCCAGGAAAACCTGAACAGAATTTTCGAGCCGTTCTTTACCACCAAGGAGGTGGGTAAGGGCACCGGATTGGGCTTGAGCATAACCTATGATATTGTGACCAAGAAACATGGCGGCAGGATTGAGGTAACCAGCGAACTTGGCAAGGGAACGACCTTTACCGTGACCGTGCCAATCAAGACAGAGTGAGGACGGCAGGATGAGGGAAAACGTAACCATTCTTTGCGTGGATAATGAGGCCAGTGTCCTCAAATCCCTGAGGCGTCTTTTTCTTGATGAGGACTACGAAATATTCACCGCCGAATCAGGCAGGGAAGCGCTTGTTATAATGGAGCAGCAGTCGGTGCAGGTGGTAATCGCCGACTACCGGATGGTGGAGATGGATGGGGTTGCTTTTTTTAAGCAGGTGCATGAGCGCTGGCCCGAGACTATCCGGATCGTCCTTTCTGGCTATGCCGATATCGCGGCCGTGGTGGCGGCGATCAATGAGGGGCAGATTTACCGATTCATAGCCAAGCCCTGGAAAGACGAGGAAATCAAGATGACCATTGCCAAGGCGGTGGAGCGGTATTTTCTGGTCAAGGCGAATCGTGAACTTAACGAAGAGTTGCGACAGGCCAATGCCGAACTCGTCCGTTTTGCCAGGCAACTTGAAGAGAAGGTTGAGGCTCGTTCAGAAGAGCTTTTGTTTCAGAACAAGGCACTCAGACATAGTCAGACCATCTTGAACACTCTCCCTGTGGGGGTAGTTGGTTTTGATCGGGAAGGGACGCTGGTGCAGCGGAATCGCCTGGCCGAGAAGATGATGTGGGTTTTTCGCCACTCACACCTTGGCGAAACGGCGGCGCAGGTTTTGCCGACGGAGTGGGTTGCTCTGCTGCAGGAGGTGCAGCCGGGTCAGGAGGTTAGCAGGGTGATGGCTCTGGCCGGGCAGAAGTTATGCGTGCGGGGGGCCATGATGAATGAACCGGATGGGCAGGTTGGAACGGTGCTGGTATTTTGTGGTGAACATTGCGAGGAAGAATCATGAGTAAAACGGCAAGCCCTGTTGTTCCGGAAAAGGGGAAGCTCCTCTTTGTGGATGATGAGGAAAATATTCTACGCTCCTTGCGCCGACTTTTCATGGATGAAGAGGTTGAAATTTTCACCGCCTCTTCCGGAGCGCAGGGCCTGGAAATCCTGGCCAGGGAAGCCGGGGTGGGCGTTATTGTCTCTGACCAGAGGATGCCGGAGATGACCGGGGTTGATTTTCTGGAAAAATCCAAGGCGATTTCTCCACAATCCATCCGAATTCTGCTTACCGGCTATGCCGATGTCAATGCCGCCATCGACGCTATCAACCGGGGCGGCGCCTTCCGCTATCTGAACAAGCCCTGGAATGATGATGAGCTTGTCCATTCAGTTATGGGGGCCATGCAGATGTATCATCTGCTGGCGGAAAACAAGCGGTTGACCGCCACGGTCAAGCAACAGAACGCCGAGTTGAAGAAATGGAACACGGAACTGGAGGCCATTGTCCAGGAGCAGACCATGGAACTTCAGAAGGGCTATGATAGTCTACAGGTGGTAAACAGCCGACTGCGGGCCAATTTTAAAAATACCATTGTTGCTTTTTCCGGGCTCATCGAGTTGCGCAACAAACGGATGCGCACTCATTCCCGCAATGTGGCGGAGATCTCGGTTAATGTCGCCAAAAAACTTGGCCTGGAGAGTGAGGAGCGGGAAACGATCATGGTGGCGGCCTTGCTGCATGACATCGGCAAGATAGGGATTCCTGATATTATGCTGGCCCGGGAGACCGAGCAGATGAATTTCGCGGAGCGGGAGGAGTATCTTCAGCATCCGGTGCGCGGTCAGGCGGCTATTGATCGGATAGAAGAGCTGCGAGAGGTGGGAAGGATCATCCGCAGCCATCACGAAAATTACAATGGCAGCGGCTTTCCCGATGGCCTGAAAAAAGCGGATATCCCCTTGGGCGCCCGGATCATAACCCTGGTTGATTACATTGACAAGAAAAGCGGCAAGGTTGTAGGGGCTAAGGGTTTTGAATTTATGCGCAAGGAGGTGGAACTTTTGCGGGGGACACTCTTCGACCCCCACCTGGTACCTGTAGTTCTTGCGCAGGCTGAGGATTTTTATAAAAAGAACCGGCCTAAGACAGACCATATCGAAACTGAATTGCTGCCTGGCGACCTGGAGGAAGGGATGGAGGTGAGCCGGGACGTGTTTTGCGGCACCGGACTTTTATTGCTTACCAAGGGAACCGTGCTTGCCAAGCACAACATCCTGCTGCTGAAACGGTATTACGAACTGGATCCGCCTAATCAGGGGGTTTTTGTCAGTGTCAAGGGTTAGGGGGGCTTGCCTCATAATGACCAAGCCTCAAGACTGTGTTCATAATCGCTGCTGATCTGCTGGCTAATCTCGGCAAGGCTCTGTTCGTCGATCTTCAGGCTGTTCAGGTTTTCCGGGGTTACCGCGGTCAGGTGCGGGTCCGTGCTTTCTCCCAGGTGCAGGGTCTTGGCAAGATTGTTGCCCAGATAAACCGCCATGACCAGGGCGGCTAATTTTGGCTCGCCGATGACGGCGGCAGAGGGGGTATGATGCAGCCTGATCACCGTCTGGTAATCTTCCGGGAAGTTCCAGGAGGCGGCCATGGCCTGTCCGGCTCTTTGGTGATTGAAACCGAGAATATTTTTTTCAATTTCGTGCTGGGCGATGGTCCCGCTTCGGGTCTGCTGTAAAATTTCGGCCATTTCATTGGGGAGATTTTTGGCAAAGGCGATCTTGCCTATGTCGTGCATGAGGCCGCAGATAAAGGCTTGCTCCGGCATGGCTTTATCTGCGGCCAGAATTGGACTTTGCAGGGCAAACTGCTTTGCGGCAAGAGCAACACCAAGGGAATGATACCAAAGATCTTCCAGGTTCAGGAGTTGTCCGTCCTGTTTTTTGAAAACATGAAAAACCGAGATGGTTAGAGCCAGATTTTTGATGGTGTTAAAGCCCAGAATCGTAACGGCTCGTTCGAGGCTGGTGATCTCGCGGGCCATGCCGTAAAAGGGGGAGTTGGCGAGTTTCAGGACGGTGGCGGTGAGGGCTGGATCACGGGTAATAATCTTTCCCAGCGAGTTCGCGGTGAGCGAGTCATTCCGGTCGCGGGTATTGATTTCGTTGGCCACGGCGGAAATGGTTGGCAGGTCTTTGACTTTTCTTAAAAAATCGTTCAGATTCATAGGTTGTAGAATACGTGAAATGTGGCAAACAGGCAAAGAAAAATAGTAATCGTTCACCAGGGGCACCAAAATTTAAGGTAACCCCAGGAATGTAAGCGTTCAGCAGTGCCGCAGATGCGCGAAAGAGGCCTGCGAATTGTGCTATTGCACA
>DOZO01000026.1:133581-146780 GCA_003517965.1 Desulfobulbaceae bacterium
GCTGCTGAACGCTTACGAAAAAATAAAGTTTTTTTGCTTTAAGCCGAAACGTATCCTGAAGAGGTAATTTTTCTTCCAGGAGGGTTTCGTCATGAAAATTGCTACTGCTGTTGTAAATCTTACCAGCACTCACACCCTGCACGAAGAACGAAGCAAAGAAGAATCGCTTCGGCTCTGGGTTGGCAATGAACGGCCAGTCTTTGCCGGGGAAGAAGAGCCAGCCGCGGCACAGGTGCAGATCTCCCCGGAAGCCCGGACACGCCAGCAGCAGGCGGCGGCCCAGGCATTGGTAACCGGCGGTGCAGCAGCGGATGCGCCCATAGAGGATTCTCCAGAAGAAGACCCCAGGCTTAAAGCTATGCGTCTTATTCTGGAAGCGCTTACTGGCCGTAAGATTCGGATTACCAGCTTTGCGCCTTGCTCCTCTGAAAGTGCGGGCGCAGCTCCACTGGCTCAGGAGACAAATCTGGCAGAGCAGCCGCCTGTCCGTCAGGGATGGGGTCTTGAATACGATTTGCTGGAAACGGTTAGCGAGCAGGAGGCCATGACTTTTTCCGCTACCGGCCAGGTTGTTACCGCAGATGGGCAGACTATCGATTTTCAACTCCATCTCTCCATGCAGCGGGAGTTCGTGGCCACCAATATGGTGCAGATCAGGGCCGGAGACGCCTTGCTGGTTGATCCGCTGGTGATCAATTTTAGCGGTAAGGCGGTGGAATTGAGCGATATGCGCTTTGCCTTTGATCTTGACGCGGACGGCATGACGGAGCAGATCGCAGGCCTTGCCCCTGGCAGCGGTTTTCTGGCTTTTGATCGCAACCAGGACGGCATGATCAATAACGGTTTGGAGCTTTTTGGTCCGGCGACCGGCCAGGGATTTGACGAATTGGCCCGGCTGGACAGTGACGGCAACGGCTGGCTTGATGAAAATGATCCCATGTATGCCGAGCTGCGGATCTGGATGCGGGATGAGGCTGGCAACGAATCACTGGCCAGGTTGGCGGATAAAAATGTTGGAGCCATCCTGCTCAGCCCTGCTAAAACAGCCTTTGCCCTGAAAGACAGTGGCAATACCTTGCAGGGGCAGCTTCGGGAAAGCTCGATTTTTTTGGGGGAAAACGGCGAAGTAGGAATGGTGCAGGAGATAGATCTTGCCGTTTGAGGCTGGTGTAACTGTTCAGGATTCAGGATTCAGAATTCAGAAGCCCGAATTCTGAATCCTAACTTCTGAACCCACAACACAATCAGTGTAGTTCCTCGCCAGTGGTGGTCATCACCAGTTGGCCATGCTTGACCCCTTTCACTCCGATGAGTTCGCTGGCGATACGCTTTACCTCTCCCACTGGCCCCCGTACTACCAAAACCTCCAGGCAGTTATGCGCGTCGAGATGCACATGGAGAGCTGAGATAACCCGGTCGTGATGGGCGTGTTGGTGCTCGGTCAGCTTGTCGGAAAGATCCCGGACATGGTGATTGTATACTAAAGTTACAGTGCCGACCATTTCCGCAGTCGCATCTCCCGTATCCCATTTCTCTTCCACCAGAGCGGAACGGATCAGATCGCGGATTGCTTCGGAGCGGTTCATGTAGCCCTTGCCCTCGATGTGCTGATCATAACTGGTCAGCAGGTTTTCATCGAGCGAAATCCCGAAACGGATGGTTTTTCCCATAGTGGTTTTCCTTGGTTGTGGTTTTTTGATATAGGGTGTCCATAAAACAATAACAGGAATTGTCAGGCAGTTAAAAGATGTTTTCGCACCCTTTTTAAGATAGGGGAGCAAACTTTTATAGACACGCTCCTGCCAACTATGATATTTTTTTACGTAAGGTTCATGGCATCTTACCTGGTTATTTTTTGCTGATCTAAAACAATATTAGCAAAATGTATAAAGCTAAATTATTTCAGCATGTTATTCGTGCATATCTCGGTTGGGCATTTTGCTAAGAGACTCCAGGGAGTGAAAGATGGCAAGAAATATTATTATCATGGACAGCTCAGCCAGTATGCGGCGCATAATCAGGACCATGATTCAGGCTACGATAAGTGATGCAGTTGTTTCTGAGGTCAAGGATAGCAAGGCGGCACAGGGCCTTATCGAAGGGGCTCATTATCATCTGGTAATATTTTCCAAGGAGTCTTCTGGCAAGAAATGGCTTGAGTTTGCCCAACAACGACTTGCCTTGCCTGAGAAACAAAGAACTAATTTTGCCATGTTCTCCTCAACGCAAAAGCAGCCTTATTGTGCGGAACTCATTGACTACGGGATAGAGGAATATTTTACCATTCCTTGTGCGGCCAACGATATCGGGCAAATCATTACCAGGCTTTGCCCGTATGATACCATGCGCCACACCAAGCGTTACAGTGTTCCCGACACCATTGTCAATCTGGCCCAGGGGAGTAACATTTTTCTCGGCGAGGTCATCAATTTCAGTGAGGGGGGGATGTTGTTTGAAATTGACGCCTATTCGCAGATACAATGGTTTCTGCCGGTAATGGCCAGTTTGGAGATGAAACTTGATGGTGCCACGCTGAAAGTTTCCGGCTTGTATACTGTGGCCAGACACCTGATGGTGGTGGAAATGAATCCAGATTACTCGCCAAAGCGTATCCGTTTGGCCTGTCGGTTTATTAGTGTTCCGGAGGAAAGCAAAAATCAATTGGCTCAGGTTTTCACGGTGATTGAGAAGAAAGAAGCTCTGTTTGTGCCTTAAGTTTAAGAGATTTAGAAATTATCTAAGTATCGTTTGTTTTTGCCGTCATTCCCGCAGGTTTTTGAGCGGCAATCCAGGATAGTTTTTGGATTGCCGCTCAATTTTTTTAATATCGTTTTGGAGGCCGCCAATACTTTGGTGAAAAATATATTGACACCTATTTGCGAGTGTTGTATCTGGGGGGTGTTACTAAATTAAACGTTGTGTTACCCGGCAATATAGCATAGTAGGCGTGTATGAAATGAAATTATCTCTTAAGTCTTATATGCAACAGCTGTTTGTCCCTCTTGTATTTTTCGGTTTTCTCGCCTGGGCGGCGGTCGCTTTTGCCGCGCACCCGTTGCTTACAGACGATGCTGGCACCATGGGTACAGGCAAGGCTCAGCTTGAACTGACCGGCGAATATGGATATGATAAAGCAGATGGGGTTACCACAAAAACAAGGCAGGGAGATGCAGCCTTTACCTATGGGATCAGCGAAGCGGTGGATCTCGTTATCGACCTCCCGTATCTGCAGGTCAGAACCAGCGACGATACCGCCACCATAACCGAAAACGGCTTCTCCGATACCTCCCTCGCCATGAAGTGGAGGTTCTATGAGCATGACGGCTTAAGTCTTGCCCTGAAACCAGGGCTTACTCTGCTCGCCGGGGACGACGAAGAAGGGTTGGGCGCGGGCAAGGCAACCTATAGCCTCTTTTTTATCACCTCCAAGGAAATGGACCCGTGGGCTTTCCATCTGAATCTCGGCTATATCAGAAACGAGAATAAACTGGATGAAGAAAAGGGCCTTTGGCATGCATCCATCGCGGCCACGGTTGCCTTGACCGAGCAGCTCACCGCGGTCGCCAACCTCGGCGTTGAAAGCAATCCGGACAAACTCGCCGGCACCGATCCCGCCTTCGTCCTGGCAGGCTTGACCTATGCTCTCTCCGAGACGATTGATCTCGATTGCGGGATTAAATACGGGCTCAATGATCCCGAGACGGACTACACTGTACTTGCGGGCGTCACCTGGAAATATTAGCAGATAATCGCACAACTTCTAATATATAAGGGAAAAACACCATGCATATGGCAGATGCGTTATTATCCCCCGCAGTCGGCGGGACCATGTGGGCTGTTGCCGCCGGCACCATCATATACTGTTCCCGAAAACTGCGCCAGGAAATGGATACTGGCAAGGCGCCGCTTATGGGGGTACTGGGCGCCTTTCTTTTTGCCGCGCAGATGATCAATTTCACCATCCCGGCCACCGGCTCCAGCGGCCATCTCGGCGGCGGTCTTCTCCTTGCCGTTTTGCTCGGGCCTGCCGCCGCCTTCATTACCATTGCCTCGGTGCTCGTGGTGCAGGCGCTGTTTTTTGCCGATGGGGGGCTGCTGGCCCTGGGCTGTAATATCTTCAACCTCGGGTTTTTCCCGACCTTTCTTGCTTATCCTTTCATCTATAAGCCCCTGGTCGGCAGCGCACCGAGCAAGATCAGGATCACGGTGGCCGCCACGGTGGCCGCAGTCATTGGTCTCCAACTGGGCGCCTTTGCCGTGGTTTCCGAGACGGTGGCTTCGGGGATTTCCTCCCTGCCCTTTGCCACCTTTGTCAGTCTGATGCAACCGATTCATCTGGCCATTGGGGTGGTGGAGGGACTGGTGACTGGGGCCGTGGTTTCTTTTGTCTATCAGGCCCGCCCGGAAATAATCCAGAGTGTCCAGGAGGGCCAGCCCCTTGGCGCAACCCCGTTACGTAAAGTCCTGAAAGTCTTTCTCGCCCTGGCCCTGTTGACCGGCGGTCTGGTTGCCTGGTTTGCCTCGGAAAAACCGGACGGCCTGGAATGGGCCATTGCCGGTGTCACTGGCACCGAAGAGCTCGCCGAGCCGCGGTCGGGGTTGCATCCCAAACTTGCCGCGCTTCAGAAGTCAGTTGCATTTTTGCCCGACTATACGTTCAAAAAACCGGCGCAACAACCGGAAAACGTGGCGGGGATGGAATCGCCCCTGGGAACCAGCGTGGCCGGAATTGTCGGTGGCTTGCTGACTCTGGCCATTGCCTTCTTGAGCGGCATTGTCTTAAGGAAACGGGGCAGGGTGGCCTGAAAGCGCCCGGAATTATGGGGATCTTGTGAACACGGGGAAGAGGCGGAATGCCTCTTCCCCTCTTTTGCTTAGGAGAAGCGGATGGAATCCATTGCCGGAGCAGTAAATGATTTCAGGCAGCTTGACCTGCTGGCCACGGGGAATACGGGGATGCATCGGCTCGATGCCAGGGCCAAGGTGCTGGTGACCCTGATCTTTATCCTGGCGGTGGTTTCCCTCGGTAAATACGAACTGGCCGCGCTGTTTCCTTTTTTTCTCTATCCGGCGGTGATCATGGCGCTCGGCAATCTGCCGATTCGCCATATTGCCCGGAAGGTCGTGGTTGTCCTGCCCTTTGCCCTGATGGTGGGGCTGTTCAACCCCCTTTTTGATCAGACGGTGCTGATTCGTCTCGGCCCCCTTGGGATCAGCGGCGGCTGGCTCTCCTGCGCCTCCATTCTGGTCCGCTCGGCGCTTACGGTCGGGGCCGCCCTCATTCTGGTCGGCATAACCGGTTTTCCTGCGATCTGTCAGGCCCTTGACCAGTTGGGCATGCCCCGGATCTTTACCGTGCAGCTGCTTTTTCTATATCGCTATCTTTTTGTCCTTACCGAGGTAGGCGGCCGGACAGCGCGCGCCCGCGAACTTAGGGCTTTTGGCAACAAAGGGTTGGGGTTGCGCTCTTATGGTTCGTTGTTAAGCAATCTTCTCTTGCGCACCTGGCTGCGGGCGGAGCGGATCCATCTCGCCATGCTGGCCAGGGGATTTACCGGGGAATTCCACCCGCATCGGATCACTCGGTTCGGGAGCAGGGAATTTCTTTTTCTTGCGGGTTGGGCGGGGGTGTTTCTCCTTTTTAGGCTGGTCAATGTTTCCCAGCTTCTGGGCGCTATCGTTACAGGGGGGATTGGATGAGTCATCATATTGTCGAGGTCAAGGATCTGCGTCATGTCTATTCTGACGGCACCGAGGCCCTGCGGGGTGTTTCCTTTCGGATCACCCATGGCGAATCGGTGGCGATTATCGGCGCCAATGGGGCGGGAAAATCAACCCTGCTCCTGCATTTGAACGGTTATCTGGCAACCAGTCAGGGCGCGATTCGCATCGGCGATTTTCCCTTGAACAAGGCGACCCTGCCCGAGATTCGGCGTACGGTGGGCATGGTTTTCCAGGATCCGGACGACCAGCTGTTCATGCCTACGGTGTTTGACGATGTGGCCTTTGGCCCCTTGAATCTGGGTCTGGTCGGGGATGAGGTGGAAGAGCGGGTGCAGGGGGCCTTGGCCCGGGTCGGGGCCGGGCATCTGCGGGACAAACCGCCTTACCGCCTGTCCGGCGGGGAAAAAAAACGGGTGGCTATTGCTACGGTGCTGGCTATGTCGCCGGATATTCTGGTCATGGATGAGCCGACCAGCGGCCTTGATCCTTTTGCCCGGCGGCAGCTAATGGCGCTTTTAAGGGATTTTCATCACACCCGGATTTTTACCAGCCACGATCTGGATATGGTCTTGGAGTTGTGCGAACGAACCATCGTTTTGCACGAAGGGGAGGTGCGGGCCGATGGCCCAACCCTGGAAATCTTTCGAAATGAGGCTTTGCTTGCCGCCTGTCGGCTGGAAAAGCCTTTTGCCATGCAGGGCTGCCCGGTTTGCGGCGGGTAACTGTTCAGCAAAAAAAAGCGGCGTGGTTGGAGGTGAAAAGCGGCGGGTCGCGGTGGAGAATCCGGGCAATGGCCGAATGACGTTTGAACTCCTGATCGAGAAAGCGTCGTATTTCTTTGCGTGACCAGCCTTTGGGATGCTCGAAATCGGTGTACAGGGAGAGGTCGCCTCCGTAAAATTCGCTGCGGGTCACCGAGGGCGCTTCCGGGCTGCCGATGGGCATGTTGAACACGGCCAGATTGAGAAAGGTGATGGCCGCATGATGCTGGACCACGAAATCCAGGGTGTGTCGTGCTTCGGCCAGGGATTCGGCGGGAGTGCCAAACAGCAAATAGATGTAGGTGGCGATTCCGGCTTCGGCCAGGGCCTGCAGCACCTTGGCGCTTAGAGCCAGATCCTGACCCTTGTGCATGGCATCCAGTACAGCCTGTTCGCCTGATTCCAGGCCCAGTTTCAGCAGCCGGCAGCCGGAGCGGCGCAGGGCTTGGCAAAAATCGGGCTCGGCCAGCAGGGGGCTGATCCGGGCAAAGCCGTACCAGTCGAGGCCCGGAGGTTCGGCGGCCAGAGCCTGCATCAGGGCCGGGCTGACCGCGTTATCAAGAAAATGGAGCAGGCTCGGCTGGACTGGTTGGATGGCGGTCTTGAGCTTGGCGAGATCAGCCAGCACCGTGGCTGGGAGAATCTGCTGGTAGGGGTTGCCTTCGGCTTTTTCCGGGCAGAATAGACAGTGATTCCAGTAGCAGCCCGAAGAGGCGGCATAGGGCAGAATCAGGCCGGGGGCCAGATAGTCGGTTAGCGGCAGGTCGGTATAGTCAGGGGTGTGGTGGCCCAGGGAAAAATTGCCGGCCAGGAGCCGGATTAGAGTTTCTTCTCCCGGCCCGGCCAGGCAATGATCGATCAACCCGGCAAAGGGGTTGCGAAAGCCGGGGTTGCGCAACCAGGAGGTGACCAGCCCGCCACCCAGTGCGATTGGCAGCCCCGGATAGCGTTTTTTAAGAAAGCCGAGCATGGCAAAGGTGGTGGTGGCCTGGCTCAGGTAGTTTAAGGAGAGGCCAATCAGTGTTGGCCGGCTCTCTTCGATAAGGCCGGGAAGCCGGGTGGAAAAATATGGGAAAAAGATGTTTGCCTCAGGGCGTTCGGCGGCCCGGATAAGGTCGGCGCTCTTCAGGGGAGAAAGCTCTTCGTCCTGATAATTGGTAAGGCTGAGGGAGAGATGATGGCGTTTGCCGGTCTGCTCCAGCATCCGGTTTACATCTGCCACCGATCGCCGGTAGCGGGCGTGATTCTGGTACAGCTCCGGGCTGCGCAGGGACGCCAGATTATTCGTGAGATTTCTGCCGGCGCGGCGGCTCCAGATATCTGTACTGGCAGCTGGGGCGGCAAGCAGAAACAGCTGGCCTTCCAGGTTGGCGTCCAGCAGGGTGCAGGGCAGGCCATGACCTCGAATGGCCCCGGCCAGACGGGCAATCCCGGCAGGCGGTTCGCAGGCTTTGGCGGCTGGAGGATGGATGAGAAGCATGAGCGTGAAGATACCAGAAGGCAGGCGAGAACGCCATGGGCAGCTGAAAAAAACGGGCGCTCAAATGAGCGCCCGCAGGAAACATCATATGAAACGTAACGGTTCAGCAGTGCCGGAGCTGCTATGAAGAGGCCAGCGAAGTGTGCTGGTGCACACGAGCTGGCCGATGACAACGCAGATGCGGTGCTGCTGGACCGTTACGACAGATGGCAGACCAGGACCGGGCAATCCGCATAGCCGATCACTCGCTCGGTGACGCTACCCATGAGCAGACGGGTCAGGCCTTTCCGGCCATGGGAACCCATGACGATAAGGCTGGCCGATATCTCTGCCGCCATGGCGGTGATGGCCTGATGGGGCTCGCCATCCCGCACGAACAGTTCCGCCTGGATGCCGAGATCCCCGGCCCATTTTTTGACCTTATCCAGAACCTTATCTGCGTCCTTGTACAGTTCTTTCACCACTTCCTGGCCAACAGCGTAAAACTCATCGTTGGTATAGACCACGGAAACGGCGGAGAGTTTTGCTTGTCGTTCCTGGGCTATCTCCAAGGCGCGGGCCAGGGCGTTGTCGCAACAGGCTGAGCCGTCTGTGGCAAGTAGAATATTCTCCCAGGAGAGCTGGCTGGCTTCTGGAATAACCAGGACATCCTTGCCGGTATGTCCGATGACCCGGGCGGTGACGCTGCCGATGAGCGCCCGTTCCATCGTACCCTTGCCCCTGCGGCCCATGACAATGAGATCGCAGTTTTCTTCCTCGGCGACATGAACGATCTGTTCGTATGGTTCGCCCTGTTCCAGATTGGTCAGGATATGCACCCCTTCCTGATCTGCAATTAGCTTGGCTTCGGCCAGCAGCTCAAGGCCTGGCCCGGTAATGGCTTCTTTTATGTCTGAAACCCCGATGAGCTCCAGATCTCCCTGGTAGGAAGGGACAACGGCCAGCACCTTGATCCAGCTCTTGTCCTCTCTGGCAAGCTGACTGGCCAGAGAGAGTGCGTTTTTAGCCGAGGGGGAACCGTCGTAGGCAACAAGAATCTTTCTGTATTTAGCCATTGCTTACTCCCAGTATCGTTTTTTTACTTCTGCTATCTGCGGTCATACCCTTGATCATGGCCACGATGATGATCAAACCGGCAGAGCCCAAGGCTACAACCAGGGCCCAGAAGCTGATGCCTTCGAACAGGGCGATGGTGCCTGGCTCAAGAGGGCTGATCAGTTCAAGATCAGCCAGATAGCCAGGCACCTTAACCCCGCGGCTGATTGCCACAATAAGCATGGTGGTGGCCATGACCACCTTGATGATGTAATCCTTGACGTAGGTGGTGCCCAAGGCGCCGAGCTGGACGCCGATAAGCGAGGTGGCGAGCAGCAGCAGAGCGAGACGGATATCGATAAGGCCGGAGAGCCCCCATTGTACCGAGCCCCAGGCGCCCATGACAAAGGCGATGATCAGCTCGGTGGCGCTGGCTACCACGGCGGAGACGCCAAATACATAGATCATGCCGGGGACCCCGACAAAGCCGCCCACCGCGATGGTGGCTGCCAGCATGCCGGTAAGTACTCCGATCGGGATGGTGATCCAGGCGGAGATGGTGATGTTGGCAGTCTTGAAATGGATCATTGGCGGGATATTGATTTTCTGCATGCGCAGGGCCAGTTTGCCTACGGTCGCTTCGCCGCTACCCTTGGCGAGTTTCCAGGCATCATAGAACACATAGCCGCCTACGAATACGAGCACTACCATGAAAACCGCGCTGATATAGAGATTGGAGCCTGCGCCGCCAAACTGGGCCAGGATGTATTTTTGAATCTTGATCCCGATCTGCACGCCGATGACGGCGGTGACAGCCATGACCAGCCCGAGTTTGATGTCGGCCTGTCCGTATTTCCAGCGCTTGTACGCGCCGACCATAGCTTTGGGGAATTTGTGGCACATGTTGCTGGCCACCGCCACCGCGCCGGGAACACCCAGGGACATCATGGCCGGGGTCATGACAAAGGCTCCACCAGAGCCGATGAAGCCGGAGAGCAAGCCGCCAATGGCACCGATAACAAGCAAGGCAAGGAGCTTGCTGACGGTCATGTCTATAAACATGATCGAGACATCCTTCATTACATTGCCGGTTTCGGCATGTTTATCCAGGTTGATCAGCACTTTCTGGTTCAATTTTATGTCCTCGGGCTGCATCTTTTCGCCGAGGGCCAGGGTGATGAGTTCTTTGGTGTCATCCTTTTGAAAGGTAATGGTGCGTTCAGGGGCATGCACTTCGGTGATAATGCCCTTGAGCATATCCTTGGACGGCCCGTCTCCAGCGGCAAGGGCCGCTTGGGCGGACAGGGACAGGGGGAGCAGAGTGAACATCAGGATCATAAGTAACTTCTTCATTGTGGGTAAATCTCCTTATAGATAGGCCGCTGACAAAGCAGATGTGGTGCTGCTGGATAGTTACGTTTATTTTTTGGCTTCAAGTCCAAGAGCACTCAGCAGATTGCTGGCAAAGGCTCCGTGAATAAAGGAAAAGAAAAAGGCTGCCCCCACTGGGTACATCCAACGCCAGCCGCCCATGGTGAAGATGTCGGTAACCAGTTTTTCGTTGGTAAAGAGCAATATATAGGCGAAAAGCGAGATCGTTCCGAAGATTATGGTTGCCAGGTAGGGCTTGCGTTTTGCCACAGGCGCTGGAGACTTACGGGGTTGTTTTTTGCTGGTTTTGCCGTCCAGTATCTGGCGGGCGGTGTCGTGTTCGCCTGCTTCGGCAAAGGCAATAGCCGACATGTTTTTGTCAAAGGTGGTGATGGTCATTTTTTCTTCCTTTTTTAGCTGAATTAGTTAGTGGATCAGGCTCGTACCGATCCTGCGTACATCACGACAGGGCAGTGCAAGGCCTGAAATTTGGCGATCATGTTTTCTTTTGCTTTGCGGCAGATGGCGCTGTCTGGCTCCAGCGCGTCAAAGACAACGCAAAGGATATCCCGACGGACGCTGGCATGGCGGAGCATCTCGTCGGCCAGGCAGCCTGGGCCGTTGATGGGCTGATAGACAACGCCCTTTTGTTGTAAAGCGATGTTCAAGGCGGCGAGGGGTTCTTTTTCCTGGCGCATCAGGTGTTCTGTCTCGTTTTCCGGCAGGCGCAGCATATGGAAAATTTCCAGGCTGCCGCCGAGGCGCTGGCAGAGATGCAGGGCATAGCTGATGGTTCTTGTGGCAAGCTCCGGCTTGTCGGTGCCCAGAAGTACTCGTTTGTGTGCGTTTTTATTGTTTTTGAGGAACTGACGCGCAGTCTCGAACTCACCGGCCTCGGCGAAGGTCACCGCGGCCATGGTTTCCTCAAGTTTTTTGCACAGGGTCGTCAGGGCGTTCATGGCTTGTTTAGTGGGTAAGAGTGTTTGCTTCAGTGGGCAGTCTGATTAGTCACGTTCTGGCCGCCAGTCATCGGGGTGTTTTGCGGTGCCCGTTGCCTCCGCGTTGATTTCCGGTTGTTGAGGAATTCTTGGGCCAGTTCGGGTTCGTTGGCTTCGGCAAAGGTAATGGCCATTAGCAGGCGGTCGATTCGGTTCAGGATGGTATTCATGGCGTTTCTCCTTTGGAGGGGTTTGCGTTATTAGGGAACAGGGCAAAAGCTCTGTTGGCTGTTGCTAAGAGCAACAAACGTGCCAACCCTGGAGTATGTACTTTTATGGTGTAATTTCGGGCAGTTGCCATTATTTTTTGGCAAAAAGGTGACGTTTCACTTATGCAACGATACGGGCGGCATAAAAAAATAATAATTAATAAAATCAAAAAGATAACGTATTGTTGCATTTGAAGAGGGGATGTTGCCTAATGCAACCTCTGGACTTTGTTTTGCGCTGGGAGTATTATGTCTTACTTGTATGGGGAGATTGGCTCCCTTGCGAGAAAGGAAGGCAGATCATGTTTCATTTCGGCATCCGCAAAAAGATCACCTTTGGCTTTTATCTGCTGCTCACGCTTATGGTGGGCTCTGCCGTTTTGACCTATGGTATTGTCAAGCGGGTGGAAAAAAAGGTTGCCTTTGGCGAGGTTGTTGAGGATTTTTTCAATGCGACTCTTGAGCTGCGCAGGTTTGAGAAGAATTATTTTCTCTACCGGCAGGAAAAGGATTTTCAGGAAAATCAGCTTTATTGGCAGAAAAGCAAGGATCTCTTTGAAAACAACGCGGTGGCCCTGCGTCTGGCGGTTTCTGCCTTGGAGCTGGAGCAGATGGGAAGGGTGATCGAGGACTACAACCGGAACATGGCTCAACTCCATGCCCATTACCTGGATATTGCCCCGAGGGCAGATTATCCCGGTGCTGGCCGGACTCAGGAAAAATTGGAGGAACAGCTCCGTGCCACAGGCAAAGAACTTACAGAGTTCGGGGAAAGAACCAGGGGGGTGGTGAAGAACAAGGTTAAAAACCTCCTGAAAACCACCCAGGGCATCCTTCTGGTCTCCATAGTCTGCCTCTTTGTTTTTGCCTTGACCATTGCCACCCTTTTGGGAAGGAAGGTGGTGAATTCCCTGAAGCTTCTTGAGGGATACACCAAGAGGATTTCTCAGGGTGATTTTGTCGAGATCGGCGTGGGGGAAAGCGAGCAGGAGATTCGTTCGCTGCTTACCGCCTTCAACCGGATGACCAAGGAGTTGCAGATGCGGCAGCATCAGCTGGTGCAATCGGAAAAACTGGCGGCGCTGGGTACCCTGCTGTCTGGAGTGGCGCATGAACTGAATAACCCGCTGTCCAATATCTCCACCTCGGCTCAGATTCTGGGCGAGGAAATTGAAGAGGACAATGTGGAGTTCAAGAAGAACCTTATCAGCCAGATAGAGGTTCAGTCTGACAAGGCCCGGGATATTGTCCGTACCCTGTTGGAGTTCTCCCGGATCAAGGAATTCAGCAAGGAAAAGTTGCTTCTCAGAAAGTTGGTGGATGAAACAATTCTGCTCCTCCGTGGGCATGCCGCTAACGAAGTGATTATTGCCGTAGACATCCCGGATGCTCTTTCTATCACCGCGGATAAACAAAGGATGCAGCAGGTTCTGCTCAACCTGATCAAGAACGGGATCGACGCGGTGCAGGATAATGGCCATATCTGGATTTCCGCTCTGAGCACGGGATGCGGCACCGGGCTTGACGAAGTTGAAATACTCATCGAGGATGACGGCCCTGGCATCGACGCAGAACATGTCAAAAAGATCTTTGATCCGTTTTTCACCACCAAGGACGTGGG
>DOZO01000042.1:0-132 GCA_003517965.1 Desulfobulbaceae bacterium
TGCCGCCGCCCTCAACTGCCATAGCCCAGTCAGCCTCGAACCCTGCGGTCAATGCCCCTCTTGCCGCAAGTTTAAGGTCAACAGCCATCCGGATTTTCTCGTGATCGAACCAGAGGGCGCCGCCATCAAGAT
>DOZO01000042.1:408-1701 GCA_003517965.1 Desulfobulbaceae bacterium
TGCCTACCATCCTCTCCCGCTGCCAGACCGTGCCTTTTTTCCCACTCCCCCAAACAGAAGTGGCGAAAATCCTGGAGCAGGAGGCAGGCATAGCGCCGGATAGCGCCGCGACCCTGGCGGCCATGGCTGAAGGCAGCCTGGGTCGCGCCAGACTACTCCTGGCCAAGAACCTTCTGGGTCTGCGCCAGGAGATTGTCGACCACCTGCTTCGCTGTGAGCCGGATACTCCGGCAACAATCCAGACAATAAGTGAACTCGCCGAATCAGCGGCCAAGCTTAAAGAGGATTTAAGCGAACTTTTGGAACTGATCACCACCTGGATTCATGATCTTCTTCTCTTCGGCCATGGCGCGTCAGGTTCAATCATCAACCATGACCTCAGTCCAACTTTCCAAACCGCCTGCCGCCGCTGGTCCAGCCGCCAACTCTCCGAGAGGTTACGACTGCTGGACACCGCCCGCAAACAACTGGCCCGCAACTGCAACCCCACCGCAGTGTGCGAAGTACTTTTCTTTGATCTGCTTTAATGGTATGATCATTTTTTGTAAATATTCAACAGCATCATAGATAGTGGATATTTACATTCCGTAAACACTACTATTTTGCAGCCCACTGGCTGCTTTGAGCGTGATACATGAACGAAACCTTAGAAACATCCCCTGAAGCACTGGTGCATGAAGACCAGCACAATGCACCAGAAACCTGTTACACGATCAGGTTCCGCCCAGGAGACCAGTTTTTTTCCGCCGTCTCCCGCATTCAGAACCTCAAGATAAATGAACTGGTTATGGCCCAGACCGAACACGGCATTGAACCAGCCATAGTCCATGCCCACACCCTGCCCTGCCCTGGACGAACCGAACCGGCAGGCTTGGGCAGCCATTTGATCGTCCGCAGAGGAACCCGGGACGAAACCGAAAAATTTACCCGCCTCCTTGAGCGGGAAAAAGAAGCCTTTGCCGTCTGCACCCGCTTCATCGCCACCCATGGCCTGCCCATGAAGCTCATCAAGGTGGAGCGTTTTTTAAACGGCAGCAAGATCATCTTCTTCTTTACTGCTGATACCAGGGTTGATTTTCGGGAACTGGTCAAGGATCTGGTTCAGGAATTCCGCACCAGGGTGGAGATCCGTCAGGTCGGAGTCCGCCACGAAACCAAGATGATCGGGGGCTTAGGCTGTTGCGGCCGAGAACTCTGCTGCTCGTCTTATCTCAAGAATTTTGCTCCGGTTTCCATCAAAATGGCAAAGGAACAAGGCCTGCCCCTCAATCCGGCCAAGATCTCCGGGATCTG
>DOZO01000042.1:1816-9795 GCA_003517965.1 Desulfobulbaceae bacterium
CCGGCCAAGATCTCCGGGATCTGCAACCGCCTGCTCTGCTGCCTCACCTACGAGTACGACACCTACCACGCCATACGAAAGACCATGCCCAAAGCAGGCAAGACCATCACCGTGGGCGAAAAAAATTACAAGATTATCAAGGTAAACCCCCTGGAAGAAACCCTCGAGGTCTCTTGGGTGGACGGCCATGAAAGAAGTATCATCCTCAGCAAGGAAGAATGGGCCCAGGCCAGAGCTACGCAACCAGCCCACGTACAGGCCACGGCCACGGCCCCAACCCAAACCCCTGAGACGGACGCCCCAGCCAGAAGAAAAAGATCCCGGCATCACAAAGCCCCGGAAGGGTCAAATCAATGACCGCCTATTACCTGACCACCCCGATTTTTTACGTCAACGCCCAACCTCATCTGGGCCACGCCTATTCCACCGTGGTGGCTGACGTCGTCTGCCGTTACCAGCGCCTACTGGGCAAGGATGTCCGTTTCCAGACCGGCACCGACGAACACGGCGACAAGATCGTGCATGCCGCCCAAGATGCCGCGGTTTCCGTGCACGAGTATGTGGACAAAATCAGCGCCATGTTTAAGGCGGCCTGGCCGCCGCTCTCCATAGTCCCGGACACCTTTGTCCGTACCACGGATCCGGCCCACATGGCTGTGGTGCAGGCCATTCTTCAGCAGGTTTACGATCAGGGCGACATCTATTTCAGCGAATATACCGGCCTCTACTGCAAAGGCTGCGAACGGTTCCTTACCGAAAAAGAGTTGGTGGACGGCAAGTGCCCGGATCATCTCAGCGAACCGGCTCTAATCAGCGAACAGAACTATTTTTTTCGGATGAGCAAGTACCAGGACTGGCTCATCGACCATATCAGCAGGCATCCAGAATTCATCACCCCGGAACGCTACCGCAACGAGGTGCTCTCCTTCCTCAAGGAGCCCCTGGAGGATCTCTGCATCTCCCGGCCCACCACCCGGCTCACCTGGGGCATTCCCCTGCCCTTTGACCACCGTTTTGTCACCTATGTCTGGTTCGACGCCTTGATCAACTACCTCTCCGGTCTTGGCTATCCAGCGAGTCAGGATTTTGCCCGCTACTGGCCCGTGGCCGAGCATGTCATCGCCAAGGACATCCTCAAGCCCCACGCCATTTACTGGCCCCCCATGCTCAAGGCCATGGGGGTCGAGCCATACCAGAGATTGCATGTCCATGGCTACTGGAACATGAACGACACCAAGATGTCCAAGAGCTTGGGCAACGTGGTGCGGCCCAGCGAACTGATCGCGGAATTCGGGGCGGATTCGTTGCGCTATTTTCTGCTCCGCGAGATGTCTTTTGGCCTTGATGCCGGATTTTCCAGAGAAGCCATGATGGCCCGGCACAACTCTGATCTGACCAACGACCTGGGCAACCTTTTTTCCCGCTCGCTTACCATGGTGAAAAACTTTGCGGCCAGCGCCGTGCCGCAACCAGGCACCCCCTCAGCCCAGGATCAGGAACTGGCCGACGCGGCACTAAACGGGCTTGCCCACTACCGCGAACACCTGGAGCATTTCGCCTTCCACCGCGCCTTAACTGCGGTCTGGGAGGTGATCAGCCGGGCCAATAAATACATCGTCAGCACCCAGCCCTGGGAACTGGCCAAGGACCAAAACCAGGCTGCCCAACTGGGCACGGTACTCTATACCCTGCTGGAAACCCTCCGCCTGATCACTCTGACCCTGCGCCCCATCATGCCGGCAACCGCCGCCAAAATGGCCGAGGCCCTTGGCGTGAGCGATGAGAGCAACATAATTTCCTGTGGGGTCTGGGGCCGACTCGTGCCTGGCAAAGCCATAAACCCAGGCGCGCAACTTTTTCCCAGACTGCAACAAGAGGCAAAAGATAAACCCCAACTGTCAAAAAGCAAAATTATGCAAGAACCCGCCCCAATCAAAGAAGCAACCCAGACTAATCCGCCGGAAACTGAAGGCCTCATCAGCTTTGATACCTTTCAGAATCTGGAATTGAGGGTAGCAGAGGTCATCGCCGCCGAAAAAATCGCCAAATCAGATCGCCTCCTCAAGCTGACGGTCAAGGCCCCTGAGGAACGCACCATTGTTGCAGGCATTGCCCAGCATTATCAACCGGAAGAGCTGATCGGCCGGCTGGTGATCATTGTTGCCAACCTCAAACCGGCCAAATTGATGGGCGTGGCTTCGCACGGCATGGTCCTGGCCGCCAAGGATGGAGATCGACTGGTACTTTCTACGGTTTCCGGCCCGGTCGCTCCCGGCAGCAGGGTGGCATGAACCGAAAAGCAAACTCAGATACTGCCCTGCTGTTCCGCAGCCTGGAAAAACAGGCCGGGAAGCACCCTGTCCGCGCCATCAGACTTCCCGGCAGCAGACCTGAACCACTGGGCCTTTTGTTCATCGACGACGGCATTCCCGCCGCAGAGGTGGCCTCAGCCCTGGCCAGACTGCGCGTTGCCGAGCTGACCCGCGCCGCCGAGCTGGGCAACCCCGCCAGCGGCCAAAGCGCCGCCGCCCGTTCGGAGGATTCCTGCCAGGTGACCATAGAAGAACGTACACTGCTTTGGCGCCAACCGCCAAATACCTCACGGGCAGAGGGTATATCAGCGTAATTTGTCACCTGCTACTTTAACGGACATTCTTGTGATGTGTCCGTCACACTTACAGTTTCTTGCAGAGGAAAGGCGTCCATGACCGCGAAAATCCAGCGTTCTCCGAAAATCATCTGTATCAGCAGCGGCAAAGGCGGAGTCGGCAAAACCTCCTTTTCGGTAAACGTTGCCACCGCCCTTTCCCAGAAAGGCAAAGCCGTCCTGCTCATCGATGGCGACCTGGGACTGGCCAACGTCGATGTGGTGCTGGGGCTCAATGTCCGGCATACCATCCGGGAAACCATCGAGGAAGGACGTGACCTGGCAAGCTCCTTAGTGGAGATCAACCCGAGATTTCATGTCTTGCCAGCCAGCTCGGGCGTGCCGGAAATGGCCAACCTCTCGTATGAAGAACAGGCCTTTCTCACCAGCAATCTGGAAGAGATCATCGACCGCTTCGATTATGTCCTCATCGACACTGCGGCCGGAATCGGGGATTCGGTACTCTGGTTTAACACCTGGTGCCAGGAAAACATCGTCATTGTGACCCCTGATCCAACCTCGCTCACCGATGCCTACGCCCTGATTAAGGTGCTCCATACCCGTCACGACAGAAAGCGTTTTCACCTGCTGATAAACAGTGTACAATCCAAAAAAGAAGGCCAGGATGTTTTCGCCAATATGCGTATGGTGCTTGAACGTTTTCTGAAGCTCACCCCCCTGGCCTTGGGCGTCATCCCGCAAGACAAGAGTGTCTCCATGGCCATCCGCCAGCAAAGGCCTTTCCTGCTGGGCGCGCCGGAAAGCAAGGCCAGTCTGGAGATTGTCATTGTGGCTGAACGTATTATAGCCCTGTAAGCTGACCGGGATTTTTTTGCACAGTTACACTTTTTTCACCAAAGAGGAGATTTATGTTTATTTTCAGTCATTTTTTAGGTGCCCTTGCCACGATAGTGGATTTTGCTTTAAGCGCTTACATGTGGGTCATCATCGGTCGGGCTGTTATCTCCTGGGTAAACGCCGACCCTTACAATCCCATCGTCCGTTTTCTTTATGAAATAACCGAGCCGGCGCTCTCCCGCATCCGCCGAATGGTGCCGATTTTTGGCGGCGGACTCGATCTTTCTCCCATGTTGCTTATTCTCGCCCTGATTTTTTTGCGGAGCTTTCTGGTGCCCACCTTGCATGACCTGGCAAGAAACATCGGATAAGCCCTAACTAACCAAGGAGCTGAGGCATGATACTCACAGCCCAAGACATCCAGTCCCAGCAGTTCCATGTCCGTTTTCGTGGTTTTGATGTTGATGAGGTAGACTCTTTTCTGGAAAAAATCTCTTCCGCTTTCCAGGCAGTCTCCGAAGAAAACCAGCAACTCAAAGACCGCCTGGAAAACCTGGAAAAAGAACTGGCCACCTACCATAATCAGCAGAAATCTTTTCAAAACGCCATCATCGCGGCCCAGAATGTTGTCGACGGCATGAAAGCGAAAAGCAAGGAAGAGGCTGAAGCCATAGTAGCCGTGGCCCAGGAAGAAGCTCGTCTGCGCCGGGAAGATGCCAATCATGAGATGGCCGAACTGAAAAACAAAATTGACGACCTGAAATCGCTTAGGGAACAGGCCCGCGAGGATATGCGCCAGCAACTGCAATCTTACCTGCACATGCTGGAAACAGAGCCCGTCGACACTGCGCGGGCGATGGAGCATTTCAGTTACTCGCCTCACCCACCGCAGGAACCCCAGCGCACCATGTATGGCGGCAGCACCCCAAGATCCCGCGCCACAACCACGCCTGAAACCGCACAGCCGCCTGAAAGCAACAGTCTGGCCGCTTCAGATGAGACAGACCTTACAGACCTCTACGTCAAAATCAACATCCCGGACTTCGGCCCTGAAAGCCTCGACACGGACGGGAAAGACAACTTTTCAGCCCCTGACATTGCCCTGCCATCATCACTTGCCTCCAGAAAAGAGATGCTGATCATGGATGAAGACGAGGATACAGACCCCATTCTCCCCGACCTTGACGGCGACATGGCCTTCAACCTTGAAGACCCGCTTGCAGGCCACGAACCGGCGGTTTCTTTCGCCGAAAACCTGGAAAACGCCAGGGGGAAAAAGACGGGGCGTTTCAATCCTGATGAATCTCCCCTGTGACTTATCTGCGGGGACAGGCTGACGGCAACTCCATCAGTCTGGTGATCCATGTGCAGCCCAAATCATCCCGCACCCGTATTACCGGCCTCCACGGAGATGCGCTCAAGCTTTGCATCACCGCTCCCCCGGTGGATGGCAAGGCAAACGCAACGGTCATCCAGTTCTTTGCCAAGCTCTTCAAAGTTCCCAAGGCAGCCGTGACTATTGCCAGCGGCGAAACCAGCCGCGACAAACGCCTGGTTCTGGTCGGCATCTCGCTGGCCCAAGCCGAGGCAATTTTACAACCCCTACTTAATTAACCCCATGCACACAGACTATGAAGTCCATTAAGATTGGCATCCTTTCCGATACGCATCTTGTCAGCCCTACCGAGTCTTTCAAAAAGCTCACGGAGGCCTGCTTCCATGACGTGGACATGATCCTCCATGCCGGAGACCTCACCGATCCGTCAATTTTAACGGTATTTCCCGGCAAGGAGGTGCATGCGGTTAAGGGCAATATGTGCTCGGCGGCCTGTCAGCATCTGCCGATCCAGAAGCAAATACAGGTAGGCGGCTTTACCATCGGTCTGATCCATCGCGTTGGCAACACCCGTGATTTTGAACACCACCTGATCGACATTTTTCCGGAAGCGGACTGCATTGTTTACGGCCACACTCACAAGCCGGTCTGTCACCGCCTCGGCGGGATCCTTTATATCAATCCCGGCAGTTTCACCGGCACTGGCTATGCAGGGGCAGGCGGCACCTTTGCCATTCTTGAGGTTGGGGAAACCCTGCAAGGTCAAATTTATCAAATCCAGGCTAAGAACTTCGGGAAATTGTAAGGTAACTGGATGGTCAACCCCATATCTGCCGCCGTTAAGATCACCCCCATGATGCAACAGTACCTTGAAATCAAGGCGCAGCATCAGGATGCCATTCTTTTTTACCGCCTGGGCGATTTCTACGAAATGTTCTTTGACGATGCCATAACCGCCTCCAAGGTGCTGGGCATCACCCTCACTTCGAGAAACAGCAAGGATGACGAGAATCGGGTACCGCTCTGTGGAATCCCCTACCACGCGGTTTCTTCCTATCTGGCCAAGATGATCAAGGCGGGTTTCAAGGTAGCGATCTGCGAACAGGTGGAAGACCCGAAAGAGGCCAAGGGCGTGATTCGGCGCGAAGTAGTCCGGGTAGTCACGCCGGGCTTGGTTACCGATACCCAGCTGCTCGACGACAAGGACAACCGTTATCTGGCCGCCATCTGCCAGAAAGGCAAGGCCTGGGGCCTGAGCCTGCTTGATCTGTCCACCGGTGAGTTTCTGGTGAGCGAACGGGAAGATCTTCCGGCGTTGCTGGATGAACTCGGCCGTCTGTCTCCCTCGGAAATCCTGCTGCCAGAAGAGGTCGGGGAGGATTCAAGCCTGCCCAGGGAATTGCTGGCCTACCTGCCCCAAAGCTGCCTGACCAGACGCCCAAGCGCTGGTTTTTATCCGGAAACAGCGCGACAAAGGTTGCTGGAACATTTCCAGGTGGCCAACCTGGCCGGATTCGGCTGCGAGGAGCTCAAGGCCGGAATTGCCGCGGCAGGCGCCCTGCTCCTCTACCTGCAGGAAACCCAGAAGACCGCCCTGGATCATATCGAGCGGCTCACCCCCATCGAGTTTGACCATGTCCTGCTTATGGACGAATCCTCCCGCCGTAATCTGGAGCTTACCCAGACCCTTACCTGTGGCGCCAGAGAAGGTTCGCTGCTCGACACCCTTGATCTCTGCGAAACCCCCATGGGAGCAAGACTGCTCAAGAAAAATCTATTGTTTCCCTTGCAGGAGGTCGAAGCTATCCGGCAACGGCTGGATACAGTAGAGCAACTCTACCTCGCCCCCCACCTGCGGGAGGATCTCCGCCAACTGCTGGCCAAGGTCTATGACCTGGAGCGTCTCAATGGCCGGGTAGTGCTGGGCACAGCCAATGCCCGCGATCTTACGGCCCTCCGACTTTCCCTGGCTCAGTTGCCCCCGCTCAAAGAAAGGCTCACCGGAGCCAATGGCCTGCTGGCCAGCCTCGGGGCGGTGGACGAGCTGGCCGAGCTTAGCAGCCTGTTGGAATCTGGCATCCGCGAGGACGCCCCGGTAACCCTGCGGGAAGGCAACCTGATCAAGCCCGGTTACAACGCTGAACTTGATGAACTGGTAAGCCTGCTGCGCGACGGCAAGGCCCTGATCTTAGGCCTTGAAGCCCGTGAACGGACACGCACCGGCATCAGTAACCTCAAGGTCGGCTTCAACCGGATCTTTGGCTACTATATCGAAATAAGCCGGGGCCAGTTGGCCCATGTGCCAGAGGATTTCATCCGCAAGCAGACCCTGGTTAACGCCGAACGCTTCATCACCCCGGAACTCAAGGAGTTTGAGGAAAAAGTGACCGGCGCCCAGGACAAACGCCTGGAGCTGGAGTACCGACTCTTTGTCGCGATCCGGGCCACGGTGGCCGAGGCCTCCTCCCGGATTCTCCATGCTGCCGGGCAACTGGCCCAGATCGATTTTTTCTGCTGCCTGGCCGAGGCCGCCCAGAAATACCGCTACAGCAAACCGCTGATCAACGCGGGCGAGGCGATCATCATCAAGGAAGGCCGTCATCCCGTGATTGAACGCGCCCTGCCTCCGGGCCGCTTTGTACCCAACGATATCCATCTTGACCAGGAGAGCGAAGAGGTTTTGATCATCACCGGGCCCAACATGGCCGGCAAATCAACGGTGCTGCGGCAGACCGCGCTCATCACCCTCATGGCCCAGATGGGCAGCTTTGTGCCTGCCGCAGCAGCGGAGATCGGGGTGGTGGATCGTATCTTCACCAGGGTCGGGGCCTCGGACAACTTGCGCCGCGGCCAGTCCACCTTCATGGTGGAGATGAACGAAACCGCCAATATCCTCAACAACGCCACCGAGCGGAGCCTGGTGATCCTCGATGAAATCGGCCGCGGCACCTCCACCTTTGATGGCCTTTCCATTGCCTGGGCCGTGGCCGAGGAGCTGGTCAACAAAAACGGCAAAGGGGTCAAGACCATCTTCGCCACCCATTACCATGAGTTGACCGAACTGGCCGCCACCCACAACCGGGTTAAGAACTACAACATCGCGGTGCGGGAATGGAACGATACCATCATCTTTCTCCACAAGTTGCTGCCGGGCGGAACCAACCGCAGCTACGGCATTCAGGTTGCCGCCCTGGCCGG
>DOZO01000020.1:0-24606 GCA_003517965.1 Desulfobulbaceae bacterium
CTTATACCCTCTGGGTGCAATAACTGATCTTCAGCCTTTATTTTATCAACCCAACTCAACCCGCAGGACAACCGGTATGGATTCAGGAAAACCCTTAGTTGGCGGCATCCCCATGGTCAACATAGACGGCGCCAAAATTCGCAGGATCAGGGAGGAAAAAAGCCTAACTCAGCTTTATGTCGCCACGGTGGTGGGGGTAACCACTGACACCATTTCCCGATGGGAAAACCGACGCTATCCCAGCATCAAAAAGGAAAATGCTGTCAAACTTGCCGAGTCCCTGGAGGTTCAGCTTGCAGATATTATTGATCACAATCAACCCGCTCCCGTGGAAGGGCCGACTTTAGCCCAGACCTTCTCACCACCCAGACAGGACGACCATGATTCTCAGTCAGATCCTGCTACCGAGTCGGTTGATCGACATGTCGCGCCTGCGTTCAAAGAAACTGTGCAGATTATCGCCTCCCCATCAAGCCCCCTGTCCTGGCTCCACCTTGTATCTCGACCTTTCGTGATCTTTTTCGCCGCCATTCTTCTTGCCCTTGCTGGTCTGATTCTGTTCTGGTGGTATACTGCTGCAAACGAGGGGAAACATCAGGTTGAGGTATTCAGAACCCTACCAGAGCATGCAACCCCCGGCATCCCTTTCCCAGTGGTCATTGAAGTAACCACCAGCTCTTCTATGCCATTTTCCTTAATTCTCAAAGAAACTCTGCCTCCAGATTGCCTTCCGGCCCAGGGAAAACCTCAGTTTATCTCCCAGGCAACCAATCCACCAGTGCTCAAATGGATTGGCAAAATCATCGGCGGACATGCCATGTACAGTTACCTCGCCCGCCTTAAGCCCGAGACGAAGATAGAAACCTTCCATCAATTTACCGGAGGCATAACCTTGCGCTCAGAAAATAACCCCGGCATCCCGATAGGCGGTGGCGAAATCCTTAATGCAAGTTTTTTCCATTGGGCGGACAGCAACAGCGATGGGCGCATAGATGATGCGGAACTGCTTTCTGTTAACGAAATCTACGGAGGGATTGAAGGACTGAATTTCGGCAAAAAGTTGATTGAAGATATCTGGTCGGCCAAGGGCTACCGCTGGAATCCAGAGATGCGCAACTATGAGATCCTTCCTTAACCATTCATCCAAATAAATCAAAAAATAATCTCTAACTTGTTAAACACCCAAAGGATGCTCCAAATGAAAAAAGTAGCAGTATTAGCCGGTGATGGCATCGGCCCTGAAGTTATGCAGGAAGCGATCAAGGTTCTGGCTGCGGTCCAACAAAAATTTTCTTTCAGCCTTGAATACGACCATGCGGATGTAGGCGGTTGCGCCATCGACTTGCACGGCGAGGCCCTGCCCGCTATGACCCTCACCCGGTGCGAGGCCAGCGACGCCATTCTCTTTGGTTCGGTAGGCGGCCCCAAATGGGAATCGCTGCCCCCGGCCCAACAGCCGGAACGCGCCGCCCTGCTGCCGTTGCGCAAACATTTCGAACTTTTTTGCAACTTTCGCCCAGCCAAGATCTTTAAGTCCCTGGTTGCAGCCAGCCCGCTAAGGGCTGATATTGTGGGGGATGGCTTTGACATCCTCTGCGTGCGTGAACTCACCGGCGATATCTACTTCGGCCAACCCAAAGGCAGGGAAGGTTCTGGCCCAACCGAAAAGGCCTTTGATACCATGATCTACCATCGCTGGGAGATCGAGCGCATTGCCCGCCGCGCCTTTGCTGCTGCCCGCCTGCGTCGCAAAATCGTCACCTCTGTGGACAAAGCCAACGTCCTTACTACCATGGTGCTCTGGAGGGAAGTGGTCATCGAAATCGCCAAGGAGTATCCAGATGTCAGTCTGAACCATATTTACGTTGACAACGCCACCATGCAACTGGTCAAAAACCCGCACCAGTTCGACGTCATGCTCTGCGGCAATATGTTTGGCGATATTATCTCTGACGAATGCGCCATGATCACCGGCTCCATGGGGCTGTTGGCCTCAGCCAGCCTCAACGAAAAAGGATTTGGCCTCTACGAACCAGCAGGCGGCTCCGCCCCGGATATTGCCGGCAAAGGCATTGCCAATCCCATTGCCCAGATCCTTTCTGCGGCCATGATGCTGCGTTTCAGCCTGGATCAGGGAGCTGCGGCAGACGCCATTGAACAAGCCGTTGCCGCAGTACTTGACAAAGGCATACATACCCCGGATATTGCTATAGACAAAAACAAGGCCGTGGGCACCGTAGCCATGGGCGATGCCATTGTCAGCGAATTGCAGTAAAATACGGAAAAACCATGCTTAAGCAACCTGAAGTCTCAGTATTTTTTATAAATTTCATAAGCAAAGAGGATTCTCATGAACGACTTGACCGCCACAATGACCACAAGCAAAGGCACCATCACCCTCAGACTGTTTGCCGACAAAACCCCGTACACCGTAGCCAACTTTGCCAATCTCGCCCGGCGCGGCTTTTACAACGGCCTTAAATTTCACCGGGTCATTCCTGATTTCATGGTGCAAGGCGGCTGTCCCAAGGGAACTGGCACCAGCGGCCCAGGCTATGACTTTGCCGACGAGTTCGACTCGAGCCTCGGACACACCAAACCAGGCATTCTCTCCATGGCCAATGCGGGACCAAACACCAACGGCAGTCAGTTCTTCATCACCCATGTCCCCTGTCCCTGGCTGGACGGCAAACACACGGTTTTCGGAGAAATAGCTGACGAAGCCGACCAGGAGGTGATCGACAGCATCAGACAAGGCGACACCATTACCACCTTAACCATCGAGGGAGATGCAAGCGAGGTTTTCGAGCTGGCCAAGGACAAGCTCAAAGCCTGGAATCTCTCAATCAGTCAGAGATTTCCCACACTTGCTCCGGCAGAATAATACAGGACAGATTCCTTCATCTTCCTGCAGACATCAAACGCACACAGCAGACAGATACTATGTTTATCTGTCTGCTGTGTGCGTTTCACCTACAATGAATATCTTTGATAACTCGTTGATTTCGTATGGTGCACCTGTGACCTTTTTGCATATTTGCAAATTCAGCAATTTTCGGTTGACAACCAACGTGGCAATCGCTAAAAGAATCCTGCTGGAAAAAGTACTTTCATCCGCAAGATCGCATTGGCATTTTTGTTTTTGGCAGTGAAGGGCGCCACCCAGTGAGCGTTTTTTAATGATATATTATGGTCTCTCAGGAGGATAAAAAGCATGTGGAGTAAGCTACAAAAATTCGTTGTCACACGTCCTTTAATGTTCATTGGCCTCGTTGTTATAGGACTGGCAGTGTTCACCTTCATCAATATTGAAGCTCTACACTATTCCAGCGCACCGAAATTCTGCGCTACCTGCCATCCCCTTGAAAAAAACGGGCCTCTGGGAGAGCATTTCACCTGGGCCAAGAGCAACCACGCAACTGCGGGAATCGGTTGTCTTGACTGTCATGGCACTCCTGGCTTTACCGGATACATGAAGGCCAAAATGGGTGGCCTGAAAGATCTCTACGGGGAAATCTTTCTTTCAAGCGAGCACAAACTGAAGATTCTTACCCAGGGTGCCAGCGACCCGGCCTATGCCGCCAAGCTTGTCCCCAACGGCACCTGTCTCCATTGCCATAGCGATGCCGTTAATGCCAGCAACCAAAAGGACCTTTTGATGAACGTGGGGGTCAGTTTCCGTACCCTGGATGGAGTCAAAAATCCTGATTTCAGAAAGACCTACGGACTTCCCGATATCTTTGAAGGAACGCTCCGTTCCGCAACTGATCCCAACCACAAAAAACACGTCTGGGAGTTGGGTCTATCCTGCGTCGACTGTCATCTGGGCATTGCTCATGCCGGCCAGTTGCGCAATCGCAGCAGTATGGACATTTGTTTCACTTGTCATGATGCCAGAAGACAAGGGGATAAGAAACTGTCTCCGCCGGACAACAATGATTGTCAGGCCTGTCACTCGGTGCAGAAGGCGGTGCAGGCCGGTACCCTCCTTGCCGGAGAAGAGCCGCAGCCCTGGTACATGGCCGCCATCTCCTGCGGCGACTGCCACAGTGATTCTATGACCCCGCCGACGCCTGCGACCTGCAATGGCTGCCATCCCGGCAAGTCTTACGGCGGGATGATCGCCGAGCTCCAGAGCGGCTATGCCGAGAAACTTTCTCCATTGAAGCAGCTGCGCGACGAACTCTTCCATAAGCGCGGCGGTTTCGACGCAGCCCGGACACGCCGGTTCAATGAATTCCGGCAGCTGGTCGATGCTCTGGAGAAAGACGGCTCCAAGGGTGTGCACAACCCGGAACATATCGAGTCCGTGTTTGCCAAGGCTGCCACGCTGGCTGCCGCTCTCAGAAAATAATGAGGAAAAGGGAATGATTCAGCCCTTGAAAGTCTAACAAGAAAGGCTCGCGTGTCGGCAAAACCGGTGCGCGAGCCTTTTCTTTTTCGGGGCTGTTTGCAAGATCCTGGTGGGCTTTATTTTACGAGCCCACTGAACACCGTGCCGACAATGGCGCCAAAAAACGCGCCGATTATTGCCCCGATTGAGGCGATCAAGGCGATGACGACAACGATGCCAGAATAGATAAACCACTGCTTATCCGCCCAAACTGGGCCGAACATCAGGCCGACATCGTGCTGTACTGATTCGTACCAGCCGCCACCGAGAGCATTGCCGGTGATAAAATCAAGCATTAAGGCCACCACCACCCCAAGGACGGCCCCAAAATTACACCCTGAAATAATGGATATTTTTACAATCTTTTTCACTCAGCAATTCTCCTGAACTTTATTGCCCACTTGGTGGACTGTAATGAAAAAAACTCTGAAAGATATCATTAAAGCCATCGGCAACAAGGTTGAACCATCACATCCGGTTCTTATTCCGATAGCACTCGGCGTTATCGGGCTGATTATTTTTAACGGCCACAAACTGTATCAATTCACCCAAAAAAATCCCCATTACTGCCAACTGTGCCATATCATAAAAGAGCCTGTCCTGGCCTGGGAAAAAAGCGCCCATCACAACATAATCTGCCAGGACTGTCATTCAATGGACATACTCAGCCAGAACAAACTGCTTCTGGCGTATATTGTGGCTCGCGACAAAAGCGGCATCAAGCAGGAGCATGGCCTTGAAAAGCCGTGGGAAGGTTGTAAAATCTGTCACCTGGATACTGCAAGCCAGGGAGGGGTGACCGTGCGCAAATCCTATGGCCATGCCCGGCATGTCTTCATGGAAAAGATCGCCTGCAAGGAATGCCATACCGGGGAAAAACATAATTTCACCCCTGACGAAAAAAAATGCCTCAAGTGCCATGCGGATAAAGGGGTTCACGGCATGGGCATGAAGAGTTTCGCCTGCCTGAGCTGCCATGTGTACGGCGAAAGAACCTCCATGCCGCAAAAAAAGAAATGTCGTGCCTGCCATAGCCAAATCCCGGCACAGGGCGTCATGAGCGCCCTCGAGTGCCAGCGCTGCCATCAACCTCATACCAAGCTCAAGCCTGCTGACAAAGAATGCATAATCTGCCACGCCAACCAAAGTAGTATCGGCAGACATGACAAGCACATGGATATTTCCTGCCTCACCTGCCACAGAGCCCATACCTGGAGAGTGGGGGCAGAACAAGCCAAAACATTATGCGGCAAGTGTCACGCTTACCGGAACCCAGGGTCGTTTATTTTTTAAGCTCATCGACCTCAAATCTGTTTATCTTTCTGTAGAGGGTGGTCAAGTCAATCCCCAAGGTTTTGACCGCCATTTCCTTGTTGCCGTCAAACCTCCTGAGCGTGTTGAGGATGATCTCTTTTTCGTAGTCTGATACCATAGTCTTGAGCGGCTGCAATTTTATGTCAACCGGTTGACCTGTCCCATCGTTTTTACGAATTTTTTGCGGCAGGTTATCAGAGGTAATCAGATCGCCGGTAGAAAAAATAATCGCCCTTTCCACGATATTCCTCAGTTCCCTCACATTGCCGGGCCATGCATAGCCGATCAGAAAATTCATGGCGGCAGCGTCAAAGCTCAACCCTGCTCGACCGGCAGCAACCGCGCCTTCCTTAAGAAAGCGGTTGACCAACAGCGGAATATCCTCTCGCCTTTCCCGTAAAGGCGGAATTCTGATCTCGATCACATTGAGACGGTAATACAGGTCTTCCCTGAAACTCTTATCTCTGATACAAGCTTCGATATCCTTGTTGGTTGCCGAGATGATCCGAACATCCACCTTTTTGGTTTTGGTATCACCAAGGGGAAGCACCTCCCCGGACTCAAGAACCTTCAGCCCCTTTGACTGGATAATCAGCGGCATATCACCAATTTCATCCAGGAAAAGCGTACCTTTGTCGGCCATGACCATCAGCCCTGTCTTGTCCGTTGATGCCCCGGTAAAGGCGCCCTTTTTATAGCCGAAAAGTTCTGATTCCAGCAGGGTTTCCGGAATTGCCGCGCAGTTGATGGACATGAAAGGCTGGCCCCTTCGCGGGCTGTTTTTATGGATTGCCTCGGCTATCAAGCCTTTGCCGGTGCCGGACTCTCCGGTAATCAGGATGTTGGCCCTGGTCGGCGCGGCCTTTTCAATGATGTCAAACACCCTGGCAATTGCCTCGGACTGACCGATAATTTCATCACTGGCAAAACGTTGGCTGAGCTGCCGTTTCAAGGTAATGTTTTCAAGAGATAACTTGCCATGCTCCAGTATCCGTTGGATGGTCAGCTTAAGGTCATCATGCATGAACGGCTTGATGATATAATCCATCGCACCAAGCTTCATCGCCTCCACGGCAGAATCAACCGAACCAAAAGCCGTCATCATGATGACCGGAAGTGATTCATTGATCTCTCTTGATTTTCTCAAGACTTCAAACCCATCTGCACCCTCCATCTTCAAATCGGTGAGCACCAGATCATATTCATGGCTTTGCAATTTCTGGATAGCCTCCAGGCCATTGGCTGCCGTGTCAACGGTATATCCTTCGTCGGAGAGGACAATATCCAGCGCTCTCCGTATATCTCTTTCATCATCAACAACAAGAATTGTGGCCATTTCTATCCCCTCATTACAGGCAGAATAATGGAGAAGACCGTTCCCGCACCCTCCTCACTGGTTACGGTCAGATCTCCGCCAAACTTCTTGATAATTTCATAACTGAGCGACAGCCCGAGGCCTGTCCCTTTTTCCTTAGTGGTGAAAAAAGGATCAAAAATGATACCAAGGTATTCTTCCGGAATCCCAATCCCAGTGTCGGCAAGCTGCACCACCACCGAATTATTGTCCTGCATACTCCTGATGTAAATAGTACCGCCGCCATTTTCAAGGGCGTCGGCGGCATTCAGCAACAGATTGATTAACACCTGGACCAAATAGTCATGGTCCACATAAACAGAGGGAAGATCCTCTTTTATCTCCTTCAAGATTTCGACCTTCTGGAGTTTCTTGTCAAAACGGATAATCTCAAGAGATGAATCAATGACATCGTTGATTCTGATCTCCTTGATATTCATTTCGGGAAGCTTGGAAAATTGCGACATCTGCCGGACGATTACCGAAATTCTCTGGATATGATGATGGATAATATCAAGATTTTCTTTGCTGAAATCGTCCTGCGCCCTGTTCTTCAGAATCTGAACAAAGGAAGAGATAGAGGTAAGGGGGTTGCCGATTTCATGAGCAACCCCAGCGGCAAGACGTCCAAGAGCAGCCAATTTCTGTGAATGCAAGACCTGTTCTTCAAGCTTCTTTACCGCCGTTACATCTTGGATCAGTTTTAATACCCCGTTAATTTTACCTTCCATATTTCTGACCGGGGCCGAAGTGATCTGAAATACCTGCTGTTTTTTACCAAACAGTCCTTTATATAAATCATAGCTGATCTCGCCGTCCATCACCCGTGGAGGACAAAGAGGGCAAATTTCTTCACATTTTTTTCCGACAACATCTTTTTTCGTCCATTCGCCCATGGTCTTGTTGCACCAAAGAATTTCGTGGTCAATATTGACCAGCGCCAACCCCGCGCCAATGGCGCTGACGATGATGTCAAGTTTTTCATGTTCAAGGATGATCGCCTCTCTGGCCTCTTTCTCCAGCTTGGCACGTTTCCGATTGGTTAAGACGATCATGGAAGCCGCCAGAAAAACGGTGGCAAAAATCGAGACAACCAGCACGGAATATAACGTCATGCTTCGGCCCATGACCGAGATAACTTCGGTATAAGGAGAGGTTACACAGATGATCCAGGTTTTCTTGCCAATGTTGAGCTTGGAAAAGGCAAGGATCTTATCCTCCTTGGTGGGCGCAATATACCTGCCTGATCCCACATCAGATCCCTGTAGCACCTTTTTTTCCAGTTCAAATGATGAGTGACATTTGAAACATCTCGGCTCGGCCCGATAAAGATTGTTGGCTATCATGGCCTCTTCCGTGGGATGATAGAGCAGGTTGCCGTCTCCATCCATGAGCCAGACAGATCCTTTCTGCATGGATTTGAAAGGACTTAAAAATTGTACGGCTAAATCTTTAATCTTGATCTCAAGGAGAATACCGCCGACATACAGGCCCTTACGAAATATTGGAGCTATGGCGTATACCCGTTCCATATCATAAAAAACGGCCACCTCCCGGAGATCAAGTTTCTCCACTTTTCCAAAATATTGGGCCTGTTTCCCTGTGGGTCTAGTTGAAAACAGAACATCTCTCCTAGAGTTGAAGAGCGTGATGTCGGTTTTAAACTTATGCTTTATATTAAAGTTAGCCTTAATGATTTCTTTAATTTTTTCTTTGTCATCGATGGGGTATTCAGACAAGATCCCACTAAGAAATTTTAGCTCTCCAACCTCCCTGTCGATTGCAGTCTCAATACTGCTGGATATCCCCTTTGATACCAGAACCTGCTGTTTATTGTATATATCGGCAAAATCACTGCGAAGACTTTCATGGAAAATCACATTCATGGTAATCAAAAGTGAAACCAGAATGATGAATGTGGTCAGGAGAGCTATCTTGTTTTTCATGAATTTTCAACTGGGCGTTGTCTTTTATGTCGATGGCGCAAATGCCTTATGCATCCGCACCATCAACATGGTCTCATTTACTTTTTTTCTGTAACCTTTCAAATCCTTTTACCCCGATATGACATCTGGCGCATTGAGTATTGGAAGCAAAGGCCATAGAACCATCATGACAGGCTCCACAGTATTTGCCTTTATACAGGCTGGCCATGGTGAAATCCTTGTTTTTTTGAACCGCCCGGGCTTCCATGGGAAAGATTGTGTCATGGCAGGAGTCACAGCTCAGTCCTACCGCCTCCACATGGTTTGCGTGACTGAAAAGTACCCCTTTTACCGGTTTTGTGTAAATGATGTCCCCGCCATGTCCAGTCTCTTCAGGAGCGGCAAGTGTGACATGCGCAGCGCTCGCATGGAAAAAGACAGCTGTCAGTAGAAATGCAAAATATTTTTTCATTATATGCTCCCCGTTACGACTTCATGTAAAAAACATTCGGCTTAGTGCCCGCTTCAGCTCTGATGACCCACACCCTTTTCTGGAGTTGATGCACCATCCGGTACACCTCGCTTGAGGGGTCTGAGATATCTCCGAATGTCCTGGCGCCAGTGGGACATACCGCTGAGCAGGCAGTCAATTTCTCCCCTTTCGACAGACGGGTTTCAAAGCAAAAATCGCACTTGTCAATGGCGCGAGTTTCATTGTTGAAATATCTGGCGTTATAAGGGCAGGCCACCATGCATACCTTGCAGCCGATGCACTTTTTCTTTTCGATCCTGATAATGCCATTAACCTCGTCTTTGTAGCTGGCCTTGGTCGGGCACGCTCTGACGCATGGCGGATCATTGCACTGCATGCAGAGGACCGGGATAAACTCCGTTTTTTGCCCCACCGCTTCCGGAACATGTTTTTCCAGAATGGCTGTGCGATAACCATAATCCGGCACCTCGTTCGTTGTCCGGCAGGCCTCCAAACATCTTTCACAATCAATGCAGAGATTTTGGCGAATGACCATGCTGTAATGGGGTTTGTAAGGGTATTTTTCCGCAAACTCACCGGCCGAAGCGAAAACCTTTTCCGCATTTGAGACCAGGGAAAGTATGCTTCCCCCGGCAAACACCCCGGTTACGACAAAGCCCATCTTCAGGAACTCCCTTCTTTCGAGCAATGGCAGTTTCCCCAGCGACTCTTTCTTTAAGTTTTCTATTTTAAACATAACAACTCACCCCGTTGTGGAATTATTTAGGAGCCGTGCGAAATGTTGTACTATTCTGCTTCGCCTTTACGGCTCCTTATGCCGTCTTGGCAGGACTTGATGTTCAACATTTTGCGCAAAGGCTTAATGACTACTTTTATGGCCTTTGAAAATTCTCTCGCCAAGCAGGAACCCAGCGGCGACAATACCCATGCCGCCAATGACAATCATGATCTCATGAAAGGATGGCATGTAGGGGTGCAGCCCTTGGAATTCGTTGACCCCAAGCTCATGGAAGGCCGGGACGACCTGCCCCAGGACAACCAGATCATAGCGCATGAAGAAGATGCCGATGATCATGAGCACTGAGGCAAGAAAGCTCATTTTGAGATTCTTGAATCTTGAGGATAGAAGGAGGGCCAGAGGGATAGCCATGCCGAGGAGCACCTCGAACACCCAAAAATTAATGGCATAAGGGCCATTCAGGGTAGCCATGATGACTGCTTTCTTCCCAGGGGCCCCTACCAGACCGGTAATGATTTTCCAGGTGGTAAAGAAAAGAATGACCGAGATCATAAAGGCGGTCAGTTTGGACACGGCCTCGAGTGCCCTTTTCATCGGGGCTTCCATAAGCTCATCATTTACCTTGTAGCCGATCATGGTAAAAAATATGACGGCAGCCCCACCCGACATTGCCGCCGAGGCAATAAAGTAGATCGGCATATACGGGCCGTACCAGAACTCCCTACCATGCAGCATGCCGAAAATAGCCCCCAAGTTGCTGTGGGCCGCGACACCTGTGAGAAATCCGGCCAGTCCGGCATAAGTGGCAAATTTGTGATTCTCAAGAAGCAAAAAAACAAACTCTATCGCCATGAATGCCATGTACGCTCCGTAGAGGGTGCCCATCCACCAGAGGTTGGAGGCGACGTTTGGAGAAAGAACATTGTAGATGGCCATGGTGAAAGGGTTTTCAATATCAAAGAAAATGACGGTGAACCCGGCGAAGATGGTCACCACCGAAAGGAATACCGCCCGGTTGACGATGGGCATAAAATCCTTCATCCCGAAGACATGGCCGATTGCCGAAACGATGCAGAGCCCGGTGGAGGTGACGACGAAAAAGATGTAGGTCGAGATGAGGATGCCCCAGGGTATTTCCCGGGTGACATTGTAGGCATGATGGTAGCCGATGCGCACTGCATCGAGCCCGCCTATGGACGCGGCGACAATTGTCAGAAGAGAAAGTACGAAGAAGACATAAAATGATCGTGTACCCGAAAGAAGCCCCGAAACGGCGGCTTGAATTTCCGGAAAAAACCCTTCTTTCAGTGAATCTACGAGTCCACTGGTAAGGGGAACCCTTGCGGGCCGTTTATCATCTGTCATGATGGTCCTCCTGGTAAAATATCAATGAACTATAAAATGGTTATTTCTTTCTTCACTTCTACATAGGGAATACTGTTGGCTATGGTGATTTCTCCGTACTTGTCCTGAAAGATCAGCAACTCTTCCAGGGACGCAATATCAACTACCCACGGGGATGGTTTTTCCTTTTTTTCGCAAACTACCATGCCGTCTTCTTCCCGGTGGTTGATCCCGTCAGCAATCCAATCCTTGAACCAGATTTTTTTCTGGGCTTCTTCCATGCTTCCGACGCTCCTGTAATCCAGGAGCGTCAACTTCTCCTGCACCGCCTCGTCACACACCTGTCTGTTCTCGGTCATTGACATTTTGCTTCTTTTAATAATGAATTTCATGCGCCCTCTCCCTTTTTGGTGATAAGGTTGTTATGGTTTTTGGGATAAACTGAGAGCACATACAGCCCCCGATAGATTCAAAAAACCGGACAAGCATTTTTGTAATTCCGTACTTAAAGCACAATTCATGCCGATGTATTAACTGGTTGATTTTGCGCCATAACAATGCAAATAAAATTTGCAACAATGCAAATTTTATTTGCATTGTTGCAAAAAAATAGGCTACTCGCGGGGGGACACCCCGTGAGTAGCCTATGCTATTTAGCTATTTCCTCTGATCGTTTTATTTGCTGCTTGCCCGACTCAGAGCGGCGTCTCCAACCTCGGCCCGCTTTTTTGCCGCTTCAAGCATATAGCCCACGCTCCAGCCGATCATGCCGGGGCCAAGTATATAGACTACGGCAGAGAGCATGACCCCGAGGATCATGGATACAGCAAGGATAATCTTGGGCAGGATAGCGGTGGTCATTGGGCCGCCATACATGGCGCCGACAATCTTCAATCCGACAACTCCGCCCAAAAGTGACCCGGGAAGCAATCCGGCCAGTACGAAAAGTACCATACCAACGCCAACACCCACATACAGACCTTTTTTTGCGGTTTCATTCGTTTTCATGACTTGTTCCTCCTGATATTATTTAACTGTTGCTTGAGTCTTGATGATAGACCCTGTTTTGATTTCCACATGAAGCAGATCAACTGCACATCCCGCCAGATACCCGATTAATGCTGAGCCAGTCACACATACTACCGCGGCAAGCAGGACGCCGGACATGACTCCCAGCGCCAGAAGCATTCTTGCCAGTATGCCAAATTCAGCCGGCGATCCGAACAATTGGCCGGTTAAGTGCAATCCAACAACCCCACCGATAAACGAGCCATAAAGCAACCCGAAAAAAGCAAATAATGCCAGACCAATTCCAGCTCCCACATAAGCACCTGTTTTTGAAGCCATTCTTTTCATGTCCTGTCCTCCTTTATTGCGTTATCTTTGTCTTGTTTACAAAGCACAAACCATGCCAAAGGTTAACTACTTGATTTGTAAAGATAATATATCAAAACCACCCTTGCGTTTCTGCAAAACTAATGCACCTTTGCAAGTTTTCAAGATAATTATCCTAAAAATAGCCCAATGGCCACACCTCGGTCGTTTTACACCTTTACAGTGTGGCCCCCCTCGGTTATTTTTCAACGAAATGACATAGCATCACTGAACCGATTTGGAATTATTAGCAGTTTTATCAAGGCGTATTAGGAGAAATCAGGAAATTGAGGAAAAAACGTTATGACAATTAACCGCCACAGACAGAAAATAGACTTATTTTGCTAATAAGTCTCAGTTCACTTTCCATCGGGCTCACGGCAGGGTTCGTGATGCATCGTTCTGATTTTTGCGTTACTACCTGCTTCCGCGATATCTTTCTATTCCGCGATTTTTTCCTGATGCGTCACCTGCTGTTGCTGATTGTCTCCAGCATGGTACTGTTCGAGGTCGGGAGACTGACAGGTGCGATCACTATATACCCTTTCCCTTTGCTCGGCCCACCCTCACTGGGAAATGTTATCGGCGGTTTTATCTTCGGCATCGGCATGGTGCTCGCCGGCGGTTGCGTCTGTGGCAGCCTTTACAAACTTGGCGCCGGTAGCGCCGGTAGCCTGCTGGCCGTCATCGGCATGTTGGTCGGCTCGACGTTTTATGCCGAAATTCATCCCCAATGGAGTACCTTTGCGAAGAGCACCGTACTGAGCAAGGATGCGATCACCCTGCCACAATGGCTTAATCTTGCCCCAACTGTGCTACTGCTCCCACTCGTTACGGCAGGCGGCCTCTGGCTCTATCGCGAATTTCGCGGCGGACGCATGGTCCGTCCAGCCTTCGCGGCAGGCCACCTGGCACCCTGGCGTGCGGCCTTTATCATCGCCTTGCTTGGCTTCGCCTCCTATGTGCTCATCGGCATGCCTATGGGCATCACCACTACCTATACCAAGCTCGGCGCTACCATCGCGGCCCTGTTCGCACCGGAGCATATCAAAAGCCTCATCTATTTTTCACTAAAGCCGCTCAATTACACCCCGCCCTTTTCTGATCATCCCATTACTGGCGGGCCGGGGCCTCATCTGGACGCCTTCGCTACAATTCAATATCCACTATTGATCGGCATCGTCGCTGGCGCTTTTTTTTCAACCTTGCGTCTAGGTGAATGGAAACTACAATGGCGACTACCCCGCCGGCAATTTGTTTCGGCCTTGAGCGGTGGCCTGCTGCTTGGCCTGGCAGCACGCATGGCACCGTCTTGCAATATCTGGCATCTGTGGGGTGGCGTTCCCATACTCGCCATACAAAGCCTTCTGTTTCTCACGGGTCTTTTGCCTGGCACTTGGATTGGTACTCGTCTTTTAACCAGATTCGTGATACGATAATACTATGATCCAGACGATTGATATAGACATTCGTGGCCATATCTGCCCCTCCTGCCTGCTTCTGACTCTCAAAGAGATGAACAATAATGTGGCTGCAATCCGCACCGGCAATACCGAATTGGTAGTGGTAACAGACGACCGCCAAGCAACCACCACAATTCCTGCCATGGCGGACCGCATGGGTTTTTGTGCCGAGGTCGTCCGCATGGATGACGGCTATCACATCCGGATATATCGCTGTAATATAGGGACAACACCATGACCCCTAACCTCAGCCAACAGGAAATCCTGCTCTATATCCGCGCCAAGGTTAACCAGCTCTTGATGGTAATGGGCACCTCCCCGCTACGGGTCGATGAACTTGATGACTACACCTTGATCGAGTTCGACCCTATCGGCATCATCGCCGAATCCTTCCAGCAAGTGATCAACAACTACAACGAAACCAACCAGCACCTTTCCCTGGCCTTGGATGAAATCCGTGCAATTCTCGACGCACTCGGCGCGGCCCTTATGGTGATCAATCCACATGACCGTATCGAAAGCTGTAACCATCTGGCTCTCAAATGGTTATTTGCTGATTCTGACAAAACAGAGATCGTCGGTAAACTCGTTAACGAGGTCTGCTTTCACTGTTCAGAAACTCTTATGAACTACCGCAATAATCCCGACAGCAATTACCACATCACCAATTTATTTGGTTGCGACATTCAACTCATTGCTTCGAAAATCTGCGACGGAGTCGGCAACCATGCCAAAACGGTAATGCTTTTCACCGATATAAGCCACCGCGTACAAGCCGAGGAAGCTCTGCGCATTGCCGCCACCGCTTTTGAGGTACAGGAAGGTATGGTAATTACCGATACCGAAAAGGTAATTCTGCGGGTCAACCGAGCTTTTAGCGAAATTACTGGCTATAGCGCCGAAGAAATCGTGGGCAAGACCCCTAGCCTTCTCGCGTCTGGTCGCCACGACAAAACCTTTTATGTTGAGATGTGGAAAAGCATCGAGCGCACCGGTAAATGGCAAGGCGAAATATGGAACCGACGCAAGAACAGCGAGGTGTATCCAGAATGGCTCATGATCAACGCCGTGAAAAATGACGCTGGGCTAACAACCCACTACGTTGGCACCTTCACTGACGTCACCTCGCGCAAGAAGGCGGAAGAAGAGATCATGAACCTGGCCTTCTTTGACCCGTTGACTGGCCTGCCCAACCGCCGACTGCTGCTTGACCGGCTCAAACAAGCGATAGCATCCAGTACCCGCAGCACAAGACATGGTGCACTGCTGTTCCTCGATCTGGACAATTTCAAAACACTCAATGATACCCGCGGCCATGACAGCGGTGACTTGCTGCTGCAACAGGTCGCCAATCGTCTGGTTACCTGCGTGCGTGAAGGCGACACAGTGGCTCGTATTGGAGGCGACGAATTTGTGGTGATGCTGGAAGACTTAAGCGAAAACGTGCTGGAGGCCGCCAACCAGACCGAAATCGTTGGCGAAAAAATTCTCGTCACCCTTAACCAAGTTTACCATCTCGCCAATTTTGCACATCACAGCACCCCCAGCATCGGTGTCACCCTGTTCGTCGAGCATCAAGGGTCGATAGATGACCTGATGAAGCGAGCCGATCTGGCCATGTATCAGGCCAAGGCTGCAGGCCGTAACACCTTACGCTTTTTCGACCCGGAGATGCAGGCCGTGGTCACGACTCGTGCCGCAATGGAGGCAGATTTACGTGAGGCTATCCTGAAGAAACAGTTTCTTCTTTACTATCAAGCCCAAGTGGATAGCGAGGGATACCTGACAGGGGTGGAAGCGCTTCTGCGCTGGCGGCACCCGCAGCGTGGTCTGGTGTCGCCTCTGGATTTTATTCCTCTATCCGAAGAAACTGGGTTAATCATACCCTTGGGCCACTGGGTGTTAGAAACTGCTTGCCTTCAACTGTCGACTTGGGCTGCCCTGCCGCATATGGCCCATCTCACTGTCGCGGTTAATGTCAGTGCCCGCCAGATTCATCACCCCAATTTTGTCGATACAGTGCTGACAATACTCGATGACACCGGAGCCAATCCGGAGCGGCTCAAACTGGAACTGACCGAAAGTCTACTGGTGGACAATGTAGAAGAGGTCATCGACAAGATGACCGTACTGAAAGAGAAAGGGGTAAGTTTTTCACTGGACGATTTTGGCACAGGCTATTCATCGCTCTCTTACCTGAAGCGATTACCTCTGGATCAACTAAAGATCGACCGAAGTTTCATCAAAGACATCCTAACCGACACCAATGACTCAGCCATTGCAAAAATGATCGTTGCCTTGGCCGATAGTATGGGGCTATCGGTTATAGCGGAGGGGGTAGAGATTGAGGCACAAAAAAACTTTCTCTCTAACCATGGCTGTAATGCCTATCAGGGTTTTTTATATAGCCACCCACTGCCGATTGAAGAGTTCGAAGATGTGGTAACATTGCTTAACGTCAGTATGATACGTCCATACTGAACTTCGCTATATTCTGGCTAATTCTCCTTAACGGCAGGCAATATCCCCGAAGTTATCTGTTACATCAAATAATCTTTCCGAATCCAGACATAAAAAAAGGCAGAAAGATATCATCATATCCTGTCTGCCTTGGGTGCTCAACAACCGCCAGCACTTATTTAGCAAGTGGACTGGCCATATCCTTTACCTTGGCTACTTCTTCTTTGAAGGAAGCAACCTCTTTCACGCCGGGAACAGATTCTTCCACCTCATGTAATCCTTTCTTAAAAGAGGATATGGCCTTGCCGAGGCCGGAGCCGATTTCCGGCAGCTTTTTCCCGCCAAAAACCAGAAAAGCTATTCCCAAAATTACAATCAATTCAGGTGTACCTAAACCGAACATATTCATCCTCCTTTTATAAGCCGTTGTAAAAAATGTTGGGCGTTTCGTGTGGACAAAATGGCATAAGGAGCCGTACCATTCGTAGCCATAATTGTGCAGGTTATTTCTTAACGATTCCTAAAATCATTACCAATAAAAGTGCTGTATCACATCAGGCGGAACCAGAGCCCGCATCCTTGTTCGTTTCATCAATTTTTTCCTGCTTATCATTATCACTGGTAGCTTTTTTAAAGTTTTTGATTCCCTTCCCGATTCCAGCGCCGATCTCGGGTAGCTTCCCCGCTCCAAAAATGATGACAATTATCACCAGAATAATGATAAGTTCCGGCATTCCGAGTCCGAACATAAAAAAACCTCTTTTAGCTGACAATAATTCTGGTAGGTTAGCCCAACAATGCTAAGCAGAGAAAAAACAATTAATGATATTTATACCATAAGAGGACAAAGAAGCAAGTCCCCTTTTCGTTTTGCTACTTAACGCACCATGACATTCACTACCCTATATTTACGTTTACAGCGGTAACACTTTGTATTACGATCAATCTTGACATATATCTACTATAGGAAAACATGCGCCACAAAAAACCGGAAACTATCACCTTCAAGGCCGATGAGACATTAGCTGAGGCTCTACAAAAGGTACCAAACAAATCTGAGTTTATCAGAAATGCCATTTTAAGTGCCTTGGCAAACGGCTGCCCGCTCTGTCAGGGCACCGGTATTCTTACCGCCGAGCAACGCGCTCACTGGGCCGGATTCCTCAACACCCATTCCCTGCAAAAATGTGAGGAGTGCAAGGCTGTACATCTGGTCTGCGGGACCAATGAGGCTCCATGCCAACATTAAATTATTTCCGCTCCCTGACTGCCACTCTTCTCTTGCTGGTCATCCTTTGTTGGACAACCACCAGCCTTGCCGCATCGGCAACAAAAACGCTAATCTTTGTCACTGTACCCCCCCAAGCTTTTTTGGCCAAAAAAATCGGCGGAGAGACAGTAAAGGTGCACACCCTGGTTAGCAAAGAGCAAGATCCACACACCTTTGAACCCACTCCCCGCCAAGCCGCGACTCTGGCCGGGGCCAAACTGTTTTTCACCGTAGACATCCCCTTTGAAAAACAACTGGCGGCCAAGGTCGCGGCCAGCAATCGTAATCTGCGGATTGTTGACTCTACTATAGGGATCATCCGCTTGCCGCTTACAGAACCACACCACCACAAAACAACCGCCAAGGAAGCGCACTCCGACAACGAGGCAGACCCCCATCTCTGGCTGGCCCCGGACAACCTACGAATCATGGCCGACAACATGGCGGCAGCCCTGAGCGCCACCATGCCGGAGCGTAAAGAGTTCCTGCAAAAAAACCTCGCCACCCTCCAAAAAGAACTCAACGCCATAGACAGACGCCTTGCCACAACCCTGGCCCCACATCGGGGCAAAACCTTTTATGTCTTCCATCCAGCCTTTGGCTATTTTGCCAATGCCTACGGCCTGAAACAGAAGGCCGTGGAAATCAACGGCAAATCCCCCACCCCAAGACAGCTCACCGCTCTTATCCGCCAGGCCCGGGAGGATCGAGTGCGAACCATCTTTGTCCAGCCGCAATTCGACAGCAAGAGCGCCAACACCGTAGCCAGGGCTATCAACGGAACCGTAGTCCCCATCGACCCACTGGCTCAGGAGGTACTGCAAAATCTCGCCTCCATCACCGCCGCCATCGAACATGCGCTAAAGCCGTTGTAAAAATGCTGGACGTTTCGTGTGGCCAAATCGGCATAAGGAGCCGTAAAATCAGCGACCAGAATTATCCAGGTTATTTCTTAGCGGCTTTTAAACCATAATGAGCCCCCCAATGACCGCCACCGGCGCACAAACACCAGCCATCCGCATTAGCAATCTTGCTTTCGCCTACAACGGCACGCCCATCCTGGAAGATGTCACCCTGGAGATCATGGCCCGTGATTCCCTCTGTATCGTGGGCCCCAACGGCGGCGGGAAGACCACCCTGCTCAAACTCATCCTCGGCCTGCTCAAACCTGACCAAGGCGAGATTGAAGTGCTTGGGCAAGCACCGGAGAAAAGCCGACTGCGCATTGGTTATGTTCCACAGTATGCCCGCTACGATCCGCAATTTCCCGTAACAGTGTTTGAGGTCGTGCTCATGGGCCGCCTGGATCGGATCTTCTGCGGCACCTACGCCAGGGCCGACCGCCAGGCCGCCGAGTCCGCCCTTGCGGAAATGGGGCTGACGGATTTGGCTGGCCGCCTGTTTGCCGAGATATCCGGGGGGCAAAGGCAGCGGGTTCTCATCGCCAGGGCACTGGCCGCCGAGGGTGAGCTGCTGATCCTGGACGAACCCACGGCCAACATCGACGCCGCCTCAGAAGAGCATCTCTTTGAACTGCTCGCCAAACTCAATGAACGACTCACCGTTATGCTGGTTACCCACGATGTCGGTTTTGCCTCGAAATTCTTCAAAAGTATCATTTGCGTCAACCGCCAGGTAGTGCTCCACCCCACCAGCGAACTAACCGGCGAGCTGATTCGTAACATGTACGGCGGCGACATCCGCATGATTCGCCACGATCACCGCTGCTCGCCAGAGGGACACTGCGACCATGGAATTTCTTGAAGCCCTGGCCAACCCGGCCATTCCCTTTCTGCGCTACGCCTTGGCGGTCGGTATCCTGGCCAGTCTGGCCTTCGGCATCATCGGCACGTATGTGGTGGCGCGCCGCATCACCTACATTGCCGGAGCCATCGCCCATTGCGTGCTCGGCGGCATCGGGGCCGGGCTTTACTGCCAGCACAAGCTGGGGGGAATCACCTGGTTCGGACCCCTCTCCGGGGCCATCGTCGCCGCCCTTTTGGCGGCGATCATCATCGGCCTGGTGAGCCTCCACGCCAGCCAGCGGGAAGACACGGCCATCGGTGCCCTCTGGGCCATCGGCATGGCCATCGGCCTGCTGTTTATCGCCAAAACCCCCGGTTATATCGAACCGATGAGCTACCTGTTCGGCAATATCCTGCTGATCTCTGAATTTGACCTCTGGATGGTGCTGGCGTTGGACGGCCTGGTGGTGGTGATCGCCACCCTGTTTTACCATAAATTTCTGGCCGTCTGTTTTGACGAGGAGTATGCCCGGCTGCGCGGGGTGCGCACCGACCTGTACTACCTGTTGCTGCTCTGCCTGACTGCCTTGACCGTGGTCCTGCTGGTCCGGGTGGTGGGGATTGTCATGGTCATCGCCCTGCTGACCCTACCCGCCGCGGTGGCGAGCAACTTTGCCAAGGGCCTCTGGCAGATGATGGTGCTGGCCACCCTGTTCTGCATCGCCTTCATCGGCTCCGGCCTGGCGCTCAGCTACAGCTTCGATCTGCCCAGCGGCCCGACCATCATTGTCATTGCCGGCCTGGTCTATCTGCTGGCCACTGGCCTGCGGCAGTTGAGGACAAGAAAAAATTAGTGCCGCGTAACGCTTATTATTTTGGCGCCCCTCTCTCTGAGATGATGTTGAGAAACATCAACCGGCGTGTATACAGTTTGTTTTCGCACGGCTCCTGAAAGTACAATTTGACACTGGGTATTACCCTGGTTATACTCAAATCATGAAAACAGCAATTTCTATCCCTGATAAATTATTTCATGCTGCGGATCAATTTGCCAAAAGCCACGGATTCTCACGTAGCCAATTATTCGCTCTGGCTGTCACACAATATCTTGAACATCACCCTCCTGACCACATCACCAAACAACTCAATGAAATTTACTCATCCAACCCCGCAAAATTGTATGAAACTCTTTCGAAAATGCAATTCAGCTCGATAGAAAAAGAAGAATGGGAATAAATCGAGGGGAAATCTGGTGGGCCGCACTTCCGGAGCCGGTTGCTTCAGCGCCAGGTTACAAGAGGCCAATACTCATTATCCAATCAAACGAATTTAATAAAAGCAAAATCAACACATTAGTTGCTGCTGTAATCACCTCAAATATTCATTTGGCATCTGCCCCAGGAAACGTCACCCTCTCCACCAAAAATTCAAAACTGCCGAAAGAAAGCATCATCAACGTGTCACAAATAATCACCATTGACAAGTCTTTTTTAACCGAAAAGGTGCACACCCTTTCAAATGTAATTATGACCCAAGTTGATGACGGTTTGAGGTTAATCCTAAAATTATAAGAAGAAGCACTTTGGGAGAGAAAACCTCCCATACGACATTAAGCTAACTCTGGTAGGGGCACGTGGTCAGGCAACTCCAAGTTGCCAAACATCAAGTTGTAAAAATCTTATAATCTTATGGGCGTCCCGGAGTTCCCCTCGTCAGTAGGCATACTCAACACATAAGGGTTACAAGCTTCCGTAAAAAAAACCACGTTTCACTCGGTGCGTATTTTGCGGAAGTCCCTGATTATCTTACGGGAGAGCAGGTCAAATAAACCTGGGTAGAGCCGGTACAGCCACCAGATCAGCTTGGCGTAAAAAGGAAAGACAATGAGCGGCCGGTTGCGCTCCACCCCGCGCAGGATGATGCGGGCTGCGTCCGCAGGGGTAATGGTTTTGACACCCTTGGGCTGGATCAGCTTGGCTTTATCCGCATGAATTACAGCGATGTTATCATGCATGGGCGTGACCATCAGGCCAGGGCAGACCAAATTAACCTTGACGCCGAGGTCAGCACCCTCCGCCCTCAAGGAGTGAGAGAAACCAACCACGGCCCATTTGCTGGCACAATAGGGAATCTCTTTGGGTACCGGAATAAGACCGGCAAGCGAGCCGATGTTGACAATCTGACCGTACCCCTGGCGAGTCATGACAGCATAGGCCGGAACCGCGCCGTAGATCACACCCCAGAGGTTCACATCAAGGACATAGTGCCATTGTTCAATGGTGAGATCGCGAGTTTCTCCATGGATGGCGGTGCCGGCGTTGTTGAAGAGCAGGTCAATCCGCCCGTATTTATTGACGATGTCGGTGACAATCCTCATTGAGTTTTCGTACAGAGAGACATCCAGATAGGCAAAGATCGCCTTGCCGCCGGTCTGGTTGATTCCCAAGGCCACCGCTTCGGCCCTTTCCTGGTCGATATCAACGCAGACCACCGTGGCTCCGTAGCGGCCCAACTCCTCGCACAAGGCGCGTCCGAGACCTGAAGCGCCTCCAGTAACTATGGCAATCTTGCCTTTAAAGTAGTTCATAGACCTTCCATTCAGTTCAGCCGAAGCATAATCCGCAGTCCGGACAGGTTGTTATAGTGGTGGCAAAGGCAAAACCACAGGCAGGACAAACTGCTTCCTCTGCCTCGGGGTTGAAAACAGCCTCAGCATGAGTCACGTCATGTTCAGCCAGTACAGTAACCCGGCGATGCTCTTCGGCAAGCACTTGCAAAGCGTCCTGTTCCTCTTCCTGCCGAACTTGCAGCTGAAACTTGGGGGCACAGCCACCGCCACTGCCGCAAGCCTGGCTATCCTTGCAGATTAAGGTGCCGATCTGTTCAGCTTCCAGCAATGACTTGAGGTGTTTTATTTCTGGCAAGGACGCCTGAAAGATGACGACCAGTTGGTCATCCTGGGTTAAGGCCCCTTTTCTAACCCGACAAGAATCGCCCTGTTTATTTTCCATTGCCGCCAGATCCGCTCCCTGAATTAGGGGCAAAGCGCAGGTCGCACAGGTTTCTATTTCCGGTCGGTATTCATCCCGGCACTTCGGACAGTATTTCAAATCGTGTTCAATCATGATGCGCTCGCAAAAAAAGGAAAAGTTAACAGGCTGCGGACTCGTTGAACCATATTATCAACCTCTCACCGCCTCGCCTTTGGATGGGCCCGATCATAGACCTCGCTCAAATGATCCATGTTCAGATGGGTATACCTTTGGGTAGTTGACAGGCTGACATGCCCCAGCAATTCCTGCACCGTCCGCAGATCAGCCCCCATTTCCAGGAGATGGGTGGCAAAGGAATGGCGCAGGGCATGGGGCGTTACCCTGGCGGCAATTCCGGCCCGCAGGGCATACAGCTTCACCAACCGCTCAATGCTGCGGGCGGTAAGCCTCAGGCCCCGGTGGTTCAGAAAAACAGCCTTGTTTTCCGGTGCATCCCCACGGGCGATCCGTGCACGGATCAGCATGGTGCGCTGAGGCAGATATTGGCGCAGCGCTTCCAGAGCAGGTCTGCCAATCGGCACTAAGCGTTCCCGGTTGCCCTTGCCGGTGACGCGCAGCATGCCCTCCTCCGCATCAAGGCGCTCCAGATCAAGAGCGGCAAGCTCGGCAACCCGTAAGCCCGTGGAATAAAGGATCTCCAGAATCGCCCGGTCACGGGCAGCAAAGGTATCCTCACCGCCCGGCATCTCCATCAGAGTAAAAACCTCATCGACCGTAAGAAAAACCGGCATATGCTTTTCCTGTTTGGGAGTGGCAATGGGCGCAACCGGGTCATGCCTTATAATCGATTCACGAAGAAGATGGCGAAAAAAAGTGCGAAGGGCGGAGAGTTTTCTGGCCACAGAGCTACCTTTGTTTTTACCGTTTAAGGCATAAACATAAGAACGAACCGCGCGCGCCTCAATTTGACGAACATCACACCCCGGCTCAACAAACGAAGCAAATTCGGCAAGATCCCGGCCATAACTTTCAACGGTCCTGGGAGAATAGCCCTTTTCTACGGAAAGCCAACGGCTGAATTGAGGAAGAAGATTCTGCAGGGAGTATGGCATGGCTATCTTTTTTCAAAAAATGCGTTTTAAGCCAGGAAAACAAGAATAATTGAAAACCATCAAACTACTGCCAGGATAGTTCAGCACCTTATTCTTTTTTTATTGACACAACAAGCGGGGTAATTTAAATAAGCAGATTCTTTATTGAGATGTTTCGCCGATTTGCGGCGGCTTCCTTATTACCCCCAACAAACACTTCCCACTCAGGGGATGAACACGACTCCCGACATGGGTTTCATTCGGAGGATGACAATGGCAAAAGCGGCTCCCAAGGATATGACCAGTAAATATACCACCGGCCAGTTTCAACAGGTAATCGACAAATGTGAAGGTTGCGAGCGCACGATTGAGATCGAAACAGTAAAATACTGTTCCACTTACACCATGCCTGAAACCAAGTGGCGTCTCGGTATTTGCAATTTCGCAACCCATGTGAAACCAGAAATCAGCGTATCCACCCTCAAGATCAACCCCTTGAAGGCATCCAAACGGGCCGCCACGAAGGGTAAGAAAAAATAACCTGCTTTTCCCACAACAGCCCCCTAAAAGCCCTTCCAAATCTGGAAGGGCTTTTTTTGGGTAACTAATCACAGGGTAGGCGACAAAGTTCCGCGCCGTATCCCAACT
>DOZO01000020.1:24795-25557 GCA_003517965.1 Desulfobulbaceae bacterium
CTGAGAGCTATACATATGGTATGTGAACAGGCCGATAACAAAGCAGATGTCGTGCCCTGTGACCGCTTACTTTTTTTGCTCAAAACCGAAGCAGTTACAGTATCGCTTTGGGATACAGGGCGCTCAACAATTTTTCATCTTCCTTTACTTCCTTGAATCTTTCGTATGCCTCCTGGAAATGGGCTGGCCTTGCCGCACTTCCAGACACCTTCTCTGCCGCCTGAGTCAATAACGCTTCCGAACAGTCATACACCGCCTGCAAAATCTTATCTACCACCAGTTGAGGATTTTTCTCATAGGGAGGCGGCACCTTGGTGAGGGCAACTACCGCGTGCGATAACTTAGGATCAGCGAAGCAACGGAAAAGGGCGGGGACATCATTAATGTCAGCGGCTCCCAACATTTGTTCGATGGCGCTGTCGCTCAACCCAGAAAGTAACGCGCGCACCCGAGCCAGATTTTCTTCTCCGTCTGGCGCCATGAACAACCTGATATATGGCGTGATTTCATGAGAAGCCAGGGCACCTTTTCTAAAGGAGGCTTCAAGCCAGCGCAGTTGCATTTCCGGACTTCTGGCTACAAATGGCAAGTATTTTTCATACCATCTCTGTTTTTTCATCACCACTCACTACCAAACTTTGTAACTGCTCACAGGATAGGCAACTAAGTTTCGCGCCGTATCCCAACTGCAATCGCTGTAAACGTTCACCAGGAACTGAGAAACGTGACTCGACCTCTACAATGTAAGCGTTCAGCAGTGCC
>DOZO01000020.1:25732-27770 GCA_003517965.1 Desulfobulbaceae bacterium
ATGTGGTGCTGCTGAACGTTTACTAATCGCTTACCAAATTTTATACTTTACCCTGCTTGCGCTTTGGACTCCATCAGGAATCGCCATTTTAACGGCGGTCACCCAAAAACCTGAGCAACATCAGGAACAGGTTGACAAAATCAAGATACAGGGCCAAAGCCCCCATGATCGCACCTTTCTGGATTGCGGCCTGGCCATTTTCCATGATTCCGCCTGAGCCGATCCGGGTAATTTTCTGCACGTCATAGGCGGTAAGCCCGGTAAAAACAATCACGCCGATCGCAGATATAACCCAGGAAACCATGGAGCTGCCCAAAAAGATATTTACCACCGAGGCGATAAGTATGCCAACCAGGCCCATAAACAAGAAAGATCCCATGCTGGTGAGATCTTTCTTGGTCACCGTACCATAGACCGCCATGGAAACGAACATGCCGCCCGCGACAAAAAAGGTCGTGGCTACGGAAGCTCCGGTATAGAGAAGCAGGATAGCGGAGATGGTTGCCCCGTTTAAAACGGAATAAACCAGAAAGAGATTGGTCGCCATACTGGCGGACATCTGCTCAATCCTGGCGGAGAGATAAATCACCATGCCAAGTTCGCCGAAGATAAGTCCATAAAACAGAATTTTGTTGCCAAAAATGGCCTGCTGCAAGGCCGGACTACTGGCAACCAACAAAGAGGTAAGCCCGGTTAGACCAAGCCCGATGGCCATCCAGTTGAAAACCTTGGCCAGGAACAGGGTCGCCGCCTGAGAACTGGACTGATCAATAACCATTGCCCTGCCATTGTCACTGCTGTACATAAATTCCTCCTTAAATATAATAATTTTTAATGCAAAACAGACACCTCGAATAATAATCATTCCGCAAAAAAGGTGCCATTATTCTTCGCTGATCATTTTCGCCACAATCTGGGTTGGCTTATATTCTTCCATGGCGATCTTGACCGCAGCGGTGATAGGCACAGCCAGCAGCATGCCGACCCCACCCCACATCCAGCCCCAGAAAACCAGGGAAAACAGAACCACGAGAGGACTAAGATCAAGACCACGTCCCATGATCTTTGGTTCCAGATAATTTCCCACCACCAGATGAATAATAACAAGCACCCCAGCGACAAACAACGCCAAACCCAAGGAACCAAACTGGAAAAGAGCCACTAACACTGGAGGAACCGTGGCGATAAGAGCGCCGATATTCGGGATAAAATTGAGAAAAAAAGTGAGCACCCCCCACAACAGGGCAAACTGGACACCAAACAGCCAGAGGGTGATGGCAGTCAACACTCCGACCAGCAAGCTGATCATGGTTTTTAGCCCCAGATATTCCTCGACCGCCATAATGATCCGACGACCGATCTTGATGATTTTTTCAGCCCGACGTCTACCAAAAGCATTGTACAGTCTGCCTTGCAGACCCTCACGCTCGGCAAGCATAAAAATCAGAAACAGGACAACCCAGACAGTGCTTCCCAGAAAATGAAAAAAAGTCCCCCCAGCCGCCTGGAGAAACTGGCTCAAAGAATCCAGCTTATTGCCGTACATGCTACCCCAAAAGGCCGTCATCATTTCTTTGCCCTGATCTATCGACATGCCAAAATATTGCAAGATACGAGCGCTATTCTCAAAAAGCTGCTGCTCAATAGTCGGCATCTGGACAACACACTGCCGGATATTCGCCTGAACAAGAGAGCCAATTAAATAGATGCCGCCGAGAACCACTGAAACCACTAACAGAATTCGGAGCCAGCCAGGAATCCCAAAGCGTCGGAGAAACTCAAGAGGCATCCCTAAGGCAAAGAAAATGAGTATCGCCACACTCAAAGGAATAAAGAGAAAAGAAAGCGTTTTGACGATAAGCGTGATAAGCACCACGATCACCAACCAGGCAGCTATTTCCTGAACCCCATACTTATCCACGGTTGTATCCTGCTCCATTGCGGGCTCCAGTTCCAGCATTGTTGAGTATAAGGCAATGGCCTGTCCGGAAATAACCTGCCATTGATATATTTAAATGTAAGCGATCACAGGGCACGA
>DOZO01000045.1:0-18579 GCA_003517965.1 Desulfobulbaceae bacterium
AGCCTGATCATCAACCTCCCTGGCAGTAAAAAAGCGGCCAGAGAAAATTTGGAAGTAGTGCTTCCTGCTTTGCAACATGCCATTTACAAGATTAAGGGTGGGAGCAAAGACTGCGGTAGTTGAAATTTATCGAACAGTTAACAACTTTTTCTTTGCAGCTTAACTATACAATTATCTCAAGATTTCAAGAGACTTTACATTCACGACAATACCGTAAACCGCCCTCTTCTCCAGGTCGTTTCCAAAAAATACAAAGGGGATTACACTATTCGCGTAATCCCCTTGATTTTATTGGTGCCCAGGACGAGAATCGAACTCGTACGGGGTTGCCCCCGAGGGATTTTAAGTCCCTTGCGTCTACCAGTTCCGCCACCCGGGCGCAGATTTTATGACAGCACCTATCAAAACATAATGCGCAAATCATACGGCGATGTACCATATCAACTTATAAAAATCAACCGCCATCAGCCAAGCCCATCATAAGCCGTTGCCATTCTTTCTTGGCCTTCAGCCATGTTTATCAACAAAATACTGCACCTGATACGTAAACACCTCCAGGCTACCTGACCTCCAGGCCTCGGCAGGCAAACCGGCCTTGTGGCAAAGATGGCTTAAAAAAACATCGGGGCGGGACAGCTGTTCCCAAACCTGTGGCAAAAAGGTAGCACTCTGGCCACCTTTTTGGATAATAACCCCATCAATCCCGACCTGCAAAATGCGGATTAAATCATCAGCATTGGCATAGTTTAAAGGTTTCGGTACGGTAAGAATACTTATTTCTACCTCGATTGCGGCAAGTTCATTGATCTCCACCGGCCTGAAACGGGGATCATGAAAAGCAGAATTGAGAGCATTGCGCTTCACTCCCTCGACAATTGAGTCAACTGGGGCAAGGCTGCCGATACAGCCGCGCAACTTGCCATGCTCTTTCAGAGTGACAAAAGTACCCCTTTTCTGCTGGAGTTCCTGATCCCGTAGATGGGTCACGATCTCTGAATCAGGCTCCCTGACGTGCAGATCAAGTTGTCTGGCAATAGTTTCCCGCGCCAGCCAGAGTAGCGCCCTCCCCTGTTTCACACTTAAGCCAGCCGTCTGTGTGTCCCTTTCTCCTGCCATGAGCAACTCCTCAATACTCAACAAAAAACCTGGCCAAAGCCAGGTTTTTTGTTGAGTATTGATCAAAGATGTGCGGTTTATCAACCGCAGGAACCGCCACTACCACACGAACTCCCACAACTTCCGCCGCCACCGCCAAGAGGCTTGGCCGAAGAAATACCAAAACCTGAGCGGGGGCCAGCCTCGATAAAATCAACCTTGATTACTCCACACTGATTACTGAGGTTATTGTCCAGCAGGAATTTAATCCCACCATGCTCAAATGTCGCATCATCTTCTTTTGGCTCATCCAGAGCCAATCCCAGAGAGGGACCTGCTCAGCCACCCTGCATCAAGGCAACACGTACGGCTGAATCGATATTATTATCGCCCAGATACGCTTTAAGTTTTACAACCGCCTGCTCTGTTACTTCAAGCATTCTATAATCTCCTTATCAAAAGATTCATGAAAAAATATCCGGCTCATTGTAGCCGACCAAAAAGTATCTTACCCTCTAAAATGTAACCGTTCAGCAATGTCGCACATGAGCAAATCTATCCCAAAACAGATACGATTCTACTGAACATTTAAGTACAATTTAAGAAAGATAGCAGTATAAGTCAAGGACGGTTTTTTGTTTTGTTCTCCTCGTAATTAAGGTTATAAATAAAAGAAGCATATTATTTAGATGGTAGAGGTTATTGCTCATTTAGAATGATCAGGGAGTCCAACAGATGAGAAAAATTGTCATATCCACCGGCGGTGGAGATGCACCAGGCTTGAATGCTGTTATCTACGCAATGACTAAATCCGCTCATTACCGTGGCTGGGAGATATACGGTAGCCGCAGTGGTTATAAGGGCTTGCTTGACCCGGACGAACTTGTCCGCCTCACTCCGGAAATCGTTGAGGACATCACTCCCACTGGCGGCACAATTCTCGGTTCGACCAACAAGGGTAATCCCTTTGCCATGCCGATGGTAAACCTGGCCGGTGATGTGCAGTTACGGGATGTTTCCGATCGAGTCATGCAAACCTTTACCCGTATGGGTTTTTTCTGCCATATTGCCGTAGGCGGCGACGGCAGCCTGGAAATCGCCCACCGCTTCGCCCTGGAAAAAGGAATGCCCGTGATCGGGGTGCCCAAAACCATTGACAACGACTTGCAATCCACTCAGAGAACCTTTGGCTGCGATACTGCCGTGGCCACAGCGACAGAGGCGTTAGACCGACTGCATTCCACCGCCAAATCCCACGACCGAGTCATGGTGGTCGAGGTCATGGGCCGGGATTCCGGCTGGATTGCCATCAACTCCGGGATATCCGGTTGTGCCGATGTTATCCTTATTCCTGAGATCCCTTTCAATATAGAAAAAGTTTGCGCTAAAATCAACGACAACGAACTGCATCACAAACATTATGCCATTGTCGTGGTAGCTGAGGGTGCCAGGGCGAAAAACGCCGAGGTCATCCATAAGACCACAGATGCCCATGAAATCGGGCGCCAGGAGCTTCTTCTTGGCGGGGTGGGGGAATGGGTGGCACAACAGATTCGGGAAAAAACCGGCAAGGACACTCGTTCCCTGGTGCTGGGACACCTGCAACGCGGTGGTTCGCCCACCACTTTCGACCGGATGCTTGCCCTGCGTTTTGGCGGCGCAGCCGTACGCCTGGCTGAGCAGGGAATCTTCGATCACATGGTGGCACTGTCTGCCACGGATATTATCGCCGTCCCCTTAGCTGATGCGATAAAGGGCCGTAAGAAAGTGCCGCTGAACAGCGACAAGGTTTTAACTGCACGGGAAATCGGCATTTGCCTGGGCGATTAAACTGCTTAAATAACAAGCTGAGAATGTAGCTTATGGGTGTTGTTGACATTATGCTTGGGATTTTCAGCTTCATTCATGGGGCCTGTTTTTGGAAGATATACCCCAGGGTTCGGTAGATCAGTTTCGCCACGGTAAAGGCGGCATGTTCCGCTCCCGGTCTCGGGGCAAACTCGACAAAATCCATCCCCACGATGCGGTGATTACAGGCAATCTCCCGCATCAGGTCGATGGTCTCTCGCCAGGTCAGGCCATCTGGTTCCGGGGTGCCAGTGGCCGGCATGATCGCCGGATCAAGTCCATCCACATCACAGGTAAAATAGACCGGCCCCTTGATTTCGTCGCAAACCTGTTCGATCCAATCGTGTTCCACCCTGATGCGCTGCATGAAAAATGGCTGCCATCCTCGGGCCTGGACGAGTCCATATTCCTCCTTGGAAAAAGAACGGATGCCAATCTGGGTAAAGGGAACCCCCAACTCGTCGAGTCGTCGCATCACGCAGGCATGGCTGTCGGGATTGCCTTCATACTGGTCACGCAGATCGAGATGGGCATCAATCTGCACTACATGCAAATCCGGATATTGTGCCAGACAGGCCTGTACCGCTGGTACGGTCACGGTATGCTCGCCGCCCAGCAGAACCGGAAAGTACCCTCCTGCCAGTTCCTCGGCCACGGCTGCCTTTATCTGTCGGCAGACCTCTATAGCGGTTATTGCCGAAAAATCAGGAACCGGCCTGGTTACAATACCAAACCGCACGGTCTCGGATAAAAGCTCGTCATCAAACACCTCCAGCGCCGGAGATGCATCAATGATCGCCTGCGGCCCAAGCTCCGTGCCGCCCAACCAGCTCACCGAAGAGGCCAGCGGAGCTGAGAGAATGGCAATCCGTTTTTCAGAGCCAAGGTTGGCCTCTTCGCCAAGAAATTGTGAGATATGCGTCATTGGTTTTTTGCACCCAAAGGGTATAAGTTTCGTTTGAGCAGGCAAGCTGCCTAACTCAGCTTTATTTAGTCCTTGTTCAAACTTGGGTAATTTTCTTTGGTACATTCTGCACCATTGATCACACAGACGACCGATTCAATTTCGCTTGTAACTTAGGAGCCGTCAAGAAAGAACCTGTATAATGCTGTACCACTAATTTACGGCTTCTTATGCCGTTTCGTCCATATTAAACGTCAAATGATTTTTTTACAACGGCTTAGCATTTCTTCATCCTGTCAGTCAAGAAATCCTGCACTTACGACAAATTTGCCCACCTCTCGGAAAACAGTTGGAGTTTCTTCTCTGATCCGTGATAGAATTGGATGTCACCTCTTGCAGCAAGTTGCAAACACCTCAATAACCCATACCAGAAAGAAACCATAATATGACCTCTGATATTAACTCCAGAATCAACCAGATTATTGCCTCTGAACACCATGACCCCTTTCAGGTTCTGGGCTTTCACCTGCTTGACCACGATACGACCTCCTCGGTTATTAGAACTTTTCAACCTAACGCCAACGCCTGTTGGCTGATCGCTAACGGGGAAAGAAAAGAGATGTACAAGACCAGACCGGAAGGTTTTTTCGAGATTGTCATTACCAATTGTACCGAGCCTTTCCCCTATAAATATGAGGCGGCCTATTACGATGAAAATCGGCATGTCTTCAAGGATCCTTACTGTTTTCTACCCCAGATGTCCGAGTACGACCGTTATCTTTTTACTAACGGCACTCATTATGAGATTTACAACGCCCTTGGCGCGCAGCTTTTAACTATTGATGGGGTCAGCGGGACAATCTTTCGTGTCTGGGCTCCAAGCGCCAAAAGGGTCAGTATCCTTGGTAATTTCAATTACTGGGACGGCAGGGTTCATCAAATGCGGGTTTTAGGCAATTCCGGTATCTGGGAGCTGTTTATCCCAGACATTGGCCAGGGCGAGCCTTACAAGTTTGAGGTCAAGACCCAACAAAATGCGCTTCTCGAAAAGTCAGACCCATTTCAGTTCTTCGCGGAGATTAGACCAAAAACCGCCTCGGTTGTCTGGGGGCTTAACGGCTATATCTGGAATGATGCAACCTGGATTAACGAGCGAAAAAGTAAGAGAAGTTACGAACAACCCATGTCCACCTACGAGGTACACCTGGGATCTTGGCGGCGCGATCCGGCAGACCCTATGCGGATCCTCTCCTATCAGGAACTGGCCAGCTCCCTGATTCCGTATGTCAAGGAAATGGGCTTCACTCATATAGAGTTGATGCCCATCATGGAGCACCCTCTGGATGAATCCTGGGGGTATCAGGTTACTGGATATTTTGCGGTTACCAGCCGTCACGGCACGCCCCAGGATTTCATGTATTTCGTGGATCAATGCCATCAGCAAGGGATCGGGGTTATTCTCGACTGGGTGCCTTCCCACTTTCCCACCGATGGCCACGCCTTAAGCCGCTTTGACGGCACCGCGCTCTACGAGCACGAAGATCCTCGGCAGGGCGCGCATCCCGAATGGGGTACCTTGATTTTCAACTATGGCCGCAAGGAGGTGCAGAACTTCCTCATTGCCAACGCCCTCTTCTGGATGGACAAGTTCCACATCGACGGTCTGCGGGTCGATGCGGTGGCCTCCATGCTCTACCTCGACTATGCCCGCCAGGAAGGGGACTGGGTTCCCAACATTCATGGTGGCAAGGAAAACATCGAGGCCATCGAATTCATCAAACACATGAATGCCATTATCTACAGCCGCTACCCCGAGACCCTTATGATCGCCGAGGAATCTACCAGTTTTTACGGGGTTTCCAAACCTCTGGACTGGGGTGGCTTAGGCTTTGGCTATAAGTGGAACCTAGGCTGGATGAACGACATCCTGGACTATTTCAACAAAGAACCCATCTTCCGTAAATATCAGCATAACGTCCTCACCTTTTCTCTGCTCTACGCTTTCACCGAAAACTTTGTCCTGCCCATGTCCCATGATGAGGTGGTGCATGGCAAACGCTCTTTACTCTGCAAGATGCCAGGGGATATGTGGCAAAAATTTGCTAACCTGCGCCTGCTCCTTTTTTTCCTCTGGACCCATCCGGGCAAGAAGCTCCTGTTCATGGGCGGCGAATTTGGCCAGATCTCCGAGTGGTACTGCAAAGTGAGCCTGGATTGGCATCTGACCGAGCAGGATAACCTGCACCAGCAGTTGCAAAAATTTGTCCGCCAATTAAATGCGGTCTACAAGGAGACCAGAAGCCTCTGGGAGATTGATTTTTCTTATGATGGTTTCAGGTGGATGGATTTCAAGGATGTAGACAATAGTATCATTGCTTTCTGCCGTCAGGGCAAAAAACCAAATGACCATGCGGTCTGTCTGCTCAACTTCACCCCCCAGGTTTTACACAACTATAAACTCGGGGTGCCGACGGCAGGCTGGTACCAGGAAATTCTCTCCACTGATATCGCTGAATTTGGGGGCAGCAATGTGTTTAATCCAGATCGCAAGCAGGCTATTACCGAGCCCTTGGGTGAGGCCCCCTGCCATATCCTGGTCTCGGTTCCGCCCCTTGGCGGGATCATGGTGAAGCCGGTGTAAAAAGGAGGGAGAAAATGGGCGATAACAACAGATTGCCAACCGGTAGTGACAAGGTCAAAAAGGCCATATATTGGATGAGCGAAGAGTTGCTCACTAATTCGCAGAAACAACGGGATACAGTGATCAGGGAGGCTGAGGTACGCTTTGATCTTTCTCCGGCAGATTGTGAATTCCTTTCTAAAAACTTTGGGGAATCTGCCATAACCTAACGTAACTGATCACAGGACAGGCATCCCATTTGTAATCGTTTACATCAGGCTGTTTTCTTTAGATGCTGATAGGCCTCATTCAATTCCTTCATCTTCTCTTCTGCCACGCGCCTGAACTCTTCGCCCAAATAAGCCACTTTATCTGGATGATACTGCATGCTCAGTTTCCGGTAAGCAGTTTTTATCTCTTCGGCAGATGCCCCCGGAGTCAACCCAAGAATTGCATAATACTGGGTTTCACTTCTGCCGTGGCCGGAGAAGACCCGTCCACGACTGCCGCTGACATATTTACCCCGAATAGCCTGGTGATCATAAGCGACAATTCCGATAAAATCGGCAATGGTCTGCACCATAGTCAGCTCCTGAGAGGAGACCTTGGCATTGGTGTACAGTACCTGATAGATGAGCTCCAGCAGAATCAACCGGGGTTCATAAGCAAAATGGCCCTTGAATTCGGCAAGCATAGCTTCAAGTGAATTTTGGGAGGCAAGAGCATCCTGAATCAGGTCGCGCACCCAGTACATCTGGCTTTGGTTGTAGCGAAGATGATGGCGAAAGAAATTCTCGATCGGCCCAAGCTCAGCCTTGGTGACCACTCCATCCGCCTGGGCAATCCGGATCAGGATATTGACCAGCAGAAAAACAAACTGGTTATGATTTTCGGTCTGTGATCGTGCGTAGCGGCCGGCCATCCTCCGGATGTATTGAGAAAATCCCCAGATCCCAACAAAGATCAAGAGGACAATGAATATCCCGCTGAAAAAAAGAAAGCCCAGGAAATCAAGCAGGAGAGGAGCGCCGCCCAAGGCCAGGAGGAGCAAAACAAAAACCAGTAAACACCCGCCACAACCCTGCGGTTTATGCTGACGATACACAATCATGCCTCACCCTCGGCAAACAAGGCCTCAACAAACTCGTGAGGCTCAAAATCACGTAGATCCTCCATCTGTTCTCCGATACCGATGAAACGAATTGGGATATTGAACTCGTGACAGATATTAATCACAATGCCGCCCTTGGCAGTCCCATCAAGCTTGGTCAGGGCCAAACCAGTAACCTCCACAGCCTCGTTGAACAACCGCGTTTGAGAAATGGCATTCTGGCCGGTGGTGGCGTCAAGCACCAGCAGAATTTCATGGGGTGCGCCTGGAACCTTTTTATCCATAACCCGCTTGATCTTTTTCAGCTCTTCCATGAGATTGATCTTGGTGTGCAAGCGGCCTGCCGTGTCAACCAGCACCACATCAAAATTGCGGGGCCTGGCATAATCCAGGGCATCGTATACCACGGAAGACGGGTCTGCCCCAGCTTGTTGGGCCACAACCTCCACCCCGACTCGTTTACCCCAGAGCTGAAGCTGTTCACTGGCTGCAGCTCTAAAAGTATCGGCAGCCACCAGCAGCACCTTTTTTCTTGATTGAGTAAATTTATGGGCCAGCTTGGCGATAGTGGTGGTCTTGCCCACGCCGTTAACCCCCAACACCATGATGACAAAGGGACCCTGTGCCGGCAAAACACGATCCGCAGGCCGCTCCGCCTTTAGCAGATAGGCGAGAATCATCTCCTTTAAGGCAATTTTAAGAGCCAGACTATCGCCCAGAGCGTTACGTTTGACTTGTTCTCTGGTTTTTTCAAGAAGTTCCTGAGTGGTAGTTGCACCTATATCAGCCATGATCAGAATCTCTTCAAGATCATCAAGCAGTTGCGCGTCAATCTTCTTCTTGCCGAGGAAAAGTGTGTCAATCTGGCGAACAAATGTTTGCCGTGTTCGAGACAATCCATCCTTGAGCCGCACAAAAAACCTGGCCCCATTCTCCTGCTGTGGGCTCTGAGCCTCTAAAGATACAATGCCTTGCTCCGCGTAAATCTCCAGCGCGTCGCCGAATTTATTCTTAAACCAGCTCAGCATTTTTCCCCTCTTCCGGCATTTTCTCGGTCATATTTGCAAGCACCTCCACAATACGACTGATAACCCAGTTCGGGGTGGAAGCGCCAGCCGTAACCCCTACCCGGCCATAGCGCTCCAAGGCTGGCCGTACAAGATCCATTTCAGATTCCACCATGAACACCGGGCAGCCCAGGCTCTCAGCAATCTCCCCAAGCCGCTTGGTGTTGGCGCTGGTCCGTCCACCCACCACAATCAGAGCTTCGACCTCCTGACAGAGCTGGCGGACCTCTTCCTGTCGTTTATGGGTGGAATCACAGATGGTGTTGAACACCTCCCCCCCGGGATATCTCTGCAGAATCGCTTCTTTGAGCCTTTCAAAAAGATACTCATCCTGGGTGGTCTGACTGACAATGATATATGGGCCGTCAAGTCGCAAAGACGCGACATCAGCCTCGTTGTTCACCACCTGCCCAGTATCGGCGGCATAACCCATAAGCCCTTCAACCTCGGCATGCTCACGGTCACCGATGATTACCGTGGCAAAACCCTCTTTTTTGTATCTATCAATGATGGCCTGTACCTTAAGAACCCTTGGACAAGTAGCATCTTCAATGATGGCCCCGGTGGCTTCAAGATTTTTTTTCTCTTCAGGGGGGATGCCATGCGCCCGGATTATTATGGTGCCGGTGGCCTGGGCCGGAATCTCGGTAAGGATCTGCACCCCTTGTTCCTCCAGCAGTTTCAATACCTGTGGATTATGAATCAGGGGGCCAAAGGTGGCAATGGCAGTTTCGCCTTTCTGGACCATGCCAAGAGTCGTCTCAACCGCCCGACGCACCCCCATACAAAAGCCTGCATTTTTGGCAAGTACCACGTCCATCGGTTCACCTTTTTATGAAAAAAATGTTCTTCTGATTCTTCACTATTTTCACCCAGAGGGCATAAGTTTCGTATGAGCAGACAAGCTGTCTCAACTCAGCTATATACTGAACGTCAACAAGCCAGATAATCTATCCGTATTTTTCAGTATTTGCAAGCAGAGCAACACCTTTCTAAATCATGAAAGCCCCGAAGATAGAATCAATTGATAGAATCTCGTAACAACTTTATACTAATCTCACCAAGACCTAATCTTCACAAGGATTTCTATGAAACTGCGCCAGCTTTCTCTTGAACACAGGCTGTTCGTTACGGAATATCTCAGGCGGTTTCCCCCGGAGATCTCCGAACTTACCTTTACAAATCTCTATGCCTGGCGGCAAACCCGGCCCATCTGGATAGACGAGTTTAGAGAATCACTCATTTTTTTTGCCGAGACCAAAACAGGCCGGGTTATCCTGGGAAACCCCATTGGTCCGGTATTACTACCCGAGATTTTCAGTGAATACGGGAGCCTGATAAGGGGGATTGAACGTTTCCCCAAGGAACAACTAACAGGTATCACTCTGTCACCCGGAACAGTGGTTATTGAAGACCGGGACAATGCCGATTATGTCTACCGCAGGGAAGACCTTGCCAGCCTGTCCGGCAGGCATTTCACCAAGAAACGAAATCACATCAACCAATGTCTGGCCTCATATAACTGCCATTACGAAATTATCACTGAAGCAATGGTGCCAGAATGCCTGGCCATGCAGGACCGTTGGTGTTCTGCCAGGAATTGCCGGGTCGAACCAGGTTTGTGCGGTGAATATCAGGCGATAGAAGAGACCTTGCGGCATTACAGGGAGTTTGGTCTTACAGGAGGCGCCATCAGAATTGAAGGGGACATCGAGGCCTTTACTGTGGGTGAGACTCTCAATCCCTCAACCGCAGTTTGCCATTTCGAGAAGGCCATGCCCCAGTTTCATTGTTTGGCGCAACTGATCAACCACTGGTTTGCCAGAAACAACCTTGCTGATTTTATCTTTGTCAACCGAGAGCAGGATCTTGGGATCCCCGGATTGCGTAAAGCAAAAGAAAGTTACTCTCCAGATCATCTGGTTGAAAAGTTTAAAGTTCTCTTACCTGGTATGGTCATACAAACATACACAAACAAGTTATCCCCCCCTACCCTTTCCAGTTTCTGACAAAATCAAACAGGGTGCGTACCGCTATTCCAGAAGGTCCTTTAGGAATATAAGATTTCTCGGTGAAATCCCAGGCGGTACCGGCAATATCCAGATGGGCCCAGGGAATCTCTCCGACAAACTCCTTAAGAAAGGCTGCGGCAGTTATGGCGCCGCCATCCTTTTTGCCAATATTTTTAAGATCGGCAATCTCGGACTTGAGCTGTTTGGTATATTCCTGGTCCAGAGGCAATCGCCACAGAGGTTCGCCACTGCGTGTACCTGCCGCAAGCAGTCGGTCGCACAACTTATCATTATTGGACAAGAGGCCAGTGCGATGATGACCAAGGCCGATAATGACAGCACCGGTCAGGGTAGCAACGTCTATCACCATGTCCGGCTTATATTCTTTAATGCCGTAAGCAAGAGCATCGGCCAGAATAAGACGGCCCTCGGCATCGGTATTGACCACCTCTACGGTTGTGCCACCATACTGGGTAATCACATCACCTGGTTTCAGGGCGGACGGGCCAGGCAGATTTTCCGTAGCTGGGACAATCGCCACCAGATTTAACCCTTTAAATTTCGCTTGAGCAACGGCCTGCATGGCACAAAGAACTGCGGCCCCGCCGCACATATCGTACTTCATTTCTTCCATCCCGGCGCTTGGCTTGAGCGAAATACCTCCAGAATCAAAAGTGAGCCCCTTGCCAACCAGTAGCAGGGTAGGCGCCTCTGGTTTTACAGTATATTCAAGAATTACCATTTCAGGGGGCTGAGCCGAACCCTGATTGACGGCAAGGATCCCACCCATACCCAATTTTTTCAATCTTGCCTGATCCAGAACCGTACATTTCATCCCGTGGGTCGCAGCCAACTGTCGGCCATATGCGGAAAAATGCCCCGGCGTCCAATGACTGGCTGGCTCATTGGCCATATCACGAGCCTGACAGGCGGACTGGGCGCCGATCTCACCCAGCTTAAGCGCCTTGGCTATGTTGATGTTGGTTGAGGCATAAAAGGCCACCTTCCGCACCATCTCCCCAACGGCATCCGGGTCTTTTTTTGTTTTATATTTCTTGAACCGGTAGGCACCCAGCACAAAGCCTTCGGCAAGACATTCGGTCATCTCACTCATATCGTAGGCAAGATCAGGCAAGACAAGCAACATCTCCCTCGCCTTGCTCTTCATGGCTATGGAGACCATGGTTCCACCAATCTTGCGGAACAACTCACGATTCAACTCGTCCTTGCCCAAACCAACAACCAGTATCCGCTTGGCTGAGGATGTGCCAAGTTTACATTTTTCTGGATAAGAAAGCAGGTGTTCACCATTTTTTCCAGAGAAATCTCCAAGCGCGTACGCTCTACGGATAACTCCATCAATCACTCCATTGGCACAGCAAGGAGGCCTCTTCTCTGACTGACGCACCATATAGACCAGAAGATCACCGCTATAAGTTTCCGGACCAACCTTACTCAACTGCAACATAAATATATTCCTTAATGCGGAGGAAATCATAAAAGTCAAGGCAACCCGAAACATTAATCATACGGCACAGGGACTATTTATATATAATAAAAAGTAACACTTACGCAAAGGTAATTATATGCTAAAATCTGATAAATACGTTAGATTCATGCCTGTTCATCCACACAGATTCTGCAACCTGTAAACCTGCAATAATAGGAGAAAGCCTTGATCCTGCAATTATGCCTGTCAGTTGGTCTTGCCGTAATAATCTCAGCACTGTGCAGCATTTGCGAGGCAGCGTTCTACTCATTGCCAATGAGTCATATTGAAATCACCAGCAAGAACCACAAACGGATCGGTAGAATCCTCATGGACATGAAAAAGGATATTCACCGACCTATCACCGCCGTCCTCACTCTAAACACCATTGCCAACACGGCAGGCGCCACGGTCTCGGGGGCTGCAGCCGCAGCGGTCTTTGGCACCGACAGCATGATCTGGTTCTCCGCGCTATTCACCATGGTCATCCTCCTTTTTTCAGAGATAATTCCCAAAACACTCGGCGTTTCCTACAGCCGGGAACTGGCCCTCTGGATTGCCTATCCTCTTCACTGGATGGTAAAATTGCTCACCCCATTTATTCTGATAATTCAAGCCATTACCAGACTTCTTCCTGCCAAGGACGACGGTTTGTTGGTTTCGGCCCAGGAAATTCAGGCCCTGGCAAGACAGAGCCACAGATCAGGAGAGATTAGTCTTCAGGAACGTCGGGTAATCACCAATATTCTCGACTTAAAAGATAAAAGCGTCCGCCAGATCATGACCCCGATCACTGTCACTTTCATGTGCGACGCCAACCTGACTGTTGGCAAGGCAATGCAGGCCAATGAGATGCTCAATATGCACAGTAGGATTCCGGTTTATGAAAAGAACCCGGACGATGTGGTCGGTATTATCCTGCGCAAGGACCTGTTCAGTTGGGCGGCTCAAGGAGCCGAAGAGAAAACGCTGCGAGAATTCATGCAGCCGGCACATTTTGTCCCGGAAACAGGACGACTGACCGCGGTCATGCTCGAATTTTTTGAACACCATAAACATCTTTTTGTAGTAGTAGATGAATACGGCTCGGTTACAGGCGTTATCAGCTTAGAGGATATCATTGAAGAAATAGTGGGCAGGGAAATCATTGATGAATCAGATCGTGCCACTAACATGCGGGAATTTGCCAAACGCAAGCGCCTTGCCTTCTTGAATCAGCCTTCGCTGAGCAAATGAACGCAGGAAAATCAATATTGAAGCAAGGGTACTTACACTCAGCGTCGTACAAAAATCATTTATACCTTTGGATATCGCGAACGGCATAAGAAGCCGTAACGAAATGAACGAAAATGTGCAGGTTATTTTAGAACGGCTCCTAAACCCTTACATTTCCTAAAAAATGACCGTCAGGTAGAAAAAAAGCATAATGACAATCAGGAGATTGATGCCGAGAAAATTACGAAAGCGAACGTGTCCCTCGAAATCATTGAGACAAAACTGCCAAAGAATATAACACCCGGCAATAGAACCATTCAGCATAAAAAAAGCAGAAATAATCTGTACCGGAAAATCAGGAATGGTAAAAAAGAATTTCTCCAGAAAAACCATCCCTGTTTGACGTCCGAAGGTGGGGATGAAATCACCTACACCTGAGGCAAAATATCCCAAACGGTACACAAGCTCTCCGGTAAAGGCCATGGGGATCAGAATGGGAACCATGGGCGAAAACTTGCCAAACATAGGGTCCTCATAAATACCGAACAGACGGGTGCCAAAACGGATAATCGTCAAGCTTACACCAAAACCAAGCAACAGCAGCAAACTAAAGAGAACAGCATCCGACCAACCGGAGAAGGCGGCCAGTTGACTGTAGATTTCCTTTTTGCGCAGGAAGCGGGCGAGTTGCGAACCTACGAGAAAGGGTACGATATAAGAGCAGGTTATGTACCTTCCCTTGTTGCGGATCAATTCCGAATAGGGATTGCGCAGGAGTAGTTGCGGTGAGTCCCGATCACAAAGAGGGAGACAATGACCGCAGACCAGACAATGCAGATTATTTTGGACATTATAGGCGCCAAGATAGACTGGACAACCCCGTTTGCCATCAACCCCTTTTTTGCAGGCAAAGGTCTCGCAACCCCGGCATTTCTCGTGATCAGGCCTGAACTCGATGATCGAAAGGGTTGCCGCTGCGCCGCTAATACGGCCCAAGGGACAGAGATGTCTGCACCAGGCCTGCCCAGGAAACAGGATCGAGAGCAGAGCCGCGCCAAAAACTATAGACAAAACAAAATAGGAAGTGCCAACCGGCGAACGGTCAAGTCCGGCAACAACCTCGGTCCAGATGATAATCGCCAGCAAAATAACCGAGGCATACACGCCATATTTCTGTAAAATTTTTGGCACGGGCAGGGAAATAGTTATCCCCCTGCGTTGCAAGAAAACGCCAAGACCTGGGAATGGACATATTCCACACCACATCCTGCCCACAAAAAACCAGCTCAACACAATGCTTGGCCAGATTAGCCCCCAAGACAGGAATACCGCAACATTGCTGTTGGCGTCTCTGGGGCCAAAAAGCCCAAGAATAACCACCAGGGCAAAGAGAATATCACCAGCTGTTCGCAGATAGGCATAGTGCTGCCGGGCGGCCAGAAACCGTCTGATTCCGGGAAAGACCCGAAACAGGTCCAGTCGCTGCTCGTTTATGGAGATAAGGCTTTTAAGGGCACGGGTCCACCAAGTCACAAAGCTATCCTACCTCTTCCAGTCTCACTTGCAGTTGCATCTGCCGACCATCCCTTTCAATGGTAAGGTTCACCTTATCTCCGACTTTATACTTATCCATAGTATTGCGCAAGTCGTCATAGGAAGAAACCTTGCGCTCATCGACAGCCAGAATGATATCCCCAAAAACTATCTCCCCGCCGATCCTGCGTGTGCCCCGCAGGCCGGCGGCCTCAGCAGAACTGCCGGGCTGGATATGCATAATCAGCACTCCTGTCACCCCTACTCGCCTGGCGATCTGCTCATCTGCCACGACAACACCAAGCCCAGGGCGGATCAACCGCCTATGCTTGATAATCTCGGGAATAACCTTGGCCACCACATCTACCGGCACAGCAAAACCGACCCCGGAGCTACCCCCGGATAGGCTGTAAATAGCGGTATTTACCCCGATAAGACGGCCAGCGCTGTCCAGGAGAGGCCCGCCAGAATTACCAGGGTTGATGGCGGCGTCCGTCTGGATAACTCCCTGGATGGTCCTGCCAGTTGCCGATTGAATTTCTCGTCCCAAGGCACTGACTATGCCAGAGGTGAGGCTCTGGTCAAGACCGAAGGGATTGCCAATAGCAAAAACCTTCTGCCCCACCAGCAGATTATGGGATTCACCAATAGGAAGCGGCGTAAGTTTTTTGGCTGGGGCCGAGATCTGCAAAACTGCCAGATCCTTGTCCGGAGCAACACCAACCAGGGTGGCCGACCAAGTGGAACGATCCGCCAGGGTAACCTCGACTCGGCTGGCCGATTCTATGACATGATAGTTGGTCACCACCCTGCCTTGTTTGTCCCAGATAAAGCCGGAACCTGTCCCCTTGGGAATCTCATGAATATTGAGGCTGAAGATATTACGTCTGACCTCGATGTTGGTAATATAAACAACCGCTGGCGAAGCAGAACGAAACAGAGAGACAGTACTTTGTTCGTCGGCCGCAAGGTCGCCTCGCGCCGTTATCGGGATAGGGGTAACTTCAGGCGTGGAAGCCGGCCGCTGGTAAAGAGAAAAAAGCCACCAACCAATAAGGATAAAAAATAGAAGTACTACAAGGGGAATACGTTTTGGTCTGGGAGCGCTTGCAGGAGGAGTATTCATCCCGTGACCTAAAGACTTGGTAGCTTCTTAGCAAAGTTACCAAGACGTAAGTGACGATTTACAACTGTAAACTTCATCGCTTTATTGCAATGAAGAAGTATCTTAATCGTAACTTTCATGCTCTCAACCCATCAGAATGCAAGAAGCAGGATTATATAAAGACCCTTTCTTTATTACAGCCAGCCGCGCAAAGCCTCAACAATTTTCTGCGCTTGATCAGGGCTTGAAATATTGAATTTGGATTGCTGACTGTAATCTCCGTTCACCTTCCGGTAACGACGAATTGAATATCGGTCTGAGCTGTATTCATTCTTTTTAGGATCCCACTGCTGATATCGGAAAAGAATAGTAGCCCAGGCACCCTTGGACAGGATAACCTTTTCAATCTCTTTGACAACTACGATTCCGTCTTCTTCATAGTTAATGGTTACTTCATCAACAGTTGCCGCCATACTCCCCCCATATATTCAAGAGACGATACAAAATCTAAGTAAAACAACATCACATTTTTTTCCCAATGATACTGCAATAAAAAAAGGACTCAGCTGTTACGCCAAGTCCTTCAAAGTTACATGGTAGCGGGGGCTGGATTTGAACCAACGACCTTCGGGTTATGAGCCCGACGAGCTACCGAACTGCTCCACCCCGCGTCAGTTGTGATATAATACCCTCTTGGGGGAGAATGTCAAGGTAAATAAGGAGATTAAGCCGTCTCCGCCGACTGTTGTCCCTGCAAAACAGCAAGATACTTTTCCGGAAATCTTGTCAATCTGCCATCAAGATCCACCACAGCATGCATAGTGTAGCCTTGGACCAGAATTTTGTCATCATTTGCCCGGATAACCCGGTAATTGAAACGACAGGTTCGTAATTTCACCTCGACAAGAGAGGTTTCAACCAGCAACAGATCATCATACCGGGCTGAGGCCTTGTAACGCACCTGACATTCAACCACCGGCATAATAAAACCCTGCCCCTCAATCTCTTTGTAGGAAAGAGCCCGTTCACGCATAAATTCAGTGCGAGCCGCCTCAAAGTACCGCAGATAATTGGCATAGTACACAACCCCGCCAGAATCGGTATCACCGTAAATCACCCGGCAGCGATAGCGATGCAACGGCGCAAGCATGTTCAGACTTTTATCAGCCATATTGCTCAAGAACCCGCTTGAAAAATTGACGGCCATCTTCCAGCAATTCCCCTCCCCTGGCAGCACTTTGCTCATCATAGGACAGCCCACTTCCCGGCTGCTCAATGCGTGAATCATAAATAGCCACCGGTACCGGGTCCGCACTGTGTGTTCTGGTAGCAAGCGGAGTAAAATGATCCATGGCTACAGCCAATCGAAAATCATATCCGCTGGCAATCAGTGCTTCAAAAATTGGTTTAACAATCTTACCATCAAAATCCTCGATAGCCTGAAGCTTATCCTTAAGACTGCCCTGATGCCCAGCCTCATCCGGCGCTTCTACATGTACAAAAACCAGATCCTTTGTTTCAAGAGCCTGCATGGCAGCAGCGGCCTTTCCCGCATAATTGGTGTCCAGATACCCAGTGGCACCGGGCACCTCAATTATTTCCATTCCGGCATATACACCAATGCCCTTGAGCAGATCTACCGCTGAAATCAAGGCACCCTCGACACCAAACTGTTCACTGATGGTCGACATAACCGGAGCCTTGCCCTCACCCCAAAGCCAGATAGCATTAGCAGGATTACGCTGTTGTGCCTGTCGGCCAAGATTTACCGGATGAGTTGCCAAATAGGCCACTGTCTTGGCCAAGGCTTCTTGCAGATATGAGATACGATTATATTGCCGCCAGAATTCAGTTACTTCCCTGCCGGTATAATCATGGGGCGGGACTGTAACCAGCGATCCGATCTCGCCAGAATGAACAAGCAGATGACGATAACTTACCCCGGAATAAAAATGCAGGCGACTACTGCCAGCAACCGCTTCTATTCCTTCGATGAGAATTTTGGCTTCCTGAGTGGAGATATGGCCACTGCTGTAATCCTCCATATATACCCGATCTTCTTCAAAACGCAGGGTAACCAGATTGCAGCGAAAAGCGATTTCGTCGGCTACCAAGGCAACACCAAGACTGGCTGCCTCCAGAGGGGCGCGGCCACTGTAGCATTCATGCGGAAGATAACCGAGCAGGGAAAGGTTAGCAACATCGCTCCCCGGTGGAAACCCTTGGGGCACGGTGCAAAGCCGGTAGAGCTTTCCTGCTTGCGCGATCCTGTCCATGAATGGAGTATGGGCAAAAGCCAAGGGGGTTTTGCCGCCCAATTCGGCAATGGGCAGATCTCCCATGCCATCACCGACTAAAATGATATATTTCATACCGTTGCTATTCTGCATTAACCTTCATGATGCGAATCTTCACCGTTTTACCGGTGCAGACATCCAGCGCATCAATCTCGGCCAGTGCCTTACGCACCGAGGATTCTTCCGCCTCGTAGGTCATTATGACCACAGGCACGGTGCCATTTTTTTGTCTGCCTTTCTGGATAACCGATTCGATACTGATGTTGTGCCGCGCCAGAATTCC
>DOZO01000045.1:18772-20469 GCA_003517965.1 Desulfobulbaceae bacterium
TGCGCAAACTTTCCATGGGGGTAATGCCACGAGCCTTGATCTCCTCCGGCAGATAAGAAAGACATGGTACCCGGTTAACGCTGTTACAGAGAATATTTCTGGCAATATCAACTACATCCGCGGTAACCGCACTGCCTGTTGGCATTTTCCCAGCACCCTGACCATACAATAGGATGTCCTCCACCATGTCTCCGGTAAACTGGATGCCGTTATAGGCGCCGCCAATGTTGGCGAGCAGATGTTTTTCCGGCACCATGGTCGGATGCACTCTGGCCTCGACAGTTTCGCCATGATTTCGGCTGATAGCAAGAAGCTTGATACGATAACCAAATTCCCGGGCAAAATCGATGTCGATGGGCTCAATTTGAGAAATGCCTTCGATACTGACATCGTTAAGGCTCATCCGCATGCCATAAGCCATGGTCATCAAAATAACCAGCTTGTGGGCCGTATCAATGCCCTCTATATCATAGGTCGGATCGGCCTCGGCGTAACCTTTTGCCTGGGCCTCTTTCAGCACTTCATCAAAGGCCATGCCAGCATCAGTCATCTTGTTAAGGATATAATTGGCCGTCCCATTCATTATTCCTATGATCGAGAGAATCTTGTTGGCAACCAGCCCTTCTTTCAAAGCCTTGATTACCGGAATACCGCCGCCGACACTGGCCTCAAAGCCAACCTCAACATTTTTTCTGGCTGCGGCTGCAAAAATCTCCATACCGTGTTGAGAGATAAGAGCTTTGTTGGCGGTAACCACATGTTTACCATGCTCAATGGCTTTCAGGATAAAGGTTTTAGCCGGTTCAATTCCACCGATAAGCTCGACCACAATATCGATCTCCGGATCTTTAAAAATCAGGTTCGCATCCTGGACAAGCTCTACATCCTTAAATTGCGGAGGTAACGACTCAATACGAATATCAGCGACACGACACAAGCGGATGGAAGCACCGGTTTTACGCCGCAGACGCTCTGCTTGCTGCAGAAGAACCTCTGCCAAACCACTGCCAACTGTACCAAAGCCCAACAAACCAACTTTAATTTCTTTCATAGGATTTTCCCCTGCGAAATGCGTCTGGAAGCAAAACAAGCCCCTATTCTCTGACAATGCTAAACCAAATCTTAAGAGACATATCACACAACAATCATTGTTGTGTGATCTCGCCGACATTGCCAATATTGTATGTAAATTTTCATATTATGAACACCGGCTTAATACCTTTTTTGTTGGGCTATGTCAAAAATATTCGCCACGACAATCTTCAAGTTTTATTTATGATATTTTTTTGAAAAACCTAACTATACCAGATGACTCCCATTGACAAGATCCATAAAAAAAATTACAAGTAGCCTGATTATTTATGGTCATAATTTGTCTAAATGTCACCATAGCAATTCCTTGTTTTTCGATAAAAGTCAGCTTCAACTGATTCATCGACTTATATTCTTGTATAAATTTTGCGTTTCTGGTCTCAATCCAAATAACCAAAGAGAGGGCGACTGCAAGTGGGAGAGCTTAATATTATTTCGATGTTTTGGGGCGCCGGACTCACGGTTAAATTTGTCATGACTATGCTGCTCGGCTTCTCGGTATATTCGTGGTTTATTGTTTTCCAGAAATTTTCCCTGTTCAAAAAAGCACGAATGGAAAGCGAGGAATTTCTTGAAACCTTCTGGCAGAGCAAAAATCTTTCTGA
>DOZO01000045.1:20639-28821 GCA_003517965.1 Desulfobulbaceae bacterium
GGTTACCATGAACTGCAAAAACTTGGCAAAACAACCGCCACTTCCCGCAGCGCTGCTGAAGAAACACTGGAAACACGCCTTGCCGGCATGGAACCTTTAAAAAGAGCCTTGCGCAAGGCGGAAAATCTCGAATCCTCCCGGCTTTCCAAGTCGCTCTCTTTTCTGGCCACCACCGGCAGCACCGCTCCCTTCATCGGACTCTTCGGTACGGTCTGGGGGATCATGACCTCTTTCCATGAAATAGGCATGCGTGGCTCAGCCTCACTGGCGGTTGTAGCCCCAGGTGTTTCCGAGGCGCTGGTCGTAACAGCAGCAGGTCTTGCCGTGGCAATCCCTGCTGTGGTTTTTTACAATTATTATTCCAACCAAATGGCGGAGATTGAAAGCAGGATGCACAGCTTTTCCATTGATTTTTTGAACCTCGTGGAACGGGATTTTATTTCCCGCCCGATCTAACAAACAGGAATTCATCATGGATCCGGTTGAAAACGGAAACGGCAAAAAAAGACTTGTTTCAGATATTAACGTCACTCCTTTAGTAGACGTCATGCTGGTGCTGTTGATTATTTTTATGATCACCGCCCCCATGATGACACAGGGCGTTGATATTGATCTACCGCAAACAACAGCTAAGCCATTACAGCAGGAAAAAACTCCCATCATTGTAACAATCACGAAAAAGGGGGAGTTTTTACTTAACGAGACCAAAGGCACCCAGGCGGCTATCAAGCAAAAATTAGCGGCTCTTGCCAAACAAGGCGACAATGATGCGGTCCTGCTCAGGGCCGACAAAGAAGTGCCATACGGATTGGTAGTTTCCCTCATGTCGGACATCAAGGCTGTCGGCTTTGATAAACTTGGTATGATAACCCAGCCTGAAATAGACAAGCCAAAAAGATAACACAGACACCGTGCCTTTACCTTTACCAACATCCAAACTACCAGATAAACAATGGCAAAAATCTCTCTTTTTGACCATTACCGTACATGTTTCATTTCTACTCTTCGGATTTTTGGCTCCAAATTTCCTGAACTTTCGACATAAAATGCCAGAGGTGTATACAGTAAATCTCTTCTCCGTAGAGGATTTTGGCAGCACAGCTCCGGCGGCACCAAGTAAAGTTGTCACTACCCCCCAAGCTGAGCCCCAAGCGCCCATCAAAGCCGCGCCGCCTGCACCAATAAAGCCCACTCCTGCGCAAAAAATACAACCTCATCCAGAACCACCAGCTGTCGCCAAGGATACCATCTCGCTTAAGCCAATAAAAACAAAGGAAAAAGCAGACATTGACAAGGTGAAAATGTTGCGGGATAAACTACTTGCCGAAAACAATGTGAAGCAAGCGAAAGATACCGCAGAAAAAGCCCTGGCCGATTCTGACAAAAAAGCAAAAGGCGCAGTTGATAGTCTAAAACAGGCACTGATGGCAGGGCAGCAACTTGCCGCCCGCAAAGCTGCTGCCGGAGCCTCCACTATAGCAACTCAAACTGGTGCAGGGGCTGGCGGCACTGGCGGCGGAGCAAGCAGCGGCATCACGGTCGATGAAAATCTCCGCCGTTACCTTGTTGCCGTAAACAGCAAAATCCAAGAACACTGGGTGCTGCCTGACCTGCAAAACTGGAAGGAAAACATCGAGGCGATTGTCATTATCAGAGTCAGGCGTGATGGGGTTGTTGTTGAAAGCACTTTCAAGAAAAAATCAGACAATATCTTTTTCAATCAATTTGTTGAAAAAACTCTGAAACTTTCTTCTCCCCTGCCCCCATTCCCTATCACCCTAAACCAGCCAGAAATGGAAATCGGCCTAAAATTCAGGCCTGGCGAAATTTTTTAAAGCTGAGTTGAGCAGCTTGTCTGCTCGAACTAAACTTATGCCCTTTGAATATAATATGGAGTTTTTTTATGAAAAATCGTTTTTTCGTCCACACACTGAACATAATTATCTCTGGCCTTTTCCTTCTCCTCAGTTTTAGCAGCCGAGCTGAGGCTATAGTGTATCTTGATATCACCTCTGCAAACTTCCGCAAGGTGAACATCGCCGTCCCCTATTTTGTTGACAAGAAAAAACCTGAGGGTATTCAGGACAGTGGCAAGAAGATGGCCGATCTCCTGAGTCGGGCGTTGACCTTTCACGGATTTGTGGAGATAATCGACCCTTCGGCTTACGGTGGCAGCCAGAGTTGGAACTGGCCCGCCCTTGGCGCAGAGTTCACAGTACTGGGCCAATACGAAATAACCAATGATGGGCTGGTCTTGGAGCTGCGTCTTAATGAGATCCAATCTGGCCACATGATCCTTGGCCGCCGTTATCAGACCCCCATTAGCAAACATCAAGAAAGCATAAAAAAATTCTGCGACGAAGTTGTCCTCCAGCTTACCGGAGAAAGTGGGGTAAGTCAGAGTCAGATAGCCTTTGTGTCAACAGTAACAGGACATAAAGAAATCTGGCTGGCCGATGTTCTTGGCGATAATATCCGCCAGGTGACCAGACATGAATATCTGGCCGTTTCTCCTCGATTCTCATCTGATAACAAATGGCTAGCCTACACCTCATACCACAAAAACAATCCAAATCTTTATATTACCGACCTTAGTGTTCTTAAAAGTACCCGCGCCATTTCAAGACAGAAAGGTCTCAATATGGCGCCAGCCTGGGCACCCGACGCCAGTGTCATCGCCCTTACCCTCAGCAAATCTGTCAACCCTGATATCTATCTTATTGATATCAACGGTAACGAATTACGACGACTGACAAATGGCGAAGGAGCCAACGTGTCGCCCACCTGGTCGCCTGATGGGAAAAAACTTGCCTTTGTTTCCGATCGGAGCGGTACCCCGCAAATCTATATCATGGACGTTGCGACTAAAGCCGTCCAACGTCTAACCTATCTTGGCAACGAAAATACCACGCCAAGCTGGTCACCAAAAGGAGACTGGATCGCCTATACAGGCAAGGTCGGCGGCAACACCCACATTTTGTTGATCAAACCTGAGGGCGGTGCTCCGATCCAATTGACAATAACAGGGGGAGATCATGAGTCCCCATGCTGGGCCCCGGATGGTCGACAAATTATCTTTTCAAGAAAACGAAACAACAAACAGGAATTATGCGCTATATTTAAAAATGGCATGGGTCTTCGTCCGTTATTCAACCTCAAAGGCGCGCAATCCAGCCCGCAATGGTCTCCACGTCAAAACCTGTAGCTGCTATATCAAAAATATCTTATCATCTGGATGACCACAGCGGGAAAAATCGCAGCGGCATGATTTTAACAACATTTGCTTCCTAACGGTTGCATACCGTTAATTTTTAGCAGGAGACAAACCCATGAAACGCTCACTTACCACTCTTGCCCTCACCTTATGTCTTTCCCCTCTTCTCATGCAATGCGCGGCAGAAAAAGATGTCCGGGGTCTTGACATGCGGCTCCGCACCACAGATACAAAAATCGCGGAAATGGACAATACTGTTATCGCCATGCAAAACCAGCGCGGCTCCATAGCAGAACTTGCAAATCAGCTCGAACAGATCAAATCACGTTTATTGCAGCTTGAAGCACGGGTTGAGGAGAAAAATATCCAGACAAGAAAAATTCAGGAAGAACAGACTTTATTGAAAAAAAACAACCAGCACCAGTTTGAGCAGCTGCGAGGTCAGTTGACAGAGCTGAACATTAAACTGTCGGGAGTTATTGTCCAGGTCGCCTCCTTTTCTGATGATTTTACCCATCTCCAGGAAAATCGTGCTAAAGAAACTTCGGAACGTGCGACCAGTGCTGCAAAAATCGCAGACGAAGCCCGCAAAAAAACTGAAATAGCCAGCGCCCCAAAGATAATCGAACCGGAACAAACCAAGAAGAAACCAGGAAAAACGGAAGAGTCGGTAAAATCTGAAGAAATAGCAAAGTCGATTTCAAGCAAGACGACGACAGTGCAAGATGCAGAGACAAACACCAGTGACACTCTTTACAATAAAGGACTTGCCGCCTACAAGGCGAATAAATACAAGGAAGCCTACAACACTTTTTCAAGCTACCTGGAGAAAAATCGGACAGCGCCGCTCGCCCCCAATGCCAGATTCTGGTTGGGGGAATGCCTGTTCCAGCAGAAAGAATTCGAACTGGCCATTCTTGAGTATCAAAAAGTTATAGCCGATTATCCCAAAAACAACAAAGCATCAGCCGCCCTTTTCAAACAGGGACAGGCCTTCGAAAATCTCGCCGAAAAGGATACGGCCAAAATCGTTTACAACAAACTTCTTGCCGATTATCCCAAAAGCGAACAGGTAGAAATGGCTCAGAAACGGCTGAAGGTCCTAAAATAAAAACCTGATCAGACGAATCATTCGCAAGAGGCGCTTGCACATTCATAATGCCACCTTCCTGCTATTTAATTGATGGATAACTGGTCGGGATGAGAGGATTCGAACCTCCGACCCCGTGCTCCCGAAGCACGTGCTCTACCAGGCTGAGCCACATCCCGACATTATCATTATAACTCTATACTCTCCATGCTGGTCCCTGGCGGAAAAATTGTGGGACATATGTACTCAGAGTTTTTTGGGGCGTCAACAAGAAAGAAGGCAGGAACTCCATTCTTAGGGGGAGAACCTGCCTTGTCTGATAAACAGATAAAGCGACTTATAAAAATTGTTTACTTTACAGCCTCAGCAAGCTTGCTGCCTGGCTTAAAGCGAGCAACATTTCTAGCCTTGATAGTGATAGCTTTGCCAGTTTGAGGATTGCGCCCCTGACGAGCTGCCCTCTTGGTCACAGAAAATGTGCCAAACCCTACCAAAGTTACCTTCTCGCCCTTTTTCAAAGCGGTGGTCACTGCGGCTAACATACCCCCAAGGGTTTTCTCAGCTACAACCTTGCTAATTCCGCCAGCCTTTGCCATGTTCTCAACTAATTCACTCTTATTCATTCCTCTCCTTCCTCCTTGTGAATTTAGAGATTCTCCGCCTTCCACAAAGCACCGTGATCAAGTTACCTTTAGGGGCGATTAAAAATTCTGTTGGGTGATTGTCAAACAAAAGAAAGCGTCTGTCAAACAAAAAATGTGATCCACCAAGAAAAAAATGGCATCCCGATGTTTTTTATCCAGCTAACCTTCGGCAGTGAATTACCAACTCATTGCAATCTTCCTCGTGGATCAAGCACTACCTGAGGTAAACCCAGAGACATAAAATCTTGTTTAATAGCTGAAAATACATGTTTTTTGTTAATTTTATCCAGATCTTTATGTAAGACCTCAATAGTCGCAACCCCTTGACAAAGGCGCACTCGCACCCCCATAAAACCTGTTTTGCGCAGCAGTGCCTCACTTTGGGCCACCAGCAAAATTTTTTCTCTGGTGATTGGTTCCCGTTGCGAAATTCTGGTAGCCAAACATGATGAGGCCTGAACATCCCAGGTTGACAGAGCAAATTCTCTGCTAAGCAACCGAATTTCTTTTTTAGTAAAGCCAAGATCAGCCAAAGGGGTCTGCACGTTCAATTCAGCGACCGCCATTAAACCTGGACGATCTTGTGTCAAGTCGTCATGATTGGTGCCATCGCATAACACCAAGCCCTTGGTGAAAACCGGATCTGCTAAAAATTTCTGATAGATGTTTTTCTTACAGAGATAACAACGGTCGGAACCATTGGCTACGAACTCTGGCCAAGCCAATGGCTTGATCTCGATAAGATGAGAAACACACCCTCGCTCTTGGACAATACGTTCAACCCGTTCTGTCTCTAAGGGTGGCAAGAGCTCGGACTTGGCATGGAAAGCATGCACCAACGATGGACCCAAGGTTGCGCAGGCCGCATACAGGAGAAAAGAACTGTCCACCCCACCAGAAAAGGCGACGGCGACCTTACGGTGCTGTAAAAGTATTTCTTGCAGCTCTCGATACTTTCTGGATAACGAAAATTCCATGCTACTTGTATTACGTTGATGGCAAGGTCTGAATGGGCTTTTCCAGCAAAAACTTTCCGCTTGTTATCCAGCCCTTGAGGGTCTCAGCAATTTCCCGAGCTCGTACTACACTGGAAAGAGGCGCTGTAGGCACCATCTTGCCATTCACCTCGATCTGGCCGCTCTTCAGCTGGGCATAGCTGACCTCCCCATAGTTGCGGGCCACACCATGCGAGTAGTCATATGAATAATCAACAATCTGAGTAAAAATCTCCGCATCAGAAACCCCGGTATAGGCGGCCATCTCCTCATTGAGAATGGGGATTGGCACCCCGATCCCCACGGCCAGGGAACTCCCGTAACCCTGCATACTCACCCCCTTAAGCCAGCGGGCAGACATCTGCTTCAAATCACCCTGCACCATCATGGTGCCGGCTGCCCTTCTGGTGGTGCCGTTTTCTGAACGTAAGGCTCTTGGATTGTGTTGACTGCCATGCCAGGTCACATAACCAACCCCGCCCCCCAAAAATATCCTCGTCCCCAAGCCAATAGTTTTATAAAATGGATCGTTCAACAGGGGGCTCAACTCGCCGGCGCTACAAAAGGTTGCATTTCCAACCTGGGGTTTCAGCGTGCCCATATAACAATAGACGGTCTTCTCGGAAAGATTAATGGCGCAATTATAGTTCTGGTAGCAGTTGCGAGGATTCACCAACATTGCGTAAGGCAACTCGGCAAGCGTCACCTCTTTTTCCAGATGTTTATTGGGATAGCAGTCAGTTCCATATGCCACAGCCTTGAGCAACACCTTTTTCCCTGCTATCAGATCCTCAAGCACATGCCCGCCGCCATAGAGAAATTCACCTGGGAAAACCTTGTTCAAGGGATCATCTTCTGGCGGCTCTGTGGCGCCGATATAGACATCAACCGCAGCCAGACCGGCATAGGCCGGAACATTGTTCAGCCACACCTTGAGCGCCTTGGTGGTGGGGTTGGAATGGCCGAAATTGATAAAAGCCCCGGAAGAACACATGGGCGAAAAAGTGCCGGTAGTAACCACATCCACCTTTCTGGCCGCGTCAACAGGCCCAAGTTTTTTCACAATGCCAACCATCTCTTCGGCAGTGACTACCACAGCCTGACCCGCCTTGATTTTGGCATTTATTTCTTCGTATGTTTTCTGAATCTTGAATTCGCTCATTTAACCTTTATCCTCCTTGGATAATCACGCCATAACGAAAGTCAGGCCCTGCTACAAACAACGACACACAGTCCTCATGAAAAAAGTTTATACATTATCCACAAAGAGAAGCAAACTGTTAATCCGCTTGTCTGATGAGTTTCCATGTAGCTATAGACTCCGACGAACAGATGGAATTTTTCCCTTTTATTTTTTCCTGGATAAGATTAAGAATCTTACTGTGCCCAAGGGGGATTGACTGAAATCACAAAAAACTTGCCCAAAATTATGACAAATATCAAATGATCCTATGATGAAAAACAAAAAAGACCTTACCCTTGCCGATGTCCGGCAACAGATCGACGCCATTGACAGCCAGTTTCTGGACCTTCTCAAAAAACGTCTGCTCTGCGCCAGAAAAATCGGCGAACTAAAAGATCAGAATAACAAGGCCAAATGGGATCCGTTGCGGGAACGGCAGATATTTGAACGGTTGCTCGCGGAAAACAACGGCGCCTTTCCTGAGCAGCCGCTGTTGAGCATCTTCCATGAAATCATCACCACCTGCCGCCTTTCGCAAAAAAAGGTGGAAGTCGCATACCTTGGTCCGGAAGCAACCTTTTCCCATCTGGCCGGCGTGAAATACTTCGGCCACGCCGCCAAGTATCTTCCCCTGGAAACCATTGAGGATATCTTTGACGAGGTGGAACGGGGCAGAACCCAATACGGCATTGTCCCGGTGGAAAACTCCATCGAAGGCGCGGTCACTTCGACCCTGGACTCCTTCATCCAGTACAATGTCAAGATCTGCGGGGAACTTAATCTGGGCATCATTCACAATCTGGTCAACAAATCAGGCAGTATGGATGACATCAGGCTGGTGGTTTCCCATCCGCAACCCATTGCCCAGTGTCGGCAATGGCTAAAGAAACACCTCCCCAACGTCACGGCTCAGGAGGTCTCCAGCACCAGCGTCGCCGCGAAAATGGCCGCGGAAGACCCCAGCGTGGCAGCCATTGCCAGCTCCCTGGCCATCACCACCTACCAGCTGCAAACCGTGGTCAAGGGAATCGAAGATTACCGGGGCAACACCACCCG
>DOZO01000045.1:28957-54697 GCA_003517965.1 Desulfobulbaceae bacterium
ACCTCTCTGCTGGTCAGCCTTCTGGACCGGCCCGGCGCCTTAAACGATGCCTTGAGCATCCTGGCCCAGCGCTCCATCAACCTGACCCGGATCGAATCGCGTCCGGTCAAGGACGAACCCGGCCGTTACCTTTTCTTCATCGACATGCTTGGCCATCTGGAAGATGAGATTGTCCGGGAGGGTTGCGAAAAGCTGAAGGAAATCTGCTCGTATTTCGAATGGCTGGGGTCTTACCCTCGGACAGGAGAGTAAAGCTTGATAAAGAAAATTCTTTATCATCTTGGTCTATTTTAAAGATGCTCTCGGATTTTTGCCACAGGTTCATCCACAACCATACAAAGAAGAAGGGGGGAAAGATGCGTAATCGTTTGTTAGCGTTGGTAGCGTTGGTGTTGCTGGTCTTAGGGGCGGGAGCCTGTAGTGGCGTTGGCGGCAAGTCGTCGGCGGTTGAGGGCAAGTTGATGGACTGGAACGGCAAGCCGGTGGCCGGGGTGAAGATTACCGCAGCCCAGGTGTCGCCCATCAAGGGCTACGAGCAGTTCGAGGCTGTCACCTCTTCGGATGGATCCTTCAAGATTAAGGGGCTTTTTCCCTCATCCGCCTATGTGCTGAAACCCTGGTCAGATAAGTGGAACTGCAAGACCGAGATCAAGTTGGACAGCGCGCCCCAGGGTGAGACGGCGGTGCTGCCTGAAGCCATGAAAATCCCCCAGGCGTTTGCAAAAGATGGCGGTAGCCAGGTGTTTGATCTTGCTTCTGGTAAAGCGTATTTTACAGACACTGACACCGGACTTGAATGGGTGATAGGGCCGGACCAGGACACCAATTACGCGCAAGCCGAGCAGTGGGTAGCCGCGTGCAAGGTGGAGGGCGGAGGCTGGCGCATGCCGACAAGGGCAGAGTTAAAGACCCTTTACAGGAGTGGTGTTGGAGAAAGAAATATGAAAAAGCCTATTACGACCTCTGGTTGGTGGGTTTGGGCAGAACCTAAAGATTCGTCGTCGGCGTGGGGCTTCAACTTCTCCAACGGCAACGAGGTCTGGGACTACCGGGATGACTCCGACGACGACAGGGTGTTTGGAGTGCGGTCGCGTCCGCGATGATGATGTAGATCATTGGATTATTTGATCCTTCGATCATTTGTTTTTTTGATTATTTTGTTTTTTGGGGTACAGGGGCTACGCCCCTGTACGATTTTTTTTTGGATTCTGCTATGGCCCAATACGAGCATCTCCCGATTTACAAGGCGGCCTTTGACCTGCAAATTTACTTTGAAGGCATCGTCAGAAACTTCAGCCGTTATCACAAGTATACGCACGGAACGGCCTTGCGGAATCTGACTCGGGAGGCGTTGATGCTGATCGTGCGCGCCAACAACACGCAGGACAAGACGCCGGTGCTGGAGGAGCTCAGAATCAAACTTGAAGAACTGAAGGTGGTTATCCGCATCTGCAAAGAGGTAAAGGCGTTTGCCAACTTCAATTCTTTTGAAACCAGCATTCAGCAAGTGATCGGAATCGCAAGGCAGAACGAGGGGTGGGTGCGGAGTGTTATAGTCCGAGGCGGGCCGAGGCCTGAATCATCAACGTATGCCCCGGCGGGGCTGTCGCGATGAGCGTGCCGAGCAACATCATCTTGTTCCCTCCGCCCAGGCGGCATAGTAATGCAGGGAGTCATACCGCCAAGGATTGGCTCCCGGTGGCCGGGCGGTTGCTTAGCCCGGAAAGTGAGGGGATAAAGATTCGTCGTCGGCGTGGAACTTCAACTTCAACAACGGCAACGAGAACTGGAACAACCGGAATAACTCCAACAACAACAGGGTGTTTGGAGTGCGGTCGCGTCCGCGAAGATGATGGCGTCCCTTTTTACCTTTGAAAACCTGTATAGAGCCTGGCTTGATTGCCGTCGCCGTAAGCGCGGCAAGACGGCGGCTCTTGCCTTCGAGACAAAGGCCGAGGAAGAACTTCTCGACCTTGTCTCCGAATTGGCCGACCGGACTTACCGCCCCCGCCCCTCGTTCTGCTTTGTGGCCCGTAATGACAAGTACCGCGAGGTGTTTGCCGCCCAGTTCCGGGATCGCGTGGTGCATCACCTGCTGGTGCGCGAACTGGAAAAAATCTGGGAGCCGGTTTTTATCCACGACTCCTATGCCTGCCGCCGGGGCAAAGGGACGCACGCGGCGGTAAACAGGCTCCAGACCTTCATGCGCCGGGCCACTGCCAACAACACCCTCCGGGCATGGTTCCTCCAGCTTGACATCCGCTCCTTTTTCCCCTCCATAGACCGGGCTCTTCTCTTGGAACTTGTCCGCGCGCGCCTGCACAGCGAAGAACTGCAATGGCTGGCCGAGGTGGTGATCGCGCACGATCCGGCCATTGAGCCGATGCTTACCTGCTCGCCAGAGAAGTGGCGCAACATCCCACCGGGAAAAAGCCTGTTTGGCGCGCCGTTCGGCAAGGGGCTGCCCATCGGCAACCTGACCAGTCAGTTTTTGGCCAATGTTTATCTCAACCCCCTGGATCAGTTCGTTAAACATCAGCTTAAGGCGAAGTACTACCTGCGCTATGTGGACGATATGATTCTGGTTCACGAAAAGAGGCAGGTTCTTGAAGAGTGGCTGGGTGATATTGAGAGTTTTTTGCAAAACAAATTACTTCTGGAACTGCATCCGACGCGGCGCATTATCCAGCCGGTTGGCAACGGCGCTGATTTCGTAGGCTATATCGTGCGCCCAACCCATCTGCTGGTGCGGCGGCGGACCGTGGGACGCTGCAAGGAGGCGCTGGCCCGCCACGCCAAAAACATTCTCGGCAAAAAAGGCCAAAATTTTGTTTTGTTTCCGCCCGAGGGTTACCTGCAACTGCAAGCGACTATCCAGTCGTATCTTGCTCTGTTCCGACATGCTTCTGCAAAACGCTTGCGTGACTCCCTGTTCGTGCGCCACCCATGGCTAGGGTTTATTTTCGAGCGGCAGGGGGATAAGCTCCGTCAACGCTGGGATTTCCCTGGCAAGCCTGCCAATCTTAAGACCCAGTACGGATTTTTCCGGCGACGTTTTCGGGGGGTAATCCTGTTTCAGGTAGGTAGCTATTTTGAACTGTTTGACCGCGATGCCGTCTGGGCGTCCAAGACCCTGGCCACAAAACGCCTCCCAGTGCGGCCAGGTTTCTACGCCCGGTGCGGAGTACACCGGGCACTTTGCCGGACAATGGTGACGCGGCTGGTGGCGGCAGGGAGGCATGTTCTTGTCGTGGCCCAGAGCGATATGTCAGCGGGCCTCTTGAAGGCCCGCCGGGGGGTGGCCCTGGCCTTTCCCGGACACCGGCCAGTTACTGATTTTTAAGTTTTTTCTCGTAGGTAAGACAGTCTTCCATCTTTTCAATCGGCGTGGCAAAAAAAGCTCGCATCTCCTCGCCACGATGCGGATATTCAGACCCTGGGAATTCGCATTGATAAACAAAAACCTTGGTGCGATAGCCAATGACCAATTCCATTTTTTTGGCAGTAAGATCATCAATTGCCAAGGAATTTTCCCGCCAGCCGCGGCGGCCAAGCTCATGCACTAACAAATCATGTTTCTTCCCGGCGGTATCACGTTCAGCCGCCTTGCTGGCTCCTTCCTGATGCTCATATCTGGTGACAAGCTCCATGCCCACGACTTTTTCCTCATAGGGCGAAGCAAATTCCCGGAAGGTCTTATGGAGCATAGTGACAAAATCCGCAGCCATGACATGGGCCGGAAACCAGGAAAGCATTATCATTGCCAATAAGAAAAACTTCTTTTTCATTGCGAAGCTCCTTTGTTTTCTTGGATTACGCCTGACATAACAAAACACCTTGACTCCATAACGTTGTGATGCTAAATTAAAGGCAGGAGGTATTAACCATGAGCGCACTTACCAAAAGGACAACGGTGTATTTTGACCCCGCCATGCATCGGGCGCTTCAGCACAAAGCGCTGGCGACATCCCGATCCCTTTCTGATATCGTCAATGATACAATACATCATGCACTGGCCGAGGATGCTGACGACTTAGCCGCCTTTGAAGAGCGGCTCAATGAGCCGCTGGTTTCCTATGAATCAATGTTAAAAGAACTCAAGGCCAATGGCCGTCTATAACCTCTTTTTCAAAGATTCGGTCAGGAAAGACCTGGATTCCATCCCAAAAAAAGACCTGCAACGGATCATCGAACGGATAGAAAGTCTTACCGCAAACCCACGTCCTGTTGGTTGCGAAAAACTTTCTAACCTGGAAAAATATCGCCTTCGTCAGGGAAATTACCGCATCATCTATTCGATCCAAGATGCCCAACTGACTATCTGGGTGGTCAAGGTCGGACACCGCCGAGAAATCTACCGAATATAAGATCACGACCGGTAAGATCGGCATTAACTACCTCTTCTTTTTCACCCCCCTATCCGCGACATCTGCCCGTGACAATCCCCTGCGCTGTCCGGCGAAATGGTATGCCCTTTCGGCTTGCTCAGGATGGCCGCGATAATCAACGCCCTGATTTCTTCATCGCTTGCGCCGCTGCGCAGGCTCCCCCTGAGATCGGTTTCCTGGTCGGAGAGAAGGCAGGAACGCAGCCTGCCTTCGGAAGTAAGCCGCAAGCGGTTGCAACGATCGCAGAAGTGGTGGCTGATGGGGCTGATAAAACCGACACTGCCGGCCGCCCCGGCCAGTCGGTAAACACGGGCCGGGCCGTCCATACGCTTGGCCTCCACCGGCGCAAGCGGCCCCAGAGGCTTAAGCAGTTCCATGATCTCCTGGGAACTGATGTATTTACTTTTGTCCCAAAGGGCCGAAGCCCCAATGGGCATGAACTCGATGAAACGAATCTGCAGAGGCTCCATAAGGGTCAGTCTGGCAAAGTCGATGAATTCGTCATCGTTTATCCCTTTCAAGGCAACGATGTTCAATTTGATCGGGTTAAAGCCAAGCTCTCTGGCCTTGCTGATCCCGGCCCAGACCTTGGCAAAGGCGTCAACTCCGGTAATCTGTTGGAAACGCTCCGGAATCAGGGTGTCAAGACTGATATTCAGCTTGCTGATTCCGGCGTCCCGCAGGGCTTCGGCATGGTCGGCCAGCAGAACACCGTTGGTGGTAAGGCGGATGTCGTTTAGCCCTGGGATTTGCGCCAACTCCTTGATAAAAGAAAGCACCTCCCGCCGCACCAGGGGTTCACCGCCAGTAAGACGGATTTTTTTAATGCCAAGCGAAACGGCAAGACGCACCACCCGGAGAATTTCCTCGTAGCGCAAAAGCTCCTCGTTGGCCAACTTGATTCGCCCTTCCTGTGGGGTGCAATACTGACAACGGAGATTGCAGTGGTCGGTAAGTGAGATCCGTAAATAACTTATAGACCTGGCAAACATGTCCGTCAGAGGCGTTCCCATTGGTGGAACGGAAAGCCCAGCTTCGGACAACTCCTCACCTGCCTCTTGCTTCATAGCTTGTCGTTCGTGTTTTATGATCTTACTCGTCAAGGAAAAACCCTCCTAACCAGACGCTGACATAAAAAAAGTCACATGTCCGCATCATTAAAGTAAATGAATCACACTTTGATTTTTTCCGACTTTCCTGCTACATAGTGGAGGGCGCAAGAATACGACGCCAATAAGCATCCGTCAATCGTCATTTTTCAAACCAACCTCTAAAACCCCATCCTGGAAAAAACCGAGCATGCTCATCCTTGGTATTGAAAGCTCCTGCGACGAAACAGCCGCAGCGGTTCTGCGTGATGGCAATACTCTGTTGAGCAATGTCATCAACTCGCAGGTGGCAGTGCATAGTCCATACGGTGGCGTGGTTCCCGAACTTGCCTCCCGAAAACATCTGGAAAACATTTATCCGGTGGTGGATGCCGCCCTTACCCAGGCAGGCGTAACCCTGGACGATCTTGACGGACTGGCCGTCACCCAAGGCCCTGGCCTGGTCGGTTCTTTGCTCGTTGGACTTTCCTTCACCAAGGCTATTTCGGCGGTGAAAGGCATCCCCTATGTGGGGGTTGACCACATAGTCGGGCATCTGCTCTCTCCTTTTTTGGAAAAGGAGCAACCGAATTTTCCCTATATCGCCTTGGTTGCTTCCGGAGGACATTCCAGTATTTTCCTGGTCAATAGCCACACTGCAATCCAACCCCTGGGCAGAACTCGTGACGATGCGGCAGGTGAGGCCTTTGACAAGGTAGGCAAGATACTTGGTCTTGAATATCCGGGCGGGCCGGTGATCAGTCGCTTGGCCGAAGGAGGCAACCCGGCGGCGATTCCCTTCCCCCGCGCCTGGCTTGCCCCGAACAGTCTTGATTTCAGTTTCAGCGGCCTGAAAACCTCAGTTGCCAATTATGTTTCTCAACATCAACAAAAAAACGCGCCATTCAGTATTCCGGATCTCTGCGCTTCTTTTCAGGAGGCGGTAGTGGAAGTACTGTGCAAAAAAGTACTCAAGGCTGCGCAAATGTACCAGATCTCCACCGTTACCCTGGCCGGAGGCGTGGCAGCTAATTCCAGATTGCGCACCGCCCTGCTTAATCTTGGAGCCGAACGGAAAATCGAGATTTTCATGCCATCCCTTGAACTTTGCACCGACAATGCCGCAATGATCGCCTTGGCAGGCTTCTATTATTTTTCTGAAAAATCCACGACCTCGCTGGACACGGATGCCTATTCCCGTTCACCGCTCCTGAGCCCTTGGTCTGTATCCATGCACAACTAATCATGAAGCCAAAACGCGCCGCAAGATACTATTATCTCAAATTTCTCCGTTTGCAGGGAGATCCTCATTCCCTGGCTATGGGTATAGCCATTGGTCTTTTTGTCGGCATTACCCCGACTGTCCCCCTGCATACAGTTTTTATCATCATCCTGGCCTGGCCCCTGCGAGGCAACATTCTTGCCGCCCTGATCGCGGCCACGGCAATCAGCAATCCTCTTACCTGGCTGCCACAGTATTATTTTTCCTGGCGGTTGGGAAACTGGCTGCTTCCCGGCTATCTCTCCTGGGAAAAGATACGGTCCTTGTTGGGTCTGTTTGCCTCTGACACTGGCTTTCAACAAAACTTTGCCACCCTCGGACAGTTGGGGCTTAAGGCTGTTGCGGTCATGCTTTTGGGCGGAATCCTGCTCGCCATCCCTTTCGCCTGCGCCGGATATATTCTTTCCTATAAATTTTTCCGAGTTATCCGTAAAAAGAGAATGGAAAAACACATTCTTACCTGAGAGCCAATGACCACTTATCTACCCATAAAAAAAATTCTGACTGAACACCAACTGGCCCCCAGCAAAAAATTGGGCCAGAATTTTCTGGTCCACAGACAGACCGCGGAACGCATTGTCGAGCTTTCCGGTGTCACCCCGGACGATTCTGTCCTGGAACTTGGGGTAGGCTTTGGCTCCTTAACCATGCCTCTGGCAGAACGAGTCAAAAAGGTAATCGGTCTGGAGCTTGATGCCGGAATTATTGCCTACCATCTTGAACAGCAGACTCTGCCAGGCAACGTCACCCTGATCCACCAGGATCTTCTCAAGGCCGACTTTGCTGAACTTGCAGTGCAGACCAATGGCCCGCTTAAAATCCTGGCCAACCTCCCCTACTCCATCTCTAATCTGCTTCTTTTTAAGCTTGTCGAAAACCATGAATACCTCGACCGGGCTGTGCTCATGCTGCAAAAAGAGGTGGGCCAGCGCCTTACCGCCCCGGTGGGCTCAAAGGAATACGGGGTACTTTCCGTGCTTCTTGCCGACTGCGCTTCAGTAAAAACCATCATGCAGGTAGGCCCAGATCAGTTTCATCCAAGGCCAAAGGTTGATTCCGTGGTGGTTAAAATTACTTTCCACCCTGTTCCAACAAGGGTGGCACAGCTCCCTCCCCATGACCGAAAACTGCTCCGACGTATTGTTAACGCCGCCTTTGGCCAGCGACGCAAGACCCTGCGCAATTCATTAAGCGCTGGCATGATTAACGGCTTATCAAAAGAACAGATGGCCGCGCTTCTAATTCAATCAGACATCAATCCCTCAACCAGGGCGGAGCGGCTTACCATTGAAGATTTTGTTCGTCTGACCAACGCAGTGACCAATTATCCTACAGGCTGATTCGGCATGCGCGATTTTGTTTTTCACAATCCCACAAAAATTATCTTCGGTCAGGACGTCATCGAACAAACAGGCGAGCAAACCGCCTCCCTTGGCAGCAAGGCATTGCTGGTTTCCGGCGAACAGAGTCAAAAAAAGCTGGGTAATTACCAGACTGTGCGCCATTCCTTAGGTCAGGCTGGAATTGAAGTTGTCGAACATGAGGGCGTGCAGCCAAACCCCATATTGCGTCATGTTCGGGAGGGCATTGCCCTTGCACAACAAAACAGGATCGAAGTCATTGTCGCCTTGGGTGGCGGCAGCGTTATGGACAGCGCCAAGGCCATTGCGGCCGGAGCTATGGCAGGTCATGATGTCTGGGGTTTTTTCAAGGGGAAAAAAAGTATTAAGACCGCTCTGCCGATTATCGCCGTGCCCACGCTCGCCGGCTCTGGCTCTGAAACAAACAACGGCATGGTGCTCACTAATGAGGTAACCAATAAGAAAATTGGCATCGGTAATCGCCATCTTTTTCCCAAAATAGCCCTGCTTGATCCGACCGTCACCTTCAGCGTTCCACCCACCACCACCGCTTTCGGAGCCGTGGACGCCTTCAGCCATTTGTTAGAGTTTTACTTGCACAGAGAGGAGTCTTTTTCCCCTGTGCAGGATCATTACAGCGTCGGACTCATGCAAACGCTGATGAGCGCTTGCGAGGCAGCCCTGATCAACCCTCATGATTACCAAAGTCGGGCCGAGCTCATGTGGGCAAGTGCTCTGGCTTTAAACGGCATCAGCGCCGCAGGGCTGGGTCGGGTCGAATTCCCCTTCCATCTGGTCGCACACTCTCTCAGTGCCCTGCACAATATTCCCCACGGTGCAGGACTTGCAGCAATCCTGCCCGGCGCCATGACCTTTACCGCCCAAAAAAACCCTACCCGCCTTGCTTATTTTGCCTCGCAGGTTTTCGGAGTACGCGAAACAGAACAACAGAGCATAGCTCAGAACGGAATGCGTCTTTTTCGCCAGTGGCTACAAAAAATAGCCGTCCCAACTTCGCTTACCGACCTGCACCTCTCGCAAAAGGAGATCCCTGCCCTTGCCGCCAACACCCAGGCGCAGGCAAGGCTGTGGCGACTCAACGATTATCACCCGGAGATTATTGAGGCAATTCTTTGGGAATGTCTGTGATGGGGAAATTCCCCGATGGTCCTTTATATTCAACCAACTCTGCCGTCAGGGCACCGATGACAATCTTCGCCTGAATCCTGATGGGAATTCTCCAGGCATCATCGGTAAGCCAGACAAGAGGATTGCCAATTTTTTCATACTGTCCCTTGAATGTCAGATTCGGCTGAACCTTGATGGTGTTTTTATTCCCCAAAACACCATTCTGCTCCTCTTTTCCTTCCAAGGTAACAACCACTTCATGCCGCTTTTTATCAGCAAAAGTAGGGACGACTACCGGAGTATCTCCAGCAAAGGATAAAGCCCGCATAATGAAGAATGCGGAAAACTCGTTCTGCATTGGACCATCAAGCTGATATATGTCTGCTGGTTCATCGTTTTTACGGTAAAATACGCGAAACTTTTCCTGGTCATACCGATTAAGCTTGCTGTTTACCCGGCGCCCCTCCTTCTGTTGCATCTCATGACGACTTGGCAAGCGCATCTGTCCATGCACAATAGTACGAAAATGGTCTTCTATCGGGAAGACTACGTCAAGAAGTCCCGCACTCCTGGCAGTAATTTCAAGGGTATAAGTTTTCTGGCCATCGTCAATCTTGTTGACCTGCATATCGAGTTCTCCCGCCTTGATGCCAAACCAGCTGACGCTATAGCGCAAGGTTTCCCCCCCAGCATATGCGGTTTGCAACAACACCTCCTCCGGCCTGGTGCCGGGATGTGCCAACCCTTTTGGACGATATGATGGTACACGCATCACCAGAAAACCATCGGGGTCAAAAAGCTCTTCGCCCCAGGCGAGCAGAGAACAAAGAGAACAAAAAACAAGAAAAAACAGAAACATGCCAGCCCGAAGGTTACAAATATTCTTTATCACCATGGTTGATACGAACGCCTCGCCAAATAAAGATTACCAAGCAACCTCACCGAACCGGAGAATCTGCCCTTTATTCTATTGAATATTGCCACCAAACTCGTTGGTGACAACTATCTTAATAAAGCATTTATCAAGGCAATTTGAATCATAATCAGTGCAGAGAGCAAGTTTTATCTTTTTTACATTCGCCACTTCTCGGTTGGCCATTTATCTTGCTAAGGTTCAAAGATTCGGTTAAAATTTATTAGATGTTCTTTTGTAATCATAACTAATTGTAAAATATAGTCATTCTCACAAAATATAGAGGTAATCGCCTTATGTTCTCCCCCTTTGACGCACTTTTCGGATGGCTCTCCAACGATCTGGCCATTGACCTTGGCACTGCCAACACTTTGGTTTATGTGAAGGGTAAAGGTATTGTTTTACGGGAGCCCTCAGTAGTTGCCATCCGCAAGGATGCACGCACCAACAGAGTGCTGGCCGTAGGCAAAGAAGCGAAGATGATGCTGGGCCGCACTCCGGGAAACATTGTTGCGGTCAGGCCGATCAAAGACGGCGTCATCGCCGACTTTGAAGTTACCGAGGCCATGTTGCGCTATTTCATTAATAAGGTACATAATCGCCGCACGCTGGTACATCCCCGCATCATTATCAGCGTCCCCTCCGGCATTACCCAGGTTGAGAAAAGGGCAGTCAAAGAATCCGCCGAATCTGCGGGTGCCCGTGAAGTGTATCTCATCGATGAGCCAATGGCCGCAGCTATTGGCGCAGGCATGCCTATCACTGAACCAACTGCCAGTATGGTTGTTGATATCGGCGGCGGTACTACCGAAGTCGCCATGATTTCCCTGGCGGGCATTGTTTATTCCAGCTCCCTGCGAGTGGCTGGCGACAAAATGGATGAGGCCATTATTCATTACATTAAACGCAAACATAACCTGGCTATTGGTGAACACACGGCCGAAGTCATCAAAACAACCATCGGCGATGTTATGCCCGAACCTCCTTATGACAAAATGCAAGTCAAGGGACGTGATCTTGTCTCAGGCGTACCGAAAACTCTGATAATTACCTCGGAGGAAATCTGTATTGCCATCACCGAACAGGTTGACGCCATCATTGAGGCGGTTAAAATGGCCCTTGAACTCACTCCGCCTGAACTTTCCGCTGATATTATCGACCAGGGCATCGTACTCACCGGTGGCGGCGCTTTGTTGCGCAATCTTGACAAAAAGCTCTCCGAGAAAACCGGCCTGCCCATCATTATTGCGGAAGACCCTCTCTCCTCCGTTGTGCTTGGCTCAGGCAAGGCACTGGAACATATTGATCTTTTCAGAGAGGTAATGACCCTCTGAGCTGAAGCGTTCCGGGCCGATGTTTTTTGCACAAAAGTTCATAACGCACCTTTTCTTATCTTCAAGCCGTTAGCATAATTCATGACAACATATAATTATTCCCAGAGTCGGCAATGAGGAAAAAAAACAAACGCGTCAGGCAGATTAAGCTCTTTGTGTTTTTCAGCCTTCTCCTCACTTTGCTCATTATCCTGATTGTCTCCACGGTAGGGCGCCAAGAATTTAACGCCCCACACAAATTAGCTCTTGAAATTATTGGCACGGCCCAATATGGCATGACTTGGATAACCAAGAGTGTCAAAAATGGTTGGCGCAACTATACCTTGCTGGTCAATGTACGAGAAGAAAACGTCCGTTTGCGGGAAGAGTTGCAGAAACACAAGGCCGCCAACAACAAATACCGGGAAGCTGCGGCAACCAATATCCGCCTGACAAAACTTCTCGCAATTAAAGAGGCTATCCCGACTCCCACCCTTACCGCCGAAATCATCGGAATGGACCCTTCCCAATGGTTCAAAACTATGATTATTGATCGGGGCAGCAATGATGGAGTCCAAATCGGTATGCCAGTCATTACAGTCGAGGGCGCTGTGGGACAGGTCACAAACACCTCTCCTAATTATGCCAAGATCCTTTTGGCAACCGACCCAAACAGTGCCCTTGACGGCTTGGTTCAGACAACCAGGGTTCAAGGGATCATCAAGGGCGGCGGGAGTGTCTTTCACATGGAATATGTGCTCAAAAACAACGAAGTGCTGAAAGGTGACAGAATAATCACCTCGGGGCTCGGTGGGGTTTTCCCAAAAGGAGTGCCCATTGGCACGGTGTCAAAGGTCGAAAAATCAGGTCGGGGAATGTTCCAGAAAATTGAGATAGAACCAGCTGCGGATTTTTCCCAGCTTGAACATCTGATTATTGTCATGAGAAAAGATCCGCTGGCTAAATAATGATAAACTCGCCAAAAGGGTAAATAGTTCCCATGCAGATTCACTAACCGACAAAAAGTTAAACCCCGCAGAGCTCCCACCAAATGAGACATTTACCATTGATTCAAACAATCCCAACCAAGACCTTCGCCAAATGGTTCTAAGTTTTCTTTTTCTCTCAGGGGTCGCCCTTCTCCTCCTGCAAACCACTCTACTGAGTTTTTTGCCTGAATGGTTTGGCCGGCCCAACCTTTTGTTCTTGTTTATTGTTTTCCTTGGCACATATCTCGATATCTATAAAGGTGCGGTCTTGACTTTGGTTTTTGGTCTGATCATGGATATTTTTTCCGGTGTTTTCCTTGGCCTCCACCCCGTGATCTTTCTTGTTCTCTTTTTTATTCTCCAGTTTCTTTCCAGACATCTAACAATCAATGAATCTATTTACCAGATCCCGTTAGTTGCCTTGAGCTATCTATTTACTGCCAGTAGCATTTTCATCTTCACCTCCATTCTAACGCCAGAGAATTGGCTGTATTGGGCCTGGGGCAATGAAATCCTGCAAGCCCTTATTCTTTCGATGATCTGTATTCCTTTCTTTAATTTATTTCATTGGCTAACCACGGTTTTTGATAGCAACAGCAAAAAGGCAAACAATCATTTCCGCCGTCAAAAAACAGGCAATCGCTACCGAAAGCAGTAAGGGATTTACAAAAAATATGTCTCCACGTCACTTTGCCAGAATAAACAAGATTGATCCAGACGAGCTCAAAATGCTCAAAAAACGGATTGATATCGCTATGGCTGTGATTATTTTTTCTACCGCCCTGCTCGTAACCAGACTCTGGTATTTACAGATATATCGTGGCGATGAATATATAAAACTTGCAGAAAAAAACCGTATCCGCATCCAGGAAGTTGCCGCCCCTCGTGGCAATCTCTTAGACCGAACTGGTGCGCCAATTATCACCAGCCGCCCCAGTTTCAACGTGGTCTGGAATCGAGAAGATGCCCCCAATCCTGATGCAGTCTTAAAAGATCTCGCCAGTATTCTCAAGGAAGATATCTCCGTTCTGCTGGACAAAATTCGGGCAGCCGCCGAAAATCCACGTTTCATGCTCATCAGGCTCAAGGAGGATATTGACTGGGACACCTTGACCACCATTGAAAACAAACACCTATCCCTTCCTGGAGTACGTATTGAGGTCGTCCCCTCCCGCGACTATCTTTATGGTGATTTTGCCTCACATCTCATAGGCTATATTGGTGAAATAAGCCCAACCGAACTTAAAGCAAATCGCTACAACAAGTACCAGAGCGGCGATCAGATTGGCAAACAGGGTATAGAAAAGATTTTCGACAAGTACCTCATGGGCGAAAAAGGCCGCACATATCTGGAAGTCGACGTTCACGGTTTTCAACAACGTCAGATGCAGACACAGGAACCTTTCCCCGGCAATGACCTGCACCTGACTCTCGACATCGAGCTGCAACGCGCCGCAGAAGAAGCCATGGGCGATAAAGCCGGCGCCGTGGTGGTCATGGAAGTGAACACCGGCAATCTGCTGGTTATGTGCAGCACCCCTCTCTTGCCTCTCCAGGAATTTGTCGGCGGGATCAAGACACCAGTGTGGAACAAATTACTCCATGATCCGCTCAACCCTTTGCTTAACAAAACCATTCAGGGGCAGTATCCGCCCGGCTCCGTATTCAAGATCGTCACAGCCCTGGCGGCCATTTCCGAAGGGGTTATCAACCAGGACACCACCTTCTTCTGCAGCGGTTTCATTAATTTTGGCAACCGAAGGTTTGGCTGTTGGAAAAAAGGTGGGCACGGCACGGTGAACTTTCACCGTGCGCTGGTTGAATCATGCGATGTTTATTTTTATTCAGTCGGCCAAAGACTAGGGATTGATAATATTGCCAAGTACGCCAACAGCCTTGGCCTGGGAAAGAAAACCGGGATCGAACTCGAACATGATAAAGGCGGTCTCATTCCTTCAACAGCATGGAAAAGACAGAGATACAAGGACAAATGGCATGAAGGGGAAACCCTCTCTGTTGCTATCGGTCAGGGCTATGTTTCAACCACCCCCCTGCAGCTCTGCCGGATGACGGCCGCTGTCGTCAATGGCGGCACCCTCTACCGGCCTCAAATGGTGCACAAAATTACGACCCCAGACGGCAGGATCCTAAAATCATTTAGTCCGGTAAGCGAGGGGAAAATTATTGGCTCTGAGCATTCTCTCGCCCTCATCCGTGAGGCCCTGGTGGGAGTAGTCCACGAACCGGGCGGCACCGCCAAGGTGGTAAGACTGCCGGATGTTTTTATCGGCGGTAAGACCGGCACCGCCCAGGTGGTACGTCTCGCCCAGAACGAAGGTCTGGGCGAACAAGCCATCCCTTATAAATATCGGGACCATGCCTGGTTTACCTCGTTTGCTCCTGCGGACAAACCTGAGATTGCCGTAACCGTGCTGGTGGAGCATGGACAGCACGGCGGCTCTGCAGCCGGCCCTGTCGCCAAGGCCGTGTACAAGCGTTATTTCGAACTGAAAAGCGGGAAGAAAACTGCGCCGGAAGAAGCCACCTCCCCGGTTGTCCCTGAGGAAAAGGAAGAATAACATGCTCCGTTTTGACCGACGTCTTTTGCTTAATTTCGATTTGGTTCTACTCGGGGCTGTGCTTGTTGTTGCCCTGATCGGCCTGGCCAATCTCTACAGTTCCACCCATCTCTACACCAATGTTGGCGTCCCCCTGTATTTTAAGGAACTCACCTATTATCTAATGGGCGCAGCCATCATCCTGCTCATCATCAGCTGCGACTACAGAGTGCTGCTCACCCTGAATTACCCTTTATATGCCTTGATGATCCTCCTGCTCTTATTCGCTCTTGTCTTCGGTAAAAATATCAGTGGAGCCCAACGCTGGATTAATCTCGGGTTTTTCCGCCTCCAACCTTCGGAGCCAGCCAAGCTCATTCTGGTCATCACCCTGGCCAGTTACTATTACCGCAAAGATACCGGCAGAGGCTTCGGCTTGCTCGATTTGGCCATTCCAGCTCTGCTGACCGGGCTGCCCTTTATACTCATCGCCAAACAGCCAGATCTCGGTACCGGCCTTCTCCTGGTTTTTGTTTTTGCTTCCATGACCATATTCGTCAAGCTACAACGAACCACACTGGCAACCATTCTGTGCGGCGGCCTCGCTTTCATCCCCATTGGCTGGAAGTTCTTTCTCAAGCCTTACCAGCGCCAGCGGGTTGAAACCTTTCTCAATCCAGAAAATGACCCCTTGGGCACAGGTTATCACATCATCCAGTCAAAAATTGCCGTGGGTAGCGGTCGGATCATAGGCAAAGGGTATCTGCAAGGAACTCAGGGACAGCTTGATTTTCTCCCGGAACGGCACACCGATTTCGCTTTTTCGGTCTGGGCTGAGGAGTGGGGCTTTTTGGGCTCTTTTACTCTGATTATCTGCTATTTTTTCATGATCCTCTGGGGCCTGAATATTGCCATCTCTGCCAGGGATAAATTTGGGGTGCTGCTTGCCTTTGGTGTTGTCTCGCTCATCTTCTGGCAGGCGTTCATCAACCTTGCCATGGTCATGGGCCTGCTCCCCGTGGTGGGAGTGCCCCTGCCACTTTTCAGCTATGGTGGATCTTCACTGCTAACCAACCTGGCAGGTCTCGGCATCCTGATGAATATTCGGATGCGCCGATTTATGGGGACAAGTTGATAACAACGCAGATGCTGGATTGCGGGACGATTACTTTACCGCCAGCCTTTCTGCCGACAAGCGGCATAAACAAGAGCACCCAGTCCCCGAATAAATGCGGGTCTGGTGTTCAAAGAGGCTGTGCGCTCAAGCCGCATTCCTAAAGAAGTGGCCAGTTCCCAATACTGAATGTCGATTTCATAAAGAGTTTCCACATGATCTGAAACAAAGCTAATAGGCATTATGAGGATATTCCGGCAACCCTTGACAGCCAGTCGCTCCAGCATCTCAGGGGTAGAAGGGGAAAGCCACTCCACCGGCCCGCTGCGGCTCTGGAAACAGAGACGGCCTTTAAGACCGATGATCTTCTCCACGGCGGCAATGGTCCGCCTGATCTGCTCCAGATACGGATCACCCTCCCTGATAAAAGAAACCGGCAGACTGTGCGCACTGTAAACCAGCTGTACCGGTTCTTCACCAAATCCTGCCATCCCTTCCCGAATGCTTTCCGCCAGACACTCAACATATTCCGCTTGTTCCGGCCATTCTCTGATTTCGGCAAGCTCGAACTGCCCCGATACAGCAACAGCCTGGCGCAATTCTTCCAGGGAGGAACCAGTGGTGGCACGGGAATAATGGGGATACAAGGTTAAGGCCACAATGCGGCGAACCCCGGCTTTGGCAAATTCTGCCAGGGCAATCTCTGCCCCTGGTCGCCAATAGCGCATGGCCATACGCACCCTGAAATCACCCTCAGAGACCAGAACCTTTTCCAACGCCTGGGCCTGCTCGCCGGTGATCCGCGCTAATGGTGAACCACCGCCGATCAACCTGTAGGCCTCCCGACTCTTAGGCGCTCGTTTAGCCGCGATCCTGCTGGCAATGAATTTCTGCAAAAATGGGAAGGGAGAAAGCCGGATAATCTTACGGTCAGAGAAGAGATTGATCAGAAATGGTTCGACATCGGCCAGCGTTTCAGGCCCGCCGAGGTTAAGGAGAACAACACCGATGGTCTCAGCCACTACTCACCTCCGGCAAACCGTAAAGTACGCTTTGTTGCACCAGTTCAGCCACTGCCTCCGGCACAAAGTCGAGCAGACAAAACAGCCTTTTTTCAACAAGCCGAGCCTGACTAAAATTATCCCTTATCCGCTGGTGCATGGCCTTGTCTCCTTTGCTGTAACGCTCAAGAACATAGGCCTGCCGCGCGTCCAGATCAACCACCAAGTCGTGGAGTACCCGTTTGTCTGAGTAATAAACAATTTCCTTTTCGGCGCACCGCTCCGGCAGACCGTCCTGCAACATCACATGCTGACCAACGATTTCAGCCAGTTCATCAAAGCCGTGCGCAAGACAGATAGCCCGGCCCAGTTCATCATGGCGTAACTCATTTACACCCAGAGCCTGAGTTTTGGCAATATCATGCAGCAGAGCCCCAGAAACAATAAGCTCAAGGGAAAGATCAAGCCCGGCCTGAATCAACGACGTCCCAATAAGACCGGCCACCCGACCGACCATCAGGGAATGGGCCCGGATATTGGCCAGCATTCCGTAACGTTCCATCATGGCCAGGCACTGTTCAACCGGGGGGATCATCAGATCTTATTTCCCCCTGCTCAGCCGATGCACCGCCTCAACAAAAAATCTGGCCTGTTCCGGTGGGATCTCCGGAACAATGCCGTGACCGAGGTTGAAGATATGCCCCCGTGCGCCTTTGGCCTGAGCAAGGATATCTTGAATCAACCGCTCCATCTTAGCCGGCGGTAGCAGGAGAGCTATGGGGTCCATGTTGCCCTGGAGCGACACCCTTTGCCCCACCACCTTCACCGCCTCGTCTAAAGGCAACCGCCAGTCAAGGCCGATCACATCAGCTCCGCTTTCAAGAGACTGAGGCAGCAACGTCGCCCCATTGTTGGCGAAATAAATGATAGGCACCGTGACGCCGCTCTCCTTTAGCGCCGCGATGATCCGCTTTACATAAGGAATAGCAAACTCGGCAAAATCGTTTGGCGCCAGGACTCCGGCCCAGGAATCAAAGATCTGCAGGGCCTGAGCCCCGGCTGCGGCCTGAGCCTTGAGATACTCGATCGTACAATCGGTAATCTTGTTCAACAGGTCGCGGTAAAGCTCCGGGTCCGTAAACATCATCTTCTTGGTTAGAAAATAATTCTTCGACGAGCCACCCTCGATGAGATAGGTAGCCAGGGTGAAGGGCGCTCCAGAAAAACCGATGAGCGGCACCCGGTCTGCCAGCTCTCGACGCAGGATACGGATAGTATCCATAACATAGCCAAGCTCAGTCTCAGGATCGGGCACATGCAGCTTCTCCATCCCGGCCCGATCCCGGATCGGCTCAAGAAAAACCGGCCCTCGATTCTCATGAAATTCGAGAGGCGCGCCCATTTTTTCGAGCGGCACCAGGATATCGGAAAACAGGATCGCCGCATCAACCCCCAAAATATCCACGGGTTGGATAGTTACTTCCGCCGCAGCCTCCGGGGTCTTGCACATCTCCAGAAAGGTGTATTTGCTGCGGACCGCGTGGTACTGGGGTAGATAACGGCCCGCCTGCCGCATAAGCCAGACCGGGGTATAATCCACCGCTTCTCCACGGCAGGCCTTCAAAAAAGTATCGTTCATTACGTTCTCCAAGTGCATAAGTAAGGAATCAGCATAACCCGTCCATGCCCCTCCTTATTTTTTTTATCTGTCTTCTGAATCCTATTTTCTCATCTTCACAGGTACATAGGTACAATAAGGCTCCTCAGCCATATAGTCACCAGTCACCGCATAGGCCCTGGCCCGGCAGCCCCCGCAGACATTGACATACTCGCAGGAACCGCAACGGCCCTTGTAGGCCTTAAAGGTTCGCAGGTCATGAAAAAGCTCCGATTTATCCCAGATCTCCCTGAAAGATTTTTCACGGATATTTCCCGCAGCCAGGGGGAAATAGCTGCATGGCAGCACATTACCATCAACATCGATCAGGGAGATAAGCTGACCAGCCAGACAGCCCTTGGAACCGCCAGTAGAAAATTGCAGGGTACGCCGCTGATAATCATCGCCCTGTTCCTTAGACTGCTGAAGCACGACCCGATAATAATTCGGAGCGCAAGTGGGCCGAACCAGAATATCTTTTTCACCCTTTTCCATCTCATAATGCCAAATCAGGAGCTTCTCGTAATCCTCCGGGGCGATTAATTCCTCCATAATATCCTCGCCCCGACCGGTGGGCACGATCATGAACATGTACCAGGCCGTAGCCCCAATTTCCTTGGCCAGCTGGTAGATCTTCGGGATTTCATCCTGGTTGCGCTTGGTAAAGGAAGAATTGATCAGAAAGGAGATCCCGTTCTCCTTGAAAAGCCTGGCCGCATTGAGTGTTCCGGCAAAAGCACCGGGCTGGCAGCGAAAATCATCATGTACTTCGGCACTGGCCCCGTCCAGACTAAGGGAAACCATTTTGATTCCGGCTTCCTTGATCTTGACGCAGACCTCCTGGGTCACCAGGGTGCCGTTGGTGGCCAAACACATGCGCAACCCAAGACTATTGCCATAAGTGGCAATCTCAAACACATCCGACCGCAAAAGGGGTTCGCCACCAGAAAGCACCACCACCGGCTTGCCGCAGGAGGCGATATCATCAAGAACCCGCCTGGCCTCGTTCAGAGTAAAATCAGGATGACCTTTAGCCTCAAGCCCTGAAGAAGAGCGGCAATGAACACACTTGAGATTGCAGCGCCTGGTGATCTCCCAGGCTATCCATTTTGGTTCAAATTCCACAGTTGGACCTCACGATATTTAAGACAAGCCGTATCACCGGCATGACGGGCTTACTATACCCAGCGCCGCTAAAAGAACAAGCAGGTATTGATAGTGTAACAGAAAATCATCATCGTCCACCAAGGTACCAAAAATTGCCGATACCCTTGGCATTGTAACCGTTCAGCAGTGCCCCAGATGCGCGTGTCAATCGTCGGCAGCAGTGCCGACACAGAGGTCGGCGAAGTGTGCTATTGCACATGAGCAGACCGATGACAAAGCAGGTGGGGTGTTGCTGAACGCTTACAGAAAATCCGCTGCCACTGCGGCCAACTCACTCCGTTCGCTTTTGCGCAAGGTGATGTGCCCGTGAATCTTCTGCTCTTTCAGACGTTCAACCGCGTAGGTCAAGCCGTTGCTGCTACTGTCAAGATAGGGGTTGTCAATCTGGTCTGGATCGCCGGTGAGCACCATCTTGGTGCCTTCTCCGGCCCGGCTGATAATGGTTTTCACCTCGTGCGGCGTTAAGTTCTGCGCCTCGTCCACAATCACAAACTGCTTAGGGATGGAGCGGCCCCGGATATAGGTTAATGCCTCCAGCTCAACCACATGGGCCAGCAGTAGCTTATCCACCTTCTGTTTGGCCGATTGGTCTGTTTCGTGCTCCTTGCGCCTGGGGCCATCGGCCATCAGATAGGTGAGATTATCGAAGATAGGCTGCATCCAGTGGGCCAGCTTCTCATCCTTGTCGCCGGGCATGTAACCCAAATCCTTACCCATGGGGATGATAGGACGGGAAACCAGAATCCGGTCGTAGCGCTTGAGGCTGATCACGCATTCCAGGGCTGCGGCCAGGGCCAGCAAGGTTTTGCCGGTGCCCGCCTGACCCACCAAGGTCACCAGCTGGATGGCCGGATCCATCAACAGCTCAAAGGCGATGCGTTGTTCCTTACTGCGTGAACGGATATTCCAGACGGTTTCATATTCATCGCGCAGTGGCCCAAGCATTTCACTGCCCTGGGCACGGGTGAGGGCGGTATGTTTTTCATCCGCTTCGTCGCGCAGCAGAACAAACTCATTAGGCATCAAGTTGAGACCTTCAGTAGGCAACTGCTTATTCTGATAATATTCGTTGATCACACTACCCGGCACCAGCATTTCTCTCTGGCCCTGGTAAAGTTCGTCAATATTCACCTTCTGTTTCTCAAAATCCATTACCTCAAGGCCCAGGGCGTCGGCCTTTAGCCGGGCGTTAATGTCCTTGGAAACAAAAATGACCTTTTCCCCCTGTTTGAACAGAGTAAAAGCTACAGCCAGAATCCGGTTGTCAGGCAGCTGCATATCAAGGCCAGGATCAAGACATCTGTCCTTTTCCATGTAAATCATCAAAGCGCCGCCGCCGTTCATGGGCACCCCTTCACCCAGTTTGCCCTTCTGACGCAGATCATCAAGCTGACGAATCACATGCCGGGCATTGCGGCCCAGCTCGTCGTTATGACTCTTGAACTTATCCAGCTCCTCAATGACCGAGATAGGCAAAACCACGGTATTGTCGGCAAAGGAGGTGATGGAATCGGCGTTATGCAAGAGAACGTTGGTATCGAGAACAAAGTATTTTTTCAAGGGAGGACTCCTGAATTGGATGGTCTGGTCTAAGCACAACCAGTAGTTTAGAGCAAGGTAGCCGGTTCAACGACCTGTTGGCAAGGGAAATGATACCGATCGTCTTGATACATCCTTGATGGTTTTCGCCCACCTTTTAACCACACCTTGATACCGATTACGCTATAATGACTACAACAAGAAACAACCGCCCCGGGCGGACCATGACGGAACACCATAAGGAGGAAAAACACCTACCATGACCCTTCCAAACGACCTATTCCAATTTTTCGGGCTGCTTGGAGCCTTGTTGCTGCTGGCACGCCCCTTCGGTACCTTCATGTCTCGGGTTTACAACGGCGAGCGCACCATTCTCTCCCCAATCCTGACTCCCTGCGAAAATCTTTTCTATCGGATCTGCGGAGTGGATAGAACCGACGAGATGAGCTGGCAGCGCTATGCTTTAGCCATGCTGCTCTTTAACCTGGTGTTTTTCCTGACCCTGCTGGGCATGCTGTTGGCCCAACCAGTCCTGCCCTTCAATCCCCAGGGACTGCCTGACCTCTCCTGGCCCCTGGCACTCAATACGGCGGTCAGCTTTATCACCAACACCAACTGGCAGAACTATTCGGGCGAATCCACTCTCAGCTATTTCACCCAGGTGGTCGGGCTCACGGTACACAATTTTGTCTCCGCCGCCAGCGGCATGGCCATCGTCATCGCCCTGATCCGTGGCTTTGTCCGGCGCACCACCGCCACCATAGGCAACTTCTGGGTAGACCTTACCCGATCCGTTCTCTACATCCTTCTACCGTTATCGCTGGTCGCCGCCGTTTTCCTGGTCTCCCAGGGAGCAATCCAGAACTTCAGCGACTATAAAACAGTACCGCTCACCCAGTCACTCAGCTACGACAAACCGAAACTGAATGCAATGGGCAGTCCCATGTTGGACCAGGCCGGCAAGCCGCTCACCGAAAAAGCGATCGCGAAAGAGGCCACCATCCCCATGGGGCCGGTGGCCTCCCAGGAGGCGATCAAGGAGCTGGGCACCAACGGCGGCGGTTTTTTCAACGCCAACTCGGCCCATCCCTTTGAGAACCCCACCCCGCTCTCCAATTTCATGGAGATTCTGCTCATCCTGCTAATCCCCGCCGCATTAACCCGTACCTTCGGGGTTATGGTGGGCAATCCCAGGCAGGGGCGGGCGCTTCTGGGAGTGATGCTTTTCCTGTTTATCGCCGCCTTTGCTGTGCTCCACTGGAGTGAGTTGGCCTCCACCCCCATGTTGCACCATCTCGGGCTCATAGGGGGCAACCTGGAAGGCAAGGAACTTCGCTTCGGCCTGCTCGGCAGCAACATGTTCTCTGTGGCCACCACCGCCACTTCCTGCGGCGCGGTTACCGCCATGCATGACTCCCTCACCCCGCTGGGCGGGCTGGTGCCACTCTCCCTGATCCTGCTGGGTGAGATTATCTTCGGCGGGGTTGGCTCAGGCCTCTATACCATGCTGGCTTTTGCCATCATCGCTGTCTTCGTCTCCGGCCTGATGATCGGCCGTACCCCAGAATACCTGGGCAAGAAGATTGAGGTGCGGGAGATGTGGATGTCCATTGTCATCATCCTAATCTCCGGCATCGTGGTCTTGATCTCCTCCGGGCTGGCTATGATCACCCCCTCCGCCACTGCCTCCATGGCAAATCCGGGGGCGCATGGCCTCTCCGAGGTACTCTATGCCTTTGCCTCCATGGCCAATAACAACGGTAGCGCCTTTACGGGCCTTACCGGCAACACCAACTTCTACAACCTGCTGGGGGCGCTGGCTATGCTGATCGGCCGCTACGTTCCCGCCATCGCCGTGTTAGCCATGGCAGGCGGTCTGGCGGAGAAAAAATACGTTTCCCCCAGTCTGGGGACGTTACCCACCGATCAGTTCCCCTTTGCCTTCTGGTTGACCATAGTCATCCTGATCGTCGGTGCCCTGACCTTTTTCCCGGCTCTGGCTTTAGGGCCGATTGTCGAACATCTTTCCATGACGGGAGTCAACTAAGCCATGTCCAAACATCTTTCTGAACAAAAATCGATCTTTGATGCCGCCTTGCTGCGCGCCGCCTTGGTAGAGGCGGTCAAGAAGCTTGATCCGCGCAGCCTGTGGCGAAACCCGGTGATGCTCTGTATTGAAATCGCCAGCTGCATTACGGTAATTACCTTCATCATGTCGCTCACCGGCGCAGGCCGCGAACCAGCCTGGTTTACCGGTCAGGTTTCAGTCTGGCTCTGGCTGACCGTACTCTTCGCCACCTTTGCCGAAGCGCTGGCCGAGGGTAGGGGCAAGGCACGGGCTGCGTCACTACGCAAATCGCGTACCGATGTGGTTGCCAAACGGTTAGCCAGCGCCGACCCTGGTGGCACCACTACTACAGTGAACGCCAGCCAGCTCCGCAAGGGCGAGCACATTCTCGCAGAAACAAACGAAGTTATTGCTGGAGACGGCGAGATCATCCACGGCGCTGCCTTGGTCAACGAGTCGGCAGTAACCGGCGAGTCCGCCCCGGTGGTGCGCGAGTCCGGCGGCGACCGCAGCGCAGTGACCGGCGGCACTACCGTGGTCTCCGGCAGCGTGGTGATACGGATTACCGCTGATCCCGGCGAAACCTTCCTCGACCGGATGATCTCCCTGATCGAGGGGGCCAAGCGACGCAAAACCCCCAACGAGGTAGCCTTAGAGGTGCTGCTCATCGCGCTCACCCTGGTCTTCCTGCTGGTCTGCGCCAACATTTACCCACTTTCCATCTACAGTGTTGCGGCCACCGGCCTTGGCCACCCGGTATCGCTTACCGTGCTGGTGGCTCTGTTCGTCTGCCTGGCACCCACCACCATCGCCGCGCTGCTGCCAGCCATCGGCATCGCCGGCATGGACCGTTTATTCCAGAAAAACGTTATCGCTCTCTCCGGTCGGGCTATAGAGGCGGCGGGCGACGTCAACATACTACTTTTGGATAAGACCGGCACCATCACCTACGGCAACCGGGAAGCGGTGGAATTCATTCCGGTGGGCAACCACAGCGAGCGCGAGATGGCCGAGGCGGCCCTGATAGCGTCATTGGCCGACGAAACCCCGGAGGGCCGAAGTATCGTGACCCTGGCCAGACAGCGGTTTAAACTTGATCAACAGGTAATGCCCATCGATGGTGAGCCGGTTGAGTTCAGTGCCGGGACCCGTCTCTCCGGCCTCAATACGGCAGGAAAGCAGTATCGCAAGGGCGCTGCCGATTCCCTGGTCGCCTTTGTGCATGGATTGGAAGGGGAGTCCATCCCCTCCGATCTGGCCCAGGTGGTCGATCGCGTCGCCCGGGCCGGCGCCACTCCGCTGGTGGTCTGTTGCGGCACCGAGATTTTCGGGGTAGTCAACCTCAAGGACATCGTCAAAACCGGCATCCAGGAGCGCTTCTGCCAGCTGCGGGCCATGGGAATCAAGACAGTGATGATCACCGGCGACAATCCACTCACCGCCGCAGCCATCGCCGCTGAAGCCCAGGTGGATGATTTCCTGGCTCAAGCCACGCCAGAGGACAAGCTACGCCTGATCAAGGAGAGCCAGGAGGCGGGCTTCATGGTGGCCATGACCGGCGACGGCACCAACGACGCCCCGGCCCTGGCTCAGGCCGACGTGGCGGTAGCCATGAATACCGGCACCCAGGCGGCTCGGGAAGCAGCCAACATCATCGATCTGGATAGTAATCCCACTAAGCTGTTGGATATCGTAGAGGTGGGCAAGCAGATCCTGATGACCAGAGGCAACCTCACCACCTTCAGCATCTCAAACGACATCGCCAAGTATTTTGCCATCATCCCGGCGGCCTTGCTCTCCATCTATCCTCAGCTTGGAGCGCTGAACGTCATGCGATTGGCCAGCCCACAGAGCGCCATTCTCTCGGCGGTAATTTTCAATGCCCTGGTCATCCCTTTTCTGGTGCCACTGGCCCTTAAGGGCACCAAATTCCGCCCCATGCCGGCGGAAAAGCTGCTGATCTCGAACCTGATGGTTTACGGGGTGGGCGGCATTATCGTTCCCTTTGTCGGCATCAAGGCTATCGACTTAGTGATTGGTTTATTTGTATAATGGTAACTATTCAGCCGCACCACATCTGCGTTATCGGCACTGCTGCCGATGATTGACAGTCATCGGCCTGCTCATGTGCAATAACACACTTCGCAGACCTCTTTGTCGGACACTTCTGCCGA
>DOZO01000045.1:54818-55576 GCA_003517965.1 Desulfobulbaceae bacterium
GCGGCACTGCTGAATAGTTACCTTCCGTGATCTTCATCTAATTTCGGCATCAAGCTTGATATTTACGTATTTGGAGAACCAAACCATGAAAGAACTGAAACCAGCTATTCTGATGTGCCTTTTGTTCACCATACTTTGCGGCGGGCTCTACCCTGCCCTGGTCACCGGCATCGCCCAGACCATCTTCCCCCGCCAGGCGAATGGCAGCCTGATCACCGATGCCAACGGCCAGGCAGTTGGCTCGGCCCTCATCGGCCAGCCCTTCTCCGCCCCGCATTACTTCTGGCCCCGGCCCTCGGCCACCGCCGACTTTTCCTACAACCCCATGGCCTCGGGCGGCTCAAACCTTGGCCCCACCAATCCGGCCTTCCTCAACACCGTGGCAGAACGGATCGCAGACTTGCGAGCCACCGGCGTCACCGACCCTATTCCCGCCGACCTGGTGCTGGCTTCGGCCAGCGGCCTTGACCCGCATATCTCACTCGAAGCAGCCCGGCTGCAGATTCCGCGCATCGCTTTAGCCCGCAATCTTTCTGAAGATGCGGTAGCCGACATTATGGCCATCCACACCGAGGGCCGCCTGCTCGGTCTGCTGGGAGAGCCACGGGTCAATGTCCTGCTACTCAACCGGGCACTGGATTTCAAACGGTGATCAACAACAACGACGATATCCGTCCTTCGCCGGAGGCCATGCTCAAACTGGCCCAGGCCGAGGAAGCTCAGGAAGGCAGGGGCAGGCTCAAAATCTTCCTTGGCTA
>DOZO01000045.1:55733-84259 GCA_003517965.1 Desulfobulbaceae bacterium
GTGGTAGCAGCCTACGTGGAGTCTCATGGTCGAACTGAGACCGATGCCCTGCTCGAGGGGCTGGCCATCATCTCCAAGTTGCGCCTTGAATATCAAGGAGTGTCGCTTTTTGAGTTGGATATTGATGCAGTATTGCAAAGACATCCACAGATCGCCTTGGTAGATGAACTGGCCCATACCAACGCGCCTGGCTCCCGGCATGAAAAACGCTGGCAAGATGTACAGGAACTGCTGACTGCCGGCATCGACGTCTACACCACGGTCAATGTTCAACACTTCGAGAGTATGAACGATGTGGTGGAGAAAATCACCGGGGTGGTGGTGCGGGAGACCGTGCCAGACCTCCTGCTCGACCTGGCTGCTGAAATTCAGCTGGTGGACATTCCGCCAGACGAGCTGCTGGCACGACTGGGCCAGGGAAAGATTTACATCCCCGAACAGGCGACCAGGGCCATGGAAAAGTTTTTCCAACCTGGTAACCTCATTGCCCTGCGTGAGCTTTCCCTGCGCCGCGCCGCGTCGCGAGTGGATGACCAGATGCGCTCCTACATGGAAACCCGCGCCATCCCAGGACCTCACACCGTGGCGGAGCGACTTCTGGTCTGCATCAGTGGTAGTCCCTTCGGCGAGAAGCTGATGCGCACCACCCGACGGCTGGCCGACGAGATGAAGGCCCCCTGGCATGCAATATACATCGAAACCCCGGATACTGGCCGGTTTAGCCGCGAAAATCGGGAACGGATCTGGCGCGATCTCAGATTGGCCGAAAGCATGGGCGCCACCGTAGCCTCGGTCACTGCGACCACGGTGGCCGAGGCGGTGGCTGATTACGCCTGCCGGCATAATATCACCAAGATTGTGGTGGGTAAGCCCACTCGGCCCCGTTGGCGCGAAATGTTGCGGCCACCCATCGTGGACCAGATCATCCGGGAAAGTGGCCCAATCGACGTTTACGTGGTCAGCATGAGCCCAGACGAACGGCGGGCGACAACGCAGCAACGCCGCCAGATTCGGACTATCCCCTGGGCCAGACATATGGCGGCCTTGGTCTTGGTGGCCGGGACGACCCTGTTCTGCAGCCTGGTTCAGCCCTTTTTCTCCCCAACCAACACAGTGATGTTCTACCTGCTGGCGGTTGTGGCGGCTGCGATCCGCCTCGGACTGCAACCGGCCGTGCTTACCGCCATGCTTGGGGTACTTGCCTTCGACTTCTTCTTCGTTTCCCCAAGATTCAGCCTTGCCGTAGCCGATGCCGAGTACCTGATGACCTTTGCCGGTTTCCTCACCGTGGGTCTGGTAATCAGCACCCAGGTGGCCAGAAGCCGCGAACGGGCGGAATCGCTGCGACTGCGTGAAGTGCAAACCGCAAGCCTCTACTACCTGAGCCGCGACCTGGCGGGGGCCGCCGACTTAGTTGCCGTCACCGGCGCGGTGCTCCGCAACCTAAAGGAAAGTCTGAAGGCAGAGATCGTGATCTTCCTGGCCGATGGGGAGCAACTCAAAATCATCTCCGCCAGCGAAAAACTGGACCTCGACCTCAAGGAACGGGCGGTGGCGGACTGGACCTTCCGTAATCACAAAGAGGCTGGCCACGGTACCACCACCCTTGGCTCAGCCGCTTTGCTCTACCTGCCACTCAAAACTTCCACCAGTATTCTTGGCGTCTTGGGAGTGAAGCTGACGGACCTGGCCGATTACAACTCCCAGCAGCACCGGCTCCTGCTTAATGCCTTTGCCAGCCAGACCGCCATGGCCATAGAACGGGTGCGCTTCTCCCAACAGGCAGAGCAAGCCCAGATCCTACAGGCCAGAGAAAACCTGGAGCGGGCTCTTCTGAACTCTATCTCTCACGATCTGCGCACCCCACTGGCCTCTATAACCGGAGCCCTGAGCAGCCTGCAAGAGCAGAAGGGATTGGATGAGACAGCCAAGACCGAGTTGCTGGCCACCGCCTGTGAGGAGGCGACCAGATTGAACCGCTTTGTCGGCAACCTGTTGGACATGACCCGTCTGGAGGCTGGCGCGGTGCGGCTGAAATACACCGCCTGCGCTGTAGAGGAGTTGATCGGCTGCGCCCTATCGGTGATAGATCCGCGTCTGGGAAAGAGGGAGATAGCGGTGCGCCTCCCAGCAGACCTGCCGTTGGTAATGCTGGATATGGGCTGTATGATTCAGGTGCTGGTCAATCTGCTGGATAACAGCCTCAAGTATTCGCCGCAGGATCAACCCATCGGTATCAATGCCCAAATCGATAGAGCGTGGTTGGTCATAGAGGTGGTCGACCAAGGCCCCGGCGTTGCCGAGGCAGACCTGGAACGGATCTTTGATAAGTTCCATCGGGTACCAGCGCCGGAGGGCGTGCGCGGTACCGGACTCGGCCTTTCTATCTGTAAAGGATTTGTCCAGGCCCATGGTGGAAAAATCAGCGCCGCCATCACCCAGGGTGGCGGGCTGACCGTCACGCTTAGACTGCCCCTCACTCCGCCGCCATCCCAGACAGAGGTCAACGCCCATGGATGAGACAAAGTCCCACGACCATCCGCCCCGTATCCTGGTGGTGGACGATGAAACCGCCATTCGGCGCCTGCTTGTTACCGTGCTTAGCAGCAGTGGCTTTAGCGTACATCAAGCAGAAAACGGTCGCCTCGGCCTGGCTGCTGCCGCGGTAGTACGACCAGACCTGATCCTTCTCGACTTGGGACTGCCAGACTTGGACGGGGTAGAGGTAATCCGAAGACTGCGTGAATGGTCTCCCGCACCGATCATCGTGCTGTCGGTACGAGAACGGGAAGATGACAAGGTGGCCGCCCTGGATGCAGGCGCAGACGACTATCTAACCAAGCCCTTTGGCGTGCCGGAGCTACTGGCCCGCATCCGGGGGTCGCTCCGACGGGTCGTCGGCCAGGCCTCGGAGCCGGTTTTCCGCAGCGGCGAACTTGAGGTGGATCTGGCCAAACGCGTTGTGCTGGTGGCTGGCCAGGAAGTGCAGCTCACTCCCACCGAATACGAGATCCTCCGGATAATGGTGACCCATGCTGGCAAGGTGCTAACCCACCGCCAGCTGCTCAGCAAAATCTGGGGAGTCTCCCACCTGGAGCAGCCGCATGTGTTGCGGGTAAACATCAGCAACCTACGGCACAAAATTGAACGAAACCCGTCCCGCCCCAGCCTGTTACTCACCGAATCCGGAGTAGGCTACCGACTGCGGACAGAACCATAAGACAACAGTAGCCCTCACCCGCCGCCCCCTCTTTTCCCATGCCAACCGGCAGGGACTGTGCTATAATGCACCTCTATGAAAATCGCCCTGATCCAATACAATCCACGCATTGGCGACTTTGCCGCAAATATCGTCAGCATCACCGGCTGGCTGAAAAAAGCCAAGGCGGCGGGCTGCGAACTGGCGGTGCTGCCGGAGCTTGCCCTCAGCGGCTACCCGCCCCAGGATCTGCTTGAACGCCCGGCCTTTCTCGACGACCAGGACCGAGCCTTTATCCGGTTGGTGGCAAAAGCTCATCAAATCGGCCTCGGGGTGATCTGCGGCCTGGTTACTCGGAACCCCGGCCTCATGGGCAAACCCCTGCACAACAGCGCCGTACTTTTTGCCGACGGCGTTGTGCTGTTCACCACCCAAAAACAACTGCTCCCCACTTACGATGTCTTTGACGAAGCCAGGTATTTTGAACCAGGAACTGGCAATGGGACCTTTTGCTACCAAGGCCTGCATCTGGGCCTCACCATCTGCGAGGATATCTGGAACGATAAAAGCCTCTTTTCTCGTCCCCTTTATGCCACCGATCCGGTACCCGCCATGCTGGCCAAGGCCGAGACCCCAGTGGATCTTTTGATCAATATCGCTGCTTCTCCTTTCAATATTGGTAAAGGTGCTACCCGGCAGAAGATATTTACCAACCTTTGCCAGCGTCACCACCTGCCACTTATCTATGTCAACCAAGTGGGGGGGCAGGATTCGCTGATCTTTGACGGCAACAGCGTAGCCCTCGATAAACAAGGTGTCATTGCGGCCCAGGCTGCCCGGTTTGTGGAAGACATGGTTGTGGTTAACACCGAGAGCTGGCAAGGTCAGATCCACGGGGCACCCGCCGAGACAGAGCATGAGATTGCCGAGGTCTGCGAGGCTTTGGTGCTGGGTACCCGTGACTATGTGCGAAAATGCGGCTTCAGCAAGGTGGTCATCGGCCTGTCCGGCGGGGTGGATTCGGCCCTGACCGCAGCCATCGCCAGCCTGGCACTGGGGCCAGAAAACGTGCTGGGCCTGGCCCTGCCCTCGCCCTACTCCTCTCCGGAAAGCATTGAAGACGCTCAACAGGTAGCCCGGAATCTGGGTCTCGACTTTACCATCCTGCCCATCACCGGACTTTTTGAGACCTTTCTTGCCAGCCTGGCTCCCATCTTTGCCGGGGCCAAGCCGGATGTAACGGAGCAGAACCTCCAGGCCCGTATCCGGGGCAATCTGTTAATGGCCATTGCCAATAAACAGGGCCGCCTGTTGCTCTCCACCGGCAACAAGAGCGAAAACGCGGTAGGCTACTGCACCCTCTACGGCGACATGAGCGGGGGCCTGGCCGTGATCGCCGATGTGCCCAAGCAACTGGTCTACGCCCTGTGCCGCCATCTCAACCGAGACGGGGAGGTAATCCCCTGGCGCACCATCGAAAAACCTCCCAGCGCCGAGCTGGCCCCAAACCAGAAGGACGAGGACGATCTGCCGCCCTACCCAGCGCTGGACGCGATCCTGGCCGCTTATCTGGAGGAGCACCGCAGCATTGCCGAGATCGTGGCCATGGGCTTTGCCCAGGCGGTAGTTGAAGACGTGATCCGCCGCATCCAGGTCAACGAATACAAACGCAAACAAGCCCCCCTCGGTCTCAAGGTCACAACCAAGGCCTTTGGCCTGGGCCGCCGCTACCCAACCGCCGAGGGCTACCGGGAAGGCCTCCGGCCATGAAGCTTCCCCGGCTTTCCTCACGGTGGATCATCCTCGCCCTGCTAATGCTGTTGCTGGCCCTGGTGGTCCGCGAAAACCTGACCAAGAGACCGGATCGGCTCTACCAATTAGTCAACGGCCAGGTGGAGATGTGCCTCTCCTGCCACAAGGAGGAAAAACTCGACCCGGCCCATGGCCGTGAGGTACTGGGCTGTTCAGCCTGTCATCTTGGCAACCCGCTGGCCATTGCCAAGAAAGCGGCGCATAAAGGCATCGTCAAGAACCCCGGCGACCTGCGGGTGGTGGAAAAAACCTGCGGAGTCGAAGGGTGCCACGCCCAGGATGTCAAGAAGGTGAAGAACTCGCTGATGGCCACCAACCGGGGGATTCTCGCCACCCTGCTCCACTACTGGGGCGAGGCCCCCACACAGAACGGCGATTTTTCGGTGGAAGAGTTGATCAAAACCGGCCAGACCTCGCTGGCCCTCGACTACTACCGCAAGCTCTGCGCCACCTGTCATCTCTGGAAGCAAAAGGGCGACCTGGAAGGCTTCTTCGGCGAGAAAGGCGGCGGCTGCACCGCCTGCCATTACACGAATCCCCTGGCACCCACCGCAGTAAAGCCGTGGGAAACCTTCTTAAAATTCGGCCAGCTCAAAAAAAAGCCGCATCCACTCATCACTAAAAAGGTGCCCATGGAGAACTGCCTCCGCTGCCATAACCGGAGCGGTCGGGTAGGCACCTCCTTCATCGGCGTCTACGAAGGAGAAAGCTACGCCACCCCCTACGAGAAAGGCGGCCCCTCCAAAAAAGAGCTGCCCGGCGACCGCTTTTACCTGGATCTGCCCCCGGATATTCATCACCAGAAGGGATTGGCCTGCATCGACTGCCACACCCGCAACGAGATCATGGGTGACGGCGAGCGCCACGCCCATTACGAGCAGGCGTTGGAGATCTCCTGCGACCTTTGCCACAAAAACCCCGGGCAGGGTAAACCCGGCCTTACCAGAAAGAAGAAACAGCTCAACAACTTGGAACGGGTCCCGGATGGCCGCTATCTCCTCACCGGCAAGCTCACCGGCAAAAAGCATCCCCTCAACCCGCCCAAAGCCGGAATCTGCGACTACTTTGGCCACCAGCGGCTTGGCTGCGCCTCCTGCCATTCGAGCTGGATTCCGCAATGCTACGGCTGCCATGTCAAACAGGATATGCGGGAGACCCATCTCGACAAGCTGACCGGCAAGGAAACCCCAGGCTGGTGGGAAGAAGGCCGCTCCTATCTCCGTTATGAAAAGCCCATGCTGGCCGTGTGGAAAGACAAAATAGTTACCGTCACCCCCGGCTGTCAGGATATCGTTACCCTGATCGACAAAGAGGGCAAACCGGCGGGCGCCTTCAATTCATTGACCATGGCCGCCTTAAGCCCGCACACCACCCAGAAGGCGGGCCGCACCTGCGTCGACTGCCACACCAGCACCAAGACCGTGGGCCTGGGCGAGGGCACGGCCTGGAAGGAAAAAGGCCAATGGCGGTTCAACGGAGTTGACCAGGGCCTGCAAACCGAGGCCGGCCCCACCCCGCCCCTGGATGGCTATGTGAACATCGAGGGCAAGGCGCTGCAAAAAAGCGCCCGCCCGGATCTGCGCCCCTTCAATAAAGGGGAACTGACCCGCATCCTGCGCGTAGGGCAATGCCTGCCCTGCCACAAGGATTATAACGACAAGATTTATCGGGATTATAAGCCGGAGCGGAAATGCCCGGTGTTTGATGAGGAAAGCGGGATAGCCAAGAGAAAAAATTAATTACTCTTTTTCGCGTCTAATCCTGGCCCCGGCCGCCGAGAGTTTGCCAACCAGGTTATCATAACCACGGTCCAGATGATAGACTCGGGAGATATGGGTTTCCCCCTTGGCAGCAAGGGCCGCAATCACCAGGGAAGCGCTGGCCCGCAGATCCGTGGCCATCACCGGAGCTCCGCTCAACCGACCGGTTCCGGTGACAATGGCGCTGTGGCCATCCACCTTGATATCCGCTCCCATGCGATCCAGTTCGGCCACATGCATGAAACGGTTTTCAAAGATAGTTTCGGTGATAACGCTTAAGCCATTGCTCAAGGTCATCAACGCCATGATCTGGGCTTGAAGATCCGTCGGGAAACCAGGATAAGGCATAGTCTTAACGTCCACACTTCTAAGAGGCCCCTTACGGACGACCTGGATACTATCTTGCCCCTCCTTGATCGACAGCCCTGCCGCCCGTAATTTTTCCAGCAGGGCAGGCAGATGCTGCGGATTACAATGCGTCACCGTAGCCTCACCGCCAACCGCGCCAACAGCTATGAGATAGGTCCCAGCTTCGATCCGGTCAGGGATAACCTCCTGTTCGGCCCCATGCAGTTTAGGTACTCCCTCAACCAACAGAGTGTCGGAATCCTTACCTTTGATCCGTGCCCCCATAGCGATTAGCAGATCTACAAGATTCCCGATCTCCGGCTCACGGGCAGCATTCTTGATCACGCTGACGCCCTCGGCCAGGGTCGCAGCCATCAAAATATTTTCCGTTCCGGTGACGGAAGGGATATCAAAACAAACCGTGCCCCCCCGGAGCCTTCCCTCAACCTTGGCATCGACATACCCCTGGCTCAATTCATAATGGGAGCCAAGTTTTTCCAGACCCTGAAGGTGAAAATTGATGGGCCGGGCACCAATAGCGCAGCCTCCGGGCAGAGAAACCCTGGCCATGCCCAGACGGGCCAACAACGGCCCTAAAACCAGCACAGAAGCCCGCATGGTCTTCACCAACTCATAGGAAGCCTCGCAGTTAGTGATCGTTGAGGCATCAAGCATCAGCACGGTGCCATCTTTCTGCCACTTGACCCCAAAAGACTCCAGCAGAGAAAGAAAGGTCCTGACATCCCTGAGATCCGGGACATTGCGCAGGATAATCGGTTCGGCACTCAGCAGACAGGCGGCCATCAGCGGCAGAGCCGCGTTTTTAGCGCCGCTCACCGCAATCTCCCCATGCAGGGGATATCCGCCTTCAATAACTATCTTATCCATGGGGTGGTCTCTCTCTTAAAAAATCAGCAACGCCGGGCCTGAAAAATTCTTGGCAAACCAGCCAAATCAGAATGGACCTGCAACCTATCATATTCCGGAAAGGAAGAAAAGATCTTCAACACCGCCTCTTGCTGATCCGCGCCGATTTCCATAAAAAACAGGCCACCAGCCAGAATTACCTGGTGAACTTGCGCCGCCAGAGCACGGATCTCAGAGAGTCCGTCGGCCCCACCATACAAAGCACGATGCGGTTCAAAATCCCGCACCTCGGGCTGCAGGGTATCCATAACCGTGGTAGCGATGTAGGGTGGATTGGAAACAACCAGAGCAAACCTGCCTTCCTGCTTGATGGCAGTCAACCAGTCGCTGTTTAATAGCAAAACCCTTGACCGCACCTGATGGCGTCCAATATTTACCCTGGCAATCTGCAAAGCCTCCAGGGAAAGGTCCACTCCAAACACCAGTCGATCCTTGAGTTCTTGGGCCAGAACAACAGTAATCGCGCCACTGCCGACCCCCAGATCCAGCACCGGCCCAGACGGAAGGCCAACCTGGCGCACCGTGGCAAAAATTTTTTCCAGAAGCTCCTCGGTCTCGGGACGGGGAATGAGAACCTTAGGAGAAACCGCAAAAGGCAGCGACCAGAATTCCTGCTCACCGGTGATATAGGCTAATGGTTCTCTGAGAAGCCGTCGGGAAAGAAGTTTGTCAAAAAGTAAAATATGCTGAGGGGAGATTTCCTGCTCCAGCGCGAGAAAAAACTGGGTTCGAGAATAGTGCAGAACATACCCCAGCAAAAGCGCTGCTTCGATCTCCGGCTCTGCAATGCCGGCCTCGAAAAGGCGTTGGACACTCTCAAGATATAGTTGTTTGAGGAGCATGGGTGGATATTCCGTACCGGGGAAAAACGGTAAACCGCATCCAATGAGCACGCCTTATTGCATGATCTGCAAGGCTTCTGTCTGAAAATGAACGATAAGGGGATCAATGATGTCGTCAAGTTTGCCGGTCATGATTTCATCCAGCTGATATAAGGTAAGATTGATCCGATGATCGCTGACTCTACCCTGCGGGAAATTATAGGTCCTGATCCGTTCGCTCCGATCGCCGCTGCCCACCTGACTTTTGCGGTCTGCGGACATCCGCTCGTCCTGCTCACTCTGCATCTTGTCGAGAAGCCGAGCACGGAGAACTTGCAAGGCCTTGGCCTTATTCTTGTGCTGCGATTTTTCATCCTGACAGGTCACCACCAACCCGGTAGGCAGATGGGTAACTCGCACCGCCGAATCGGTGGTATTAACACTCTGCCCGCCAGAACCGGTAGAGCGGTAAACATCGAATCTCAGATCGTTGGGACCGATCGCAACCTCAACCTCTTCCGCCTCAGGCATAACCGCCACGGTAACGGCGGAGGTATGAATCCGTCCCTGAGTCTCGGTCTCAGGCACGCGCTGCACCCGATGGGCTCCGGATTCATATTTTAATTTACTATAGACCTGTTCACCACTGATCAGGGCGATAATTTCCTTAAACCCCCCAATCCCCGTGGGGTTACTGGTCATCACCTCAACCTTCCACCCCTGCAGTTCGGCGTACCTACTGTACATCCTGAACAGATCACTGACAAACAGGGCTGCCTCGTCCCCGCCGGTGCCAGCCCTGATCTCAAGGAGGGTATTTTTATCATCGTTGGGATTTTTGGGGAGCAGAGCAACCCGAAGTGCCTTGATCAACTCCTCCTGAACGATTTCCAGTTCGGCAAGATCAGCCCGAACAAGCTCCCGGAGTTCGCCGTCATCCTCTTCCTGAAGCAGAAGACGATTATCCGCGATTTCCCTGTTTACCTTCTTGTAATTGTTGTACAGCTCATCAAGTTTTGCCAGATGGGCATGCTCTTTGGCAACCCGGCGAAATTCGGCCTGATCATTTGCCAACTGTGGCTCTGAAAGTTTGGCTTCAAGATCCAGCTTGCGTTCTGCAACATTTTCAAGTTGGGCAAACATAATGAACTCGCAAAAAAAAGAAAAAGTTAACAGGCTCGTGACACGCAATAAATGAGTTACCAACGAATACCCGTTGCAATCGCGGCTTTTTTGCGATTGCAACAAAACATGGTCATCTCGTCAAAAAAGGAACGCCCCTGAACCATCTCCTCTTACAGGGATGGCACAAAGGCGTTATCAGCACACAAAAGATGTTTTGCTTATTCGGCTGCTGGCAGCTTGCCATATTTTTTATTGAACTTCTCAATCCGGCCTGCAGAGTCAATCAGCTTCTGCTTTCCGGTAAAAAACGGATGGCAAGCTGAACAGATTTCCACTTTTATTGCAGAAAGAACCGAACCAAGCTCAACTGCATTGCCACAGGCACAGACGGCATTGATTTTATTATAATTGGGATGCACACCTTCTTTCATGGACAAAATCCTCCATTAAATTGACAAATAAACCATTTTACATAACCACATTGGACACATTTTTTACCACAATAGCAAAAAACAGTTGTTTATAGCCTCTTATGTTTTTTTTTGCAAGCCAGATTTGTGGCAACACGCATCAACCACCTTTCATGGAATCAAAAAACTCGGCGTTGGATTTGGTGCCTTTCATCTTGTCCCGAAAAAATTCCATGGCATCAATGGGATTCATGGAACCCAGAAGTTTGCGCAAGATCCAGACCTTGTTCAATTCTTCCGTCGTGAGCAACAGCTCTTCCTTTCTGGTTCCGGACTTGGCCATATCGATAGCCGGAAAAATCCTCCGGTCCGCGATCTTCCGGTCAAGCACAAGCTCCATATTGCCGGTTCCCTTGAACTCCTCAAAAATGACTTCATCCATTCGACTGCCGGTCTCGATCAAAGCAGAGGCGAGAATGGTCAGACTGCCACCTTCTTCGATGTTGCGCGCCGCGCCAAAAAAACGCTTAGGCCGGTGCAGGGCGTTGGAATCAACCCCGCCGGAAAGAATCTTGCCGCTGGGAGGAACCACCGTGTTATAGGCCCTGGCCAGTCGGGTAATACTATCCAGTAGAATAACCACATCCTTCTTATGTTCCACTAAGCGCCGAGCTTTATCAAGCACCATCTCAGCTACTTGAATATGACGCTGAGGTGGCTCATCAAAGGTGGAACTGATCACCTCGGCATCAACTCCCCTCGCCATGTCGGTGACTTCTTCGGGTCGCTCATCGATAAGCAGAACAATGAGAATAATCTCTTTGTGATTCTTGGTGATACTGTTGGCAATGTCCTTGATCAACACGGTCTTGCCGGTTCTTGGCGGGGCGACGATCAGGCCGCGCTGGCCCTTGCCGATGGGAGCCATGATATCCATGATCCGCATGGAGTAATTGTCCGACTCCCGCTCAAGATGGATGCGTTCCTGTGGGTGCAGGGGGGTAAGGTTGGAAAACAGGGTTTTGTCCCGAGCTTTCTCCGGCGGATCAAAATTAACGCTGTCAACCTTGAGCAGGGCAAAATAACGCTCACCCTCCTTAGGAGTACGGACCGGCCCTTCAATGGTGTCACCAGTGCGAAGATTAAGCCGCCGAATCTGGGAAGGGGAAACATAGATATCGTCTGGGCCCGGCAGATAATTGTAATACGGAGCCCGCAAAAAACCAAAACCATCGGGCAGCACCTCAAGCACGCCGCTACCCCAGTTCTCCCCGTTTTTCTCGGCTTGCCCACCAACGGCCTGGAGGATCGCAAAAATAAGCTCCTGCTTGCGCATGGCGCTATATTCTTCAATACGATAATCCTTGGCGAGCTTGGTCAGCTCGGTAATTTTCATCAATTTAAGTTCAGATAAGTTCATACAATCCCTTTCTCCATCTCCCTTACTATTTATTGCACCCAGAGGGTATAAGTTTCGTTTGAGCAGGCAAGCTGCTCAACTCAGCTATATGTAACTATCCAGTAGCGCCACAACTGCAGCGTTGCTAAAAACACGTACCGGATCGACATGGCTATAAACGTGAACAGCAGGAAATCCGTATCCTGTTTCATCACAACAGAAAAAATCTGAAATGAAAAAGCTTGAAATGTTTTCGCATAATCACGAGCAGACCATCAAGGATCGCCACGATTTAACGGGCTAAAATGTCTGGCCATTTTCGAGGATGCGAAAATTTTACAGAGAGCAATATGTGAAATTGAACAGATTGTTTTTCGAGAATTAGGTTAGAGAGCGGATATAATATTCTCAGATTATTTTGATTTTACTTACAGAGGTAAAGAGATGCGCATGATTTTTCAATATACGATGCTGGATAGTATTGGCTAATCCACTCAGTGTCAACATTTTTTTCGCACAAAAAATGTAAGTCTAATTTGCAAGACAGAGAACCATAACGTTATCAAGCTTCAAACCATTGCTCCCCAACGGGCCGCCTGTTTGCTAATCGCCACCAGGCAGATCGACAACTCGGCCAGCGCCCCGTGGGAGATAAATTGCCGCTTCCCTACTTTTCGCCAACTTTTCCGTAACCAACACCAAGTTGTGCGAGATCTTCGCCCCCGACTTTGCAAAAAAAGCTGATTTTCCAGACCCCACTGTTATTCTGCAATAATCCGATGATAGATCCCGGTGCTTCCCGAAGGCGTCATTCGTATTCAGGCTATGTCAGCCCAAGGGGATTTGAGAAAATGCGGTGTCTTGAAAAAGTAGCTTAACAAACTGTCTGTTTTTACTTGACCACCTCATTTCCTTGAGGCCAACTTCCTCCAGCCGACAGGATCACCTTAACAGAACTACATCGTCAAAATAAACAGAAAAAACTTCACTCCAAATTTAATCCCTTCCCCCCCGCAAGTCCATCAACAAGCGGAATACAGCACATATTCTTCACCACCGATAATATATCTGTTCTTCAGCAAAAAATGCTGAGCCATAATATGAGAGTGAACCGGGTTGTAATAAACAATAGCCACTTCCCTTGGTTTTCGCTGCAGCGATTTCTTCATGTTCTCCACAACCGCCTCAAGGATAACATCATCAAAGGGGTTGAAAAAGAAAAACACATTCTGGTCGTCTTCGATCTCGTAATCCGTTACATCACCCTCGATCACCGTGATCTCCAGCCGGGCACCTATCGCCTTTTCAACAATGTTGATATTGCTTTCCGCTATGCGGCATAATTGCGGCGAAAACTCGATGCCCACCGCCTTTTTCATCCCCCCTAAAACAGCGAGCAGCAAGACTCGCCCTTTGCCGCAGCCAAAATCAACCAGAACACTTTCCGGCGGGAGCGGTATCGCCTTCAACAGCCGGTTAAAGGACAAGGCCATGGTCGGCTGATAGAAAGAACCCCGCTCCTTGTTCGCCCCGGCAACGGTGAGATCTTGCAGGCTTATTCTATTTATCGTGTCAGTCTTATACTTGAAGTCAAAATGACAATCAAAAATTCTGTTTGCCATGATGCTGATTGTGCGAGCAGCCCCCTTTTCCTTGAGATGCGACCATATTACCGACAGACTCATTGAATTCTCCCGCGCGACCGCTTTTTAGCGCCGCCCTGATTTGACCAACCCAGAGATCCGCGCGCCGATCTCCCGCAGCCTGTCTAAAACCGCATCCTCATCCATGGTGAGCAGCCGTCTGCCTTTCATCACCACCCGACCATTGATCACCGAATGCGCCACATCGCTCCCCGTGGCCGCATAAACCAGATGGGAGGGGATGTTGTACATCGGGGTCAGATGCGGCTTGTTCATATCCAGCACGATGAGATCCGCCTTTTTCCCCGGCTCCAGGCTGCCGATCCGGCTTTCCGCCCCCAGCAGCTTGGCGCTGCCCAGGGTGGCCATCCGCAGGGTGGTTTCGGCACTCATTACCGTGGGATCGAGCCGATGCACCTTGTGCAGCTTGGCCGCGGTATCCATCTCCCCGAACATATCCACATCGTTGTTGCTGGCCGCGCCGTCGGTGCCCAGCCCCACCGTGACCCCGGCCGCCAGCAGCTCCACCACCGGGGCCACGCCCGAGGCAAGCTTCATGTTGCTTTCCGGGCAATGAGCCACCCGGACACCCCGCTCGGCGAGCAAGACTATCTCCGGCTCAGTCAGCACCACGCAATGGTCAGCCACCACCTGGCTGTCAAGAATCCCCAGCGCATCCAGGTGCATGACCGGGGTGTATCCGTATTTGGCCCGGCACCCCTCCACCTCATCCCTGGTTTCGGAGAGGTGAATCACATAGGCGACCCCGTGCTTTTCCGCCACGCCCTTGAGGCGTTTAAGCAGATCCGGGGAACAGGTGTACACGGCATGGGGATCAACGGTAATAGAGATGAGCGGATGGTGGCGGTATTCGGCCAGCAGCTCCTCCAGATAGGCAAGGCCGTTTTCCGGCGCGCCGTAATTGGGCGAAGGGAAATCGTACAACACCTCCCCCAACCAGCCGCGCATCCCGGAATCCACCGTGGCCCTGGCCACCTCCTTGGCAAAAAGATACATGTCGCAGAAGCTGGTGGTGCCGGATTTGATCATCTCGGCCATGGAGAGCAGGGAGGAGTGGTAGACCATCTCGCCGTTGAGATTAGCCTCCACCGGAAAGATGTACTCAGTGAGCCAGGTCATCAGGGGCAGATCATCTGCCAGCCCCCGAAAACAGGCCATGGCCGCATGGGTATGGCTGTTGACCAGACCCGGCATAACCAGACCATGGGGCTGGACAAGTTGCTCAGCGCCAGGGTACTTGCTTAACATAGCGGCCCGCTCACCCACCTCGATGATGGTATCGCCGGCAATAACTACGGCGCCGTCTTCGATTACGGTATTGTTTGCATTCAGAGTCAGAATCTGGCCGCAGACCAGCAGGGTTGCTTTGGCGTTCATGGGGTTCCTCTTGTTACATCTCGGATAAAATGGCAAGCAGCAGACGCGCCAAGCGGTCTTCCGCCCTTTTAGTTTCCTCGATGATCTCTTCTATAATAATGGGTTTGAGATTATCCGGATCGTTGACGTTTGACACCACCGAGATCCCAAGCACCCGCATCCCGGCATGAATGGCCACAATCACTTCCGGCACGGTGGACATGCCCACGGCATCGGCACCGCATTGCCGAAGATAGCGGGTTTCCGCCGGGGTTTCCAAGCTGGGACCGGGGATGGCCACATAAACGCCTGCAGTGACCTGAGCAATCCCATGCCGGGCCGCACAGGCCAGGATCGTATCGATCAGACGCTGGTCATAGGGAGCGGAGAGATCGGGGAAGCGAGGCCCCCAGGCCTCGACATTGGGACCGCGCAGGGGATTATCCGGGATGAAGTTGAGATGGTCGCGCAACACCATCAGGGTGCCGGGCGCGAAAGCCGGGTTGAGGCCGCCTGCCGAGTTGGAAACGATGAGGGTCTTTGCGCCAAGCAGGGCGAGAGCCCGGATCGGCATGGTCAAATCGCGGGCGGAGTAGCCCTCGTAATAATGGAACCTGCCCTGCAACACCGCCACCGGCCTGCCGCAGAGTCTGCCGAAAATTAGATTTCCGGCGTGGCTGTCCACGGTTGACATAGGGAAATGAGGAATCTCCGCATAGGGCAAAACAACCTGCGCCTCCAGCCTGTCTCCAAAACCGCTCAGGCCGGTGCCGAGCACCAGGGCAATTTCAGGCGGCTCCGGCATGCGCTCCCGCAAAAATCGAACCGCATCATCGACCCTCTGCTTGAAGATTTCCATCGCCATTTATCCTGGATAGTTACAGGGCATGCTGCTCGACAAATGCCTTTACCGCCCCGACCTCAGCCGCGATCACCTCACAGCTGGTTTCCTTCTCGGCCAGATGGGCAAGGCTTTCCGGCAGTTCAGGCTCGTGGCCAATGGCGCGCCCTACCGCTTCGCCAAACTTGGCCGGATGGGCGGTGGCCAGACAGATCATTGGCACCCCCGCCTCCCTGCCCGCCAATCCGGCTTTGACCCCCACGGCGGTATGTGGATCAAGCACATAGCCATGCAGCTTGTAAAAATCGCGAATGGTGGCGTTTGTTTCCTCTTCGTTCACACTGCGCGAAGCAAAATCGGCCCGCACCCGCTCCTGGGCAAGTTCGTCAAACTGAAGGCTGCCGCTGGCGGCGAAGCGATCCATGTCCTGACGAGTACGTTCGGCATCTTCACCGTTTAAATAGTAGAGATAACGCTCAAAATTGCTTGCCACCTGAATATCCATGGAAGGGCTTGAGGTTTGCGCCACCGCTCCCAGAGAATAATCGCCGTTTAAGACAAAACGGGTCAGTAGGTTATTCGCGTTGGTGGCCAGGATCAGGCGACGAATTTGCCCAGGCAGCAGACGACGGGCCACATAGCCGGCAAAGATATCGCCAAAATTACCAGTAGGCACCGCAAAATCTACCTGGGGCACATTTTCGCTTGCTGTAAGTTTAAGAGCGGCATAGACATAGTAGACAACCTGAGCCACAATCCTGGCCCAATTAATGGAGTTGATCGCACCCAGCTGATGCTTTTCCTTGAAAGACAGATCGTTAAAGATGGTTTTGACTATTGCCTGCCCGTCGTCAAAGGTGCCGCGCACCGCCAGATTAAAGACGTTGGCGTCCGTAACCGTGGTCATCTGCAATTCCTGTATGGGGCTTACCCGCTTGTGGGGATGGAGGATGAAGATGTTGATTCGCTCCTTGCCGCGCACCCCATAGATCGCCGCACTCCCGGTGTCGCCGGAGGTAGCGCCGAGGATATTCATCTTGCCGCCGGATTCCTTGAGCAGATACTCAAAGACATTGCCGAGAAACTGCAGGGCCACATCCTTGAAAGCCAGGGTCGGGCCGTGAAACAGCTCCATGATATAGCAGTCGCCCTGCTTGACCAGCGGGGTGATCTCCGGGTGGTTGAAGCTCTGGTATGATTTCACAATCAGAGCGCGCAGGTCGTCCGCTGGAATATCGTCGATAAAAAGACTGAGCACCGCAGAAGCCAGCTCCGGATAACTGAGCTGCCGCCACTGGGCCACGGCTTCAGCAGACATCTCAGGAATTGACTTGGGCAATAATAGGCCACCATCGGTGGCCAGGCCCATCATCACCGCCTGCTTGAAAGATATGGGGGCAATGCCGCCCCTGGTGCTGATGTATTTCATTACAAATTACCTTTTAGTTGTCAGTCGTCAGATGTCAGCTATCAGCTTTTTCAACAGGCTGGCACTTTCCATCTCTGCCGGAATAGGCAGTCCCATCAACGCAAGGATGGTGGGAGCAATGTTGGTCAGGGTGCCGCCAGCCTTAAGGCCAAGGCCGGGCTGGGCGCCAAGCATGACCAGGGGCACCGGATTGGTGGAATGCGCAGTCACCGGGCCGCCCGTTTTTTTATTGATCATAACCTCGGCATTGCCGTGATCCGCAGTGATGAGCACCACCCCGCCGAGCTTTGTAAAGCGCTCGACCACCTCACCGATACATCTGTCCACGGTCTCAACCGCAGTAATCGCCGCCGCCATGATTCCAGTATGCCCAACCATGTCGCAGTTAGCGAAGTTGAGCACCACCAGACTGTAAGGATTGTCCTCCAGTCGGCGCAGCAATTCCTCTGTGACCGCCGCCGCGCTCATCTCCGGCTTGAGGTCGTAAGTGGCCACCTCGCGGGGAGAGGGAAGCAAGGCCCTGTCTTCCAGAGGATATGAGGCTTCACGACCACCATTGAAAAAGTAGGTGACGTGGGCGTATTTTTCCGTCTCGGCGATACGCAGCTGCCGCAAGCCATGGCTGCTGATCTCTTCTCCCAAAATATGGGTAAGGGCGACGGGCGGAAAGGCGACGGGCAGAGCAAAATCCTTCTCATACACGGTAAAGGTGAGACAGTCTGCCAGTCTGGGACGATACGGCACAGAGAAACCGGCAAATTCCCGGTCGATGAATACCTGGGTCAGCTGCCTGACCCGATCGGCTCGAAAGTTGAACAAAACAACCGAATCACCATCGTTGATGGTGGCTACCGGCTGGCCATTGCTCATGATAACTGTAGGCTTGATGAACTCATCGTTTTCGCCACGCTCATAAGCTGCGGCCATTGCCTCGCTGGCGTTTGTGGCCGTATGTTGACCCCGGCCATCCACCATGGCCTGCCAGGCAAGGGACACCCGCTCCCAGTGGTTATCACGATCCATGGCATAATAGCGACCACAGACCGAGGCAACCTGACCCACGCCGATCCTGAGCATGGCTTCGTCAAGCTCAGCCAGGTATCCAGCCCCGCTCCGAGGCAGGGTATCACGTCCATCCATAAAGGCGTGGATATAGACCTTGGCAAGACCTATCTTTTTTGCCATCTCCAGCAAGGCGACCAGATGACGGATATGACTGTGCACCCCGCCATCAGAAACGAGGCCAAGAAGATGCACTGCTCTCCCCTGCCCTGCGGCACGAGAAAAAACCCCAGTCAACGCCTCATTTTTATAAAAATCCCCGGTTTCAATATCCCGATTAATCCGAGTGAAATCCTGATAAACAACACGACCAGCACCGATATTAAGATGTCCCACCTCGGAATTGCCCATCTGCCCTTCAGGAAGACCGACTGCGCCATTGTGGGCGACCATGGTCGTGGCGGGCTGACTGGCCTGCCAGCGATCCATGTTGGGTGTCCGGGCAAGATAGATCGCGTTACCCTCCCATAGCTCCCCAATCCCCCAGCCATCAAGAATGGCCAGCAATACCGGCGTGATCTTGTTCATCGTTTCTCCAGAGTCTAACGCCTGTTCAGGCCACTTCTTCCGGGGCTATCTCCACTATAGGGGCGTCGTGCCACAGGCCTTCAATGTTGTAAAAGCTGCGATCTTCGCTGTAAAAAATATGCACGATCACATCGTTATAATCAAGCAAGACCCAATGCCCCTCGTTGAGACCCTCGGTGTTGCCATCCTTGACGTTTTTATGCCGCAGAACCGCATCCACCGCCTGAGCCAAGCCTTGCACATGCCTGGTGGAACGACCGCTCATGATGACAAAAAAATCGGTGAAAGAAGACAGGCCCCGCACATCAAGAACAACCAGGTCCTCCGCTTTTTTATCCAGGGCTGCCAGGGCGGCAAAACGGGCCAGCTCCAGACTTGACACATCCTGAAAATCCTTATGGACCTTTTTCATTATGACTCCTTGTTAGGGTAAACCCCATTATTTACTAAAACAAAATAGGAACGCTAACATACTACAGAAACAGGCAATTTGGCAACCTGTATAGTTCTCGCAGGCACGTTCTGCAGGCGCAGTTTAACCTGCATGAATGCTTTCTTGCCTTATTTGTGATATCCGGTGCCAGCCTTGATGGAAAAAGCCCGGTACAATTGTTCAAGCACCAAGAGACGGGCCATTTCATGGGTAAAGGTCATCCGCGAAAGTGACAACACATAATCCGTCTTCAAGATCAGCTCCAAAGCAAGTCCGGTAGGACCGCCGATCAAAAAGGCAATCTCCCGAACCCCCTGATCTTCCCAACGGCTTAGCAATTCCGCCAGCTCTTCCGAACTGAGTTGCTGGCCTGCCGGGGCAAGGGCGACCACCCTGGCGGCCCCGCCTGATTGCGGCACACTGCCAAGAAGAAGCTGCCCCTCCTCATTTTGCTGCCGCGCCGTATCTTCTTTGGTCGCATTCTTCTTTTCTTTGAGCAACGGCAATTCAAGCTGGGCAAAACGCCTTAGACGCCCGGCAAAATCATCGATGCCGGCAGCAAGGTATTGCTCCCTGGTTTTACCCAGGAGCGGGAGAATGATCTTCACCCCTTTGCCTGTTTTTCCTGGTGCTGCTTTTGCTCCAAAATCGCCGCAAGCCTGACCCGGAATGCTTCATAGCCCATTTCCCCTTTAATTCCGGGGCAAGACTGCCGAATGGCCTCAAAATTATTCTGGTCGCTAAGCATACTCGGATGCAGGGGCCATTGCGTGCAACGCCACGGCTTGCCGGAGTGCACCGTGCAGCCTTCGTTATAAAAGATACAATGGCCGCCCACCGTCTTCATCTGTACCACCTCGCCGGTAATCCGCAGATACCGTTCTTTCACCACCTCAACCGGCAAATGAAGATAGGCGACCAGACGCTCCAGGTCATCCGCAGTCAAAGAGACGGTAGTTTCGCCCTGACAGCAATGACCACATTGACGACACTGAAATATTTCCTGCTCTTCAAACATATTCAATCAACTGCCCCCTGCCTTGTTTTTCCTGCATTATATTGGAAACTGGCCCTAATAATATAGACAAACCGATACGTGGAGAACCTGCTACCTGTTGAACACCATGTGGGTATTATTCCATTTCTAAAGCAAAAGAGCATTTTTCCATAATCTCTCCCGTCAAGGGAATAAGGGCACGGCATGTAGTGCCCCTACTGTATGATTAAATCTTCGGTTTAGAAATGGAATGAGCTCCTATGGAACCAAGGACGGCAGGCAAGGTGACTATGTACTCCCGGATGGCGTCTCGGACAGCGCGGTAATGGCCGATGGCTTCTTCTTCGTTGACCGCGCTTAGGGCAAGACGGGGCGGGTCGGGAAATTCCCGGTGCAGCTTTACTGCCTTACCGGGGAAAAATGGGCATTGCTCGTTGGCCTGGTCGCAGACTGTGATCACGTAGTCAAAGGTGGTGGGCTCCAGTTCGGAGAGCAGCTTCGAACTATGGCCGCTGATGTCGACCCCGGCCTCGGCCATGACCTTAACGGCCAGAGGATTAAGCCCGTGTTTTTCAATTCCGGCTGAGAAAAATTCATAACGGTTCGAATGGAAATGCCTGCCCCAACCCTCTGCCATCTGGCTGCGGCAGGAGTTACCGGTACATAAGAAAAGCACGTTTGCTCTGGATGTATTCATGGTGAAGCTCATATGGGTGAATGGTCAACCGGTAAGAACCTCGTTGGAAAGCTCGTTGATGTCATCAGACTTGACGGGGAAATTGCTGGCCAGGATATCCCCCACCGCCTCAATCTGAAGGCAGAGGGCATCGCAGGCCTGCCCCTGTTTTATGCCGATGGCGATGTCGTTGGCGTAGGTGAGCAGAGTATCCTGGGAGATTTTCCGGTAGATGCCCGTGTCCGCCAGAATCCAGACCTTGTGCTCAAGCAGGGAGATGAAGAAAAGCACCCCGGTGTTGTCGCGGGTGGCATGGAGGTTTTTCTCATAAAAGGCGCGGAGCGCCCGTTCGGATACCCGGGCCTCCAGGCGGCTGTCGGGGATGAACAGCCGGAGAAGCGGGGGCAGGATTTTGACCAAGCCGTTGACCCCGATTATCCCGGCGATCATGAGAGGCAGGAAATGGCTGAGGCTGTCGGCCAGAAAAAGGTCGGTGACAAGGAGGGCGGCCAGACCGCCGATAGTGAGGCCTGCCAGGAGCGTGGCCTCGGGATAGGTGTCGCTGGCGGTAACCACCATGGCGACAACCTCGCCGGAGGTTTTTTTCTCCACCCTGGCGATGGTCGCGGCGATTTGCTGATTTTCCGCCTCGGTAAAAAAGGTCTCTGCTTTCATCATTTACCAGCTCCCAGAGGCGCCGCCGCCTCCAAATCCGCCCCCGCCAAAACCGCCAAAGCCGCCACCTCCCCCATCACCAAAGCCGCCACCGCCTGAATAAAATCCGCCGCCATAACCAGCATTAGCAAAGAGAATTGGCAACAGCAGGCCCAACAGGGCTCCGGCAGGAATAAGCAGAAGGAGAAGCAGCCAACCCAGCGGCGAAGAAAGACCGAGAAAAGCGAAAAGTGGCAGGAGCGTCGCGCCGGTCAAAGCGCCAACCGGCTTGCTCAATCGCCCGAGAAAACCAACCAGGATGGCAAAGAAGATAAGATAATTGAACAACGAGGATTTACCACCTTTGCGCCCTGCCCGGCTGGAGTCCTGGCCTATGCCCTGAAATTCGCCTCTGGTGGCGCTGGTGATTGCGGAAATTCCGGCGGCAAAACCTTCGTCAAACTGGCCTGCCTTGAAACGCGGGGTTATAACCTGATCAACAATGCGTCCGGCAAGAAGATCAGTCAAAACCCCTTCCAGGCCACGGCCAACCTCGATACGGGCCTTGCGCTCGGCTTTGCTGACTAAAAGCAGCACCCCGTTATCCTTGCTCTTTTGACCAACCTTCCAGGCTTCCACCGTACGGATGCCGAAATCCTCCAGTGCGTCGCCTTCGAGCGAGGGAATAGTCAATACCGCGATCTGGGTGGAGTCTGATTGTTCAAAGGCAAAGAGAAACTGCGCAAGCCTTTGCCGCTCCTCCGGAGAAATCATCCCGGCCAGATCAGTGACATACCCTTGGTTTGGCGGAACCTCCAGTGCCAGAGCCGGACTGGAATCACTAACCAAGAAAAGGCAGAGGCCCAGCAGGAGGGAAAATCCCAAAGTCAAGCCGGACCGCCGCACCCCATGCCACATGCGAAACAGCATCGGTTAAAACTTTACCGCCGGGGCCTTGGCCGCCCCTTCTTCCGCCTTGAAAGCCTCGCGGCGGGGCAGCTGGAGCAGCATATTGTTAGTCAGGTTATTGGGGAAGGTACGGATAGAGATGTTAAAGATCCGCACCGCCTCGTTGTAACGAACCCGAGCCACGTTGATCCGATTTTCCGTGCCTTCGAGCTGGTGTTGAAAATCAAGAAAGTTCTGGTTGGCCTTGAGATCGGGGTATTTCTCTACCACCACCATCAGGCGGGAAAGTGCTGAGGAAAGGCCGCTCTGGGCTTCCTGGAACTTGGCAAAAGCCTGGGGGTTATTGGCCACCTCGGCGCCTACCTGAATAGTGCCCACTTTGGCCCGCGCCTCGGTAACGGCGGTAAGCGTTTCTTTCTCATGAGCCGCATAACCTCTTACCGCTTCCACCAGATTGGGGATAAGATCGGCCCGTCGCTGGTAGGATGCTTCCACATCGCCCCAGGCAGCGATTACGGCTTCGTCATTCTGCTGAATGGCGTTGTAGCCGCAACCGCTCAAACCGAGGGCAAAAAAGACAAAACTGGCAAGTACGAGAAATCTCTGCATGGTATATCTCCTTGATAAAATGATCTGAAAAAATTTGACATGCCATCTGCGTCTGCAGGCTTGACTGTGGCATTAAAACAGAAAATAAAATTGTTGATGGTGCCCTCGGTACGACTTGAACGTACGACCTACCGCTTAGGAGGCGGTTGCTCTATCCCCTGAGCTACGAGGGCCGTTATCTTAATTTTTCCACACAAAAAACGATCCATACTATACCAGCGGCATGACAATAAGCAATATCTTTCTCGGCTGTAAGTGCTTGCGCTACGGGGCATCAGCCTGATCCTGCCCTGGATTGGCGATGATTTTGCCGTCTGGCTACAAGCAGATTAAGCTGTATGAAAAATAGTGGTTCGTCTGTCGGGATATGATAGAATAACACAGTCTGCAGCGAATCATACCAAGAAAGTCTGGTCTTGGAGGACGGCTTTACTTGAAGGCGGGCGTTGAGGGGGGTGCAAGATGAAGATTGCCACAGCGGAACAAATGCTGCTCTGTGACAAGTTAGCCAGCGTGTCCGGCATCTCAGGCCTGGAGTTGATGGAAAATGCCGGACGCGGCACGGTGGCGGCGATGACTCGTCATTTTGGACCGCTTGTCAAACGGAAGGTGGTGATTTTTATCGGGCCTGGCAACAACGGAGGCGATGGTCTGGTGATAGCCAGACTTCTGCTGGAGCAGGATGCCAGGCCACAGGTGATAAGTCTGGTGCCCCTTGAAAAATTGTCTGAAGATGCAGCAATAAATCTTGCGCGAGTCAAGCAACTGGCCATACCGTTGCACATCTGTCTTGGCACAAACGATCTGTCCTGGGTAGAACAACTGATCGCTAAGAGCGATCTTCTGGTGGACGCTCTTTTTGGCACCGGCCTGCGCAGCCAACTAACCGGGATCTTTGCCGAAGTCATCAGATATATTAACGCCAGCTCCTTGCCGGTAGTGGCGGTGGATATCCCCTCCGGACTGGACTGCGACACCGGTATCCCCCAGGGTCTCAGTGTGCGGGCCAGACTCACCTGCACCTACGGGCTGCCCAAGTTTGCCCAGGTTGAGCCGCCAGGCAAGGAGTATATCGGGCTGCTTGAGATTGTTGACATCGGCATCCCGGCTGAGGTTGTCGCACGGGTCGGAGTGCAGGTTGAGCTGCTGGTGCATGCCACCGTAAGGGGTTTGATCCCAAAACGTGACCTGACTTCCCACAAAGGAACCTTTGGCCATCTGCTGGCCTTGGCAGGCTCGCTCGGCAAGGGTGGAGCGGCAGTACTTTGCGGTTTGGGAGCAACGAGATCCGGAACAGGCCTGGTGACCATTGCCACGCCGAAGATGCTCAATACCGTGGTGCAGGGAGCATTACCCGAGGCCATGATCACGGCCCTCTCTTTTTCGCAGCATTGTCTTTCCGATACCGATTATGATCTACTACTGGCGGCAGCCCAAGGCAAAGAGGCGGTGGCCGTTGGGCCAGGTATGGGTACAGCGGAAGAAACCAGACACTTGCTGCGCAAGCTCTATCGGGAACTGCGGCAACCCATGGTGGTTGATGCTGATGGCCTCAATCTATTAGCCGCAGAGGTTGGGGTGCCCACCGCCGGCCCCAGGATTTTGACTCCCCACCCGGGAGAAATGTCGCGCCTTACTGGGCTTACAACCTTAGAAATCCAAAACGACCGGCGGACTGTGGCCACAGATTTTGCCAAACGCCATGGCATATATCTGGTTCTTAAGGGGGCGTCCACAGTCATTGCCGCGCCAGATGGACGACTGGCCATTAACTCCACAGGCAACCCAGGCATGGCCGCAGGCGGCATGGGCGATGTACTGACTGGCCTCCTCGGCGGCCTACTGGCGCAAGGCCTTGCTCCCTGGGATGCCTCATGCCTGGCGGTATATATCCATGGTCTGGCCGGAGACCTGATTGTACGATCCGGGCGGCCTTTTGGTTTTCTGGCCAGTGAGTTGGCTACGGAGATTCCCACGGCTTTTCAGGAGGTGTTGGATTTCGGATACCTAAGACGGAAACAGGGGTGCTAAATTTTTATATGGTGCGATTGCCGTACGAAATTACCACTCCGGCATCCCAGCTTTTATTACGCAGTCCCGTTACTTAATTTTTTGATTTTGGAGAGAACTCATGCTGATTGCCAAAGAGATCATGGCGAAAAAGGTTGTTTCAGTAAAAGCGGATCTGCCGGTGGAGAAATTGGCTGGGATTCTCTGGTCTCATCGCATCAACGGGGTGCCGGTTGTTGACGATGACGACCAGCTGATCGGGGTGGTGACAGAGAGTGATCTGGTGGATCAGGCCAAGAGGTTTCATATCCCCACTGCCATTTCCATTCTGGATTCGGTGATCTTTCTGGATCGCGCCAAAAAAGTGGAAAAGGAGATCCGCCGCATGACTGCCGCCACGGTGGGGGACATCTGTTCCCGGGAGCCGGTGACCATCAGCGAAGACACTCCGCTGGATGAGATCGCCACCATCATGGCAGAGAAAAAGGTTCATACTCTGCCGGTGCTCAAGAACGGCGCTCTGGTGGGAGTGATTGGCAAAACGGATATTATTCGAGCCCTGGCCAGGGGGTGAAGCTGAGGTGAGCAGCTTGCCGGATTTTATGCCCTTCAGGGTGCAAACGAAACTTATGCCCTGTGGGTGTAACTCAGGCAAGGCTGACCTGGATCAGACCGCGTACTGAATTGCCTACAAAAACAGACTCCGCCTGCTCGATATCCCGGCGAGTCAGGATGGCTTCCCGCACCGGCAGGAAAGCATGTGCCAGCAGATGTCTACGGAAAACTCCGGGCAGTAGCCCACATTCCATGGCCGGAGTAAGCAGAACGTCCCGTTGCTTGATAAAGATGCTGGTGATGCTGCCCTCCGTTACCTCTCCTCTGGTGTTGGTAAAAAGCACCTCGTAAAACCCTTTATCCAGAGCCAGTTCACGCTCGGTGTTATAAAGCTCGCGCAGGGTGGTTTTATGAAAGAGCCACGGGGAGCTTGGATCAGTGGTCTGGGTCGAGAAGATCACTCTGGGCAACTCGGACTGGGAGATTTGCTGCCTCGGCCAAGTGATGGAAACCGCTGCTGGGCATGGGCTGGCGGCAAAATCAATCTGACCGTTCCTTGCCAGGGTCAACCGTACCCGCATGGGAGTGGCGGAGAAATCCAGGGCCAACCTGTCAAGTCGTCTCTTGAGTTTTGACGGGTTTAAAGGGTAACGGAAGTAAGCGGCAGAAGCGAGCAACCGCTCCAGATGTTCGCTGAGGAGCCAATAGCCAGAGCCCGGCTGCCAGAGGAGTGTCTCAATAAGGCTAAATACTGGAGCCGGAGCGCTTAGGAAACGACCCTTGAGCAGGCATTCCTGCCACTCCTGCTCCGGATTTGACTCATGAATGATTCCGGCGCCGATACCCATTTCGCCCCTGTTCCCATTGAGTTCTATGGTGCGGATCGGCACACTGAAGGTTGCCTCACCAGAGGGGGCGATAAAGCCGATGGCCCCAGTGTAGACGCCGCGCGGCCCGCCCTCCAGCTCGTGAATGATCTCCATAGTTCTGATCTTGGGGGCACCGGTCACCGAGCCACAAGGGAACAGAGCTCTGAACAAGGATTCGATCTTGGTCGCCACAGGCAGATGGCCGGTGATGCTGGAGGTCATTTGGTGCAGAGTCTCATAGGTTTCGATGTCAAACAGGGATTGGGTGACCACTGTTCCCGGGGTGCAAACGCGGCCAAGATCATTGCGCAGCAGATCGACGATCATCACATTTTCGCTGCGGTTTTTTTCATCACTTTTTAAAAACTGGATCAGCCGCTCGTCTTCCGCAGGATACGGGCCGCGCTGAATGGTGCCTTTCATGGGCCGAACTAAGCATTGCTCGCCGGTCCTCTTGAAAAAAAGCTCCGGGGAAAACGAGAGGATACGCTGAGCACCGGAACGGAGATAGGCGCCGAATGATACGCTTTGGTTGCGGCGTAACGCTTGATACAGAGTCTCTGGCGAGCCCTCGAAGTCGAAGAGCAGTTTCAGGGTAAAGTTGACCTGATAAGTGTCGCCGCTCTCGATATAGGCCTTGATTCTGGTCAGGGCTGCGATGTAGTCAGTTTGCGAAAGGTCAGGATGCAGATTGGTGAGGCGATAATCCGTCAAGACCTGCGTCGCGGACGAATCAGGCCAGAAATCGTCAGGCAATTCTCCTGAATTGGGTGCAAAGACAAGGGGTTTGCGGAATACACCCATTCTGGCCAAGGGCTTTTCAGAATCTGGATGAATTCGCTTTGCCAGAGATGGTTCAAGCAAATAGCCAAACTCATAACCGAGCCAACCCGCCAGATATAGGCCTTCCGCCAGAAAATCTTCAGCCTGCTGAAAAAACCTGGCCGGATCATCATGGGCGTAGCAGACAAGATGGGCCACAGGCCGATGGAAAAAATAGGAGTGCGAATCTTCAGCCGTTACCCTGCTGGTCTCAAGAAAAACACAATCTTCGGTGGCCGCCATGGCCATGATCCGGGCTAAGATCTCATCTGTCATAGAGCAAGGCATAAAGATATTTTCGCGATAGTTTTTCTGGTCTTGGGTAGATGTTCTCAGGGAATACGTCTCTGCCTGGATAGATACCCTCCTTTACCGATTCACGGGCAGTTAAGCAAGGTAAAAAAAGGATGGATTTCGACCTTCTTTCTCTCCTGATGATTTTTTGTTTGGCAGGTACACTTCATCTTGCAAGAACAACAGGAATATTCTATAAAAACAGATGCTGTTTGTGGATGGCATCTTGACAGTTTAAACAAAAATCACTCTTTGTTGAGTTTGGACAGACAATTATATGGAGGGTTTAGCCTTATGTTGATTAAAGACTGGATGACAAAAGACGTCCTGACCGTGGAAGAGAACACCTCTTTGATGCGGGCCACCAGGATTTTGAAGGAAAACAGTATCCGCCGTCTGCCGGTAGTTTCCCATGGGAAGTTGATCGGGATCATCACAGATCGGGATGTAAAAGACGCCTCTCCCTCAAAGACGACATCTCTGGATATCCATGAGCTGTATTATCTGTTGTCGGAGATGAAGGTGAAAGACGTGATGACTGCCAAGCCTCTTACCTTAAGCGAAGACGAGACCCTGGAAAAGGCCGCCCTGATCATGTTGGAAGGGAAAATATCCGGCCTGCCCGTTGTGGATGAACTTGGGCATCTTGTCGGACTGCTTAGCGAAACCGATGTGCTGCGTGGCTTTATTCACAGCACGGGAATCAAGGATGGCGCCATCCAGTTTGTTTTCGACCTGCCGGATGTCGCCGGTTCCGTGACCAAGGTTATTGAAAGTTTTCGCAAATTCAATGCCAGAATCATCAGTATCCTCACCTCTTTTGAAGATGCGCCGAAAGGGGAAAAACGAGTGGCTGTCCGGGTGATGATCGATAATGACGAGCAGAAAGAGACGATGATCAAGGAACTGCGGGAAACCTTTAGTGTGGTTTACCATGCTGAGGACGAGCTGAAAAATGTGCCCAACAAACGCTGTGTGATTTAAAAGAAAACCATCCCATAAAAAAAGCCGTGTCGC
>DOZO01000045.1:84369-106887 GCA_003517965.1 Desulfobulbaceae bacterium
GCGACACGGCTTTTTTTATGGGAAAGAAAATCAAGGATCCTCTGAACGTGGCTGCTCCAAAGGCCAAGGTGGAATGTCTTCCCGGAAGGCTTCCAAAGACACACCGCCACCAACCTTTGTTCCGCGCTTACCTGACGTATCCATAAGAAGCATAACAATGCCCGGAGGGACGGCGAAGTTACCAGTCGCCGGGTAAACTGTCTTGGCCTGATTCATGAAATCAAGCCAGATCGGCGCGGCTGCCAACCCACCTGTTTCCGAGGTGCCCAGGGAAGTGTTCTGATCGTGCCCTATCCAAACGCAAGTCGTCAACTCTGGAGTGAAACCGACAAACCAGGCATCCACGTTCTGATCCGTGGTTCCGGTCTTGCCTGCCGCTGGCGCCCCGAAACTGCTTATGCCCCTGGCTGTGCCGTCGGTAATAACTCCTTCCAGAAGTCGGGTCATCTGATAAGCCACCCGAGGGTCAAGAGCCTCACTGAAAGCTGGCCGCTGTTCTTCCAGCACCTTGCCGGCACTGTCCGTAATCTTGACGATAAAAAGAGCCTGAGGCATCTGGCCGCTGTTGGCAAAGGTAGCATATGCCCTGGTTAGCTCAAGGGAAGAGACATCAGAGGTGCCCAGAGCCAGGGAAAGATTCTTACCCAAGGGAGAGGTAATCCCCATTCGCTTGGCCAGATCAATGGTTCTCTCTACTCCGACCTGCTGCAAAATCTTGATGGTGGGGATATTGCGTGAATGCACCAGCGCATTTCTGAAGGAAGTGGGTCCCTCAAATTTATTGTTGTAATTCTTTGGCTCCCAATACTGCATTGCGGTCGCACCACGAAACTGAATCGGTTCGTCAACAAGCATGGTGGCCGGAGTCATGCCCTTTTCAAGACCGGCGGCATAAATAAAGGGTTTAAAGGCCGAACCCGGCTGACGGCGAGCCTGAGTCGCCCGATTGAACTGGCTCTTGCCAAAATCAGTGCCACCCACCATTGCCCTAACATATCCGGTTTTCACCTCCATAGAGATCAAGGCGGCCTGGGGCAAGGTGTTGGCATTTTTACTCTGACGGATGGCCCACTTGGCAGTGCCTCGTTTGATGGCCATATTGGCGGCCTTCTGCAGATTCTGATCAAGGGTGGTATAGATGCGAAGTCCGCCGGTCAGCAGGGCTTCGTTGCCATACTTGCTTTGGACATAAGCCTTGACATGTTCGATGAAATAATTGTTTTCAATCGGACCTTCCTTATCCGGATTCCAGAGCAGAGTCTTTTCGTAGGCTTTTTGTGCATCGTCTGCGGTAATATAGCCCTCTTCAGCCATGCGATTCAGAACATACAGCTGTCTGTTCTTGGCCAGCTTGAAATTGCGAAACGGAGAATAGCGGCTGGGCGCTTGCGGCAACCCTGCCAAAAGAGCCATCTCGGCCAGATTAAGATCCTGAACTCGTTTATCAAAATAGATCTGGGCCGCAGCTTCTACCCCATAGGCACTGCTGCCAAGATATATCTGATTGAGATAGATGTGGATAATTTCTTCTTTGTTAAGGGCGCTGTCGATGCGGTAGGCGAGGATTGCTTCCTTAATTTTACGGGTGTAGGTTTTTTCCGGGGTGAGCAGAAGCGCCCTGGCAACCTGCTGGGTGATGGTGCTGCCCCCCTGCCCCCGTTCTCCGGCGCGGATATTGTGCAGAAGCGCCCGAATGATCGACCAGGCATCAACCCCGCTGTGCTGATAAAATCGGGAGTCTTCCGCCGCCACAAAAGCCTGGGGAAGCAATTCCGGCATCGCGGCGAGCGGAACGAGTGTTCTGTTTTCCCGCGACACATAAGTGATCGGCTGTTTGGCCGAATCATATATGATAGAGGCTGTGGACGGCTGGTAGTGTTTCAGCGAACCGATTGCCGGAAGATCAAGAGAGATAATAAGATAGAAAGCGCCACCCAGAGCAAGAGTCAAAACAAGACTGATGGCGAGCAGAAAAATAGTCAGCTGAACATGAGTCCAGATTCTTATGTTGGGCTGGGTTTTGTTTTGCACGGCAGACACATTGGCCGTTGAACAAAAACAACCTGAACATCGAGTCCTGCCAAGACGGCATAAGGGGCCGTAAAAGGCGAGACAAAACAATACAAGTTATTTTTTAACGGCCCCTAAATAATATATGTATTTCAGAAAACGACACGAGACGATTTCAGTGCCGCCAAGATATTGTCAGGGCACGATAATACAGGGTTAACCCGGCAAGGTCACGACATTTTTTGTAACCGTTCAGAGCACCGCATATGCGTTGCTATCAACCGCGATAAAACCATTTCTTGAGCTCGTGGGCGGTAAAGATCTTGGCCACTGGCCGCCCATGAGGGCAATGAGAAAACACCTTTGCCCTTTGCATCTCGTCAAGCAGGGCTTCGGCTTCCCTGGGGCTAAGATTTTGCCCGGCCTTGAGCGCCGCCTTGCAGGCCATGTCAGAGAGCACCTCCTCGGCGCGCACCCCTCCCCTGCCCCGTCCTTGTCCTGGGCCTGCCTCGGCAAAGCGGGCAAAGATTCCGGCCATCACCTCTTCAACCGGCGAGTGGCCAAGCACTGCGGGCACAGCCTTCACCACCTGGCTGCCCCCGCCGAAATCCTCAATCTCGACTCCGAGGGCGGCAATCTCACCCGCGTGCTGCTTAAGAATCTGGTTTTCTTCCAGACTGCATTCAATAACCTTTGGAAACAGCAAGGTCTGGCGAGCTATATTTTTACTGGCAAACTGCCTTTTTAAGGTCTCAAACAGCAGCCGTTCATGGGCGGCATGCTGATCAATGGCCATCAGACCGTTTTCCGTGGCACAGAGCAGATAAGTGTTCAGCACCTGCCCGAGATAACGCAAGCCAGCAGGGGATGGAGTAGCCTCTTTCCCAACAACATGGCCCTGTTCTGTGACATAATCAGGCCTCATCTCCAGGCCAGATTCAGGCTTACCGGAAACCTCTCCGCCAGAGTCCTTTTGGCTAACCGTCGGCGGAGCAACTTCGTTAGCGTTTTTCAAAAGCGGCAGAGGCTCCTGCACCGCAGGCGTCTGCTGATCACCATCCAGGGCATAGGCTCTGGCCTGCACTGTGCCTGAAACAACGGGAGCAGGCTTAAAGATCTCCTGCCGCAAGGTCTGCTGATAATCCGCCATAGCGGCCTGCACCGCGCCAATAACGGCCTGATGCACCACGGCTGGCTTATGAAACCTGACCTCCTGCTTGGTGGGGTGCACATTCACATCCACACTGGCAAGCGGGATGGTCAGAAAAATCGCCCCGCCCGGGCCGCGCCCTTTCATAAGATAGTTCTGGAGGCCTTCACTCACCGCATGGGCAATCAACCGATCATGAATCGCCCTGCCATTGACAAAGATCCTGAGTCGGGCGGCAACCGGGGCGTCAGGCGGCAGGAGAAAACCGGAAACCCCGGGCTCATTTTCGTCCATGGCCGGGCGGGCAAGCTCAACCAATATTCCTGCCCCCTTACCAAAAATCCGCTCCGCTCTGCTTCGAGGCGAATCAAGCCCGGCTGGCAGCCTGAGAATCTCGCGCCCGTCCACGGTAAAACTTATTCCAAACCCTGGACGGGCCAGGGCATAATTCTTCACCACCTCTTCGATATGAGCCAGTTCCGTTCTGCTGGATTTGAGAAATTTTTTCCGGGCCGGCACATTGCCAAAAAGATCCGTAACCTCAAAGGAGGTGCCAGAATTGCTCCCCATCTCGTGTACCTTGAGGATTTTGCCATAACGGAGATCAACCTGGGTTCCGAGAGTCTGGGTGGCAAGGCGAGAGGTGATACGCATTCTGGATACCGAAGCAATGCTGGGTACAGCCTCGCCCCTAAAACCCAGAGTCCTGATGCCCCCAAGCTCGGCCAGACTGGCAATCTTGCTGGTAGCATGGCGTTCCAGACAGAGGAGCACATCATCGGCATCCATGCCGGAGCCATCGTCAATAACCCTGATAAGGCGGGTACCGTCGCCTTCAATCTGGATGCCAACCTGACTGGCCCCGGCGTCGATAGCGTTTTCCAGCAGCTCCTTGACCACCGAGGCAGGCCGTTCGACAACCTCGCCAGCCGCGATCTGGTTAGCCAGATTCTCCGGAAGTATCCTTATTCTGGACAACGGCTTAAAGCACACTCAACATGTGGAGTTTCAGCCACTCTTCGTCCCACCACTCCCGTGGATCGACAAAGATACCATTGACCAGGATGCTGAAGTGGAGATGATCGCCACCCGCCATGCCGGTAGTGCCGGTAAGCCCTACAAGTGAATCTTTTTCAACCATAGCGCCTACTGGAGCCTCAATCTGGCTCAGGTGCGAGTACAGGCTGAAAATCCCCTGACCGTGATCAAGGATGACGGTATTGCCGTAGATCCCCAGATACTCGGCAAACACCACCAACCCTCGGTTTGCGGCCCCGACGTTGGCACGTTGGGTCGAGGCAATATCAACCCCCAGATGCACCTGCGCATCAATCTTTTCACCATTATACTGATAGGTACGGTGATCGGCATACCCAGCCTTCGGGCTCCCTTCCATCCGTCCGAAGCGGCCATCCCAAAGTCGCTCAGGCCTGGATTTCGCGCAAACCTCCTGAATCTTCTTGTAATTGGCCAGCCGGATATCATTGTTCACCTTGACAAACTGCTCAACAGGCGTGCCAGCCAGTTCCGGATAATGACTGGCAAATTCCGGTAGCTTGGCGGAGAGAAACCCATCGCTTAACATGATCTTGTCGCTGGGAATCTTGCGCACATGCAGATTCATGACAAACGGGGCCTTGGCCTCGTTGCCAGCCAGATCAGCCACGGTAACAAAGGCTTTTTCTATAGCAATAATATCGTGCGGCAATCCCAGACAGGCACCATAGATCCCTGCGCCCTTTTTCGGCAAGGGAAAACCAGGATAAAAAACATCATTAACCACCACCCCATGCCTGCCAGCAGGCTCACTGGCCCGGTAGACAACCACGCCCGCGCCGCCGCCTTTAATATACACAGGAGATTCCATCAGACTGATCACCGGCGGCTTGGTATCAACCACCAGGGCCGAGGTTTGAACCGTAATATTACCCCGGAGCCAGTTCCACCAGGAAAAATCAACCGCCGTCACCACCAGTTCAGCCGCGCCATCCTTCAAGCCAAGAGCCTTGGACGTTATCTCGATAGTCTCCTCTATTTTTTTGGGCCCGATTCCGGAGAGATACCCCGCCCGAGGATAGGTTTTTTCAAGCAGCAGATGCTTCTTGCCCTCCTGCATCAAGGCAACTTCAAGGGAGCGCAGACCGCTCTTGGCATCACTAACCACTAAGGCAACCTGTCTGCTCTGACCAAGCGAGGCAATCTCCCCACCAATCATCACCTGCGGCTTTTCCATCTCGCTAACCAACCAGAGCAAGGTTAACAAAACCAGAACAAGCAACCCAACTACTCCAAGAACCAACGATGAACGGGTACGCCGTTTTTCTACTTTGACAAAATGTTCAAGTTTCATGTTGTAATCCTCTTATCCAGGCGTCTCCAGACAGGAGACATAATTTTGTCCAGACTAAACGTCCATCATTTTCAAAAAAGACTTACAAATTTTTGCGATAATACCATGAACCGCACCATGATTCCATAGCTCTTAAGACGTTGTGAATAAATAGCCTCAAAAAGGCTTTATTCCGTTACATCTCCTAATATCTTGACACAAAAAGACATCCCCATATATTGTACGAAGTGTTTTTATTAAAAAAGGTCTGGAACAATAATGAACAGAGCCATTAATACTGTTTCAAATTCTTGCAAATGGCACATCCTGCTTGCCTTGGCACTTTACGCCTGCCTGTTGGATGCCGGTCTGGCGAATGCGGCTACCTACGCCTATCGCAACGATACATTTTCATATGACACCCCCTCGGCGAGCGCGACTACCCTTACCTGGCATACCACCAGCCCCTCGCCTGCCTGTACCGGTTATCCTAATGGCGATGATGACTGGGCGGACGTTAACTTTCCTTCCGGTTTCACCTTCACCTTCGGCGGCGTGAATTATACCAAGGTGAGGGTCTACGCCAACGGGATCCTGGCCTTTGGTAACGACGTTTCTGGCTTTCACCGCGATTACACCCCCCAGACGCTGCCTACCGGGGCAGGCTCGACCTATTCCGGTTGCCCAACCGCCGCGCCAGTCAACATCATGCTGGGCTACTGGATCGATATTGTCGCCGGTACAGCCAACAGCACGGTCGGCGCCTCGCTGAAATACGAATTGCTTGGCACGGCGCCCAACCGACGTCTCGTCTTTTCATGGGTTAACGTAAAATTGTATAACTCGACCACCCGCTATAATTTTCAGATAGCTCTTTATGAAAGTACGGCCGGTACCAACGGCAACTTCAGGTATCAATACACCTCAGGTTCGAGCAACGGCAGCAATGCCACCGTTGGCGTGCAGTTGTCCAGTAGCGATTATACCCAGTATTCGTACAACCAGACCTTTATCGACACTACCAACGGCACGGCAATCCTGTGGTATCCTGCCAATCAGCTGCAAACCAAGGCCGCAGAGTTTCGCTTTGATGAAAATATCTGGAACGACGTGGCAGGGGTAATCAAGGACACCTCCGGCAACAGCCTCGACGCCTCGCGCATCGGCAGCGCGACCAGTGTAGCAGGCGGCAGGCTTTGCCGGGGCGGCAGTTTCACCAGCAACACTTCCAATGCCACCGTAGATGCAGTGGCAACTCCAATCGTGCCGAGTAACACCGGCACCGTGGACTTCTGGTACAAGTCCACCAATAGTTGGACTACCGCCGACACCATGCTGCTCGACGCCACCAGCGTGGCAAACCGGCCATTCTTCCTGATGAAACGCAGCACCGGCGCCCTGCGTTTTGTGGTTACCGACAGCGCGGGTACCTCGGTCACGGCTACCAGCCCCACGCAAAGTTTTGCCGCCGGTCAATGGGTGCATATCGGGGTGGCCTGGAACGTGCGAGTAGGCACCAATCTGACAGTTTTACAGATATTCATTAATGGAGTGCTACAAAACAGTACACGCGGGACCACAACCGGCACCCTGCCAGCGCTGAACTCCCTTTATGTTGGCGACAACCGAACCTCTGGAGTCACACCCAGCAACGGCACGCCCAACGGGGCCAACGGCAGCATCGACGAGGTGTACATCTACCCAATCGAGATCAGCGCTCCGCAGGTGGCAGCCGACATGAACCTGACCCGACTGACTTGTTCTGAACTTGATCATTTCCACATTATTCACGATGGCGCAGTTTCAAATTGCGCAACGCCGGCCAGCATTACCATTGAGGCTCACGACGCGAGCCACGCGCTGTTTTACCTTGCCGGTAGCACCATGAACCTATCAACCTCACCGGCGCACGGTACCTGGTCCAATGTGAGCGGAGGCTCGATCAATCCACTCACCGCCATTGGCGCAGGCACGGGCACCGCTACCTATACCTTTGCCAACGAAAGCAGGGTCACCTTCGGCCTGAACAATACCCTGTCAGAAGACCTCAACATCAACGTTGCCTCCGGGATCATCACCGAGCATTCAAGAGCAGCGGCTTCCTGCGTGGCCGCCGACTATACTACCGGGACGGTATGTGACGCGAGTCGCACCTTCCTGTGCGCCAAGCCTTTTGGTTTTAATTGCGTACAAAGCGGAGCGGACGCCTTGAGCGGGCACCTCTATACCAAACTGGCGGGTACAGCCTTCAGTTTCGAGGTGGTGGCGCTCAAGGATAGCAATAGCGACGGCACAGCAGACGCGGTGGAAACTGCCTATGCCTCTGACGTTGACAAGAGCGTCACCGTGGAGTTGGTTGACGGCTCAGGGATCACTGCCTGTAGCAGCCGCACCACTCTCGACCCGGCCATCAGTCAGGATCTGACCTTTGCCAAGGCCAACCAGGCAACCGAACTTGGGCGCAAGGGCACAGCGAATATGACGATTGCCAAGGCTTACCCTGATCTGCGCTGCCGGGTAACAGACGCCAACCAGTCGCCAAGTATCATTAGTTGTTCGACCGATAATTTCGCCGTGCGTCCTGGGGCGGTGACGTTGTCCACCTCGGCGTCGGCCACGCCGCCCTCAGCCACGGCAACCCCAATAATCAAGGCAGGTGCAGCCTTTACCATAACAGCCGCGACCTCGACGGCGGCAACTGATACCTATACCGGGGCCTTGACCCTTGATAACAGCAAACTGACCGCCCAGATCACCAGCCAGGATACCAGCCAACAAAACGGCGGCACGGTGGGCACACTGTCACCCGCCTCGCTTACCGCCAACCAGAGTCCTGCCCCCAGCAGCAACGCCACCTACACCGAGGTCGGCCACCTGTACCTCGCCCCTGGCGCTTACCGGGATGACACCTGGACCAGTGTGGATCAACCCAATGATTGCGTCTCCAGCACCACCTCTAATGCCAACCTCGCAGACAGCCTCTCCAGCGACAAGTATGGCTGTAGCATCGGCAACAAGACTACCGTGGCCTTCGGCCGCTTCATCCCCGATCATTTCGCCATTACCCCAGGCATGGTAACAGAGGGTTGCGATGCGGGAAATTTCACCTATTTTGCCCAGGACAGTTTTTCTACCGCCTTTACCCTGACCGCACAAAATGCGGCAAACGCGACCACCCAAAACTACACGGGGGCATTCGCCAGGCTCGATCCGGCCCTCTGGAGCAGCTACAACTTCACCGCGACCTGGCTTCCTGCTGCACCAAACCCCATTTCAACTCTCGTGGCAAGCGCCACAGCGCCAACCGGAAATTGGAACAATGGCGCAGCTTCAATTTCGGCCAGGCACCAGGCAAGCCGTCCTGCCTCGCCCGTTGCCGAGGCCACTATTATGGTCAACGCCACGCCTGCCGACCCAGACGGAGTAACTACAGCGGCGGCTACTCCGGTACAAACAGCCGCCACTCCGCTCCGCTATGGACGCCTTGTCCTGAAAAATGCCTATGGCACAGAAAGAGAAGCGCTAAAGATGCGCCTGCAGACTCAATACTACAACGGCTCATCTTTTATCACCAATACCGATGACACCTGCGTCAGTTACAGCGCGGCCGCACTGGCCTGCACAGATGCAAACACTGCCGACACCCTTGTCTGTGCCGATGTCACAGTCAACGGCACCAATCTGGGCAACGGACAGTCTTTCACGCTCTCGGCGCCAAACAGAACCGGCCCCCTCCTCTACACCCTGACTGTTCCCGCCTGGCTGAAATACGAATGGGACAATGCGGACAGCGACTACAACGAAAATCCATTCGCTCGGGCTAACTTCGGCATCTACCGAGGCAATGACCGGATCCTCAACTGGCGGGAGATTATCCGATGAAAGGCTTCACCCTGGTCGAACTGATCATGGTCATCGTCATCCTCGGGATCCTGGGAATTACGGTGGCGTTCAAGTGGCCCAGCGGTATGAAAGAAGCAGCCGCGGTCGAGGAGTTTAAGCGGGCAGTACGCTACACCCAGCACAAGGCGATGACCAGAGGGTTTGATACGGCTTGCATCATAAAACCATGGGGCATCGAGGTGGCGGTGGATGACAACCAGCACACAACCAACCAGTACACAGTCAGGCGTCAGGGGACTGATTGTACGGCAGCGGATGAATGCGCAGAGATTGAGTACCGTAACCGAAATCTAAATGATGATTCCTCCGCAAGCCTTAGCGCCGGGGCGATCTGGTTCAACGGCCTGGGAGAGCCGATTGATGCCGCTACCTGTCAAGCATTGACGACTAACCCGATAGCCACCTTCACCATAACCGTGGATGGCGCTGGCACCCATTTGGTAGTTTGCCCGCAAACCGGCTACATAGGGACTTCATGCTTGTGAAAGACCTCAAAAAATCCCTTAGCAAGAAAGCAGTGGGCCTTGGCAAATTAGCCCGCCCACGCAAGCAGGGCCAGACCGGCTTCACCCTTATCGAACTGGTGCTGGCCATCGTCATTCTCGGTAGCGTATCCATCATGTTCATTCCCTTCTACCAGTCCATCGCCCATAGCCCGGATCCGGTTATCCGCCAGCGGGGCATCGCCCTGGCTCAGGGTCTTATGGATGAAATCATGGCCAAGAAGTGGGACAACAACTCCCCAGTGGGCGGTGGGCCGCTTTGCACCGGCGAAAGCACACGGGGGGGATGCACGGTAAATGCAACCTCTCTGATTGTGGGCCTGGAGACGGAGGCAACTCGCGCAAATTATGCGGCCGTTGACGACTATGCCGCACATTCAGAGGCTGATATTTTTCGGGATCAAAACGAAGATAGTTTTACGATGACGGGATACAGCCGCCAGGTACAAGTCTGCTATATAGCCAGCACCAGCAACCCCATCACTCACGCAACCACCTGTGTAACCGGCAGCACCACGGACAGCAAACTTATCGTAGTTACCGTCACAACTCCCACCAACGAGACCCTGCGCCTGGTTTCAGTGTCGTGCAACATATGACCAAGACGAGAACAAATACCCACAGGGAATTCCCCTCTCTCAACCCGGCATCCTGCTCAGGCGGCTTCACCCTGATAGAGCTGATCATCGTTATCGTGATCCTGGGTATTTTAGGCAGCATGGGAGCGGAGTTTATCGCCCAGGCATTTCAGGGATTTAGAGAAACCAGCAATCGGATTGAAATGTATGAGGAAGGGCGATTGGGGTTAACCCGCATGGAGCGAGAACTGCAGGAGGCCGTACCCAACGCGGTCGATTTTTCTTCCGTAGAGGGCGGCAACAATAACGCCATTTCCTTCGGGGTAATCAACGAATCTGCCATGGCCGGGGTATCTGGCCGATATGAGGAAGAACATCCTATTGGTCAAACAACGCTAAGAGACACAGCTGGCATATTGCCAGCTCAATCTATTGTGTCAATCTACAATACCAGCTGGGATAACTTCGCGAACGCGGCTGGCAACAGTCTTTATAGTGTAACCGCGGTTGATGGAATTAGCCGAATCATGACCCTTAACCGTGCCATAGATCGGGTATCTCCATTCCAACGCTACTTTGTCGTGCGACCGCAGGCGGTTCGCTTTGTGGTTAGCGGGGGAAGAATTTTTCGGGAAACAGCCACCGTGAACCCTGGCGGAGCCCTGGGGTCGTTTGCTGGTAGGTTTCCCTTGGTTGACCATGTGGTGCCAAGTGATCCGAATGGCTATTTTTTCTATCTTCCAGGAACATCTACCCGCAGTTCTCTGGTGGTTGTGCATTTCGCCATTGATCGAGACGGAGAGATTGTCAACTTTCACAAGGAGATCAAGATCAGAAATGTGCCCTGAGCCAAGCAGCCGCAAACGATCCGCCAACCAAGGTTTTGCCTTGGTTGTAGCCTTGTTCGTCATCGTCATTATGGCGGCCTTCGGGTTGCTCATTGCCCGTTACACCACCACCACCCAGGCTGTTTCAGCCGAGGATTATCTCTGGGCTCAGGCCTTGCACAGCGCGGAGTCCGTTGTCAGTCTCAATATCCTCTACCGTGACGGAGGCGGCGGCCTCAGTGCCTCTCCCGTACCATCAGTGGAGAATATCAGCACCCATATTGAAGCCGATACCTTTGTGGCGACAAACACCCCGGCCGTTATCCGAGTGCGGGCCGACCATGCAACGGGGGTCAGTCGCACCGTGGAGGCGAAATATCTGCTGGCACCGAATTAAAAATATATTAAAATATTGCATATTTGTCGAGATTATGAGACAAATTCTACCATAATTTCAAATGCAACTGCCCAACAATGCTTCTGGGCAGTTGTCCCTCAAATTACAATAAACCTGAAAGAGGCGCGTTAAGGGTCGTGAGCAAGCTTTTTGACGCCATTGAGCGAATTCGTCACATCGAAGCAGACAAAGCCGTCGCCTTGCCACCTGACGATGCAAGTGAGGCTATCGTCTTGCCACAAGACGATGCGGGCAAAGTCGTCGCCTCGCCGCTTGACGATGCAGAAGAAGCTTTCGTCTTGCCACAGGACGATGCAGACAAAGCCGTCGCCTCGCCGCTTGACGATGCAAAAGAAGCTTTCACCACCTCACAACCCATGCAACCAGCAGAATTGTTGTGGCGTGCAAGAAAAATCCTGAAACCGGAAATGATCATCCGTCTCACTGTCGCCATGAGTCTGCTGGTGACGATCTCCTGGTATATTTTTTCTGGCAGTATTTCCACCAAAAACTCAGATCATAGCCGGAGGACGACAAAAGGCGGGCCGCCTGTAGTTGCAATCAATAAACCTTCATCCCCGGCTTCAGAAGTGCCAACAACCAACAATGGGACAGTGGCAATCCCACTGACAAGCGGAACGACGGAAAAAAACAGCATAGCCAACGTTATGCCCCGAACCATGGCCGAGCTGAACAATCGGGGGATAGAACTGGTTGCCAGCAACGACCTTTGGCGCGGTCTTTATTACTTCGATCAGGCCCGTCTGGCCGATCCCCGTGCTGTTGAACCTTTGATCAATATGGGGGTTACCCTGAGCGAACTCGGCCTTTTTGCTCCGGCGGTTCGGATTTTCAAACAAGTGCGCGCCTTGGCCCCGAATCACCCTGATTTACTTTACAATATAGAGAGCCTGGCAAGTCGCGGGTTGGGTAGACCACTGTAACAAGACAAACTGATTATTGGGTATGACCAAAACAGCATAAGAAGCCGTGAAAAACAGGCCGGAATTGTACAACCTTTGTAACTGCTCCTAAGTATTGAACAACGAGGAAACATGTTAGGACGTTCACTAAAAAATCGACTGTACGTGTTCACCGGCAACGATCAGTTATCGTTGTTGGTGGAGATTGATCAGCCCGGCAATCCCCGCTCACCCCTTAAAGTTTTGGGCCAGACCGATACCTCACCCATCGCCGATGTCTCTCTGCCCCGACTGCTAACCACCGCCGGCTCTCTGCGGGGCAACCTGGCCGTTGTTCTGCCGCTGCATTTTTTTGAGACCGTATCCGTTTCTCTGCCGGCCATTCCAGACGGCGCCATTGCCCAGGCCTTGCCATATCAGTTGGCCAAGTTGCTGCCTCGACCGATCAGCGACTATATCTATGATTGGCAGGTCACCGAGCGCCTCCGAGATAGCTTGCAACTCACGGTCTATCTTTACAATGCCAAGGACTTCGAAAAAATTAAGGCATCTTTGCCCAGTGGGCGTATAGAAGTCAAATATCTGGAAGCCGACATTTTTGCCGCCTGTGCCCTGCTGGAAAAGGAGCAGCGCCTGTCCACCGATCATGCCAGTCTCATTGTTCTGATCTGGCAAGACAATATTTCACTGGCAGTTTATGATCACAACCGATTGGCTCTAGTCCGTACCATTCAGGTTACGCAACCATCTTTTGCCTCAGAAGATGCCCCCTTAACTCAGCCTGAGAGCACCACTAAACAAGCAGGGATCGCACAGACAAACGACACTCCACTAACGGCCGCTACCTCTGTTCCGTTGACTGATATATCAGAATCAGAAATATTACTTGACTTGAATGCTGGCGATTCCCTGCCTTCACCTGATCCAACAGCCGCTGCCGCTAATACTGTTGCAAGCGATGACGATACAGAATTAATCATGGCCGGTTGGGATATTTTCAACCCCGGCGCTGACGATAATGAACCACATTCTCCCTTAGCCCCGTCTTCCAAGACTGGTACTACCGTCAAATATCCCCGCAAGAATTATTGTCGACAGGTAGTACTGGAAATTATGCGCACTCGAGATTATTACGTCTCGGTTATGAAAGGACGTCCTATCAACCAGATTTATCTTGGGAGCAATGATGATCTCCGGCAGGAACTAAAAGCCGACAACGTGGAGTTTCTCGGATTAGATTTGTTGCCTCTTTACGAAGAAAAAGATCTCAATGCCGAGTCCTTCCCCTCTCTATTGAGAGCTCTTACTTTGGGCGTGGGGATAAGGTAAAAACTATGCTGCAACGTATCAATCTGGTCCCTGGATTTTCCGCTACCGATCATCTGCGTCGACTCATGCCGCTATTGCTGACTGTTACTCTGCTGCTTATTGCCGCCGTACTTGCTGGGGAACACTGGTGGCTGCAAAAACGCAACGCCTTGTTGGTTAAAGAAATTACCATCCTGGAGACCGCAGCTGGCCAAAGCGAAGAACTACAAGGCTCCATTCAGCAGTTAAACGCCCAGGCTGAGACGCTGCGCAGTGAGGTGACCATGACCGCAGATCAGGCTGACCGGCTGGCCGGGCATTTTTTTATGAAACCTGATTTTGCCGATATCCTGACAGAGATCGGCCAAGTCATGCCGTCATCGATGCGCATTGACAAAATTACCATTAACCGTGATGGTGGCAACATTGAAGGTCAGGCTTTACATTATCAAGATTTGCCACAATTAGCTGACAAACTGCGACGGAATAGCCGCTTCACTTCAGTATTAACCAAAGAGATTGACCGGAGCGGCGAGGCGGCCGACAGCCCATTTCGCTTCATCATCACTTTTCAACTGCAATCTGACAAGCGGCCCACAATGCGCCTTCAAACCAAGAGTTGAGGAGACGAATGCCAGCTTTCGATCTCAAAAAAAACCTGGAGCAGCTACGGCAGTTATTTTTCAAGCTCCAGAATGACCCGCCTCTCTTGGCCGAACTACGCCAACTGGGCCTGGGATTACTGGTCTGCCTGGCTGTGGCTTATGGCGCTCACAGTCTGTTGATTGAGCCACAACAGCGAAAAATCCATAAACAGCTTGCCACCCTGCAGCAGCTACGGAGCACCGCTGCCGGAGAAATAACCCCATTACTGGATGCGGGCCGTCGACAATTAAACAAAGAGATCCAGCAAATCCGCGAGGAAAAAGCTGTTCTGGAACTCAAAAAGAATTTTCTAAGCGAACAGTGGAAGAGTTGGAGCGATGAAGAGCTCTTCACTCGCCTGATCATGACCATTGATCCAGCAGCACCGATCTCTCTGGAGGGACGTTTCAAAAAATTTAACCACCTGGAACCGCAAATTAGCGAAGATTTTATCGTCCACCCGCTCAGGCTAACCGGGGTTGCTAATTTCCAGGAACTTCTCACCTATTTGCGTTATCTTGAAGAACGGTCAGAGGTCGGGACAATTGATGATCTGTTTATTGAACGCGTGCCAGTGGAAGGTTATGAAAAAGCCGGCAAAATCACCTTCGGTCTGACGGTAGGTCGGGTTACTCCAGAATTGCGGGAGGCAAAATGAAGCCGCGATTCATAATTAAGAGTTTTAGCAAAGTTAAATCGGTCAATGACCGCAGAACAACCGTTATCTGGTTGCTGGGATTGCTTGTGGCCAGCTCTTTTTCTGTCATGGTGGCGGTAGCCGATTCGTTGCCAGTCAAGGTGCTGCGTCTCCGCCAGATAAGCGGCGGCCAGAAAAAAAACGCGCCGCCGGCACGCGATCCTTTCAACTGGTCGCAGAAGCAAATCGCCGAATTGCGGGAGCGTGATCCACCGGTCAAGACCGCCATCGCCGCCGGCCTGACCTTAAATGCCATAATCTGGGAGCCCCACCAGGCCCTGGCGGTGATTAACGGCAAAATCACGGGTGTAGGTGATCGTATTATGCTGGCAGGCGAGCGGCGCAAGCAGGCCACCATTTTGCAGATCATGATCGAAAAAGTGATCTTCGAAATTGATGGCGCTTATCATACCTTATGGCTGGAGCCGGGTTCCGGCCTACCGTCCGCCCCGGAAAAGTTGCCCATTCGGAGCCCGATCGGAAACCAAACCAAAGGAACAAACCGTCGATGAACAAACCACTGATCTTGATGATCTTCATCCTGAGCATGACCGCACTGTTGGCAGCTGTAAATCCGGCTACTGCGATCGAAACCCCGGCTACTGCGACAGAACCATCGTCAGCCGGAGGAAATACCACCGTACCCTTGATCCAGAAACTTAAAGGTCATAATGCCACAGTTCGGGCAGAAGAACTGCGGGTGGACCAACTGCTTCAGGCAATCGGCCGTCAGGCGGGAATCAACATCGTGGTAGCCGGTGATATTACCGATACAATTTCCTTCGATGTTCGAGATATTTCCTTTTATGAAGTCTTTCATTTCATTATGGAGACCCGTCAATTACGTTACCGGCAGCTGAACAATGTTATTCTGGTAGAAAAGGAGAAGGTTAAGGCTGAGACTGCAGCCTTGCAACAGGAGTTACTAACAGTGCGGGTTTGTCCCCGTTACGGTCAGGCGAGTGAATTTATCGAACAACTTCGCCCCTTAGTCTCCACTACCACCGGCGGAAGTATCAACGTAACCTCGCGAGGCGCCTGTCTGATGTTCAAAGACCGGGTGGAAAACCTGCGACGCCTCGAAGAACTGCTGATCGAACTTGATCGACCAGTGCCCCAGGTTCATATCGAGGCCAGAATCGTCACGGTCACTAACGAAGCCAAAAAACGTTTGGGGGTGAATTGGGATTACAATAACCTGTCCACTCGCAACCCCTTAACGGCCACCGCCCTCACCCTTCAAGATCCACTCACTACTGACCCTTACACCAACATCACCTTTGGCTTTCTCCGGGATAACTTAGATCTCAATGTAAAGCTTCAGGCCATGCAGAACGAAAACCTCGCGGAACTGCTTTCCGCTCCCAGCGTTCTGGTACTTAACGGCGAGGAGGCGATAATCAAGCAGGGCCAGGAGGTCCCCTATACCAGCAGCACCGCCGCTGGCACTGGCGTGCAGACCAACACTTCATTTCGGGAAGCCACCCTCAGCCTCAAGGTTACCCCGAGAGTCATCCAGGATGCCTTCGTCAATCTGAAGGTGCATGTCACCAACGACAGCGTGGCGACAAACCTGGTTGGAGATCAACCCTTAATCGACAAGCAGGAGATCAACACCCGGCTCTTTTTAAAAAACGGCGCCACCGTGGTGATCGGCGGCATTCTTAAAAAGAACAAGAGTGATTATTCCAATCAGGTACCAGGTCTTGGCGATGTCCCGATTCTTGGACACCTCTTCAAGAGTAACGAGAAGGAAGACAGCAAACGCGAACTACTGGTTTTTATTACCACCACTGTAGTCAATCTTGAGCAGTTGGGTGAAGCCGAGAACACCAACCCCGACTACATCCGCAAAGAGTTTGGCCTGCACAAAGATAACATCGGCAGCAAAGGTGGAACGTGACTGAAACAAGCAGTTTCCTCATAAATTATCTGCTTTTTTTCGGACTTGACCGAGAACCTTTTCTCATTCCCCCCGACCGAGAGGTTTTTTATCCTTCTCCAGGCCATCGCGGCGCCGAGGGAGCGTTGCGTTTCGGCCTGGATCAAGGAGAAGGTTTCATGATCCTCACCGGTGAGGTGGGCACCGGTAAGACATTGCTGTTGAGGCGGCTGCTGGCCGGATTGCCTCAACGTTACGAGACAGCTCTTATTCTCTCGCCAAATCTGACTCCGCAGGAACTACTACCGGCCATTCTCCACGATCTCGGTCTAACACCAGCTATCGAACCAAATACCGGGATCGGCATGGATCGCCTGTTGCGCCAGCTCAACGATCATCTCGCCGAACTGGCCGATCAGGGCCGACGGCTGGTGGTGGTCATTGATGAGGCCCAGAATCTGCCCTTAGAGAGTATGGAACAATTACGTCTGCTTTCAAATTTTGAATCAGATACCAACAAGCTGATTCAGATCATTCTGGTTGGTCAGCCGGAATTGCGAGAACGACTGAACCGAAATGAACTGCGCCAACTCCGACAACGGATCGCCGTAGTTGAACAGTTGCAGCCTCTCGCCACCGAGGAAATCATTCTTTATGTCGATACCAGATTGAGCTGGGCCGGCGGGACCAGATTGGAAATCAGCCGGCCTGCCCTAACCTTGCTCCAGCGTTATTCTCAAGGCATCCCTCGGTTGATAAATAAGGCCTTCAGCCGGGCCTTGCTAATTGCTTACAGCCAGCAAAGCCTCACCATTACCCATGCAATTTTACAGGAATCCATCGCCTCCTTGGATGAAGCCGATTTTCCGTGGGAAAACAAGTTACCCACCCTGATCCCTGATCCTCAACCCTTAACTTCCGGATTGTTATGAGCGCTAACCCTATGCAGAAAAAAAAGCTCGGTGATATTTTAGTGGAAAGCGGCCTGATTTCCGCCACCCAGCTTCAACAGGGCCTTGTTTACGGCAAGGAGCATAACCTGAAGATAGGAGATGCCCTGCAGGGCCTTGGTTTTGTCAACGAAAGTTCCATTGCCCGGACTCTGGCCAAGCAGCTCGATATTCTCTTTATTGATTTCAACCGGGTAGTGGTTGACCCGGTGGTGGCAAGAATCATCCCGGAGATGGTGGCCCGCAAACACAAGGTAATAGCCCTGGGTCGGCGTCCCGGTGAAATCCTGGTAGCCTTCGCCGACCCCCTGAATATTTTTGTCACTGATGAAATATCCCGTTATATTAATGAAAAACTGGTAATCTGCACCGGAGTGGCTTCCCTGATCACTGCTGCCGTAGACCAGGTTTACAGTATCAAAAAACCCCGCGAGACAGTGGCCAAGGCCAAGGGCGAGGATGAATCGGCCGCGGTTGCAGCGGTTAATGAAATGATTCTCCAGGCGGTACTTTCCGGGGCCAGCGACCTGCACCTCGAACCGACTGAAACCAAGGTTAGAATTCGACTGCGGGTGGATGGTCTGCTTCGTCAGGTAAAGGAATTCCCCCTTGAAATGCACGCCCCCTTAGTCTCTCGGATAAAGATTATCTCCCAGCTCGATATTGGTGAGCGGCGCAAACCCCAGGATGGCCGTTGTGAAATCCCGGTTTCCGGCCGGGATATCGATATCCGGGTTTCAGTCCTGCCCCTGAGCAAGGGTGAAAAGGTGGTGATGCGGCTGCTTGACAAGAGCAAGGTTAAAATCGACCTTGCGGCCCTTGGCTTCGAAGATGCCCAGTTGGCGCAATTCGAGCGCCATATTACCCGTCCCCACGAAATCGTCCTGGTCACCGGCCCTACCGGCAGCGGTAAAACCACCACCCTCTACGCCGCCCTCCATCGGATCAACAACGTGGATCGCAATGTCATCACCGTTGAGGACCCGGTCGAATATGAACTGGCCGGGGTCAATCAGGTTCAGGTCAACCGCAAGGCAGACCTGACCTTTGCCAACGCCCTGCGCGCCATTCTCCGTCAGGATCCAGATGTGATCATGATCGGCGAAATCCGCGACCCGGAAACCGCAGAAATTGCCATACAGTCGGCCCTAACCGGACATCTGGTACTTTCAACCCTCCATACCAACGATGCGGCCGGAGCAATCGCCCGACTGGTTGACATGGAAATTCCACCATTCTTGATCGCCACCGCGGTAGGAATGGTAGTAGCTCAACGCCTGGTTCGGCGGCTTTGCCCACACTGCCGCGAAGCCTTTACCCCACCTGCAGCAGTACAGCAAGAAATGGGCTTGGCCTACAATACTCAGCTGATTATTTATCGGCCCAAGGGTTGCCCGCGATGCGATGACAACGGCTTCAAGGGCAGACTGGCGGTGCATGAGACCCTGTCAGTCTCCCCGGCTATCGAGGAGCTGATCATGTCCAGGGCCTCCAGCCATGAAATTTTTTACCAGGCCGAACGCGAGGGGATGATTTCGCTGCGCCGAGCTGGAATCGCCAAGGTATTGGCCGGCCATACCTCCCTTGATGAAGTGTTGCGGGTAACCATGGATGCGGTTGCTTAAAAACTCAGCCCTCAGCACTCAGCACTAAGGATTTAAAGATGCCCGGATTTCAATACGAAGCGATGAACCAAAAAGGTGAGATTATCACCGGTTTTTTTGCCGCCGAGACCGTGGCCGAGGTGGAGGACCGACTATCCCAAAACGGCCTCAGTCCGCTTAAGGTGCAGATCAGTTTCAGCGAGGAAGGAGCAGCGGCAAACCTCAATCTCCCTACCCTGATGGAACGCCTGCACGGCATCAAAATCGACGATCTGATTCTTTTCTGCCGCCAGCTATCCACCATGCTGGCCGCCGGCATCGTCATTCTTCAGGCCCTGCGGATTATTGGCCGCCAGGCGCAAAATGTTTTGCTGCGCATAGCGGCACTGGATATCGCCGACCGGGTGGAAGGCGGGACAAAATTAAGCGACGCCTTCTCCGTCCATCACAAAACTTTTACCCCACTTTTTTTCAACATGGTGCGAGTCGGCGAAGAAACCGGCAGCCTGGATCGTTCCTTCGACTATCTGTCCAAGCTTAATGAAAATGAAAAAAATATCCAGACCAAGATAAAAGCCGCCACCAGTTACCCAAAGATCGTCATCGGCGCACTGGTCGTAGCCATTCTATTTTTAATGACCTTCGTGATGCCCAAGTTTGTCACCCTTTTTTCTTCTTCCAAGCAGGAACTGCCTTTGCCGACGAAAATCCTGATCGCAGGCAGCAACTTCATCACCGGCAATTTCTTCATTCTGTTTTTTATAACCGTGGCTCTGATCACCGCCTACCGGATGGCCCTACGCAATGAGAGCTTCGTGTTAGCCCAGGATCAGTTGCGACTGCGGCTGCCGATCTTTGGTGAATTGGGCATCAAGATTTATATGTCCCGCTTCTGCAGGGTCTTCGCAGTACTTACCGTAAGCGGAGTTGATATTGTCCGCGCCCTGGATCTGGCCGGCGCCGCCCTGGGAAATCGAGTCCTCGCCGGGATGATGGAAAAAATCCGCCACGAGGTGGAACAAGGCCGTCATCTGTCTGAGGCTATGGCCGATTATCCGATACTACCTTCTCTGGTAAGGGAAATGCTATCGGTGGGCGAGCAGTCTGGCCGCATGGATGAAATGATGGTCAAGGTGGCGGATTATTACGACACGGAAAGCGATTACACCATCAAAAATCTTTCCACCCTGATCGAACCGGTTCTGCTACTGGCTTTAGGTGGGGTGGTGGCTATCTTCGCCCTTGCCATTTTCATGCCCATGTGGGATATGATGAACGTGGTCAAGGGCGGCGGTTAAAGCTGCCGAATACAACGACCGACACACAGCGCTAAATGACAGCTGTGCAATAAAGGGATCTACCCTCAACACAACTCTTAGGAGGAACAAATGGACATGAAACGGACAAAACTTGGTCAACAGGGCTTTACCATGATCGAATTAATCATGGTCATCGTTATTCTGGCAATTTTGTCGGTAGTAGCGATTCCAAAATTTATCGACATGCGCACCGAAGCCGCAAAGTCTGCCGCAGACGGGGTGTTCGCCGCAACCCAGTCCGCAGCCGTCATCAATCATGCTTCGGTAATGATGGGCAAGGCAGCCGCTACCCTGCCAGCTTATGAAGCAACTGATTGTGCCAACGGCCTGATCGCGGGTGCCAATGCTGGCACCTGTCTGATGAAAGCCCTGGAAGGTACTCCCGAAGGATGGGCCGCCAGTGCCAAAACCATTACCAAGGACACCTATGTCATCACCGTGACCACGGATCAGACAGCAAACGCCAAGGCGGTATTAAGTAAAAGCTGGTAGGATAACAGGAGAAGTGCTGAGTGCTGAGTGCTGAGTGCTTAGTGCTTAGTTGTGCATGTAAAAAGCTTCCTTGCTATTTTTTTACGCTCACCGGTCAGGAAACAAACAATACGATGCACAACAGGTGAAGGCTCAACACTCCGTACTCAGCATTCACAACTTTACAATCAGTATCTTGCGCTAAAACAGCTTAAGGAAGAGTAACCGTGGAATCAATATCCCGAAAAAGTCAAAAACTGATTCATTGCAAGGTCTCTAATCAGGAAGGAGAGAACAGCATCCGCCTGATTGAAATAGAGGTGTTCAAGATGTGGGAACACCTGTTACGGACTCGTCATCAAATGCAGATAAGCGAACCGCAGCTTTGTCTGTGGATTAGTGAAACAGCGTACGATGATAACGCCGAAATTTTCGACCATGCCGGCGAGGTGAAGAATGTTGACCTCATCGAAGTCCACATTTTCGATGTAGAATACGGTTTCACCCACACGATTGAGCGTTATTCACTGGCCCCCGAGACCGAACAGGTGGTGCTCACGATCTCGGCACATATCCCTGAAGCTCTGGAAGGCCAATACGATCTCGAGGTAGTGCCTGGCTACATCATTATCCAAAAACCCTCTGACAAAGAACGACGTCCGATGATCCTTGGTTTGACTTACTGATGACACCTGAGCCCAAAAAAAATAAAACCTGGCTGTTCAATATCATGTTCATTACCGGCTGTGCCGCCATCCTGATTTTTTTGCTCAAGGCTCCGCCCGAATCAACCACCAAACTGCCCAAGGATGCAACTCATCTGCAATTTTATCCCATGGACAAAAAGGAGGCTGAGAAACATTGCGGTCTCTGCCATGCTCCAGAAGGCCAGGCCCCTCTACCTGCTGGCCATCCTCCTAAATACCGATGTCTCTTTTGCCACAAAAAACACAAATAAGGTAAGCGTCCAGCAGCACCACATTTGCTTTGTCATCAGCCAGCTCATGTGCAATAGCACACTT
>DOZO01000045.1:106991-112724 GCA_003517965.1 Desulfobulbaceae bacterium
TCCTCGCATCTGCGGCACTGCTGGACGCTTACCAAATAGGACAGTAAATATTCTGAATTCTGAACAGTTTAAAATGCAAACAACCATCACCCTGCCAGACCTGCGAGCCACCCTTGCCTTGGGCCGCTATCTTGGAGAAACCGCCCGTCCTGGGGAAATCATCACCCTGGCCGGTTATCTTGGCGCTGGCAAAACCACGCTCACCCAAGCCATCGGCCTGGGATTGCAGGTGCCGCAAACATGTTACATAACCAGCCCAACCTTTAGCCTTCTACACGAATATCCCGGGCGGCTGCCCCTTTATCATCTTGATCTTTATCGGTTGAGTGAGGAAACGGAACTCGAGGATCTTGGCCTGATAGAATATCTCTACGGGACGGGACTTTCCGTGATTGAATGGCCAGACCGGCTGGGCAGTCTTATGCCCGAAGAGAGGCTTCATATCGAGATGAGGATGCTAAACGAAACAGCCAGACTGGCGGAGATTACCGCCCATGGCAAGGCGGGACAAAAAACAATCGCCAAGCTACAGGTCACTAACCTGAGATGACTATGGCATCATCTCGTTTAAAATAGTAGCCAGCTTCGCCTTGACAATGGGCTTGGTGAGGAAACCGTTCATCCCTGCCGCATAACAGGACAGTTCATCCTCTTTTCTGGCATGAGCCGTGAGTCCGACAATAGGCAACGGCTGTTGTAGAGAACGCAGGCCGACATAGCCCTGGCGCAGAGCCGGGTCAGCTTCAAGCGCTCTAATTCGTCGGGTGGCCTCCATACCGTCCATATTGGGCATCTGCACATCCATCAACACAAGATCAAAACTCTGCTGCTGAAGATGCTCCAAGGCTTCGACCCCGTCGGAGGCCACCTCAACCTCGTAGCCCTGCCGAGTGATCAGAATGCAGGCCAAGCGCTGATTAACCACATTATCCTCAACCAGAAGAATCCTTCCTTCCCTGGTCTTATTTTCACCATCAACTGTCTTGTGTTCCGGCAAAGAGATGGTCTCCGTCGGGGCCGTTTCCAGGGAAATCACGAAATAAAAGGTGCTGCCCTTGCCTACCTCACTCTCCACCGCGAGCTGTCCGCCCATGAGTTCCACAAGCTGAAGAGAGATAGCCAGCCCCAAGCCAGTACCCCCGTACTTTCTGGTGGTTGAACCGTCGGCTTGGGTAAACTTCTCAAAAATTGCGCCAACTCTGTCGGCGGGAATCCCTATGCCGCTGTCGCGCACGGAGAAACGACTGACAATCTGACCGGCAGCTTCACCCTCAAAAGCAACCTGAATATCAATCCCGCCCTGCTCAGTAAACTTCATGGCGTTGCCGGTAAGATTTATCAAGACCTGGCGCAACCGGTTACTATCCCCCATTGTTATTTTCGGGATCCGACTGTCAATATTGCAGGAGACGACAACCCCCTTTGCCTTGGCAGGAATCTTGAACATAGCGGCCACATTGTCGACCACTTCGGCAAGAGCAAAGGGCTGGCGTTCAAGCTCAAGTTTGCCCGCTTCGATCTTGGCCAGATCGAGAATATCGTTGATCAGAGTAAGCAGGCTTGCCGCTGATTGAGAAATGGTTTTGGCATAATCAAGCTGCTCTTCGCTAAGGGAGGACTCGGACAGGAGTTCGCTAAAGCCGATAATGGCATTCATGGGGGTGCGCAATTCATGGCTCATATTGGCCAGGAACTCGCTCTTCAGCCGACTGATCTCCTCAAGCCGCACATTGGCCTCCCGCAACTCAGCGGTCTGCATGGCAATTTCGCTTTCCAGCGTCCGGGCATACTCTTTTTCCCGATCCTGATTGATCTGGTACTGACGGTAATTGTCCTCGATCAGCTTGTCATGCTGCTGCTGCAGGATATTGATCTGCCGAATTACCTGTTCATGATCGGCGACAAGTATCTCCCGTTCCCGTCTGAACAGAGCAAGATCAATGGTATTTTGCAACAGGGAAGTAAATACAGAATCTGGCCGCCCGTTATCTGCCTGAGCCGCAACACAGGAAACAATCAGCGTCGCTGGCAGCTTGGCAAGATATAGCGCCTGAGCAAAGGCATTACTCTCTGTTTTGCCGGCCACGAAACCAGATGCCGATTTGGCCTCACGAACCAACCGTTCCCGCTCAAGTGCGGCAAGCTCCAGAGGCCGGGGCCCATCAAACAGGACACCAGCCTCACTCACCAAAAGCGTCGATGCCTCTGGCAACAAGACGTCAAAAATCGCCAGGAAACTTTGCAGTTCCTCGTCGACGTCGATCAAGTCTTCGAATATGTCATCAAAAGTGGGATCGGTCATTAGCGTCTTACTCGTCTGATTCGTACAGTTCTTTAGCCTTAGCCATCTCTCCAGGCAAATCCCTGATGATAATCTTGTAATCTGCCATCCTTTCCTTCACATGCGCCGCCAATTCAAGCGGCAGTTTTTCAAGAGGACCAGGAATGGCCCAGTATTGCATCTTCCCTGCCATAAATTCAGCCAGTTGCAAAATACTTCCTGGGCTGGAAACAGATTTTATCTGCCGGGAGAGATGATGCGCCTTGATGGCGCTGAGTACTTCCAAAGGCAAGCCCCAATCCTTGACCAGAAGATAACCAACTTCTGCATGATCGGCGCCAATAGCATTGCGCTCACACTCGATCAGGGTACCCTGCTCCTCCCTGAAGGCCTTACAGGCTACGCGCAGCTGCTCCCCAACCACCTGGTTTTCGACAATAAGTCCGATATCATGGATGATACCGGCCAGGAAAATATCCTCGCTATCCTTGCCAAAAATACGCTTGGCAATCATGCCCGAGAGAATGGCCACAGTAGCAGAATGCAACCAAAGTTTCTGGGCTGAGAAATCAACATCGTCACCCTTAAACATCTCGCGCAGGGATTCAACCGCAACAAGATTACGGAGCTGCGTCATACCTGTAAACACTACAGCTTTGGAGATAGTGCCAACCTTTTGGGACAGGCCGAAAAAAGGGCTGTTGACCAGACGCAACAACCGGGTAACCAGAACTGGATCGAGCTTGATGATCTCCTCAAAATCATGCATGGTGCTGCGATCGTCATTGACCAATTGGGTCACCTTGATCGCTACATGTGGGAGAGTTTTAAGTTCGGTAAATTTTCTCAGTATATCTTTGGCGCTGGGCATGATCAAATACTCAAGCTAAGGGGATAGAACAGCATGGGACTTGCTTCCTCAAACATTCAGTGCAGACCCTGAAATTCCTTGAGCAGTACTGTCAGTTGGGCCACAAGCCCTCCTGCCTGGGAAAGGTCTCTGCTCCGACCATTTTTCTCCAGTTCATGCGCGATTCTACGCACGCTTTCCACCCCAAGACTGGCAGAAGCGCCCTTGATACTGTGTGCGGCGTCTGCTACCGCCACGGCGTCTTCTGCGGCAAGGCCGATATTGATCTGCGCCAGATCAGAGGCGGCAGAATCATGAAACAGCACCAGAAGCTCCGCCAGCATCTCTTCATCATCCCCAGACTGCTCCAAGGCAAAATTTCTATCCCAATCAAGGTCTGCCATCTCTGTTCCTTATTTTGATTTTAACCGTTGCCACAGCCCGCAAGAAAATATAGATAAAGACAAAAGGCTCAAGAAGCAAGACGTTTTTTCTTGCCCCTATGCTCCAGTCAGCACCGTCTCTATTTCAGCAAAAGGAACAACTCCGGCCCTGAGCAAGCAGACCTTGCCATCCTGACAACCCAGGAGGGTAGAGCCCTGGCCGCCTGGCGTTTCTCCGCCATCAAGAACGAAGTCCACCTCCAGACCCAACTGCTCACGCACCTCGCTGGCCGTCACTGCCGGCTTGTACCCGGAAAGATTAGCACTGGTCGCGGTTATTGGCTGACCAAAGGTACTGACAAGTTGCCGGGCCACGGGATGGGACGAAACCCTGACCCCAATAGTGCCCCGGCATCCAGTAAGCATTTCCGACAATGAGGCAGCTCCGGGAAAAACCAGGGTCAAGGGACCGGGCCAAAACCTCTGCATGAGCAGAGGGAAAGGGGGAGGAATTTCCGCAACCAGACTTACAAGCTGGGAGGGATTGTCAATAATCAGCAAAACCGGCTTGTCGACAGAGCGTCTTTTCAAGGCGAAAAGAGAGGAGAGAGCCGCTTGGTTGAAAGGATCAACCGCCAGCCCGTAATATGTTTCCGTGGGAAAAGCGACAACCCCGCCGGACCTGAGCACCGCGCAGGCATGGGCTAAAGCCTCATCTGTCAAGGTTGGGCCGGTCACAGGTTCCCGACTATGTGCGCCTTTTCCTCGACCTCGCGAGCCATCTCTTCTTTAAAGGCGACAAGCCTTGCCGCCAGTTGTGCATCGGCAAGGGCCAGAATCTGCACCGCAAGAATGGCGGCATTTTTCGCCCCGGCCTTGCCGATGCCCATGGTGGCCACCGGCACCCCCGGCGGCATCTGCACCGTGGAAAGCAACGCATCAAGACCATTTAAGGAGGAGGAATCCACCGGCACCCCGATAACGGGCAGGATGGTATGCGCTGCAAGAACCCCGGCCAGATGGGCTGCCATCCCGGCTGCGGCAATGATTATTTTCAGGCCACGATCCTTGGCGCTGCTTGCATATTCCATGGCCCGCGCCGGGCTACGATGGGCCGAGGCCACGGTTATTTCGCAAGGAATATCCATCTTCTTTAAAAAATCCAGACAACCCTGCATAACCGGCAGATCCGAATCACTGCCCATGACAATGCCGATCATAGCTCACTCTCCTTTTCTATCTAAGGCCTTGCGGCCAATATCCTTACGATAGTAACAACCCTCCCAGCTGATCTCTGCCGTAGCCTGGTAAGCCTTGGCAATGGCCTCCTGCACCGTATCACCGATAGCAGTTACTCCCAGAACCCGCCCGCCATTGGTGACCACAGCATCTCCCTGCAAGACTGTCCCTGCGTGAAAGACCACCACATCCTGATGCTGTCCCGCCTTGGCAAGTCCTTCAATGGCCTTGCCATTTTCATACTTCCCTGGATAGCCCCCGGCCGCCATGACCACACAGACTGTGGGCCGCGGATCGATTTCCAGGGAGATCTCCGCCAGGCGGCCATCAACCACCGCCTCCATGATATCCAGCAGATCGGTTTTAAGCCGCATGAGCAGAGGCTGGGCCTCAGGGTCGCCAAAGCGGCAATTAAACTCCAGCACCTTGATTACCCCCTGGTCAATCATCAGGCCCGCGTAGAGCACGCCCTTGTACGGACAGCCTTCCGCCGCCAGGGCCTTGACCGTAGGCAGCATCACCGTTTCCATCACCTGCCGGTGCAGGGCTTCGGTCACCACCGGGGCCGGTGAATAAGCGCCCATGCCGCCGGTATTCGGGCCCTTATCTCCATCAAAAATCGCCTTGTGATCCTGGGAAGTGGGCAGGGGCAGCACCGTCTCGCCATCGGTGAAGGCCAGAAAAGAGGCCTCCTCCCCCCGGAGAAATTCCTCGACCACTACCCGGCTGCCTGCCTCGCCAAAGGCCTTCTCCTTCATAAACAGATCCACCGCCGCCCTGGCCTCGTCAAGAGTCTGGGCCACCACCACGCCCTTACCTGCAGCCAGGCCGTCGGTCTTGACCACCAGCGGCGCGGCCTGCGTGTCAATATAGCGAAGGGCCTCCTCCCGGTCCGTAAAGGTCGCGTAAAAAGCAGAGGGGATATGATATTTTTTCAGCAGACCCTTCATGAAGACCTTGCTGCCTTCAAGGGTGGCGGC
>DOZO01000045.1:112858-126549 GCA_003517965.1 Desulfobulbaceae bacterium
GCAAGAGGAACTTCCGGCCCAACCACGGTGAGGCCAATCCCTTCCCTCAGAGCAAAATCCGCCAGAGCCTCAATATCAGTGGGGCTGATCTTGACACAGGTTGCCAGGGCGCTGATCCCGGCATTGCCAGGAGCGCAAAAAATATCCGTTACCCTATGGCTCTGCCGCAATTTCCAAACCAGGGCATGTTCCCTGCCCCCTGAACCAACAACCATAATCTTCATCAAAAATCTCCTGAGCTTCTTACATAAAGTACCTGTTATTTCCAAGAAGTCATTGAAAAATGATAACAGGAAGTGTGACATCTTACCCCAAAACCATCAGGCAATAAAGCATAAAGTCCTACCATAACCACCACCGCCAGACAACCATCTGCCATTACCAGGACAACCCTTATCACAGACAAAATAACCCTTTTTCCCTTGACACCCTCCCATCACTCTCCTACTATAGACTAAAAAATGAACAAGCATTCATAAACTATACTCTGCAAACTTCACCTGTGCCCAACCTACTCTAATATATGAGAAAATCTAATAAACATACCAAGATTATCGAAGCGGCCATCACCGTTTTTGCCAAAAAAGGTTTTTTCAGCGCCCGCATTTCCGACATCGCCAAAGAAGCTCAGGTTGCCGATGGGACCATCTACCTGTACTTCAACAACAAATACGACATTCTTATTTCATTGTTTGAGGAAGAGATCGGCAAGATCATCCTGGAGATCAAGCTCCTTCTGGAAAATGCAACCGACCCCCGGGAAATGCTCCATATTTTTGCCCTGCATCACATGCAACTCATGGCCGAACATAAAGAACTTGCCGAGGTTCTGCAGATGGAGTTGCGTCAGAGCAACAAATTCATGAAAGAATACAGAAACACAAAATTTATTGAATATGTGGATGTGGTCTCCGCCATTATCCACAAAGGTCAAGAAGAGGGGGTGTTCCGGCAAAGTCTCCTGCCTGGCGTGTTCAAGCGGGCCTTTTTCGGGGCACTTGATGAAACATCAAGGCTCTGGATTCTGTCTCCAGATCACCACTATACCATAGACGAAACAGCCAGTCAGATAAGCGATATCTTCATTACCGGCATCATGGCCAAAGGGTAAGCCGTTGTAACAAAATAAGGTCGTCATCTGGATGACCTCAACGGCATAAAGAGCCGTAAACGAAATAGTCGAGTAGGCAGAGAGTATTTCGTAACGGCTCCTAAATCTAATCTTGCCGGATCAAGCGCGGTCTGGCGGCTTGATCTCCATCACCTCCAGCTGCCGTACCCCACCCGGAGTTTTCACGGTTATCTCGTCACCCACGCTCTTACCAATCATTGCCCGGCCGATCGGGGAAAGCACGGAAATGCTGCCCTTGCTCACGTCTGCCTCTTCCGGGCCCAAAAGCTGATAGCGCACCTCTTCATCAGTATCAAGATCAACAAGAGAAACAACCGTGCCAAAAACCACTCGGGAACAGTCCACGTTCGTACAGTCAATAACCTCGGCTCGACCGAGCTTGTCCTTGAGCTCCATGATCCGTCCTTCAATGTGCGACTGACGTTCTTTGGCCGCATGATATTCGGCGTTTTCTTTCAAATCGCCGTGCCCACGCGCTACCTCGATTGCCTCAATGACTGCGGGCCGTTCTTTCCTCTGCAATCGATCAAGTTCCTGACGCAATCTGGCATATCCCTCCTGAGACATGGGAATACGCACAACCATAATAACCTCCTTAATGAGCCAAGCTCTACAAGCCGTTGTTGAAAATGTATGTGATTAGCGCTAATCAGATAAAAAAAATGGCCGTTTCCCCGGCAGCCAATCATAACAGCGATTGCCCCAACGAAAACGGCAAGACTTCCATTAGCACAGAGAAAAAAAGATTGCAAGTGAAAGAGCCTACCAGCGGTAAACAGCCGAAAGGAAAAATTCTTTGGCCCGATAATCCGGGCCTGAGGTCAACTCTGTCGTTGCGGAAAAAATAACCTGCGGGGCATACTCCACAAAAAAACCACCCTTCAAGGTTTGCATGGCATAGCCCATTTCATCATAAACCAAGGCATATTCAAGATCATAATACCGGGGAATCCCACGCCGAAACTGATCACCGGAAAGCTGGTGCTTAAAATAAACACTGAAGCGGTTCTGCCAGTAATTCATCGGAGTCCAGTATGGGTGGTCTGAAGCGGTAAACCCGTCTGCTTGCAATGGCCCACCTCCTCTTCCCTCAGCGGTGTCCTTAAAATCGTAAGTATAACTGAACCTTAAAAATGCCGGTTCAAAGAAAATCAGATAGGCGGCCCAGAGATCATACCCCTTCATGATATTCTGGTCAGAAAAACTGGCATGAAGATATCCCCCGCCCGTCTGCACACTGGGAACCATATCGAGCACAAAATTCGCCCGATAATCCTGCTGCACGATATTTCGACCAAGGCTGGCCAGAGTATCATGCTTAACATCGCGGCCATATGACATAATACCAGTCAACCGATCTCCCATCCGTCCCTCCGCAGACATCTCCAAGATAGTGGTGTCTGGCTGGCTATTTTCAAGCATCTCAGCTCCGGCCCCGCCACGTAGCATAAGTTGCTCGTTAATGTTGGCCGCATATGAAACCAAGGCACGGGCTCCCCGAATCTTGCCATTGCCGCCAGGATGCTGATAGTGCAAGCGGGCAAGATTAACCTCCAGATCATGCTGCAGATATGGAGAGTATTGCAGGCTGGTCTTTTCCCAGCTTTGTCTGATCGCCTTATACCCCCCCCTGCCCTCCTCCTTTAGATAGCCATACCCCAAAGCAACCCTGGGCTGACGTTTCAATTCGTTTCTCTGTCTGGCCTCAGCCAACCTCGGAAAATCAACCCCGGCAGCATTTATCTCCTCATAAAGCGCTGCCTCATGTCCCAATTGCCCGAATTTACAGTAAATCCCTGCCAGATCAAACTGCAGAGAGGCATCGACTGGATACTCCCGCAGCAAAACCCGAAAATAATTTGCGGCCGCCAGATATTCACGCTGCAACACCGCCTGTCTGGCGGTTTTTTCAAGGGCAATCTGTCTTTGCCAACGATATCGGGCGTAAAATGGCACTACCATCTGATTAAGCGCGGTTGCCACAGGTCGTTGCTCAAGCAAGGCCTTGGGCTCCATAAGTACATCAACCATCGTTTGTCTGTCAACCTTGGCCACGGTCAATCTGGTCCAGAGATCAGGCGCCTCGTCTTGAGTCAACATCAGGCCCCGCTCCCTGCCCTGGGCCGCGATACTATCACCCACCGAGGGTTGCAAAAAATCATCATACATTGCCACGGCCTTTTTCCACTCATGTTCTGCCCAGAGAAGCCGCGCCTGGAGCAGGGCTATATCCGTCCGCGCCCCCAGATGAGAAAAGCGCTCTACCACCGCTCTGGCCTCGACAAAACGGCCCCGCTTGAAAAGTAGCTGAGCAAAGCGAACTGAGGAAAACTCCTGCTCCGGAAAATCCTGGGCCAGTTCCTGCCAGATCTCAAGAGCTGCATCAAGCTCACCTATGGCCTCCCGAATCGAGGCAGACCAAGAACGTAAGGTGACGGATTCGGGAGACTGTCGACTAGCCATCTTCACTATCTCGCTCAGTTCGGCAAGCTGGGGGACATCAAGGCTCTCCTCTTGCAGAACCTTCAGCAGATCGAAAACCAGGCTTTGATCCTGAGCAAGTGTCTTCTGCATTCGTTGAAAAAGTACCTCTGCCGCCCCGCTTTTCCCCTGAAGACGGTAAAGGCTCAACAAAAGTAAATCTACTTCCGACCGGCTGTGCTGACCGGCTAAAGACCCGACCAATTGCTCTGCCTCGGCATAGCGGCCATCGGCAGACAACAACCGGGCGAGTAGCAAATCTACCTCCTGAGGCGGCAATGCTGCCAAAGACGGGGCTCGGCTTGCTGCTGGGGCCGGTAACTCGCTGACAATCTGCCGCAACATCTTGATTGCTTTCCCGGTTGCACCTTCAGCCGCCAGCAACCGAGCCCGTAACAACCTTGGATCAAGCTTTTCTTGTCCCGGAACTGCTGGTTTTTGCGAAGCCCCTTTATCCCGCTCCTTGTCCCCGTCGCTTTGTGACTCCAATTGCTCAAGCCAGACCCAGGCTTCAGCAAAACGCTTTTCCGCAAAGGCCAAAGAAAATAAACGGCTCAGAACCGCTCCATCCTGCGGCTGGTGGAGATAGGCCTGCCGCAAGACCTGCTCCGCCTCATAAGGCAAACCGCTCTGCCGATAACCTTCGGCCAGACCAAGAAGCGCAGCGCTGACCACGTCATCCGCCTGGTACTTTGCCAGTATTCCCGCATAATAATCTCTGGCCTGACCAGGAGCTGCTTCACTCAGAGCCTTGGCAATTAGCAACTGGGTCTGCGGAGATTTGCCCAGCTCCGGAAATTTCTCCTGCAATCGGGCAAGATGGCCCTGGGTTTTTCTGAGCATACCAAGCCCCCCTGCCAACTGAACACAGCGCAGCCTGATCAGGCCGGTTTCTTCAACCCCATCCACAAGCTGTTCATAGATGGCCAGCGCCTTAGCGAAAAAGCCAAGGCGCTCATACAGCTGAGCCTGCCCTGCCAGCATCTCCGACGTCCTCACCCCCAAGGATTCCAGGCGGGAAAACATCTCCAGGCTTTTGGGCAGATCTCCATGATCAAGGTAAATACGGGCCAGTTTTTTAAGAACCGTTCTATTATCCGGTTCCATCTTGAGCAACAGCTCAAGTACAGCAAGAAGTTGCTGCCGCCCCTCAAGCTGCCCCCACATGAGATTGGCCTCATCATCATTGCCAGCCGCCAGTATCGCTTTGGCCCGTTTAGCCAGAATCAGCAAAGAATCAGGGGTAGTCTCCAGAATCAGATCATACAAAGCAACAGCCTCCCGATACTCCCCAACGGCCTCATATTGCCCTGCACCACGCTCCAGGTTTCCAAGATTGGGCGTATAAGCCAACCTGAGACCACGACCAACAATCTCGTTCTTGTCAGCCAAGGCGGCATGCAGATCGATCACTTGCCTCAACACCTCTTTATCCTCTGGTTTCAGGGAAATATACCGCTCAAAACAGGCAAGGGCATCGGGAAGACGGGAAAGGCCCGCATATATCTGGCCCAAGCGTTTAAGAAATCGCGGAGAGGATGGTTCTTTTTCAACAAGAGGAAGCATATAGGCCAAGGCATCTTCCCCCCTGCCGCCTTTAAGATAATAGGCGGTCAACCGTTCTTTTGCCTCCGGGCTTTGATGGGTGCGCGCCAGGCGTTGCCAATACTCGATCGCCTGGCTCTCTAACCCAGATTTGTCATAAACTTGGGCGGTCTTGAGCAGGATTGTCGAATTGGCCTGATTTTCCCTGGCCAAAACAGTAAAATGCCCTCTGGCCTTGTCATATAAACCAAGGTCGTAATAGAGATTTCCCAGCTCTTCCCGCAAGGAAAATCGAGCTGGTTCCCGCTGGATCAGAGATTCCAGGATCACTGCAGCTTCTGCCTTTTTCTGCTGGGCAAGAAGGGCAAACGCAATACCCCGCAAGGCCTGGAGATTATCCGGCTCCCGTAGCAGAACCTTCCTGTACAATTCCACAACCCGGGCGGCATTACCCTGGCTCCTGCTCGCCTCTGCCAGCGCCAGAAGATATTTTAAATTCAGGGGCGCCATCTCCACCAGCAATTCAAGATGGGGAATAACGGCCTCTTCTCGCTTCAGTTGCAGAAGAATAGTGACCAGCTCCCAACGAGCAACTTCGAGGCCTTCCCGTATAACCAGCAAAGCCTCGTACACAGGAACAGCTTCACTCAGTCTGCCGCTACGCGCCAGCTCACGGCCCTGATCCCACATGGATTTCCAAGCAACATCCTTATCTGTCATAAGCTGAATAGTGCGCACAGGAACAACCTGCCTGCCCTGAGTCGCAGAAGACTCCGCCGTATCTCCTAAGGCGGGAAGAAAAATGGCTAAAAACAGCAAAAAGATAGAAAGCCTGATACGCATCTACAAAAGATATCCTTTATGTTAATCGTGACGCGACGCCAAAATCTCATCAATAAGCGTCTCACTCACTTCATCAGTAATAACAACTTTCCCGATTTCCGTAGGCAACACAAAGAATGGACGCCCCTCCACGGTTTTCTTGTCGGTTTTCAGAAAGGCCCGAATCTGGGGCGAGGAAAATTCTGCGGGAATCTCAGTAGGCAGGCCGTAATCAGCAATGAGGTGGCACACTTCCTCTGCCTGAACCTTTGGAAAAATGCCTTTAGCCACCGCCAGCCGACAAGCGGCCACCATTCCCAGACCAACTGCCGCACCGTGCGCCAAATTATAGTTAGAGGTAGCTTCTACCGCGTGCCCTATGGTATGGCCAAAGTTCAAAATACGTCGCAGGTCAGCCTCACGTTCATCCACTGCCACCACCGCGGCCTTGATCGCACAGCAGCGGGCAATCACTTGTTCAAGCACGACAAGATCCATGGCCAATATAGCCTGGCGCTGGTCGGCAAGATACCGAAAAAACTCCGCATCATAAATCACTCCGTACTTGATTACCTCGGCCAAGCCATTCAACAGCTCGGCGTATGACAACGACATGAGCACACTACTGTCGATGTAAACACAACGGGGCTGATAAAAAGCACCCACCAGATTCTTGCCTTCAGGGATATCAACCCCGGTCTTCCCGCCCACCGAGCTATCTACCTGAGCCAAGAGAGTAGTAGGAATCTGGACAAAAGGAATACCCCGCATATAGATAGCGGCAAGAAAACCGGTAATATCTCCGGCAACTCCGCCTCCTAAGGCAATGAGTCCGTCTTTGCGATCCAGCCCCATCTGGGCAAGCTTGCTTGCCAATTCAGCTACAGTTACCAGATGCTTGCTTGCCTCGCCCCGGGGGAAGGTGATGATCTCAGCAGAGACACCTGCCTCAGCCAATGAGGCCATAAGCCTGTCGCCAAATAGTTCCGCGACATGGGAATCAGCCACAACCACATAGCGCTTGGCTATGGCCCGCTGCTTTAAATCTGCGCCGATTGCCATGAACATGCCGTTCTCGATCAAGATATCATAAGCCCTGTCACCGAGACCCACCCGAATTGTCCGCATATCCTTCCACCTTAAAACTATTCAAACCAAGCTTACAAAATAGGGACTGTCCCGAATGGCACTAGTTTAAGCATTTGTAGCCTGATATTTGACGGACTCGTAACAACTCAAAAAACTACATATTCCGTCATTCCGGCGAAGGCCGGAATCCAGTGTTTTCGGCGAGTTACAGTAAGGCTGGACCCCGGCCTTCGCCGAGGTAACGAGTTATTGCGAGTCCATCGAATTTAGCTAATATTCTTAGATGATTCCGCAGGTGAAAAACCTTAAACTAGCGCCATTCGGGACTGTCCCCAGTTTGTCATCCCAAAAATAAATAGGGGGGAAATACCTTTCGGCATCTCCCCCCATTTATTATATCAAAAAACTCAGATACAACAAGTTTACATTGCGGAACCGGAAGCAGCACCCTGCATCTTGACTTCAACCTTCTCGGTCAAAGTAGCGTAGTATGCGCGCAGGATAACCAGAACCTCTTCGCGACCAAAGTGGTCAACAACTTCTTTGCCCTCGGAAAGCGCCTTACGCAACTTGGTGCCAGAGAGGATAACACGATCCTCCTTGGTGTGCGGGCAGGTACGCAAAGACGCCATACCATCGCACTTATGGCAATAGAAGGTCCAATCAATCTTGAGCGGCTTACAGATCAAAGCCTTGCCCTCGGCCAGGTTGGTCGGGATGCGATCGAAAATTTCCTGCGCCTCGAACAGACCATAGAAGTCACCAACACCAGCATGGTCACGACCAATGAGCATCTTGGTGATGCCGTAGTTCTGACGGAAGGTTGCATGGAGTAGAGCCTCACGGGGGCCAGCATAACGCATATCCAGCGGGTAACCGGCCTGAATAACATTATCTTTTACAAAATAGTTCTCAACCAGGCAATCGATGGCCTTGACGCGAACCTCAGCAGGAATATCACCGGCCTTCAGGTTGCCAATCAATGAATGGATCAGGACACCGTCACAAACCTCAATAGCGATCTTAGCCAGGAACTCATGCGAACGGTGCATGGGGTTACGCAGCTGCAGCGCAGCAATGTCAGACCACTTCCGCTCTTCGAACATAGCGCGGGTCTCAGCTGGGGTCAGATAAACACCCTTGTACTTGGCAGGATACTCACCCTCGGAGAGCACCTTTACCGGGCCAGCCAGATTCACTTCTTTCTGGTTCATAACCATCTGCACGCCAGGATGATCCTTGAGTGCGATTTCCCAGAACTTGTCATCAGCAGACTCTTCGCCCTGACCCTTGAATACCTTCTCACACTCCCATTTTTTGTCAGCGTCGCTCATTTCGAACTTCTCGCTGATCTTCATGGTAGCATAAATCTCACCGTCAGCCTCAAGAGCGACCTCGTCGCCAACCTTGATCGCATCAGCATCTGCCTTAGAAACATCCAAGGTGATGGGCAGGGGCCAAAAAGTACCATCGGCCATAGTGAAATTCTCTACAACACCCTTCCAGTCGGCCTTGTTCATAAAGCCATTCAGCGGAGAAAAACCGCCGATGCCCATCATGATCAGGTCGCCCTTTGCGCGCGCGCTGATCTGAATCTTCTTGAGGCCCTTGGCCTTTTCCTGCTCAGCGGTACGCTCACTGCCGTGCAGCAGGCAGCATACCAGACCTTTTCCACCATGGGGAGCGACTAACTTGGACATGATCGAATCTCCTTTTTCTGTCAATTAATAAGAATGATTAAAATATTTTGGTGCCGATAAACACGCTTTCAATTTGCCGCTCAGGTATACGAGAGGCCCAAATAATTGTCAAGGGAAAAGTCTTGCCAAAAAAAATACAAAGGCACCCTTACGCCATTTTTTTTGGCATTGGAGCACCTTTGTATTTTTTTGGCGCATGTTATAATACAAGTAAACTGCCGGAAAGAAACATCAAAGCCCTAAGACTCGCTGCACGCATCTCCAGCGCTCACTGTCTACCCGTCATTGACTCATAACATTGACAGACAGCACCTGCAAGGCATCACACTAACGGGATATAATCCTAAGCCGAAGCCAGAAAGAACCCTTACCTTAAACGGCCATGATCGGCATAAGGAGCCGTAATGAAATGGCCGCAGTAACAATTATTTCGTGACGGCGTCTAAACCTGTTCGTCAAAAAGCAGGCCGGATAATTCCTGAAGCTTTACCCTGAGATTAAGCGCCTCCTCCGAGGGAAACTGTCTCACCAATTCACCGCTCGTGCGATCAGTAACCTGCACCACGACCTCATTGGGCTTTTCAACCACCCGGAAATTCAGCCTGGTATTACCCAAGGCATCAAGCCGCTGCTGCATCTCCTCCACTGCCTTGGCGACCTCCTTGGCGTCAACAGGCTTCTCTTGCGCCTTGGTATGTAACTCCTTGTCTCCCAGGGCTGACCGGGACGATCCATCTCCCGCCGCCACTGGAGTAACCTGGGGTTTCGACCTGTCTTCCCGTACCACGGCCGGCATTACTGTTGTTACGCCAATCCCTTTAACTTCGGTATTTACGCTGACATCCATGACATACGTCCTCCCGTTTTTTACATTTTCCCCTACATTCTATTACTGAGATACCTGGGCCGGGTAACCTGACCCTTGTTAATATTGTACCCCTGCAATGCCTCTTTGCCCTTGCGCATTGCAGGAAGTTGCCCCTGCACCTTCAGTTGCCGAGCCACGATCAGCTTTTGCAATACATCCTCTTCAGTCAACAGTTCTGCCACGCTGGCCCTAACTCTGGCAAGCGTCTCTTGATCAACATCCCCGCAAACAACCACCCTCTCAAGCACATGGGCAAGCGATCTGAAGGCTTTCTCCCTGTTCTGTTGCCAGCGAAAGAGCTCTTTAAAGCTTCCGGCAAGAAGCGCCGCCTGATGTTCCTGCTGCATGGCGGCAAAATCATCCGCAGCCTGAAAGAAATAATCAAACAGTGCCCTGGCAGTTGCATCGTTCATTACACCGGTCGAAGTTGAGATATTCATAACGCCCCATTTATTCATGTTGTTCAAGTTATCTGCTTACGGCGCAGAAACCGTTGAATAAAAACAATTGAAATCACATCCTGCCAGGACGGCATAAGGAGCCGTAAGGACGAGGCAATTAGCACAACATTTCGCACGGCTCCTAAATAGAAACCGAAAGTCCACCCATGGCCACCTGATTTGGACAAGTCTCATAGTTTATCCGTTTATTGCCCCTGGAGACAATGGCCGGACTCGTGATTGAAGCCGCCGCAGTAATCCCCACATCTCTATCGCCCTTAATATTTTTATCGGCATGCAGCTCTACAGCCGACTCCTGCATGGCGGTTTCCTCCCAAATCCCTTTAAGTCTTTCAAGGTAGGTGCGGGCCTGCCGCAAAACCTTCATATCCTGAGACACAGAGACCCTGGGAAGCTCCACCAGGATTGCCCCGTACAGACCCCGCAAAAATTGGGCAGCCTCGGAATGATCATCAGACTTGATGGAGGCCTGCAACTCAGTGATAATGGCAATGGCCTTACCCAGATTTTCCCCGCGTTTCTTAGGGCTATTTCCCCGAATCCCTTCCTCGGCGAGTTCGAGATGCACCAGCACCCGCTCATACAGCATATGGATCAGCTTCACCGGCTGAATCGCCGCCTGTTTTTCAGCAGTCCGATAAACATCCAGCGCTTTTTGCCCAACCATGCGCGATTCCTCCCCAATAAGATTAATACTGCTACAGACCTATCCCCTTGTCCGCTATTTGTTTGATAACATACTGCCCAGGCTGTCAAACTGTCCGGTCAGATAACTGCCCATTGACTTCATTTGACTCATATATCGATCAAGTTCAATAAACTGCCTGGACAAAATCTCGTATCTCTTGTCAAGACGTTCCGTCTCATTCTCAATCCTTAACTGAAGATCGTCGATACGAGTTTGGGCCGCTGTTTTTTCCGCCTCAACCTGACCGCTACCGCTGGTTACTTCCCGAAGATAATCATTAACCTTATCGGCGAGGCCTATAATCCCTGCATCTTCGTCCCCAAGGAAAAAGGCGGAAACACTGTCAGGCGCTCCAGAGATGGCGGAAGAAAGGATTGTTTCATCGATAGAAATAGTGCCATCCCGGTTGAACTCAAGGCCCAGATCAAACATGGTCGTTACCCACCCGGCACTATCTGCTTTTACGGTTGAGGTCATCATGTTTTGCAAGGCATAAGGCAGATCCCGCAAGGTGGTTCTCGCCAGGATACCAAAATCTTTAGTTTCTTCATTGTAAGCGGTGTTTTTGGAAACCTCCTGCACCGCCTCATTGTAGGCGGCCACAAAATCCAGCACCATTTCCTTGATGGCGGCATCGTTATTGGCCACCGAAACGGAGACAGGATCGGGATCGGCAGCCTTCAGGGTCAAGGTGATTCCGGAGAGTACATCGCTTATGGTATTGGTCTGCCGCTGGTAGGAAACCCCATCGATGGTGACCTGGGCGTTGAGAGCACTCCCCACCTCTCCCGCCACGGCCATGGCCAAGTCCGGCAACTGGGCGAGCATGGTGATTTCCTGCTCTTCCCCTGTAGCATTGGCCTTCAACACCAGCTTGTATGGACTGGCCGTGCCGTCATTAATGACCGACGCAGTGACTCCGGGGTTGTCTGCGTCATCGTTGATCAGGTCCACCAGCTCAGCCATGGTGGTATCGGCCGCGATGTTCAAGACCATGCTCTCGTCGCCGACATTGATGGCAAAGGTTTTGTCCGGGGCTACAAAGGCCATATCCGTATTGTTGGTGGTTATCTTCACCCGGTTTGCTTCGCCGGTGCCGCCGGCGGTGGCGGTCTCAATGCGGAGGTAATAGTTGCCGTCTTGCAGAAAGCTGGAAGCGGTTACCTTTCCCGCATTCTCGATATCGTTGTTGATAAGATGCACGAGGCTGTTCGCCTGATCTCCGGCATCCTCGAGTTTTGTAGCAGCAGTGACATTCACCTCTATGGTAGCCGTGGCGCCGTAAGCAATGACCAGAGTGCCGGCGCCAGAAGCAATGGTGCTGGCCTGACTGGCCACCCCAGTGGTGGATTCCTGTGAGGTGGGAACATAGACAATGGCGTCCTCGGAGGATGCCCCGGCGGACATAAAGGTGCTCTTGGTGGCGATCCGGTCAACGGTTACCGGGGTGGACTGAACGGCGGTGCCGTCTGCCACCGTGGCGGTGAGCACGCTTTCGCTGGAGCTGGAAACCGTCCTGGAGATAAAGGTGGAGGAGAGGGACAGGTCGAGCGCCGCGCTCTTCATGGCCAGCAGCTTGTTGTTGACCACCGTGAACTCGTTAAGCTGGGACTCAAGCGAGGTCACCTCGCTTTCTTTGCGGGTGATCACCTGCTCGTCCACAGCGCGCAACTGCTCGAGCATGCTTTGAAGTTCAAGCCCGGAGCCGACCCCAAGCGATGAAATTGATCCTGTTGCCATGTCGCCTTCCTTACCCAGCAGTTTTTCCGGTGTCTAAATAATAGGGAAGTTGTCTCCCCGGGGGGAAAACATTTATTCTTCGTCTGAAATTCATATCGGCATTCGCCTTGCCTTCTTGAATGTTTTTAGAAAAAAATGGGCGCCACCCTGTCGAGAAGTGCCAAAGAGATCTTCAGGTTTTCAAGACTATACATCTCCAGGGTAACCACCCCATAATACATAGCCTCGGCCAACCGTCGGTCCAGCATCCTGGCTTGCGTCACATCGCTCAAGGCCTGATGATCCCTGCCCTCCTGCACACCATGATAATGCAGATGCCGCACCCACGGCAGCAGAGACAAGCCTGCTTCCAGATCTTGACCGTAACGGATGAGATGCCCCAAATCGAGACAGACGGAAAAGCCGTAATCCATAACCATTGAAGCCACAAGATCATATGAATATTCAATGTTTTCGATGGCAACCATCCTTTTCTCTGCGCCCAGAGCGGCAGATAATTCCTGAAGGCTGACAGCCAGATTATCTAACCAATGAGCTTCTGACAAATCCTGCTCCCGGACAAGATGCAGGTCAAAACTTTGGGGATCAAGAGGAGCCAGCTTGGCCATGAGCCGAAGAATTTCGGAGATGCCCGCCTGCCGCTCAATCCTGGTCGCCGCGCCCAAAGATATATCGGTAGGTAGATGCACGGTATAGGTAAGATCATGTTCGTCGGCGATATCCCGTAAAGCCTGCACATTCAGAGGTTGGGGCAGACGCATTTTATCCGCGCTTTCAAAAAAGAGCAGCTGGACATCGTCAACCAGAGGCGCCAACATCCGGACATTGGTTATGATATCAGCAGGCAGCACGCACGAGGTCGCCCCAAGCCGCCACAGGCGACAATTCTTTGGCTTCATCATCCAGCCCTGCCGCCGAGAATAACCACTTCACCCACCAAATCTTGGTGCGCAAGGGAGATCACGGGCACCAGACATCCATCCCCCCGCTGTTCGCGCAGGCTTTTCAGAACACCAGCCATCGCTTCCTGGGCAAGATGCGGGCGGTTGTTAGTCTCGCTGAGGTGCGACAAAACTACATGTTCAAGCCCATCATGGAGGATATCCCGCAAGAAAACAGCGGCTTCGACGTTGGCCAGATGCCCGGTCTTGCCCCGCACTCTCTG
>DOZO01000045.1:126751-131114 GCA_003517965.1 Desulfobulbaceae bacterium
AGGGATGGATCTGAAAATCCTGAAAAACGAAGGTCTCGCCCGTAACAAAGGCATGGCATTGCTGAAGGTTATCCAAAACCGGCCCGGCTGCGGCCAGAGTCTGATTATTAACGAAGACCGGCAGACGAAAACGGCGGGAAAGAATCGCCGCCCCCTTGATATGGTCGCCGTGCTCGTGGGTAATGAGGATAGCGGAGAGGGTTTCGGCACCAACCCCGATCTCAGCCAGACGCCGCTCAATTTCCTTGCCAGAAAATCCGGCATCGATCAAAAGTCGCGTCTGTCCAGACTCAACAAAAGTCGCATTACCCTTACTGCCACTGCCCAAAACACAAAATCGCATCCCACCACCCCAAAGCAATCAGCTATCAGTACTCAGCCCTCAGCCCTCGCCAGTCAAACCCCGGTATGACCAAAGCCACCGTCCTGCCGACTTGTCTCATCAAGCCCGTCCACTGCGATGATCGTGGCTCGGCAAACCGGGGCCAACACCAGTTGGGCAATCCTGTCACCCCGCCGGATGGTGAAAGGCTCATGACCCAAATTGATCAGACCTATCTTTATTTCCCCCCGGTAATCGGCATCAATGGTACCAGGGCTGTTAACCACGGTGATCCCGTGCTTGATGGCCAGCCCACTCCTTGGGCGTACCTGCAACTCATAGCCCGGAGCCAGCGACACAGCAAAACCGGTGGGCAACAGGCTAATCTCTCCTGGGGCCATAACCACCGGTTCCACCACAGCGGCCGCAACATCCATGCCTGCCGCCAGAGCGGAATGGTAGGCAGGCAAAGGCAGATCCGCATGACCTTCCGATTCGAGCCAGCACAAAAGGACATTATGCCTTTCATCATACTGTATTCCCGTCATATCCTACTCCAGGTCAAGGGGACACCAATCAAGATCTTTTGTCTTGAGTGGACCAAGCACGGTGGCGGACAGAGGTCGGTTAAAAAGACGCGTTGCCAGATCGGCAATATCCTCTGGTCGCACCTGATCAAAACCTGCGGCAACTTCATCAAAAGAGATATAACGGCCAAAGGTCAACTCGTTTCTGGCAATTCTGGTCATCCGAGACTCCATGTTCTCGGCAGAGAGAAAGATCCCAGCCTTGGCGTAATCTTTGGCCCTGGATAACTTTGTCACTGAGACACTCACCTGCCGCAACGCTTTGATTTCCTTGGCGACCAGTGCCATGGCCTTGTTCACCACCGCAGGATCAACCCCCAAATAAACCCCCAGATAGCCGCAGTCCGTGAAAGAAGACAGGTAGGAATAGATGGAGTAAGCCAGCCCTGCCTTTTCGCGAACCTCCTGAAAAAGCCTGGAGCTCATGTTGCCGCCCAGGAGAACGTGTAGCAGATAGAGGGCATAACGTTCAGGTGCCACCAGGGAAAGGCCATAGGTGCCCAGCACCAGATGCGCCTGCTCCAGGTTTTTCTTATGTAGCTTGCGCATCGGAGCAAGCACGGGCGGCAGATGGCGGCTGGCAGCTTGATTAGAGGCAAGCAGACCGCCTACCTGCTCTTGCCAGAGACGACAAAACTGTTCGTGATGCACATTACCGGAGGCGGCGATGACAATTCTCTCCGGCGTGTACTCGCGACGCATATACTCACGCAAGCCAACGGAATCCATGGCTGCCACAACCTCACGCGGTCCGAGAACCGTATAACCAAGGGGATGTTTCCCCCAGAGACCGCCGGTAAACAACTCATGAATCCGATCATCCGGAGTATCTTCCACCATGGATATTTCCTGGAGTATAACCTCCCGCTCCCGGACCACCTCTTCTTCTTCAAAAAGAGAATGCTGGAAGATATCCCCCATTAGTCCGACAAGGCATTCCACCTGGTCATCAAGGACTGTGGCATAATAAGAGGTGGTCTCACCGGAGGTAAAAGCGTTGGACAGGCCACCCAGGGTATCGAACTCCTGTGCAATATCCTGAGCTGTCCGACTGGCCGTGCCTTTGAAAAGCATATGCTCGACAAAATGAGCGCTTCCATTGTTATGGGGCTGTTCGTCACGCGCACCCACATCTACCCAGATCCCTGCCGAAACTGTGCGCGAAGGAATCTTTTCAGTGACGATCCGGATACCATTGTCAAGCACGGTTTTCTGATACATAGACACTTGTTTTCCTAATGGTTACAGTATGATATGAAAAAAGGGAAAGAGGGCCGCGCCCCCTTCCCCTTGGAAGAATCTAAAACATTGTCCAAAGACAATGGATCAGGAACCAGACTCCTCCGCCATAGCCGCCTTGCGGCTCAGGCGGATCTTGCCCCGCTGGTCGATCTCCAGAACCTTGACCCTGACCGCGTCGCCTTCCTTGAGAACATCGGTAACCTTCTCGACCCGCCTGTTTTCAAGCTCGGAGATATGCACCAGGCCATCAACCCCCGGCATGATCTGCACGAAGGCCCCAAAATCGAGGATCTTCTGGACAACGCCATCGTAGATTCGGCCGATTTCAGGATCAGCGGCGATCTCGTTCACCTTGGCGATAACCGCCTGGGCAACCAGGCCGTTGGGCGCGAAAATCGTCACCTTGCCTGAATCCTCAACATCCATCTTCACCCCGTAGTCAGCGGTGATCGACTTGATCATCTTGCCGCCCGGGCCGATGAGGTCGCGGATCTTGTCGGGATTGATCTGCAGGCTGAAAATCTTGGGCGCATGCTCAGGCACATCTGCCCTGGGCTGCTCAATTGCCATCTTCATCTTTTCCAGAATATGGAGGCGTCCACCCCTGGCCTGGGCCAGAGCGCTGGTCATGATCTCCTTGGAGACGCCTTCGATCTTGATGTCCATCTGAAGGGCGGTGATGCCCTCGTCGGTGCCGGTAACCTTGAAATCCATGTCGCCGAGATGATCTTCATCTCCCAGGATGTCCGAAAGGATAACGATGGTCTCGCCGTCCTTGATCAGACCCATGGCCACGCCGGAAACCGGCTTTTTGATCGGCACGCCCGCATCCATCAGGGCAAGACTGCCGCCGCACACCGTGGCCATGGAGGAGGAGCCGTTTGACTCCAGCACCTCGGAAACAATGCGGATCGTGTAGGCGAACTCATCGCCTTTGGGCAGCACCGCGGCAAGAGCGCGCTCGGCCAGGGCGCCATGCCCGATATCCCGACGGCTGGGGCCACGCATGAAACGAACCTCGCCCACGCAATAGGGCGGGAAATTATAATGGAGCATGAAACGTTTGAAAGACATGCCGCTCAAGGATTCAACCCGCTGCTCATCATCGCCGCTACCCAGAGTAGCGGAAACCATGACCTGGGTCTCACCCCTGGTAAACAGGGCAGAACCATGGACTTTCGGCAGGGCCGCAACTTCACAGTTGATCGGGCGAATTTCGTCAAAACGACGGCCATCTATCCGGCAGTGATCTTTAACGATCCGATCGCGCATCATGGTTTTATTTAACGAATGCAGATGCTCCTTGGCCTCCTTGAGGCTGTTGCTGTACTCTTCGCCAAGGTCGGCAAGAAGCCTCTTTTGCAGCTGATGGTAGAGCTCGCTGCGCTGCTGCTTATCAGCCATGGTGATGACAGCCTGCATCCCTTCGCGAGCCAACTCTGCCACCTTGGCTTTCAATTCTTCATTGACCACCGGCGGAGCAACCGCCATCTTGGCCCTGCCCACCGCGGCCCGCATCTCTTCCTGCATGTCCAGAATGGGTTGCAGTGCCTGGTGGCCAAAAAAGATGCCCTCAAGAACCTCGGCCTCAGACAAGCTATCCGCCCCGCCTTCTACCATGACCACGGCATTCCTGGTTCCGGCCACGATAAGGTTAAGCCGAGATTTCTCCCACTCTTCCGGGCTGGGATTGAGCACATACTGACCATCCACATAGCCCACCTTTACGCCAGCTACCGGCGCGTTGAAAGGGATATCGGAAACAATCAGGGCGCAGGAGGCGCCGATCATAGCCAGTACATCGGGGTCGTTTTTTTGGTCAGCCGAGAGAACCGTGGCGATCACCTGGGTCTCATGCTGATAGCCTTTGACAAACAAGGGCCGCAAGGGCCGATCGATAAAACGGGCCGACAGGGTTTCCTTGTCGCTGGGCCGGCCAATCTCGCGCCGAAAAAAGCTACCCGGGATGCGACCCACCGCATAAAACCGTTCCTGATACTCCACGGTGAGCGGAAGAAAATCGATTTCCGCCTTGGGATCCTTGGCCGCGGTGGCCGTAACCAGCACTACGGTATCGCCATAGGTTACCAAGGCCGTGCCATTTGCCTGTTTTGCCAGGCGTCCAGTCTCAATGGTGAGGGGCCGTCCACCAAGATCAATCGTTACTTTTTTAAACATATACTCTCCTCGTGACATCCACCCCTGCCATTGC
>DOZO01000045.1:131363-156817 GCA_003517965.1 Desulfobulbaceae bacterium
CCGGATTGCACACAGGGGCAAAAATGGAGCCGCAACCGGAGACCCGGCTGCGGCTGTTATCGCATCTTACTTTCTGATGCCAAGCTTTTGAATCAGGTCACGGTACAGATCAACATTTTTGCTCTTGAGGTAGTTCAGGAGGCGGCGTCTCTGGCCGACCAGTTTAAGCAGACCTCGCCGGGAATGATGATCCTTTTTGTGTTCCTTGAAATGCTCGGTCAGATAGGTGATCCGCGAACTCAGCAGGGCAATCTGCACCTCAGGTGAGCCAGTATCCTTCTCATGATGGGCATACTTGGTGATAATCTCTTGTTTCTGTTCCGCTTGCAGTGTCATAACTTCCTCGTGCACTAAAATTAATAATTCGGGAAATCGACAGAAACCAAGAACCATCGATTCCTAATCAGGTACGCCTCTTAATAAATGATCCATACGCCAAAGTCAATTGAATGTCGTTGCCAGCTTCCTGCCATTCACCGATCATTCTGGCCGAGACAACAGCTGCATGACCTCTTCCACGGTCACGGTCTTGGCTAACAAGGCCTGCCGCGCAAAAATAGAATCCTGCAGGATACCTCCATCTACAGCGTTATCCACGGTAAACGGCCCACTTTGCAGACGCCGCAGAGCAACAAGATGAGCGCCGCAGCCAAGAGCTATGCCAATATCTGCGGCCAAGGTTCGGATATAGGTACCCTTGCTGCACTCGACCATGATCCGCATGGTATCAGGCCCGATATCCATAAGCCGGAGCGCAAAGATGGTTATCGGTCGCGCCGATTTCTCGATGATAATTCCGCGCCGCGCATAATGGTAAAGAGGCTTTCCCTTATGCTTGAGGGCTGAATACTGCGGTGGGGTCTGCAGCTGCTCCCCCAAGAAGCCGGACAGGCAATGCTCCAGTTCTTCCCGACCAAAGACCCCAACCTCTTTTTGGGCAATAACCTCGCCCTCAAGATCCTGAGTGGTGGTTTCAATGCCAAGTCTGAGCACTGCCTCGTATCGTTTGCTTCCGTCCATAAACTGCGAGATAAGACGGGTAGCCGGACGACCGGCACAGATGATCAGCAGACCGGAGGCAAAAGGATCAAGAGTACCGGCATGGCCAACTTTCTTTATGGACAGAGCCCGGCGCACCAGTTGCACCATTCGGAAAGAGCTTGGCCCCACCGGCTTATCCACCAAAAAAATACCGGCCTCAAAGGCCGGTTCGGCTGATAATTTCTGCCCGACCATCACCTCATGGTCATCTGGGAGCATCTCCTGCGGAAGTTCCATACTAAACTAAGCCGTTGCGCAAAATATTTAACATCAAGTTCTGTTAAGACGGCATAAGGAGCCGTAAAGATAGAGCGGCATAGTACAGGTTATTTCCGCACGGCTCCTAAAGAGTTACCAGGGGCAACAATTTGGCCAACAATTTTTCCTGTACCTCGCCAAGACTTATCTCAGGCAACTTGAAACCTGCCGCATTGCGATGGCCGCCTCCACCAAAAGTGGCGGCCACTTGAGCCACATCATAATCAGTACCTTTTGAGCGAAGGCTTACCGAAACCAGCCCACTCTCCGATTCTTTTAAAAAAGCAGCGATCTTAACCGTATCAAGAGAGCGCGGGTAATTGATAAAAGTTTCCGCATCCGCCGAGGTGGTGCCAGTTTTTGCAAAAACCTCCCACGGGGCTGAGATCAGTGCCACCCGGTCCTCGGCATACAATTGCAACGAATCAAGCACCTGCCGCATAAGACTGAGGCGTTTTACCGTGAAATTATCAAACAGCTTGCCGCAAACCTCCGCCGGTTTCACTCCTTTGCGAAGAAGCTCGCCGGCAATACGGAAGGTATCAGGAGTGGTGGAGGAATATTTGAAAGAACCGGTGTCAGAAACAATGGCCACATAAAGGCAATAGGCTGCCTCAAAGCTCAGATCGGCGCCCAGGTCTTGAGACAAATCAAAGACCATCTCGCCAGTTGAAGCCCGATCCGGGGCAATCCAGCGAAGATCCCCAAATTCCTGATGGCCAAGATGATGATCAATAACCACAAAGGGATGAACGGTCAAAAGTGATTCCATAGCCGCGCCCAGCCTGTTACGATCACCACAGTCAAGGGCGACGGCACAGTCAAAGCCAGTCAAGGCCGGAAGCAAAGAGTCAATTTCAGCGCTTCCCGGCAAAAACCGGTACAGATGACTGACCGGCTCCTCGCCGTAAAAGAAAACATTTTTACCAAGCGAACGCAAAACATTGCCCAGGGCTATCTGCGAACCGAGTGCATCACCGTCCGGATGGATATGAGTTACCACCAGAACGTTCTTGGCCAATTTCAGGATACGAACAATCTCGTCACGGGGATGATCCATCGTCTTTCGTTACCTCCCTGAGCAACTGTTCCATCTCAGCCTGTTTCTGGCCCGCGATATCCAGCCGAAAATCAAGCGCCGGCACATGCCGCAGCTCCAAAGCCCGTGCCAGATTGCTTCGGAAAAAACCCTTGCTGCTTTCTAATCCTTTGGCAACATTTCCAGGCTCTTCATCGCCTATAATACTATACAACACCCGGGCATGTCCAAGATCATCGCCCACCTCCACCGAAGTAATGATAATATTGTACAGGCGGGGATCATTTATTTTCCGCACCAGCAACGAGGCAAGCTCTGCCTTGATGGCATCCGCCACCCGGATTGGCCGTCTTTTCGGTTCGCTTCGTACAAGCCCTGCAGGCAGGCCGAAGCGTGATTTTGCTTTTCCGGCCGCCATTATAGTTCTCTGGCAACCTCTTTCAAAACAAAGGCCTCAAGCAGATCTCCCAACCTGAGATCATTATAGTTGGCAATTCCGATCCCGCACTCATACCCACTCTGCACATCCTTAACATCATCCTTGAAACGTCGCAAAGAGGCAAACTGCCCGGTAAAAGTCACTACGCCTTCCCGGACAACACGCACCTTGGCATTGCGCTCAATCTTGCCGTCGGTCACATAACAACCGGCAATGGTACCAACTTTGGGAACCTGATACGTTTCACGAACTTCGGCCGCGCCAATGACCTTTTCCTCAAAGCGGGCGTCAAGCAGACCGACCATGGCCTTTTTGATATCATCCAACGCATGATAGATTACATCGTAAGTACGGATATCCACCTTCTCATTTTTGGCCAATTCCTGAACCTTGGCTGAGGGCCGGACATTAAATCCGATGATGAAAGCGTCAGAGGCAGCGGCGAGCAACACATCAGATTCGTTAATGGTGCCGGTGCCTGAATGGAGAATCTTGACCTTGACCTCTTCGGTCGCCAAATCCTCTATGGCCTTACTGAAGGCCTCCAAAGAACCCTGCACATCAGCACGCAGGGCAACGCGCAACTCCTTTACCTCTCCGGCCTGCATTTTTTCAAACAGATCTTCAAGAGAAATTTTTGTGGATGTGCCCAGCTCGGCTTCTCTACTTTTGAGCTGCCTGTCGGCACTCACGCTTCTTGCCATTTTTTCGTCAGGCAACACAACAAATTCATCTCCAGCCCTCGGCACTCCGCTTAAGCCCTGAACCTCTACAGGCATAGCCGGTCCTGCCTCTTTAACACTTTCCCCATGATCATTGGTCAAAGAACGCACCTTACCATAAAATATCCCGGCAACACAGGCATCGCCGACCCGCAAGGTACCCTGCTCGACCAGAATCGTGGCAACCGGTCCTCTGCCTTTATGGAGCTGGGCCTCGATTACATGCCCCTTGGCCCGCCGTTGAGGGTCGGCCTTCAACTCAAGGATTTCAGCCTGAAGGTGAATGCTTTCCAATAGCTCAGCTATGCCTGCCCCGGTTTTGGCCGAGGTTTCACAAAAAATAGTCTCTCCACCCCATTCTTCGCTGAGCAGATTCAGATCGGCCAATTCCCGTTTTACCCTCATGGGGTCAGCATTTGGCTTGTCCATCTTGTTTACACACACCAGGATAGGAACCTTGGCCGCCCGGGCATGATTCACCGCCTCCCTGGTCTGGTCCATAACTCCATCATCTGCAGCGACAACCAGAACAACCAGATCCGTAACCTGAGCGCCTCGAGAACGCATTTCGGTGAAAGCCGCATGGCCAGGAGTATCAAGAAAAACCACATCCCCCTGCGGAGAACGCACATAATGAGCGCCGATATGCTGGGTTATGCCACCTGCTTCACCTGCTGCCACATCTGTTTTTCTGATGGCATCAAGCACCGAGGTCTTGCCATGATCAACATGCCCCATGACCGTAACCACGGGAGGTCTGGGCAGCATCTCACCGCCGCCCTCCTGTTCTTCCAAATGAAGCACGGTCTGTTCTTCCGTAACCCCCTGCTCGACTTCATAGCCGAAATCAGAAGCTACCAGAGTCGCGGTCTCTACATCAAGAGCCTGATTAATGGTGGTCATAACCCCCATCCCCAGCAATTTAGCAATAAGTTCTCCGACCTTGAGACCCATACGGTGGGCAAGATCACCAACCGTAATCGTCTCATGCACCTTGATTCGTTTCTTGATCGCCTTTGTTTCTGCAGCCTGCTGGGAAACACCCGGACGCTTGCCTTTCTTGCCGCCGCTCCGTGAGATGCGTGCTACCCGCAAACCTGAAGGGATTTTACCGCCAAGCGCATCATCAACATCCTCAATATCAATATCAGCCTGCCGCTGACTGCGCAACGGGGCTTTTTTACTCCGATCATGCTCGGCAGGCTCAGTGGTGAATTTAACAAATCGTTTACCCTTATTCCCCTTTGGCCCTTCACCCTTGTCACTACCATCTTTAACCGCGGCAACTTCAGCAACAACAGGCTTTGCTTTTAACGCCTCGATTCTTTTCGGACGGGGAGTGAACGCAGGACGGGGAGTGAACGCCGGACGGGGTGGAGGCGCGGGCATTATAACGACAGCCCCTCTTTTAATCACCCGGGCAAACCCCTTACGATGCTTTGCCATCTCTTCGGACTCGTCTACAACCGCCTTTAGCACAGAAACTTCTTTGACCCCGAGTGTCTCATCAGGCTCGCCGACCGAAACAGCCTCTGTTTCTTCTTGCCCTGAATGCGCAGGCAACCCCAGCTCTTCCTTGTCTACCGTTTCTGCCACAGTTATCACTCCGGGCCCCTCAATCACCCCGGATTTATCCTCGTTTTGCGCTGTTTCCTCGACGTTTTCCTCGATATCCACCCTAAGCCGTTCAAGCTCTTCACTCTCCGCCACAACAACAGGCTTCGGTTTGGCAAGCACTTCCCTCACTGGCTGTACATCTAGCGGCACCATCTTGGTTCTTCTGCGAATAATAGTCGTCCGTCCGGCACCCTGGATCCTTTTTTCTTCCGTCTTGGTCTGCCCTATTTTTAGCTTTTGACGAATATCCTGTGCTGTTTCCTCATCCAGAGAAGAACTATGGGATTTAATGGCATAGCCCAGCTCAATCAGGGCCGCCACAAAGTCCTTGTTTTCCATTTCCGCTTCTTTAGCTAACTCGTAAACCCTGATTTTTGTCATTGCTCACTCCCGAAGAGGTCTTGCAACCCTTCGTTAAATCCCAGCACCTGTTGGCGAAACGCTCTGGATAATCCTTTTTTATTTTTAAAAAATTTTTGCAGACAACTGTCAGCCTGACAACAGTAAACATGACGTCCATCATGCTTCCCACAAAAATCTTTCATTACCTGACCGCTATTGTCCACGGCAAAACGCCACAGCTCAAGCTGTGTTTTTCTCTGACGACAGCCCAAACATGTTCGAATGGACACCTTGTTTTTTTTCGCAAAGCCAATGGTCATACAATACGACCTATTTAGGAGCCGTTAAGAAACGGCCTGACAATTCTGGCCGCTAAACCGTACGGCTCCTTATGCCGTTTTGACCACAAAAAACGGCCAACATTTTCACAACGGCTTATCCCCAGCTTCGCTTGACCCGGGTTCTGCATCATCTTGCCCTTGGTCCACGTTGACTTTTTGGGCGGCAGAGATCAGGCGGACAATCCTGTGCTCGTCCAGGGATCCCAACTCAGCAACCACAGTTGCGACCTCAGCCTGAGCCAGATCATGAGCCGAATTAAAACCCGCATCATAAAGAGCTTCTGCTGTTCTTTCATCCATTCCTTGCACATCGAGAAGCGACTGAAAACCTTCTTCACTAATTTTAGCATACTTTTGCTCATTCTTTACATCAATACGCCACCCCAACAAGGCTGCGGCCAAACGCACATTCTGTCCTTGACGACCAATTGCCAGAGAAAGCTGGTCATCAGGTACAACCACCACCAAGGTTTTTTTCTCCTCATCAACAACCACCAGAGAAACCTGAGCGGGTGACAAGGCATTGGAAACATAGCGGGCCGGATCCGGACTCCAGGGGACAATGTCAATCTTTTCTCCCTGTAGTTCCTGAACCACATTCTGTACTCTGGAACCTTTCATCCCGACACAGGCACCCACCGGATCCACATCCGCCGCGGATGAACTCACGGCAATTTTGGCGCGGGCACCAGGCTCACGGCTCACCCCCAGGATTTTCACGATCCCCTCGGCAATCTCCGGAACCTCCATGGCAAACAATTTAGTCACAAATTCATCATTGGTTCGACTCAGGATCAGCTGCGGATCTCTACTGCTCTGGCGCACATCAAGAAGGAGAGCCCGGATTCGATCCCCCTGTCGATATGACTTGCGGGGCATCTGCTCCTTGGTTGGCAGGATAGCATCGGTCCGGCCAAGATTGACAATAATATTGCCCCGCTCGAAACGCTGCACAATCCCATTGACAACCTCACCCTTGCGTTCCTTGTACATCTCATAAATAACATTGCATTCGGCATCCTTCATTTTTTGAATGATCACCTGCTTGGCTGACTGCGCTGCAATGCGCCCAAGATCGGAAACGCTGTCCATCTTGCTGCCCAGCTCGTCACCAAGCTGCACTTCCGGGTCAAGAAGCAGGGCCTCAGTCAGGGAAATTTCCGTCTGCTCATCCTCAACCACATCAACAACATTGCGGAACTGGAAAAGTTCAATCTCACCTATCTCATCATTATAGCGGGCCTCCAGCTCTCGCCGCTGACCGAATTTCTTCTTGGCCGCGGACATCACCGCTTCCTCAATGGCATCAATCAACAACTGACGATCAATTCCCTTATCTCTACTGATCTGATCAAGAATACGTTTCAAATCTGACAGCATTGTTTTCTCCTGTCTCTCTTCCAGCGATTACGCCCGGACATCCGCCACCGAGGGGTTCGCCCCCCGTTATGGTCAACACCGGCCCCAGTGCCTTAAAATTCAATAACCAGACGGGCCCTTTTCATCCGGGTAAATGGAATTTCTATTATACCATGGTCGGTGCGCAGAGTTACCGACTCCTGAGTCACCATTTCAATCAGGCCAATACATTGATTTTTTCCATCAATAGCCTCCTGTACAACCACCTTGGCCTTTTTCCCCTTACAGCGTTCAAAATCCCTTTTGCTTTTTAAAGGACGGTCAAGTCCCGGTGAAGAAACCTCAAGGCTGTATGCATGCTCAATAAGATCTTCCACTTCAAGGAGATGAGCGAACTCCCGGCTGATTCTACTGCAATCATCAATACCGATGCCATTTTCCTTGTCGATAACTAGACGAAGAACCCACCCAGACAGCTCGCGCCTAAACTGCAACTCGACCAACTCACAGCCAATACCCTCGACCACGGGCACAGCAAGTTGCGTCAAACGCCGAACCAGGGGTGATTCTATCGCATCCTCTTCCATAGCACAGTATACCAATAAAAAAAGCGGGCCATGGCCCACTTTCTAAAAATTCGCTAACCTGATCGGAATGACCGGTTATAGTAATACGAAATCATGCCGCCTGCCCAGAACAGCACGTTAGCCCTCAAGAAAACATTGCGTTTTCCTCCCAGCGGGTGGCCCAAAAAACCGGAACTACGCTGGAGCGGGAAACGGGACTCGAACCCGCGACCTTCAGCTTGGGAAGCTGACACTCTACCACTGAGTTATTCCCGCAACCCCGAATAATTTTGGCAGATTATACAATTATTTTACCACTTGTCAATAGGCCCCTCCCACGTCACTGGATATTTGACATGTCGGATATCGAGCGAAACTATCAAGAGAATTTAAACACGCCAGCTTCAGCCTTCAGTCTTCAACTTTCCCGTCAATGGGTGACTGATGAGGATTCCTGCTTCATACAAGCAAAAAAGCGGCAGAGCGAGCAAAACGGCGGACAAGACATCACCAGCGGTCAGCAGAAAAGCAAGCACCAGGATGGCGAGATAAAAGTATTTTCGCTGCCGGGCAAAATATCCCTTTACTACAAGCCCGGCTTTAGCGGTCATAACCATGAGAAAGGGCACCTCAAAAGCCAGACCGAAAGCAAGCGAGGTCCGGGCCACAAAGGTGAGATAGGCATCAAGTCGGAGCAAGGGCTCAAGCTGTTCACCAGCAAAGCCCAATAAAAAAGAGAGCGTCCTCGGTAGCACCACCAGATAGGCAAACACCACCCCGCCTGCAAAAAGGGCCGTGGCCCAAAAAACCACCGTTTTCGCCATCCGCCGTTCATGGCGATGCAACCCTGGTGAAATAAACATCCATAACTCGTAGCAACAAACCGGGAAACCTACCATCAGCCCAGCCAGAAGAGAAATCTTCAGATAGCTGACAAAAGCCTCCGTCAGATTGGTGTAAACGAGTCTGGCCAGGGTCGGGTGCCCTGTAATCAGGGGTACCATCAAAAAACGGACGAGATACTCGGAAAAAGCATAGGCGATAAGGGTGGCCACCAGAATAGTCAGAAAGGATACCAAAACCCGATTACGCAACTCCCGGAGATGTCCGGAAAAATGTCCGGCCAGCACCGTCATCCTGCCGACTTCTCTTCTGGGGTCTCAGATGAAGATGCCATCGCGGTGTGCTCAGGCGACAACACGGCATCAATCTCCGGAACGTCAGGCTCAGGAACCGAAGTAGCAGGCAGATTGACATAGGAATCCCCCAACCTCTGTTGCCAGGAATCTGGTCCAAGTTCTTCCTTCATCTCCTCTTGCAGACTATCCTTGAGGCCAGAGGCAGTTTTTTTCAGATCCAACATTACCCTGGCAATGGACTTAGCCATTTCAGGCAGTTTTTCCGGGCCCACCACAATAAGCGCAATACCCAGGATCAAGATTAACTCGGGAAGTCCAATACCAAACATGATAAACTCGCAAAAAAAGAAAAAGTTAACAGGATCGTGACACAAAATTAACAAATTACCAACGTATACCCGTTGTGATATAGGCACTGCAGCCGATGACTGACAGCGATTTCAACCAACATACCGTTGCCTCAACTATATCAGCAACATTCATTCTGCTATTCTGCCACAAAGTTCATCGCCACCCCACGTCAATTATAATCTTTGACAATTTACGGCATTTACCCAAGGGTGTCAAGACAGGCTCAAACTGGGAAACATGCGGGCCTGTCATTGATTGACTTTTTATTCCCCTTTGGCTATGTTGCCTGCTATTATACAAAATGAAATAAAAAATGAGTCTCATTGCGACTCACTGATAACCTTTTTTGGGATGATTACGGAGGAAGAACAAGATGGCCAATGTGGTGGTTGTGGGAACACAATGGGGAGATGAAGGCAAGGGAAAGATCGTCGATCTATTGATGCATTACGCCGATTATGTCGTCCGTTTTCAGGGCGGCAATAATGCGGGCCATACTCTGGTCGTTGAAGGCAAAAAGTACGTCTTCCATCTCATTCCTTCCGGCATCCTCTACGAAAGCAAAAAATGTTTCATCGGCAACGGCGTAGTGCTCGACCCCGGCGTTCTGCTTGACGAAATGGACAAACTCGCGACCAGCGGTCTGCCGGTAAACCCACAGCGCCTGATGATCAGCGAACGCGCCCACCTGATCATGCCCTACCATCGACTCCTCGACTCGTGCAGCGAATCATCTCTGGCCAACGACAAAAAGATCGGCACCACCGGACGAGGCATCGGGCCCTGCTATGGCGACAAGATCCTCCGCAAAGGCATCAAGGCCGGGGATCTGCTGGATCTGGGATCTTTAATGGAAAAACTCCGCGAAAACCTTGCCGAGCACAACTTTCTCCTCACCAAAAAATTTAACAGATCCCCACTTGCGCCCGAGGCGATATACGACGAATATCTGGAATACGCAGAGCGCCTTACCCCTTTTATTGATAACGTTTCCGTTGCCTTGGACGAAGGCCGCAAAGCAGGCAAGCATATCCTCTTTGAAGGAGCCCAGGGCACCCAGCTTGACATCGACCACGGTACTTACCCCTTTGTCACCTCCTCTAACACTACCGCCGGCAACGCCTGCACCGGCAGCGGCTTCGGCCCTTCTCACATCGACTGTGTAATCGGCATCCTCAAAGCTTACACCACCAGGGTTGGCGAGGGGCCTTTCCCCACCGAACTGCTTGATCTCACTGGCGACACCTTGCAACAAAAGGGGGGAGAGGTAGGAGCAACTACCGGTCGCAAGCGCCGGTGCGGCTGGCTCGACGGCGTCATTGCTCGCGAAGCTGTGCGCTTAAACGGCATCAACGGTCTGGCCATCACCAAACTCGATGTCCTGAGTGGCCAGTCGATCCTGAAACTTGCCACCAGTTATGAAGCAGACGGCAAGGTAATGACAGCCATGCCAAGCAATATCAAGGCCTTTGCCAAGGTACAGCCGGTATATGAAAACCTCACAGGCTGGACAGAAGAAATCAGCCAGGCTCGCAGTCTGGACGATCTGCCAACCAAAGCCCGTGATTATGTGAAACGCATTGAAGATTTCACCGAGATCCCAGCTTACATTCTCTCAGTCGGCCCAGGTCGCGAACAAACCATGCTCCTAAAAAACCCCTTCCAGCGCTAATTTATCCCTATTTCTTAGCCCAACTCTTTCAGCTATCGGCTCACCGATCTGGCCCCGGCCATGACCTCGGTCATATCAAAGGCAACTTGCGCCAGCATATTGGGCACCACCGGCCCCGCTTGGGAAGACTTGATTTCCGGCGGGTTAAACGCGGCAACAAAACGGGAGAACGTGCTGCTTTTCGGATAAACTACAGGCTGATCCATTGATTGCTCGATATACCAGACAGTATTGCCAGTATACACATTAAGCAACCGAGTGGTTACCTCAACCCGACCTCCGCCGAACTGGGTACCTTCCAGGGCATAGTTGATCTTGCCTGCCAGAACCAGATCGACTTTTGCCTTCCGACCAAGAGCCAAAGCTTCCTGAATATCCCGATAAGGCTCTGCAATACGGAGCACCTTTGGAAACGCTTGCTTTCCCAGAAGAACATCCTTGAAGAGCATGGCAACCCCCTCCCCTTGTTCCCGGGTCATATTCCCGGGCATCTGAAAGGACAAAATACCCACGCTTGCCTCCTGATAGATATTCGTATCTGGATAAATCAAGACCACCGGCGAGTTCTTCCTGACCTCCACCGGCTGACTGGCCCAATTTTTCTGAGTTGTTCCACACCCGGAGAGGACAAGGCCACAAAGCATAACCACGATTGCTTTTCTCATACTGATCCCCTCAACGCTCGTGTGCGGAAAGAAGCGCATCTTCCAAAGCGCCACCTCCTGCCACAAGAAGATGATTGATGTTGCGGCTGCGCTGCAATTCAAGCCCTGCCACGGAAAGCACCTGCTGAGAACCAGCATCAAGCAGTTTAAGGTTGAGAATTACCGTAGTCGGCGTCAGCGAATAGGTGCCGGTAAGAATAGCCGCCGCCTGTTGCTGTTTGGCCAGAAGTTTGACGTCTCTGGTGAGCATCAGCTCGCCCCGGTTATCCCGCATAAGAATTTCTGCGGACTTGCGGATCTCCACCACACCAAAACCGTGGCGAAACAAACTGGTTGACAAAGCCTCGGTCAGGGTCCGGCCAAAACGGGTAGTGGTATAAAGATTATCGAGATCAACCACCGTGGTCAGGATCAACCGCTGTCCCCCTCCAGCACCGCGCATCCCGGAAGTCAACTGTAAAGCCAACTCTTCCCCAACCCCAAAAAAATCAGGAGTAACCACCGAGACAGTTCCGCCCGTTGGCGCCGGTGGCACACACCCGTTCAACAGCAGGACATAACCCAGAAATAACAACCCCCAGAAATTAGCCATCTTTCTTGTTGTTTTCATAAGCAATCCTTCTTTACGGGGGGCTTGACTGTACGCTTGACAGTACGCTTGATCGCAGTCTTTGTTATTTTTTTTGCCGGAGGCTGGAGCGCAGCCTGGCCTTTTTCCGGAAACTGACGAATCATAACCTGCGCAGTGCGGGTAGAAGCAGGCATGCTTTCATTGGCCAGCAGGTTAGCGGTCAACTGATCAATGGGCAACACCATACTTGCAGAAGAAAGGACCCTGTTATCATCGTTACGCAACAACCGGGCATTAACAAAAATTTCCTGCCCAGCCACAGCATATGTTCCCACCACCACGGCCTGAGCTGCCTGCACAAGGCTAATTTCATCCATACTCCTGGACAAGGCGTACTCTCCGTGATAGGGACTCACCATCATGCCTGGAGTTTTCCGCACCTCAATCACTTCAAGCCCTGCCTGCTGCAGCGTAGAAAGCAACTGCTCGCCCAAAAAACGACCGAGGGAAGAGGTGGCATACAGATTATCAAGGTTCACAAAGGTGCTCACCGCCACCACATATTCATCGGCCAGCACCTCGCTGGCATTGACAATAAGCGCCTTGCCTAACTGGTTAATCTTAGCCTGCAAGATAGCACCTTGTCCCACATCACCTACCGCCGATCCTCCTATCTTACCGAAACCAAAGCCAGGAAAAAAAGATTGCGGCATGTTCAACGGCGAAAAAACTCGAGCGGTGCGAAACACATAATCAGCTGGTATCGCATGGGGATAATTATAAAAATACGGACGATAGACCGGCATGGAACGTTGCCGTGCCTGTTCCCTTTCCCCATTATCCACAGACTCAGGTGGTTTACCGTCTGAGGCCAGTACGGAAGTTGCCGCACATCCCAAGGCCAGCAAAACCGCAAACAATTTCTTGATCATCATTATCATCTCCCCCTATCAGGGATTAAAATTATAATCAGAATAATCCCTTTCCATACTCCGCCAAGCGAGACCACCATTCTTCATCATGGGATCATACAAAACATCGCCCCTACCAAAATATACCACTGGCACCCGCTGACTCACCCCCAATACTGGCGAGGCGAGGCGCATTTCCATCTCAACCAAATTATTGTATATTCCTCCCGAACAGCCACAGCAAGTGATGAGCAACAACCCTACTATGATTCTCTGCATATCTTCTCCCTCTGTCACCTAACACCACAAAACAAAACCACCGAGTCAATAAAATGACAGCCATGTCTATCATCAGTGTCTGGGAATTTTTTTCCCATTTTTCCCTAAGAATCAAGCTAAACCCAATGTTCCACAAGGAATTTCTTGCTGATCCAGCCCTATCAATCACCACTTTTCTTCAATCTCATCTTGATTGTAAGCATTTTCCATGCCACCATACCATGCAACTCTTTCATCTTCCCTGACAACCTTAATTTCACACATATCCAACAAGTATCTACCCGCACAACCCCTTTAATTATCTGTAACTACCCAGCAGCACCACATCTGCTTCAGAGTCTCGCAGGCTCGCTTACCTATCATCGGCCTGCTCATGTGCAAAAGCAAATATAGCAGACCTCTTGGTCGGCACTGCTGCCGACGATTAACACGCACATCTGTGGCAGTAGCGAAGCAGCGCTGCTGCATAGTTAGACTTCCTGCTTTTCGTCACTATCCAGCCTTGAACTGGATAGTGACAATTATCTATGGAATAATTGGAGGACAGAAAAAATGATTGCCAAAAATACGGGATAGACTATAATTCTATAGTTTATACTACCAAGATATCCAAGGGGAAATTCTCCACAAGAGGAGTTGTATTATGGCACGCATCACCGTCGAAGACTGCCTGCGTCAGATAGGCAATGAAAATCGTTTTTCCCTTATCCATCTTGCCATTAAACGGGTCAAACAGCACCGCAATGGCGCTCCTTTTTTGGTGAAATGTAAAAACAAGGAGATTGTCTCCACCTTGCGCGAGATTGCCTCCGGTCAGGTCGATTTCGCCTCCATCAGAAAATCTCCCCCCCCCAAAGAGGATGTTCTCGCCCCGACCACACAGACGGGTGATGAGCAGACAGAGCAGGTCTCACTGTAACTGATGGAAACCGATTTTTACAAAACATTAGGGGTCGCTCAAGATGCGACTGCCGAGGAAATAAAAAAAGCGTACCGCAAGCTGGCCATGAAATGGCATCCAGACAAGAATCCTGGGAACAAATCGGCTGAAGATAAATTTAAAACAGCTGCCGAGGCCTACGAAGTTCTTGGCGACCTGGAAAAACGCAAAATTTATGACCGTTATGGAGTCGCCGGTCTGAAAGACAGCGGCTACAGTGGCCCTGGCAATTTTGATGATATCTTCTCAAGCTTTGGCGACATCTTCAGTGATATGTTCGGAGGCCGTTCTGGACCAAAACGCCAGACCCATATTCAGGGGAACGATCTACGCTACGATCTGGGCATTAGTTTCATGGATGCAGTTCATGGCGCAGACAAAGAGATAGAAATTACCAAGCGGGAAACCTGCTGGACCTGCGATGGCACCGGCTTACGCCCCGGTCACAAACCGACAACTTGTCCAACATGCAAGGGTCATGGTCAGGTGGTACACGCCCAGGGCTTTTTCCGGGTACAATCCGCTTGCCCCAACTGTCACGGCGAAGGCACAATCATTACCGAGCCATGCAATGATTGTCAGGGTGCGGGACTTATCAAGAAAACAAAAAAAGTATCCTTGAAGATTCCAGCCGGCATTGACACTGGTGCCCGCATGCGCCTGCGGGGTGAAGGAGAAGGTGGCCGCAAGGGAGGTTCGTCTGGTGATTTGTATGTGATCATGCATGTCGAGCCCCATGAGTTTTTTCTACGAGAAGGAAACGAGATACACTGCCTATTCCCTCTGAGCATGGTACAAGCTACGCTGGGTGCCACAGTAGAGGTGCCAACCATCAACGGCATCAGACAATTGTTGATTCCGGCAGGAACCCAACCCGAGCAAGTCTTCACCCTGAAGAGCGAAGGCGCCCCCTCCCTCAGAGGCGAGAGACCAGGAAATATGCTCGTTAAAATCAAAATTATCATCCCAAACAAACTTTCCCCGCGGGAAAAAGAACTGCTCACAGAATTTGACTCATTACAGAAAGCCAGGGACATCGCCCATGAAGAAGAGGGGTTTTTCAATAAAATCCTTCATAAATTTGCCGATGCAAACCATTGATTCTTGAACACGACAAAAAAAATGAGCGACCAAACCTTGACTGATAACCAGTTTACCCATTTTGATGAAGCCGGAAATGCCCGCATGGTGGATGTAGGGGGCAAAAGCGACACTGTGCGTGAAGCAACGGCGTCCGGCGCAATTTCTCTCTCGGCACCAGCATTTCAGTTGGTACAGGAAAGGAATATTGCCAAAGGAGATGTGCTCGGTGTCGCTCGGATCGCCGGGATCATGGCCGCCAAAAAAGTCGATGACTTGATCCCCCTCACCCACCCTCTGGCCATCAACAAAGTTACAGTGGACTTTAAACTAATCGAGGCGACACACACCATAGAAATTACTGCTACCGTGGGAATAACCGGCAGAACAGGAGTCGAGATGGAAGCTCTGACCGCCGTCTCGGTTGCCGCTCTGACCATTTATGATATGTGTAAGGCTGTGGACAAAGGGATGATCATTAACAACATCAGACTAGAAAGAAAAATCGGGGGCAAAAGCGGAAGCTATCAACGATAGCGAATGGCACTGCTCAAGATATACCAAGGGAGTAAGACTGTGAACAGAGAACAACTCGATTATTTTCGCCAAAAACTTGAGGCCATGAGCCAGGATCTTTTGCAAGAGGCCGAAAAGACCATCCACGAAATGAACGACAGCACCGAAAATTATCCCGACCCCACTGACCGGGCCAGCGCCGAATCAGATCGGAGTTTTGAACTCCGCATCCGTGATCGAGAACGAAAACTACTTGCCAAGATCAGGGAAGCCATCGAACGTATTGACGAAGGCCTTTATGGAATTTGCGAAGAATGCGGCGACGAGATCTCAGAAAAACGCCTTGAGGCACGACCGGTTACAACCCAATGCATCGAATGCAAAACCCTCCAGGAAAACCAGGAAAGGGCGCAAAAGGGCTTATAATACGCTATGCCTGAACTCCGCAAAGATCCGATCATTGGCCGCTGGATCATTATTTCCACCGAAAGGGGCAAACGGCCCACTGACTTTATTGTGGAAAGAAGCGAGAGCCGGGGTGGGTTCTGTCCCCTGTGCCCTGGCAACGAAAACACAACACCTTCGGAGGTTCTTAGTTACAGCAGCACCGATGGGCATCAAACAAACAAGCCGGGCTGGGAGTTACGGGTTGTTCCCAACAAGTACCCAGCCCTCATCATCGAAGGCAATCTCAATAAGGAAGGCGATGGAATCTATGACCGGATGAACGGCATTGGTGCCCATGAGGTTATCATCGAATCCCCAGACCACAACGAATCCTTCACCAATCTACCACCGGAAAGGATGATTAAGGTTTTCCAGGCCTATCGGGATCGTCTTCAAGACCTGGCCCAAGACCCCCGCTTCCAGTACGTCATGGTTTTTAAAAACTTTGGTGCCGCAGCCGGGGCTTCGCTGGAACACTCCCACTCCCAACTCATTGCCCTACCCATTCTGCCGCGCATGATCAACTCTGAACTTGAAGGAAGTCTTTCCTACTACAAATACAAGGAACGCTGTATTTTCTGCGACATTATCAGACAGGAAATACACCAGAACCTGCGATTAATAGCCGAAAACGACCTGTTCATTGCCATTGTTCCCTATGCGCCCCGATCTCCTTTTGAAATGTGGATACTGCCTAAGCGCCATGCCTCTTCCTATATTTCTATGGATAACGATCATTTAAAAGCACTATCCGTAATTTTTTCTGAGTGCATGCGCCGCCTTAACAACTGCATTCCAAATGTTCCTTATAATTTTGTTCTGCATGGCGCGCCGTTACGCTCGCAGCCACTTGATCATTATCACTGGCATTTTGAAATCATGCCCAAATTGACGACAATTGCCGGTTTTGAGTGGGGATCTGGTTTTTACATCAACCCCATCTCACCGGAAGAAGCAGCCAAATTTTTAAAAGAGGCGGCGATTTAAGAAATGAAAAAAATACTGCTTGTTGACGACGAAGACAGCATCCATCTCCTGTATCGCGAAGAGCTGGAAGACAAAGGCTACGAGGTTCACTCAGCTCTCTCAGGAGAGGAAGCCCTGATTCAGATGAAGATCATTGTGCCGGATCTTATCATCTTAGACATCAATATGCCCGGCATCAACGGCATCGATGTCCTGCGCCAGATCAAAGAAATAAACCCCTCCTTGCCGGTAATCTTAAGCTCCGCCTATCAGGATTTCAAACAGGATCTGGCGACATGGGCTTCCGATGAATATATCGTCAAATCATCCAATCTGGATGAACTGAAAGCCGCAGTGAAGAAACATCTGTCCTGAAGGTGGCAGCCAAGGGAAAACTGACAGACAAAACCCCGGTTAACCATGCCCAATGAACGACATGAAAGATATCCAAGGCCAGCGTGATTACCGCCGGATCAACATCAAAAAAGTCGGGGTCAAAAACATCTCCTACCCAATCACAGTCTTAGATAAAGCCAGGAAGACCCAAAAAACTGTGGCTTTAATCAACATGTACGTAAATCTGCCCCACCAGTTCAAGGGCACCCACATGAGCCGGTTCGTTGAGATCCTGAACCGCTTCCACGGCGAAATAAACCTGAAAAGTTTTCATCGGATCCTCGAGGAGATGAAGATCAGACTCCAGGCAGAAGCGGCCCACATGGAAATAACCTTCCCTTATTTTTTAAAAAAATCTTCCGGCCAAACACAATCGGTTGGCATAAATGAGTACCGCTGCACCATGCATGGCTCTCTGGACAAAACCGATGATCTCATTCTGGAAATCAAGGTACCCATTTCCCCGCCGCTTCCGCCCCAGATTGACCAAGCCCTGCCCCGTTCCCTCGGACATTGGGGAATTGCAACCATCAGCCTGCGGTTCAAGCATTTTCTCTGGATTGAAGATATCGTCCAACTGGTAGAAGAAGTGACTTCCCACGATCTTTGCTGGCCTGTAACAGAAGCCTGCTTGGAATATACTCTTTCCGTGGAAAATCTTAGCACAGCCCTTGGTCGCAAGCTTGAAAACCATCCCGCCATCGCCTGGTTTTCAGTTCTGGTAGAAAATCTTTCACAAGGCTATAACACCTTTGCCTCCCTGGAATGGCAGGATCCCATCACGACGGCCTTATCCTGACATTATTCACCAAGCCCACTATCAAAAAATATCACGAGAAAATGTCCATGCGCCACGAACTCCTCTTTGAAATTGGCACCGAAGAAATTCCGGCTGATTATATATTACCAGCCCTCACCCAACTGGAAAAAAATCTCGGCGACCGTTTAACCAATCTGGCCCTGCCCTATTCCAGCCTGCGCACCGCAGCAACCCCCAGACGCCTTACCGTATCGGTCAGCGGGCTGGCCGAACGCCAGCCGAACCGGGAAGAGGAGATTCTCGGCCCCCCCAAAAAAGCCGCCTTTGACCAGAATGGACAACCTACTCAGGCTGCTATCGGCTTCGCCAAAACTCGGGGGGTTGAGGTAGATGCACTGCAAATCGTGGCAACACCAAAGGGCGAATACCTCATGGTACGGGTTGCACAGATTGGCCGCCAGACCGAGGAACTCCTTGCCCATCTGCTCCCAGAGATCATCACCAGCCTCAATTTCCCAAAATCCATGCGCTGGGGCTCTGGCCGCACCAGCTTTGCCCGCCCGATCCAGTGGCTACTGGCTGTTTATGCCGGCAAAACTGTTTCCTTCTCCTTAGACACCATCACCAGTTCCAACACCACCAGTGGTCACCGTTTTATGACCAGAGACCTTTTCCCGGCAACCTGCTTTAGTGATTATGTCGATACCCTGCGTACAGCCCAAGTCCTGGTTGAGACCAAAGAACGTCGCGCTGCGGTTATTGCCGAGATTTCCATGGCTGCCCTGCAGGTGGGAGGGACTATTCTTCAGGATGAACAACTGGTGGACACTGTCTGCAATCTGGTGGAAAAGCCTTTTGCCCTCTGCGGCACCTTTGAAGAACGATTTCTGGCCCTGCCCCGCGAGGTCTTGATCACCTCCATGCGAGAACATCAAAAGTATTTTGCCGTAGTTGACAGCACCGGCAAGCTCATGCCTTATTTTATCGCGGTGAACAACACAGGAACCAAGGATGCGAGACTTGCCGCCGATGGTCACCAACGGGTAATTAGGGCACGACTGGAAGATGCTTTTTTCTTTTTCAAGGAAGACCAGCGCCGCTCGCTGGAGGATCGTATTGAAGATCTCTCCGGAGTTATCTTCCAGAACAAACTTGGAACCATGCTTGACAAGACCCGCAGAGTTACTACCCTGACCGGGCTGCTGGCCAGAAAACTTGCGCCAGAGCACCTGATCCATTCTGAACGAGCCGCGCAACTTGCCAAGACCGACCTGTTGACCGATATGGTCGGAGAGTTTCCCTCCCTGCAAGGGTCTATAGGCAAAGATTACGCCCTGCTCAGCGGGGAAGCGCCAGAAGTAGCCACGGCTATCATGGAACATTACCTGCCAGTCAGAGCCGGAGGCCAGTTGCCTGCTTCAATCCCTGGGGCGCTGATCGGCATGGCTGACAGACTTGATTCCATCTGTGGTTGCTTCGGCATCGGCCAGATCCCGAACGGCACCACCGATCCCTTCGGCCTGCGTCGCCTGTCACTGGGGCTTCTTCATATCATCAACACTATGGGCTTCAGCCTCTCTCTTGCCGAATTTGTCAACGAGGCGCTCTCCCTCTATGGCGACAAACTGACCATTCCCCAGACCGAGGCCAGCCATAACGTGCTCGAATTCATAAGGGGCCGCTTCATCAATGATCTTACCAGCAGGGGATACGCAGTCGAGACCGTAGAAGCAGTAACCTCCGTCTCCTTTGACGATCCGCTTGACTGCTTGCGAAGAATCAACGCCCTGTTGGCCATCAGCAGCCAGGAAGCCTTTACCATCCTGGCCGGAGCCTTCAAACGAGTAATCAATATTACCAAGAACAACAGTGCGATCTCGGTGCAAGCAGCCCTACTCACGGAAACTGCCGAGAAAAAACTCCAGGAGGCATACCTGGCTGTACGTCTGGAGGCCACCCCCCTGCTTGAAGCCAGCGATTACGAAAAAGCCCTGACTGTGATCCTCAAAATGAAGGAGCCGATAGATACCTTTTTCGAAGAAGTTATGGTCATGGTAGAAGATGAAAGGGTACGCGCCAACCGGTTGAATCTACTGACCGCCATCGCCCGACTTTTTCTGCAGATTGGTGATTTTTCAAAAATGAACGCCATTACTCAGTAAGCTGAGCCTGAGCAATTTCAATAGCCTGTGCGTAGAGCAAAGGCAGGGACTCAAGATTGACTGCCAAATTTTCTCCCAGCTCGATGGTCGTATCCCAGTCTCCACGTTCATAGGCGATAACCAGGGAAAGAGTCCGGGAAATGGGGGTGGCGACCACAGAAAGCAACGCCTCTTGAATCACCTCTGGCAGAGCCAGCTCCGGCAGGATATCCGCCATAGCTCTGTCAAGCATGGCTGGGAGCAACGAGAACATTCCCACCGTGTGATACATCCCGGCCTCCTTGCGCAGGCCCAAAAGCTGACCGGCGATCATTTCACAAAAACTGCCCCGAAAAGCGGCTAAACTGAGCAATTCGGAAGGCTTGTCATCGGCGAGGTAGGAAAGCATCATCAACGACAGCCATTTTCTTAAGGTAAGCTGTCCCATCATAGCCACGGCCATCTCAATGCTTTCCAGCTTCTGTCTCCTGGCAAAATAGGCTGAATTTGCATACTTGAGCAGTTTGTAGGCCAGGGAAACATCACGGCTGACATACATGGACAGCTCGGAAAAATCATAATCCTCATTCTGAATGAGCTTCAGCACTTGCAAGTAATGAAGCTTGGAACCGGGGATATCCCGCCCTTCCATAATACGGGGGCGGCTGAAGAAATACCCCTGGAACAGATCAAAGCCCAGCTTCTTGGTGGCTTCAAACTCTTCATTGGTTTCAATTTTTTCCGCCAGCAACTTTACGTTGTAACGACTGACAATCTTCACCTGTCGCTCAAGTTCGGCAAAACTCATCAGACGGATATCAAACTTGATGATCCTGGCCAGTTTGACAAGCGGCAAAAAACGGTCTTCGTAAAGAAAATCATCCAGGGCCAGAACGTAACCTGCTCCGACCAGCCTTTCGCAGGCCTGTAGAACCTCTGGTGTAGCCCCGACCGTTTCCAGCACTTCAACCACGGCGATCTCTTTGGGAAAAAGAGAGGGATACCCCTTGAGCAGCATCTCTTCGTTAAAATTGATGAACGCCTTTTTCCCTTCGGTGATGGTGGCAATGCCGATCAGGAGGAAACTGTTGGTGATAACCTTGGAGGTGGCCTCTTCTCCGTCCTGCAAGGGATCGAAGTAATTGTGTAAACCGGAACGGAAAAGAAGTTCATAGGCAAAAACCTCTTTGTTTCGCGTAAAAATAGGCTGACGGGCAACAAAGATATTCGAACATGAGGCTGTCATAGCGTTTCTCCTCTTCTCACAAACCGTCTCTCATAGCACGATTATCTTGTGATGCAATAATGCCTCGAAAACCTCGGCCATGGGCAAACCTACCACATTGGTATAAGATCCGTTGATTTCCGGCACCAGGAAACAACCCTTGCCCTGAATCCCGTAAGCACCCGCCTTGTCCATTGGCTCTCCGGTACGGACATAGGCCCGACACAATTCCGGCGTAAGCGTCATAAACCGGACTCTGGTACAGACAGTTTTCGTGTACAACTCATCTGTCGCCTGCCGATAAAATGAAAATCCGGTCCACACCTCATGCCATCGTCCGGAAAGGCGCATCAGCATAGCACAGGCCCCGTTTTCGTCGCCTGGTTTGCCAAGGATATCCCCATCCACCACCACCACAGTATCAGCGGCCAGCACCCAGGCGTCTGGTTGGTCAATGACCCGGGCCTTTTCCTGCGCCAGGCGAGCAACAAAGTCACGGGGCTGCTCGCCTGATTGCGCAATCTCATTAATGTACGCCGCCTGAGCCTCAAATACAAGCCCCAACTCCGCAAGAAAGTTACGTCTACGGGGCGAACCAGAGGCAAGGATAAGACGCTCTTGTGTTTTAAAAGATTGCATGAAGAGAGGCTCAGGCCCTGATGGAATAACCACCGTCCACAACGATGGTTTGCCCTTGAATCATCACTGCCAGATCACTACATAAAAACAAAGCGACATCTGCCACATCTTCAGGCGTGGTAAGCCGTCCCATGGGTGTTCGTTGCAGGGCACCCTCAAGAATCTGTATTCGGTTGGGAAATTTTTTCAGAGCCTCGGTATCCACAGCTCCGGCACTGATGGTATTGACATTAATCCCCATCGGCCCCAACTCCACAGCCAAATGACGGACCAACGATTCAAGCGCCGCCTTGGAAGCGCCCACAGCCGTATAATTTTCCACAGCCCGCACTGCTCCCATACTGGAAACCGCCATGATTCTGGCACCCTTGACCATAAGCGGCACAGCCTGCTGAGCAAGAGAAAGCAGGGCTCGGGCATTGATTTCCATGGCCCAGTTCCAGTGTCGGCTGCTCAACTCAAGCGCCGGTTTCAGGACCCCGGAAGCGGCATTGCTGATAAGAAAGTCAAGATGGCCGAACTCGCTTTTAATCAAGGCGAACATAGCCTGCAAATCTTCGTCGTTAGCCACATTAGCCTTGACCACCAGACAGCGCGCCCCTTTTTCCTCGATAAGCCGAGCAGTGGCTTCCGCATCCTGCCGATGACGCACATAATTCACTACCAAATCAACCCCATTTTCCGCAAGCCGCAAAGCGATTGCCTTACCAATCCCCCGTGAACTTCCGGTTACCAATCCCACCTTACCTCGTAAATTATTATACATATAAGTGTTTACTCTCCATGGCTTTCCCCGCAAAGGGTTTATGGGCCGTTACAAATGCTGTAAAATTATGCTCGTTAATTCACGGCTCTTTGTACCGTTTTGGCCACACGAAACGTCCAAGTTGATCTTTTACAATAGTTTTAAAATATCGCAACTATCCAGTATTAACAAGCAACAGCACCGCAGCCAGCCATCCGCAGGCCTCGCCCAACTCACAGGAAGCACCAAGCACATCGCCGGTAACGCCGCCAAGGGCTCTGGTCGCCTTGAAACGGAGCCAAAAAGCAGGCAACAAGGCGGCGCATAAAATAATCAACGCCGCCGACCAGTGCCACCAGATGAGCGGCATCAGCAAAAGACTGCCAAATCCCAATTCAGCTATGCCGACCTTGCCGACAAAGGCATGGCCGGTGCCGCTTACCCGCGGATATTGAACGCCGCAGGCAAGCGTGGACATAGACCAGCGGGCCGTCACTGGCCCGGCCAACAAGGCAAAGAAAAGAAGATCCCCACCGTTGGCCAGAAGTGCGGCAAGGCAGGCAACCTTCAAAGCAAGCAGTACAACCAGACCGATCACGCCAAAGGTCCCGATAGCCGAGTCCTTCATGATCGCCAGTCTCCTCTCCTGATCCCACCCTCCTCCCAGACCATCCAATAAATCAGCCAGACCATCGAGGTGCAACCCCTTGGTCAACCAGGCGGCAAGAGCCACCAGCAGCACCGCGCTTACCAACGGAGGGAGACTGCCCAAAAGACATACCCAGGCTCCTCCAGCCAAAAGACCGCCGATCAACCAACCCGCCAGCGGGAAAAAGGCTGCGCTCCGTCTAAGCCCGCTATCGGGCAGATCCGCAGATAGGCGAACGGGCAGGATAGTAAGAAAAGCGATGGCAATCCGAGCACTCAGCAAGATGGTATTCAATCAGCCTCACTAACCCCGGCCTCGCCAAAGGTAGCCATCTCATTCATGATTTTAAGCCCCGCTTCTACCAGATTCATGGTCAGGGCGGCGCCGGTTCCTTCTCCCAGACGCAGATCAAGATGCAGCAGGGGACTCACGCCCATCTTCTCAAAAAAAATCCTATGACCCTGTTCCGCCGACAGGTGACTAAAAAAACAGTAACCCAAGGCATGAGGTGCAAGACGTTGGGCGACCAAGGCCCCGGCGCTCGAAATAAAACCGTCTACCACAACCGGAATTCTTCGTGTAGCCGCCTCCAGAATACACCCGCAGATGGCAGCAATCTCCAGCCCGCCCACCGCAGCCAGTGCCCCAAGGGGAGAATTCAATCGCTCCTGATTCACCGCCAGGGCTTGCTCGATCACTGCGATTTTATGTAGCAGCATGGCATCGTCTATGCCCGTGCCCCGGCCTGTCACCTCAACCACCTTGACCGACAGCAAAGCTGCAAAAAGAGCAGCCGACGAGGTGGTATTACCGATACCCATATCGCCAGTACCCAGGATCTCGGCGCCATCCTCAATGACTTCCCTGGCCATAGCCATGCCAACCCCTATAGCGGCAAGCGCTTCATCAATGCTCATGGCCGGGCCCTTAACCATGTTGGCGGTGCCGGGCCGAACCTTACATTGCCGCAAGCCCTCAGCCTCAATCGGAACAGCTACTCCTACATCAATCACCCGCACCTCGGCCCCCACATGACGAGCCAGCACATTGACCCCTGCTCCACCGCCCAGAAAATTTAGCACCATCTGCTGGGTTACCTCCTGAGGGAAGGCACTAATTCCCTCGGCAACCACTCCGTGATCTCCGGCAAAGGTAAGAATAACCTTTTTTTCTACCTTGGCCGCAATAGTTCTTCGTATGGCGCAGGTTCTGGCCGCCAACATCTCCAGCTTGCCAAGACTACCCAGAGGCTTAGTAAGGTTATCAAGTTTAGCCTGAGCCTGGGCCAACACCAAGGCGCTGACAGGCTCGATGGCCGAGCATGCTGCATGCAATTCTTCTTCTGTCCGTATCATGCTTCTATTCTCCCGGTACTGCCGATGATTTGCCTGCTGATACTTGCCGCCATACAAGCGGCACCAAATCCATTGTCAATATTAACAACCGCAATTCCCGGAGAACAGCTGTTGAGCATACCCAAAAGCGCGGCAATGCCTCCCAGACCTGTGCCATAGCCAACACTGGTCGGCACCGCGATAATCGGTTTATCCACCAGGCCTCCGACCACACTGGGAAGAGCTCCCTCCATCCCGGCAACAACAATCAATATACCCGCCTTGTCAAGAAGATCCCGACGCG
>DOZO01000045.1:156964-165347 GCA_003517965.1 Desulfobulbaceae bacterium
GTGACAAAGGCTTCCTCCGCCACCGGAATATCAGAAGTTCCAGCCGTGAGTACCACCACCAATCCTGCCCCGCTATTGACAGCAGACTGTTTTTCTTCCATCTGCGCAGTCACCATCCGGGCCGCCTCATGGTAAACAAGCCCTGGAATTTCCAGACAAACAGCCAAACCTTTATCCTGACTCACCCTGGTCGCCATTACCATTGGAGAAAAATGGAGCAACTTTTTAAAAATATCAACAATCTGGCCAGTCGTTTTATTTTCTCCGTAAACCACTTCTGGCAACCCGGTTCGTAAACGCCGGTGATGATCCAGGTAAGCACAAGAAAGCATCTCGACAGGGAAATTTTTCAGTTCCGTCATGGCATCCGCAACAGTACACACACCATTACTCACTTGTACAAGGAGTTCCCGCAGCTTTTTTTCGTCCATCATACCTGCCCGGATATAAAAATATTTATATGAGGATAACTACCGAATACCGATCACGATTTGTCTATCCTGATAGCCATTACAGAACAACTCCTTAATCTTGACACAACTAAAAATTGTTGACAATAATTTTCACACTGAATAGTGTTAGTTGCTCCTAAAATATTAACCCTGAGCCAAAATCTTGCACATCCTTTCATGCAAAGCTCAACAACAGGACCCAAAACACGCCTATGCCACCGACCAAAAGACTCAGCGCCAGCCTGGAAGACTACCTTGAAACCATCTTTCACATCATTGCCGAAAAACAGGTAGCCCGAGCCAAGGAGATTGCCAGCACTCTCAAAGTCAGCCGCTCCTCCGTTACTGAAGCCTTTCGCTCCCTGGCTCAAAAGGGCCTGATCAACTATGCCCCATACGAAGTCATTACCTTAACTTCCACCGGGCAGGAAATGGCGATGGACGTCATCCGCCGCCATCAGGTACTCAAGGCTTTCTTTATCAAGGTTCTGGCGGTCGGGGAAAAGGTTGCGGAAGAAGGGGCCTGCAAGATTGAACATGCCGCGCCCAAAGAAATTATCGAACGGCTAACTCAATTTGTAAGTTTCATGGAACAATGCCCACGAGGCGGCAGCGATCTGATCTCAGGATTCAGCAAGTATTGCCAGGCCGAAAAAACCGATAAAAAATGCAAGGAATGTATTTCCCAGTGTCTTGAGAAATAGACTGCCCGACGGGATTACAAAGAGACTATATTCCAGAGACACAGACACATGAACGACACATATACTGAAGGCTGGTTTACACACCCCAATCATGGACTTATCAAGATTTTCCTGAAAAACGGAAGTTGGCTCTATCTTTGTTATTCTCATAACGGTCAGAAAGCGCTTTCAAAGGAGCGCCCCTTAGACAGATGGATTTGGGCCTTGAGCGAGGCTGCAACCCATGATTTCGGCCCAGGCTGAAACCAGGCCAACTACGAGAGTTTCCCCAAGGCCTGAGCCAACCGCTTCATGCCTTCTTCGATGGTCTCCATGGCCGTGGCAAAGGAGAAACGAATAAAGGCGTCCGCTCCGAAAGCCGCTCCCGGCACCGTAGCCAGCAAGGCCTCATCCAACAGATAATCAGCCAGATCAACCGAGTTCGTCATCACTTTCCCCTTGAAACTTCTGCCATAATAGGCGGAAACATTGGGGAACACGTAGAAAGCTCCTTTGGGCCGCACGCAGGTAACACCAGGGATATTGCCAAGGGCAGCCATGATAAAGTCAAGCCGGGGGACAAAGGCGTTTCGCATCATGATAGGAAAATCCTGCGACCCGCTCACCGCAGCCAACGCCGCTTTCTGGGAGATGGAACACGGATTGGAGGTGCTTTGACTCTGAATCTTGTTCATGGCAGCGATAATCTGTTTTGGTCCAGCGGTGTATCCGATGCGCCAGCCAGTCATGGCAAAGGACTTGGATACGCCATTGAGTACCAGGGTCTGGGCCGCGAGTCGTTTATCCGTATCCAGAATATGTGGCAACTGGCCATCGCCATAAACAATGGTGTCGTAAATATCATCGGAGATGATCAGCCAGTTGTTAGCCAGGGCCATCTTCGCCACCGCTTCAAGGGCCTTGGCGGAAAACACGGCGCCGGTTGGGTTAGATGGGCTGTTCAGGATAATGGCCTTGGTTTTCGGTGTGGCGTAACGGGCAAGCAACTCTTCGCTTAAATCAAAATCGTTGCTCTCGGAAAGCGGAACTTCCACCGGAGTAGCGCCGGCCAACAAAACGATGGGCGGATAGGACACCCAGTACGGGGTCGGGATCAATACCTCATCGCCAGGACCAAACAGGGCCTGGGCTATATTATAGAGCCCATGCTTGCCGCCGCAGCAGACCTGAATCTGATCAGGCTCATAGCTCCACCCCTTATCCTGAGCCAGCCTGCTGGCAATAGCTTCCCGTAATTCCGGGATCCCCGGCACCGCGGTATAGCGGGTGAACCCTTCGTCTATGGCTTTTTTCCCAGCCTCACAAACATGAACCGGGGTATCAAAATCAGGCTCACCCACACTGAAATTGAGAATATCAGCACCCGCCGCCTTAAGAGCCTTGGCCTTGGCGTTCACAGCAAGAGTTGGAGAAGGCTTGATCTGCTTGACTCGTTGGGCAAGACTAATTTCCGCTTCCATTTTCATTCCTTGTAATAGCGTTTGCAAAAAAAGCTCGGGCAATCATCGCCACGAAGCCAACTTAGCCGTTGCAAAAAAACCTGGACGCTTCGTGTGATCAAAACGGCATAAGGAGCCGTACAGTTAACAGTCAGAATAGTACTGGTTATTTCTTAACGGCTCCTAAGTACAAAACAGTTTTCAAGGTCAAACCCTTGGCAGGCGCAGTATTCCCAGCCAAACTCCGATCCCGAGATGTCAATATCTCCTGAAAATCAGAAGGTGTCACCCGCCCACGGCCAACGGCAAACAAAGTGCCAACAATATTACGCACCATATGGCGAAGAAAGCCATCCCCGGAGATAGTCAGTCGATACACCGCAGAGCCTTGTCCCACTTCGGCAAGATCGGCGGTAAAAATGGTGCGCACTGCGCCCCTGCCACGGGAGGAAGACAAATCGCGAGATCCAGCCGCCTCAAAGCTGCTGAAATCATGGGTCCCGACTAACATCGGCAGACAAAGACGCACGGGATCACAGATAAAAGACCCCTTTATCTGAGTAGCATACAACCGCAAGCAGGGCGGCATTATTTCCGTGGTAATGAAGATGTACTCATACACCTTGCCCGTGGCGTTATAGCGCGCATGAAAATCGTTGGCAACATTTTCTGCGGCCAGCACCCGAATAGACTCCGGCAGCATACTGTTCAGCCCATTCACCAGACCAGAAAGCGCAAAAACCGACTCAGTCTTAAAATTGGCCGTCATCCCCTCGGCATGTACCCCGGCATCGGTACGCCCTGCTCCGTGAAGCGTGACCGGAGTCTGGGTCAGGCGGACAATCGCCTCTTCCACAACCTGCTGGATGGAAATCTGGCCCAACTGCCTCTGCCAACCTGCATAGGCAGTGCCGTCATAGGACAGAACAAGTTTGATGTTTCGCACTGCGTTTATGGAAAAAGGGGCACGATTCTAAGTCCGGCATTCTCCGGAAAACCGCACATGAGATTCATGTTCTGCACCGCTTGCCCAGAGGCTCCTTTTACCACATTGTCAATAGCAGACAAAATGATAACCCGGCCGGTACGCGGATCAAACTTAACACCAATATCACAATAATTACTTCCCCGAACATACTGGGTCGCTGGATAATGACCTGCCGGACAAACCCGGACAAATTCCTCCTCCCGGTAAAAATCCTGATATAGTGTGGTCAGGTCTGGAAGAACTTTGCTTACTTGCGCGTAAATCGTGCTGAGAATGCCTCGCGACATCGGTAGCAGATGCGGGGTAAAAGATACCGTCACCGGCATACCGCACAACCCGCTCAGTTCCTGCTCAATCTCCGGGGTGTGTCGATGCTCCCCCACCTTGTACGCCTTGAAGCCATCAGCTACCTCACAGTAAAGTGACCCAACCTGCGCCGCCCGCCCTGCGCCGGAAACTCCTGATTTTGCATCAATAATAATAGTCTGCTGATCAACAAGTCCAGCCTTGAGCAACGGAGCAAGCCCGAGAAGCACACTGGTTGGGTAACAGCCGGGATTGGCAACCAGCTGCGCCTTGCCAATCGCTGCTCGATGCAGCTCTGGCAGACCGTACACCGCTGTGGTCAGCAGATCCTTGGCGGTATGCGTCTGATACCACTGCTCATAGACCTGAGGGTCATGAAGACGGAAATCAGCGGAAAGATCAACAACCTTCTTGCCTGCACCCACCAACCGCGGCACGATATCCATCGCGGTCTGATGCGGCACTGCAGTAAAGAAAAAATCGGCCCTGTCGACAAGTTCCGCAACAGATAAATCTTCACAAAGGATATCAGCCCGCCCCTGTAAGCTGGGGAATACCTGAGAAAGCGGTTTACCAGCATATTGCCGCGAGGTAGCCACCGTCAGCTCCACTTCGGAATGATTGCACAATATCCGGGCAAGCTCCGCCCCAGTATATCCGGATGCACCGACAATACCGATTCGTATCATTTTTTCTCCACTCAGCTTGTAGCCACAGGCTCAAAAAAAATCAGGGGAAGAGCGATAAGCGCCTTCCCCTGATGAGATACACAAAAGTGTTCATGATATTGACAAGACAAGTGCCAATAATTAACGCTTAGAGAACTGGAACCTCGCTCTGGCCGCTTTCTGACCATATTTTTTCCGTTCTTTCGCCCGTTGATCACGAGTAAGAAACCCAGCTTTTTTCAATGCGCCACGGTGCTCGGGATCAACAACCAGCAAAGCCCGGGAAATCCCATGCCGCAAAGCCTCGGTCTGAGCAATTTTGCCACCGCCGCGCAAGGTGGCAAGGATATCAAACTTTGCCACAGTATCAGTCAAGGCCAAAGGCTTTGAAACTTTCTGCAGGTAGTCAAAACCGCCGCCGAAGTATTCTGGCACACTCATCTTGTTGACCAGGATGTTGCCGGACCCAGGCTTCAACCACACCCTGGCAACAGCGGTCTTTCTTTTTCCAGTCGCGTAAAAACTATTTTCTGCCATGTTCAAGCTCCGATATCCTGCCTCAAAAACAGGGTTTATAATTCCACAGACTCAGGCTGCTGGGCGGCATGGGGGTGATCCGCGCCTGCATACACCTTTAATTTCTTCAGTTGATTCCTTCCCAGAGTATTCTTGGGCAACATCCCACGCACAGCCTTACGCAACAAATCTTCCGGCTTTTGCGCCAGCAGTACCTTGGCAGTTTTTTCCTTCAAGCCACCCATAAAACCGGTATGATGACGATACACCTTGTCATCCCACTTCTTGCCAGTCAGGCGAACCTTGTCAGCATTCACCACCACAACAAAATCACCAACATCAAGAAAAGTGCAGTAGTTTGCCTTATGCTTACCGCGCAGCCGCGTAGCAATCTCGGAAGCCAACCGGCCAAGCACCTTATCCTGAGCATCAACAATCAACCACTTGCGCTCAATATCTTTGACCGGGGTCAAATATGTTTTCATTTCAAAGCCCTCACAAAACTCAATAAAAAGAAAGTAACTATATAAGTTAAAATGGCCCGTTCTGCCAGAAAAAAATGCAGACGGGCTGTCGATCAATGCAAATAGAATTAGTTGCTAACTGTGGAGCGGGAAACGAGATTCGAACTCGCGACTTCAACCTTGGCAAGGTTGCACTCTACCACTGAGTTATTCCCGCTCATTTTCAGCATTTGAAAACCGCCAGATGTATAACAATGCGGAAACTGGTTGTCAACAAAAAACCGGCACACTCGGGATAATTTTGTCCCATAGATCGCCATGCCTTCTTGGCAAAAAGAAGATTTTCAACAATTTACCATGAGAATCTCCGAAGGCATGGGGATTCCTATTGCTTCATTATGTCACATCTTGGTATAAACAGTTAATTTTGTTTTTTACCTATGTATTTTTCACAGAACGATACTGGCTTCAGTGCAAGCGGCCAGACAATTGCAGGAGTAGCCCATGGCAACGCAGAGAACCCGCCAATGCGAAGTAAAACGCAAGACCAAGGAAACCGACATCACTATCTCTTTCGCACTTGACGGCAAGGGAGAGGCCCAATGCGCCACAGGTGTGCCCTTCATGGATCACATGCTCAATCTCTTTGCCGTGCATGGCTTTTTTGATCTTGCCGTCCGTGCCTCGGGCGACACAGAAGTTGACGCGCATCACACGGTTGAAGATCTGGGTATCTGCTTAGGGCAGGCTCTGAAAAAATCCTTACAGGATTTTAGTAATATCAGACGTTATGGCTTCAGTGCTCTTCCCATGGATGAAGCCTTGGTCCGGGTGACTCTGGATTGTTCAAACAGACCTTATTTACATTATGGCGTTCCCGTTCTTGAGCAAAAGGTCGGCGACTTTGACACCCAACTGGCTAAAGAGTTTCTCCGCGCCTTTACCATGCACGGCGGCCTAACTCTGCATGTTGAAATGGCCCATGGCGAGAACACCCACCATATTCTTGAAGCAATTTTCAAGGCCTTAGGCCGGGCCCTCGATGAAGCAACCACCTTGGATCCCCGCGCCACAGGGCCAATCTCATCCAAAGGTTCCCTATAATTTCCCCACTGGAGAAACCATCGTGACAACCTACAAAACATATACCGTTTTTCTCGCAAGCCTGACTATACTCACCTTTCTTTCCGGCTGTGCACGAACAACCACCTTGGTACCAGCCGAAGATCTGCTCCCGATTAAAACCATCATCGTGTTGCCGGTAGAAATAGACCCAGATGGTCAGGGCAAACAAACGCCCAAAGAGATACTGCTCCTGGAAAAGGGCCAGAAAATCGTTGATACCATGCTGGCAGAATATTTTACTGGCAGGGAGGATGTCACCCTTATCACACCGGGGCAACGTAATTCCCTTGACAAAGATATGATCCGCAATCGAACAACTGCGGCCATCGCCATCGGCCGGGCCAAGAAGGCAGATGCGGTCCTCCTCAGCACCCTGCACCGTTTTACCGAGCGGGAAGGAAGCGAGTATTCCATTATCAGCCCGGCCTCTGTCGCCTTTGACTATAAACTTATTCTATCGGAAACCGGGCAGACCTTGTGTTCCGGTGCTTTCAACGAGACTCAGCAACCACTGCTTGCCGATATATTCCAGTTCTTCAAAAAAGCGCAACGCGGCTTTAAGTGGCTCAGCGTCGAAGAACTTGCCCACGACGGCATTACACAAAAAATTTCCAACTGCCCCTATCTAAAACAGTAAAAACTACTCGTGCTCGTCATACCAAAACAGTTCAATCACCTTGTTGGCCGGGCCATGCATCTCTACCAGATGCTGGCCGATGGCGACAGGGTGATGATCGCGGTGTCCGGGGGGATCGACAGCCTGGTCCTCTCCTGGCTCCTTAAGGAATGGCGCCGCAAGGCACCTATCCGTTATGAGCTTCTGGCTGTACATCTCGACATGGGATTCGGCGGCGCGGAATACGATTTGGTACAAGAACAGCTCTGCCGCCTGGATCTGCCCATGCTGATGGAGCGGACCGACTTCGGGCATAAGGCGCTGGCCGCCGAAAATGGCAAAAGCGGTTGCTACCATTGCGCCCGTCAGCGCCGCAATCGCCTTTTCTCCTTAGCGGCAGAACATCACTGCAATAAACTCGCCTTTGGCCACCACCAGGAAGATATCATCGAGACCTTTTTTCTTAACCTGTTCTACGGTGGCAACCTCAGCGCCATGCGACCAAAACAGGAGCTGTTCGGCGGCAAACTGGCCCTTATCCGTCCCCTGGCCATGGTGGAAAAAAAACATATCATCAAACTGGGCCAAAGCTTGGACATTAAGCCCGTGGCCAACCCCTGTCCGCTTGCCGCAAATTCCAGCCGGGAAAAAATCCGTGCCTGGCTAACCCCACTCTACGACCAGGAACCCGCACTCAAAGCCACCATTTTCGCCAGCCTTGGCAACGTAAGAACCGACTATCTGCTCACGCCCATGCCCGCCCTGAATCTCGACTCTCCCTCTTCGCCTATCCGTTGAGCAAACGGGCCATGTCCTTGGCAAAGTAGGTAATGATGATATCCGCACCTGCTCTTCTAATACTGAGCAGGCTCTCATGCATGACCTTTTCTCCGTCGATCCAGCCATTAGCCGCCGCCGCCTTGATCATGGCATACTCGCCACTTACATGGTAAGCGGCGATAGGCAGATCGAACTCATCCCGCAACCTGCTGATCACGTCCAGATAGGCCATGGCCGGCTTGACCATCAGGATGTCCGCGCCTTCTTCCACATCCAGGGTTGCCTCCCGCAGCGCCTCCCGCACATTTGCCGGATCCATCTGATA
>DOZO01000045.1:165543-180140 GCA_003517965.1 Desulfobulbaceae bacterium
GAAGCGTATTTTACTGCATAAGACATGATCGGCAGCATGTGAAAATTATTCTCATCCAAAATCCCCCGAATCTCGCCAATCCGGCCATCCATCATGTCCGAAGGAGCCACCATATCGGCTCCCGCCTGAGCATGAGAAAGAGCAACCCTGGCAAGCACATCCAGAGTAGCGTCATTATCCACCGCCTCATCAAGCATGATCCCGCAATGGCCATGACTGGTGTATTCGCACAGACAGACATCCGTGCAAACCGTGAGCTTCGGCGCCGAATTTTTCAATTCCTTGATCGCTCTCTGGATGATGCCGTCCTTGGCATGCGCCCCTGAGCCTTTAGAATCCTTCTTATCGGGCAGACCAAAAAGGATTACTGAATTCACCCCCAGCCCCATGCACTCCCGGGCCTCCTTGACCAATTGATCCACGGAGATCCGGAACACTCCCGGCATAGATGGCACCTCTTCTCTAATGCCCTTGCCAGGCATGACAAAAAGCGGGTAGACAAGATGGGCAGGAGAAATACTGGTCTCCCGGATAAGTGCCCGGAAGGTTTCACTTTGTCTGAGCCTGCGGGCTCGATATTCAGGAAACATCATAATTTATTCACTCCTTTTTCTACGCTGGATAAGACTTGCTCCAGCATAACTTTTCAGGCTGCTAATTCAAATCTGAAGTACAACTTTCATATTTTCAAGGAGTGAACTGGGATAACAGAACTTCTTCAACGAAGAAGTTCACAGAACCCCAAACAAAACCCTGCTCTCAGTGCACCATTCGACAACGGTACCATATTTTTTGGTTAAAGAAAGCAGGTTTTTCAAGCGTCAGATCAGGAAGATTACCTGCAATAAGCAAGCTTAGGGGCTGTTAAGAAATAACCATTACATTCTTATCTATTTTATTACGGCCCCTTATGCCGCTTACGATATGAGAATGTTACAGTTATTTATTTACAACGGCTTACCTGTGATTACACCGGATCAGGGCTTGCCAGCCATATAACTGGTGGCCTCGATATGTACGGGGATGCGGCTGAGCACCCGACCATAAGCCCTCTTGGCCGCATTGATTTCCCCAAGCCAGGCATATGCCCTGGCAAGATAAACCAACGCCGTAGCATCAGAGGGGTAACGATCAGCCACCCTGGCTGCATGTTCGGCAAGAGTCTTCCATTCCCGCTGCCCTTCTTCAGCGACCATCAAGCGCTGATGGGCCGTATAGTCCCAGGCCGATTCCGTAATTACTTGATGCGCATGAAATGCCGCCTCACGCCAGCGTTGCTGCGCCAGCAATGGCAAGGTGATGCCGTTTCTGGCCTCCAACGATTTCGGATTTTTGCCGATGGCGCGCCCGTAAAAATCCACGGACTCGTTATAACGCCCCTGCAGATAGGAGAGCCAGCCGCGCCGCATCAAGGCGAAATCGGCATCAACGCTGCCGTTCGTACTCTCCAGCGCCGTCGAGGCCTCGGCATATTTTCCCGCCGTTTCCAGCCGGTAGGATTTCTGCCAGGACGATTCATCCGCCCAGACAGAGGAGACAACCACCACAAAAAACAATACTACCAGCCATGCTTTCATCGTAAATCTCCTTACCATTTGCCAGCCACCCAAATATAGCCGGAGGTCAGGCTGTAGTCGTCGGCAAGAGTGGCATTGTTGTAGTTGTCACGGCTCAGGATGGCAAGCACCGACATGCTCTTACCCAATTTCCATTCGCCGCCCAGGCTCACACCGCCGCGCTGGACATCTGAAAGATTGGCCACCGCGCCCGCATCTGGATCCACGGCATAGATACGCTTGCCTACCAAGGCGCTTAGCCGCACGTTATCGAGGCCAAGAGGCTTATTGGCACCAAACCAGTGGGTCAACTTGGCTTCCAGCGCGGTGGTCGAGCTTTCGCCCTGGGCGCGGGCGACATTTGAGGGATCAATCAACCAGCCACGCACCTGCAGCCAATCGGCGCCCTCATTCAGGGCAAATCCAACGGTCGGGGTAAATTGATTAACATCCAGGTCGTTGCGGTAAATGGAGCGCGCATAGCCAAGGTCAAAATAACGGCGTTTATCAAAGGACAGGTAGGCTACCTGTGGAGCATAAGCCTTCACCCCGTCGGTGTCGTTCGTAGCATCGTCATTATTGATAACATGAACATCCATGCGTCCTGTGAGGCGTCCAGCCACACCATCCGGGGTAAAATTGAGCTTGCCGCTGGCGAACAGGGCGTTCTGGCCGATATCCTCGTAACCCGCATTCATCTTTATGTCTGTTCTGTTCAGCCCGAGAGTGAAGCCGCCTCGCTCCAGATAATCTGACGACAAAACAGCACCGTAGCCCGTGACCTGGTCACGTTGCGTCGAACTGCCGTAGCTGCCGTAAACAACCTGCGCGCCGGCAGTGGTGGTCCATTCGCCTGCGGCCCAGGCGGGCACGGCAAGGGCGGCAGTCAGGGTTGCGGCGGTGAGGGTTACGATGGCATAAGTCCGTTTCATGTGTTTTCTCCTGTATGGTTGATAAGTTTTTCTATGTTATTGGGACTCAGAATAGCATTTTTCCAGGCGGGGATGCCCTCATCGGCGCTCTGGCCAATGGCGACCAGCCGTATTTCCCACAGCCTGCCGCCTGTTTTAGCTGTGGCATGAACAAGGCCAGCCTCAGGCATGATCACGGCGATTGTTTCCAGTCTCGTCTGCCAACCTGGGGCAGAAGCAAGAAGATGAATGGCGGATTGCCGCCATGCCGCCGATGTTTCATGCCAGGTCCGGCGATAGGTTGAATCAAGAAACGCGCCAAGTGGACGGGTAAGCCACAGCCATCCCCGCATCGCGGGCCTGGCTGGGAATAACCGCGCAGGTGGCGCATCACGCCAATGCCGGGTATTCGTCATCGGAGTCAGCCCGACAGCGAGCAGCAGCAGGTCAAGCCAGGGATCGGCAGGGCCGCTGCGGTCAAAGAAAGCCAGCATCGCCCCGGTATGGACAAAAGCGGCGCTGGCCCCGCTCGTTGCGGTAAGCCGTGTCTGACCGGCCAGGGTGATTTTTACTTCAGCCTCCCATTCGCTCCAGGGGCCGCCGTTTGCGCGGGTCTCAAAATACAGCCGCCGTCCAGCAGGCAGGGCCAGCGCCTGGACCAGAGCGGGTTCTGGATGAGCAGGAGCAACACGCTCGCCCTGGGCAGGAAGATAAGCGGGACGCCAGTCGGTAACACCTCCCTGCTCACGCAGCAACAGATTGACAAGCTGAAACGGACGGGTTGGGCTGCCCAACGCCCGTCCGTCTTGCACATGCAGATGCAGATGAGGCTGGGGCGAGCGCCCGGAATTGCCGCAGGCGGCAACCACCTCGCCAGCCTTGACCCAGACCCCTTGCGCGACAGTTACACTGCCTTGGCGGAGATGAGCAAGCAGCGCACAGGCGCCGCCGGGCAGACGAATCAGGATATAGTTGCCCCAGTTCTCACGAGTGTTAACTTCGCCGGGCGCATTGTCGGCGATGCCATCGCGCACCGCCATCACCTCGCCTGCCGCCGGAGCCAGCACCGGCAGGCCAAAGGCATGGTAATCGGCCAGAGCGCGGCCTTCGCCGGAAAAACTCCGACCATCCTCGACAATGAAGAAATCAAGCCCGTACCGCCATGGGCCGCGATGGGTATGCTCGCCGTCAAAACCTTGATAAACCTGCCATTCGCCAAGAAAAGGCGCGGAAAGGGGCACACAGCCGCGCGGGCCGAGTCGCGCCGCTTCCAGACGCATAGCCTCGGCGTGTTGTTCAGGCAGCGCCGGCTGAGCAAGGCTCAGGTTTATGCCACGCGCCGCCATCCGCGCCCCGGCAAGCACGATCAGAGTAGCGGCAACAAAAGGCGCGGAAAGGGGGAAAAGACCTATCGGCCTGAGCCAGTAGGAAAGTGTCAGCCCGATCGGCGCCGCCAGCGCCGCCGCAAACAGAGCAAGCAGAAAGGTGCCCATGCCAGGCGCGGCATAAATTCCGCCCACCGCCATCGCCGCCAGGGCAAAATTGAATCCCAGCGGCGGCACTTCAACACCTGGCGCCCACAGGGCGAGCACGATATAACCTGCGGCAAAGCCGCTGGCCGCCAGCCAGGCAAGCCAGCGCGAGGCCAGGGCCAAGGCGGCGAACACCATAATTCCGGCCCAGGGATGAGGGGAAAAAAATATCCAGCCCAGGCTGGTCAGAAAATCCGCCATCATGCCAGGGGCGAATTCCGTCCTTGGCAACATGCCGATAGCCGGAAGCGAAGCGGGCAGAGCAGGCAGCCACAACCACAGGGCAAGGGTGAAGGGCAGGCTCAACACCGGCAACTCCCCATTGCGCCAAAACAGCGGAACCAGCGCCGCCGTAAGCCAGACCGTCGTCGCCGCCGCCAGGCCCAGGCCAACCAGCCCCGGCCAGGAGACGGGCTGGAAGGCACCCAGCGCCAGGCCCGTAAGCAGGGCATTGACGAAAGCCGCACGACGAATCTCCTCAGGCAGGACGAAGCTGCGGGACAAAAGGGCCGAAATCGCGATGGCGATCATTCCCCCCAGCGCGGCACTGGGGAAAGCCCAGGTGGCGGCAAAGCACAACGCGCCTACGGCAGGCCTCACGGTAAATACCACCGCCCCGTAACCGGACAGGAAATCCCGAAGCTGCTCGGCAAGCCGCGCCGGAAACGAAGGGGAGAGTTCAGACGTTTGCATCGCGCTCTTCGGGGAAAGGCAGGGAAAGGCTTGGCGGCAGGCGTTCCTGGCCAATAACTACCGCCAGGTCTTCGCGTACCCGCACTACTTCCACCTTGCCATTTTCCAGCACCATGGCCACGTTGGGGCGATATTCGATAAATTGCAGCCACTGGGTATTGTTGTAGGCGCCCACCGGATTGAACACCAGGAGATCACCCACGCTCAGAGGCGGGATCTGAATGCTTTGCCGCATCACATCGATGTTCATGCACATCGGGCCGTAGAGCACCGTCTCTTCGGCGATGCCGTCGGGTCGGCGCACCGGGCGCACATCGTGATTGTACCAGAAGGCGGTAAACATCAGATTCACCCCGGCATCCAGCACCGTGCCGCGCCGTCCGTCCGGCAGCCGCTTATTGGCAACCACGCTGGCGACCAGCGAGACGGCATCATCCACCACCGCCCGCCCGGTTTCCAGGATCAGCGTCGGGCGCGTGAGACCACGGGCCTCACGCTCACGGGTACCGGCCATCAACGCGTCGCACACTGCTTCGGCGTACTGTTCTGCCGAGGGAACCAACTGCTCAGGAGGCAGGTACACCCCTTGCATGGCGTTTTTCGAGGCAAAGCCGCCGCCGAGATCGAGATACTCAATTACCGTACCGGTCTGCTCTTCCACAGTATCCATAAAAGCGGTGAGAATACGCACTGCGGCGGCATAAGCTCGGGTATCGGTGACAAAGGTGCCGAGGTGGGTATGCAGCCCGGCGAGCCTGAGATGAGAGCTGGCGCCAATCCGCCGCGCGCAGTCCAAGGCCTGGCCGGTTTCCAGATTGAAACCGAAGCGGCTCCAGGGGTCAGTGTAACCGGTGTCAAAATTGAGCCGCATGGCGACCGGCACGATCTTGCCCAGTTCCCGCGCCACCTCTTCCAGCAGGTAGAGTTCATCCAGCGAATCGAGGTGGATGCGGGCGCCTTCCTCCGCTGCCTGCCGGAGGGCCGCACGCAACTTGCAGGGGCCGTTAAAGATGATGCGATTGCCCGGCACCCCGAGAAGGCGCGCCTTCTCATACTCGAAGGCGGAGACAACTTCAGCCCAGTAGCCTTCCTGATGCAGGGTGTTGCACACCGCCCCGAGGTAGTTGGTTTTGTACGACCAGGCATTGATGACCTGGGGCCAACGGGTGGCAAAAGCGCGCTTCAGGCGGCGGGCATTTTCCCGCAGACGCTTCTCCGAAATCACAAACAACGGGGAACCGAAGCGGGAAACCAGCTCCGCCACCGGCACGCCGTCAATTTTTTCCGTGGTGAGGTGGTGCCTGGCCGCGCCGAACTTGTTAAGGCCGCCGCCGTGCAGCCGGATGGTTGGCGCGATCCAGTGCTTAGGGTCTGTTAATGAATAAAGTTTGCTCTTCGATTTATTCATTTATAGCCCCTTATGCCGCTCTGTAATTTTCCGGTCAAGATTATTTATGAACAACGGCTTGCGGGGGGAAAAGGACTTTTTCATGCGTTTTTCTTCCTCTTATTGCTGCCAGACCTGGTAAATAAGCCGTCACCCGTGACAATCGCCTCAAAATTCTGCAAGGTCACAATAGTATCCCAGGCATAACGAATAAACATGACCCCGGCCGGGACAGGAGGCAGATCGGTTTGCGGCTCGCCCAGCGCCAGTTTTACCAGGGCTTCCGGCAGGTTCATCCCGGCTCCGGCAGAAAGATAAATCCAGGCGGGAAAGCGGGGGTTGATCTCGATGAGGTACATCTTCCCGTCCTGACCGCACATGACCTCCACCTCCAACGGGCCGCGCCAGTTGGTGGCGGCCACCAGCCGGGCGGCGGCGGCAAGAAGGGCGGGATCTTCGATGGTCACCCCGGCCCAGGCCTTGCCCTTGTCTGTCAACGCCCTCTTTTTCATCATCACGGCGGCAATCAGTTTCCCGTTCCCGTCACCCAGACCGGCCAGGTTGATTTCCTCGCCAGGCACCATCTTCTGCGCCAACACCGGCAGGCCCCATGCCCCGACGATGCGGTGAAAGGCCGAGACCGCCTCGTCAGGCGTGTGGGCGATCTTGGCATCGTAAAACAGCCCCTTGACCACCAGAGGATAAGAAAAACCTTCGGCAGCACAGGTGTGAAAAAAGCTTTCCCGGAACACGCTGTATGTTTCCGGCGCGGCGATTCCAGCCCCCTGCGCCAGTTCCTGCAAACGATCCTTGGCCCGCATCTGCAATTGCTGCGGAGCAGGCACCGCCATCCTTATCCCCCATTCCGCCAGCATCGGCGCAAGCCGGGCGAATACCGGCAGCTCCGCGTCCAGACAGGGAATCAGCACCTCAAACCGTTCCCGGGCATGAAGCTGGGACAGCCGGGCGGTAAAGGTCTCCTCCCCCGCCGAGGGGTAAGGCAGCAGATAGGCGGCATCGCACATTTCTGGTAGATACAAGCCGGGATCAAAGGCATCGTAGGACAGGCCGATCACCCGCACATCCAGGCCGTGCGCCTCCTTGAGGCAACGCGCCACGGCCAGCCCCGGTCCAGGGTTGTCGGGGCGGGCATTCATGCCGGTGACAGCTACGGTAAGCACCCGGCGTTTCATCGCAACACCTCGCGCAGCCGGGCGGCGAAGTCCAGCACGTCACGTTCCAGGATAACGGCAGAGGCATCGTATTCACGGCCCAGACGTTCGACAATCTCCGGCACTTCCTCTGCGCCGTCCTGCAACATCCGCAGCACGGCGATCCCGGTTTCATTGGCAGTAAAGGAGTTGCCCGCCACCGGATCAAAAACAAAGCCGCTGGCCGAAAGGGCAAGCCTCTCCACCAGATGGGCGGGAGGAAAGGTCTGCTGAGGAACGACTTCCGCCTCCCAGGGCAGGGTATGGACAAGAGTGCGCGCCTCATCTCCAGCGGGATCTTTCCAGGCGCGGCACAGCGCCTGCCACAGGGAATCGACCAGGCTTTCCGTCTTTATCCCCAGAGGAAGACCGGGTAATTCCGCCACACGGCGCACGAGTTCGACCCGCGCTTCGGCCCGCAACTCATCGAGATGCGTCCGTTGCAGGGCGCAGTCCGCATGTTGACAGCACAACAGGCTCAGGGCCTCCCCGCTGGCGATCTGATCGGCGATGAAACGCAACAGCCCGGCCCGACCCGCGGCCATGCCGGAAAGCGCTACCTTGAGACGTCCAGCTCGCGATTCGATCCAGGAGTCAAAAATCGACTCCTTGCTGGTAAAATGCCGGAACATCACCCCCTCGGAAACCTGGGCGTATTCGGAAATGAGCGCGGTGGTTGCCACGGCCAGGCGATCTTCCCGCGCCAACCGGTCAAGGGCGGCAAGCACCGCCGTGGTGTTTTTGTTCTGGTTCGGTTTTTTCATGAGTTGCCGGCCTGTGACCAAGGGAATCTTGAACTGCTGGACAGACTAAAAATGAAAGCAAATACTTGCACAAGCGTTTTTTTTAGGAGCCGTGCGAAAACAAACTGTACTATTCTTCCTCTACTGTACGGCTCCTTATGCCGTTCTGGCAAAGCTCGAAGTTCAAGTTATTTTTGCTCAACGGCTTAGCCGGGCAATTTTAAAAATACCTCCTTCAGGAAGAGACAAAAAAGTCCTTAATTGACGCCATCCGCCGTCTTTTTAAAATCCCTCTGTTTCCAGAGCATATAGATGGCCGGATAGATAAGCAGTTCCAAAATAGCCGAGGTGCCAATCCCGCCCACCATGGGCGCGGCGATCCTTTTCATCACATCGGCGCCGGTGCCGGTGCTGAACATGATGGGAACCAGACCGAGAAGCATGGTGCCCACCAGCATGAGCTTGGGCCGAATCCTTTTTACCGAGCCGTACATGATCGCCTCTTTCAGATCGTCCAGGTTCTGCATTTTCCCGGCCTTTTTCCATTTGTCACAGGCCAGGTCGAGATAGAGGAGCATGACCACCCCGGTCTCCGCGTCGATTCCGGCCAGGGCGATGATCCCCACCCAGACCGCAATGCTCATATTGTAGCCCAGGGCGTACAAAAACCAAAAGGAACCAACCAGGGAGAAGGGCACGGCCAGGAGAACAATCGCCGTCTTGATCCAGGATTTAGTGTTTAAAAATATGAGGACAAAGATAACCAGCAGGGTAAGAGGAATAACAATCTTCAGCCTCTCGTGGGTCTTCACCAGATGCTCGTATTCCCCGCTCCACTCCAGACGGTAGCCCTCGGGAATCTTCAATGAGGCAACCCGCTGCTTGGCCTCATCAACAAAGCCGCCCACATCCCGGCCTGAAAAATCGACATACACATAGGAGGCCAGAAGCCCTGCCTCGCTCTTGATCATCGGCGCGCCCTTGACAATCTGGATGTCGGCCAGGGCGCCCAGAGGAACCTGGAGAAGATCGCCGGTGGGCGGCGGCGCGGGCAGAGCCGAGGACATACCGCCCGGCGTCGGCGCCCCCATGGCCGCTGCTACCGGAACCAGCACCCTTTTCAGCTGTTCTACATCTCCCCGCAACTCTCTGGCATAGCGGACATTCACCGGATAACGCTCCCGGCCCTCCACGGTCACGGTCAGGTTCATCCCGCCGACTGCCGACTGAATAACCTCCTGCACCGCGTCCACGGACAGGCCGTAACGGGCCGCCTCCTCCCGTCTGACCGTGAAATCAAGAAAATAGCCAGTGGTCACCCGCTCCGCGTAAACGCTCCGCAGGCCGGAGATGCCGTTAAGCTGCGCCTCGATGGTCGTGCCCAGCCGCTCAAGCTCGGCAAGATCAGGGCCCAGGATCTTGATCCCCACCGGGGTTCTGATCCCGGTGGAGAGCATGTCGATTCTGGCCTTGATCGGCATGGTAAAGGAGTTGGCCACACCCGGCAGGGAAAGGGCGTCGTTCATCTCGTTTTTCAGCTTCTCCACCGTCATCCCCGGCCGCCACTCGGACTCCGGCTTGAGGTTGATCACGGTTTCAAACATCTCCAGAGGCGCCGGGTCCGTAGCTGTTTCCGCCCTGCCCGCCTTGCCAAAGACCTGGGCCACCTCGGGAATCTCCTTGAGGATTTTGTCCTGCATCTGCAAAAGCTTCGAGACCTCCGAGATAGCTGCGCCCGGCGAGGTCACCGGCATATAAAAAAGCGAGCCCTCATACAGCGGCGGCATGAACTCGGAACCGAGCTTCAGAAAAGGATAGACGCTTACAGCCATGATAAGAAGCGCGGCAATGATCACCGTCTTTTTAAAGCGGAGGACAAAATGAACAAAGGGTTCATAAAGCCAGTGCAAAAAGATGCTGATGGGATTCTTATCCTCATGCATGACCTTGCCCCGGATAAAAAGGGTCATCAGCACCGGGGTCAGGGTGATGGCAAGAAAGGCCGAAAACAGCATGGCAAAGGTCTTGGTGTAGGCCAGAGGCTTGAACAGCCGCCCTGCCTGGGCCTGCAGGGTAAAGACTGGCAGAAAGGCCACGGTGATTACCAGCAGGGAGAAGAAAAGCGAGGGCCCCACCTCCTTGGCCGCCTCGATGATCACCTCGACACGGTTACCAGGCTGGCCGGCGTTGTCCCATTCCTCCAGCTTTTTATGGGCATTCTCGACCATGATGATCGAGGCGTCCACCATGGCCCCGATGGCGATGGCTATGCCGCTTAGGCTCATGATATTAGCGGTCACCCCGAGATAATACATGCAGACAAAAGAGATCATGATCGCCACGGGCAGGGTGCAGATCACCACCAGGGCACTGGGCAGATGAAACAAAAACACCAGACAGACCACGCTCACCGCCAGAGAGATCTTGAGCAGTTCCTCGGTCAGGGTGTCAATGGCCCGATGGATCAGGTCAGAACGGTCATAGGTAGTGACGATCTTCACCCCCTCGGGCAGACTGGGCTGGACGCTCTCGCTGAGTTTAAGCTTAACCCGGTCAATGACATCCAGGACATTCTCGCCAAAGCGGACCACCACGATCCCTCCGGCCACCTCCCCCCGGCCATCCAGTTCGGCAAGGCCGCGCCTGATCTCCGGACCAAGCTGGACACTGGCAACATCCTTGAGCAGAACAGGAGTCCCTCCGCTGCCGCCCAGGGCGATATTCTCCAGATCCTCTATCCCCTTGAGATATCCCCGGCCGCGCACCATATACTCGACCCCGGAAAACTCCAGCACCCGGCCTTCCACGTCCTTGTTGCTGGCGCGGATGGCATCCATAACCATGGTGATGGGCAGATTGTAGGCCTGAAGCCGATTGGGATCGATACTCACCTGATACTGGCGGACAAAGCCGCCAAGGCTCGCGACCTGGGAGACCCCAGGCACGCTTTCCAGGGCAAGCTTGATGTTCCAGTCCTGCATGGAGCGGAGTTCGGCAAGATTATGCTGGCCGGTTTCATCCACCAGGGCGTAGGAAAAGCCCCAGCCCACGCTGGTGGCATCCGGCCCCAGCACAGGGTTGACCCCGGCAGGCAGCTTGTCTTTCACCGCCTGCAGGTATTCCAGCACCCGGCTTCTGGCCCAGTAGATATCGGTTCCTTCCTGAAAAATAGCGTAGACAAAGGAGGCGCCCAGGAAAGAAAACCCCCGCACCACCTTCACCTTTGGCGCGGCCAGAAGAGTCGAGGTGATCGGATAGGTGACCTGATCCTCGATCAGGTCCGGACTGCGTCCTTCCCATTCGGTAAAGACAATGACCTGGGTGTCGCTCAGATCAGGGATCGCATCAAGCGGCGTATTGCGTAAGGCCCAGACTCCCCAGCCGGTAAGGGCGAAGACCAGGAGAAAGACCAAAAACCGGTTCCGGGCGCTGAAATCGATGATGCGGGCGATCATTGCTTCACCACTCCTTTGAGGCGCGCCTCGGAATCAATGAGGAAGGTGGCGGCTGAGGCCACTTTTTCTCCGGCCCGCAAACCACTCAGAACCTCGGACATCCCCTCGGCCTTTACCCCCAGACTGACCTCACGGGGCTCAAAGTAGCCCTCGCCCTTGTCCACGTAAACAAGCTGTCGGGCGCCGGTATTGATCACTGCCGCATCAGGCACGACCAGCCTGCGGCCCAGATTCGCCTTGAGCGCGACATTGGCAAACATCTGGGGCTTCAGCTCACCGCCCCGATTAGTCAGGGTGAAACGCACCTTGACCGTTCTGGTCTCTCCAGCCAGAAGCGGGGCAACATATTCGATGGCGGCAGTAAACACCCGGCCCGGCAAGGAAGCCACGCTGATCTCCGCCTTCTGCCCGGTCTTGACCAGGGCAAGCTCATGCTCATAAATATCAGCCAGCACCCAGACCGTGGAGGTGTCCACAATATCAAAAAGCTTTTCGCCAGCCTGCACCTTCATGCCCTGCAAGGCCACCTTCTGCACCACATACCCGCTCACCGGACTGAATACGGTCAGAGTCCGCAGGGGGGCGCCGGTTTCCTCGATTTTTTTGATCTGCGCCTCGGTAATATCCCAGAACCTCAAGCGCTGCCTGGCCGCTGAACGCATGGCTTCGGCATCCTGAGCCAGCAGCCGCTTCAGGTCGGCGGATTCCCCTGCCCCGGCGGGAGCAGCGCCCTGCCCAGACCATTTGAGGCTATTGAGATATTCCTGCTGGGCGGCAACCAGCTCCGGGCTGTAAATTTCGGCGAGCGCCTCGCCTTTTTTCACATACCTGCCCGTGTAATTAACCCGGAGGTTTTCCAGCCAGCCCTCTATCCGGGTATTGACCGTGGCGATCCTTCTTTCGTCATACTCAACCCGACCCACGGTGCGGATGTCTCTGGTCAGGTTTTTTTCTTCAACCGCAGTGGTTTTCACCCCGATGAAGCGCTGCCCGGCTTCCGGGATCTCGATAGTCGGCGCTACCGCTGCCTCCCCATTACCAGTCGGAGGCGGCCCTGCCTGAGGAACTGGCGGCGGCCCGCCGCCATGCCCTTGGTGTCCAGAGGGAGCCGCCTGCTTTGTCGGCTCCTGGGCCTTTTGCTTGAAAATCCAGCCGGCCCGGCCAGAGAATCCGATAAAAAGCGCCGCCGCGACAAAGAGGAAAAATCCACCCACGATCATGACCTTCTTCTTATTCATTATTTTCCTTCCTCCGTGTGGGAATCAACGCTCCCGGTTAAAACATCCAGTCTAGCCATTGCCTTCTCCCTGGTCACCAGCTGACCCCAATAAGAGGTCTCCAGATCAGTAATGGTTTTAATCCGGGAGATCACACTCAAGGCATCGGCCTTGCCCGTGGCATAAGAGGCCAGGGCCGACTGAAAATCCTGCTGGATCTTGGGAGTGAGGCCCTGCCGGAAAAGCTGCATCAGCCGCTCGCTGGTTTGCAGCATGGCATGATTCTCGCGAATAACGGAGGAAAGCTGCAGGCGGACTGCCTGCAACTCATGTTTCGCCTCTTTCAGGGAGGCTTCGGCTTCCTGAATGGCAGGCCGCTGCTTGGTCTCGTAATAAAGAGGAATATTAAGCGTGGTAGTCAGGCTCCACATATCATCAAATTCCGAGCCTTTCAGGCCATAATTGCCGGTGACGGTAATATCGGGATAATACTCCTTCTCGGCCACCCGCACCTTGGCCCCCAGCGAGGCGACCATCCTCTCCCTGGCCCTGATCTCAGGGGAGTTACTGTAAGCCGTGGCAATAAGTTCGGGCAGGGCCTTAGCATAGGTAGCAAAGGCGGGCGGCACCGGCCTGTCCAGCAAGGCGGCCTGCTCTCTTCCCACCGTGGCATTCAGCATAGCCTCCAGGGTCTGGATATTCTGGCGCAGCATCTCCTCCCGCTCAATAAGCATGTACTTCTCGGTCTGCGCCATGAGCACCTCCTGCTGCATGCCTCTGCCTGCGGCATAACTGGACAGAGCCGCTTCTTCGAGCTGGCCGAGCAGAAGGCCTTTCTCCCGAAGCAGATCCAGGCTCTTATGGGCCAGAAACAGGTCGTAGTAGATTTCCTTGATGGTGGCAATGGTTCGCAACTGCGCCGCTTTTACCGAAGCAACAAGGCTTTCCGACTCCAGGGCCGCGGCCTCTCCCTTTAAGGCCCGTTTGCCCGGGAAAAAGAAAAGCTGGGAGGCGGAAAACATGTACTGGGAATCAGCCGCCTCATTGAAAGTGAAACGGCTTGTCCCGTCATTCTGGTAGCCGACCATGACCATCGGATCCGGCAGGCTCATGGACTGGGGCACCCGGAAACCGGAGGCCGCAGCCTTGGCCCTGGCCGCCTGAATCTCGGGGCTTGCCTGCAGAGCCTCCTCAATCAAGGCCTTGAGCGACAATTCCCCAGCCCAGACCGCTGTCGAATGGGCAAGCAAAACCCAGCCGACGGTAAACAAGGCAGAAAGCCTTTTCATTCCTCCGCAACCATCTCCCATGATTTGTCCCATCTTTCCCTCCCGGAAGTTACTGCACATCAACAGTGAACTTTGTTGACACGGTCTTGCCGCCGCGCACGATCTTCACCACGACATTCCAGGGGCCGGACATGGAGAAATTCAATTTCCCCTGATAGACATCCTTGTTCAAGGCCAGAACTGCCCCGTAATTCATGGCCGGCATCCCCGGCATGGCAGGCATGGAATACTCAACCTTCACCCCTGCGTCCATCACCTCCTTGCCAGCGGCATCCTTCACCGTTACCACAACCCCGTTATCCCCCATTACCGCGGGACTGTTGTCCATTTTCACCACCACACTCAGATCCCCCGCCTTTTTCTGAACCTCAAACCCCTTGGCCCAGACAATCCCTGCGCTCAACAAAAGGCTCAAAATAACCACCGCAATTTTTTTCATCTTTTTCCTCCTCAGTTTGCGCATCCCACATAGAATGCGTTTATCACTAGTGTCCCAACGTTTAGCTGAATAATAACAGCTGGTTACAGTTTTTGTCGACCTTAGTTGTGTATTCTTCTTTTGTAAGTACTTGTAATAACGGCATTCTCTCAAAAATGGTCACG
>DOZO01000079.1:0-14113 GCA_003517965.1 Desulfobulbaceae bacterium
CACTTGAAACAGCGAGGAGCCCCCTGTATCTGCACGCCACCCTGCGACACATTTCCGCGCCCAGGTGAACGTTGCGACACCTGCGCGACCGCAACCGATACCCCAAGACCAAAGACCACCAATACTCCCCACAAAATGAACTGCACCATTTCGGTCCCTCCTTTTATTAATCTTTTTAATTCCACGTTCATTAAACTGACATAGTTTTCACTGCACCCAATCACGCCTGCCGATGATGCTGTTTGGGATTAGGGCCGTTTATAAGGTTATAAGCTGACTCTGGTGTTGGCACGTGGTCAGGTAACTTCACATCAAGTTGTAAAAATCTTATAAACTTATGGGCGTCCCCTCTGTTCTCTTCTGTTTATCCTTTGACGGTTGAACCTTTTGCAAAAGGCCCGTGATTGTATCAGGCGATTGCATCAAGGCCTTTTTGTTTGACCAGATTTAACAACTTGAGCGATGAACCGCTGGGATGCTTCTCGCCACGCTCCCACTTACTTACAGAACCGACAGAGACATTCAGGTAATGGGCAAAGACCCCCTGACTGACACCCTCCCTGTTACGCATCTCTGCAATTTCCTCGGGAGTCATCTGTTCTATCGGGGTCAGGCAGGATTCATCAAATCTGCGCATTGTCTGGTTATTCACAAGACCTATGTCGTTTAGACCCTGCATTGTTTCATGCAACGCAGCCAAGGCTGGGCTTTTATATCTCTTTGGCACTGTATGGCACCTCCTCCAGTTCTTTCTTTTCGACCGCCGTTGCAATCTGGTTGTCACTCAATCAAAGGTAGATATCTGCCGCAGTCCTGTATTCCACAACTTCGCTCTTATTCAGATTGGCCTTGTCCTGTTTGACAAAGGCAAACATAAATACGCACCTTGTTTCAGAACGATAAGCAATTATGGTTCTGAAACCGCCACTCTTTCCACTACCTTCTCGGGCAATACGTTTTTTAAGCAACCCACCACGATAATCTGCATCGATCAACCCATGTTCTATCTCTCGCAACGCCTCAAGCAGTTTATCGTTTGCCAGTCCTTCTCTTTGGGCAAATCTGGAAAACCATTTCGTCTTAAATATCCTCAACATTATCTCCGCTATTCACCACAAAGTATAACACTAAGGACTATATTTCAACAGAATATAGTAGCCGGAGCAAACAGGGGGCTTTCGCCCCCTGTACCCACAAAAACAAAGAATCAAAAAAAACAAATGATCAAATAACCAAATGACCCACATCATCATCGCGGACGCGACCACACTCCAAACACCCTGCCGTTGTTGGAGCCACTCCGGTCGAGCCAGCCCTCGTTGCCGTCGAAGAAGCCGAAGCGCCACGCCGACGACGAATCTCTTGATTCACCCCAAACCCACCAACCAGTAGTCTTGAAGGCCAGGTCCATGTTTCTTGTGCCAATCCCCTTTTGATACAAAATCTTCAACTCCGCCTTAGTAGGCATTCGCCAACCACCACCCGCCACTGTGCAGGCCGCCACCCACTGCTCAGCTTGCGCATAATTGGTATCCTTATCCGGCCCTACCACCCATTCAAGGCCGGTTTGGGAATCGCTGATCGTCCCATTCGCCGTCGCGGTAAAACGTGTCTTAGCAACGTCCACCACCGACGCAGACGGCCGGGCTGCTTCCTCCTTCGCCTTCTCCTCTGCCGCCTGCTTCTTACGCTCCGCTGCCTCCTGCGCAAGTTGCTCCTGCTTTAACGCCTCACTCTTTTTTCTGGCTGCCTCCTGCTTCTCCCGCTCCGCCGTCTCTCGCACAATTTTCTGCTGGGCAGCCTGGGCCAGGGCCACGAACTGACTCCCAGGGTATCTTTTCTGAAAGTTTGCATAGGCGGCGCTGGTATTGTCGGACTTGGCCTGCTCCCAAGCTTCCTGCTCGGCCCGCGCCTTTTTAGCCTCCAACTGTTCGGCGGCCTGTTTCTGTGCGGCTTCCTTCCGGGCTTGTTCGGCCTTTAATTTTTCGGCAGCCTGACGCTGCTCTTCTTTTTCCCGCGCTTCTTCAGCCTTTTTCCGCTCATCGAGTTTTTTAAGTTCAATCCTGGCCAAACTGACATATTTACCCTTGGGATATTGCTTGAGATAGGCATCGAGATATTCACCTGCGCCACTGGCCTTAACTTCGTTCCAGAACTGGGTTTCCGGATCTTCGCTCTTTGCCGGCGCCACCGGAAGCACTACCGATAAAGCCGCAGGCTGTGGCGCCGCCACGGGCGCAGGGGTGGCAGGCTTACTGGAGGCCTTCAGCCGTCTGATCTGGTTTTCCGCCAGTTCCCGGTAACTGCCTTTCGGATACTTACGCAGATAAGCCTCAAAATCTGCCACATCGCTGCTGCGCTCGATGCTGGTCCAGAAGGTCTTTTCAATCTCGCCACGGCCTGGATCAACGGTAACGCGGAAGTGAAAACTTTTTTGTAAGAGCTTGGGGCCATTGATATAGGGCGTCTGAGTTTTCCCACTGGCACGATCAACTTCCTCACTGGCCACAGTCAGTACGCCATCGAGACTGAGATCCTTACCTTTGAAAGCCGTCAAGAGACCCGCAGTGAATATCCCGTTGCGCCCGTCGCCATCGGCAGCCGTATTGCCTGGATCGGTGGCATAGACAATGACCGTACCTTTTGGCGCAAAGCCGGGGCTGGCTAACCCGCGTGCTTTGCCGGAACGGAATTTGCCGCTGATCGGGTTGTTACGACAGGCATCCAGCATCACGATGTTGGCGCGGCTCTTGCCATTATCCATTTCATCAAGGATCTGATTGACGTTGATCCCCTTATAGGGAACGGCCGCTTCGCTGTCTATTTTGGCATCCACTGGCATCAGATAGTTCTGATTTTTCACCTGTATGCCATGTCCGGCAAAATAGAATAACGCCGCATCGCTGCCGCCGATCCGGCTGCCAAAATCGGCGATTGTCTGATTCATGCCTTCGAGCGTCTGGTTCTTGCGTTCGATAACCTCAAAACCAAAACCGCGCAGAGCTTCGGCAATGTCTTCAGCATCATGGACCGGGTTGGGTAGCGCAGGCAGATTGTCGGGGTACTGGTAAGCGCCATTGCCAATCACCAGGGCGATACGACGCTCACCGGTCGGGGCAGCAATAGCCCCAGTCGACAGAGGCGTTCCCGTCAACCCAGGCTCAAGCAGGATCATGGCAATGAGCAAAACGGCCATGATGCGAATAGATTCAGCTAATTTTAACATCAGCTCCTTATCATCTCCAAACATCCTTGACCTGCATCCCATTCGTTTGGCCGGACAAAAAAACAGGAGGGCAAGTCTCCGGAACCATGACCCCCAGAACCCATAAAATTTGACAGGTTCAAGCGATGGGGTTGTTACCCTCAACAGATCTATTGATTGTTACACTCAGCTTGAACATTTTGCAAGAGACTCGTGCAAATCTTGAAATGGAGGCTGGATAAAGGTGGAGTGATGGTATCTTCGTGAGATCAGCCGTTCGGCAAGGACGAAGGGGCAAAGCCAGGATGCGAGCTGTGCTTGCAGCGTAAGGCGTGGGCATAAAAGCGTGGTAGTTTTTGGCCGTAAAGAATATATTGCTAAATGTTGCTAATTCTTCACAAAAAAAAGGGCTCCCGGAACTAACCGGAAACCCTTGCTATTGCTGGTCGGGATGAGAAGATTCGAACTTCCGGCCCCTTGAACCCCATTCAAGTGCGCTACCAGACTGCGCTACATCCCGACAAAATATTTATCTCCAACAGATTGGCCCCCTGTTTAGCATAGCTCGAAGCACCTGTCAAGCTGGACTCATCCCAAGATTCCCTTATCCCTCAAGAATTTTCTGCAAGGCTAACAGCTCTAACTTGACTTGCTCAAAAATATCTACAGGCTTGCATGACAACTCCTGTTTGGCTTCGGAGACTGTCCCCTCTTGCTCCCGCCCGCCACCATCTTTTGCCAGAGCCTTTTTAGCCCCGCTGATGGTAAAACCCTCATCCTTGAGCAGCCTTTGGATCTTCAGAACATTTTCCACATCCAGCCGGCGATAAAGCCGCTGTTTGGACTGGGCCCGCTGCGGGTGGAGCATTCTGAATTCCGACTCCCAATAGCGGAGCACATGCTGTTTCACTCCGGTTATTGCACACACCTCGCCAATTTTAAAATACCGTTTGTCAGGAATCCCAGGCAACAGAGTGCCTGTTGTTCCTTGGCCTTCAGAAAAACTCTGGCAAGATATCTTGGTCACACTGATCCTTTTATTCCTTGTTCAGATTCTCCCGGACTACCTTACTGGGCCTGAAGGATACCATGTGCCGTCTGGAGATCTCCATGGTTTCACCAGTCCGAGGATTACGGCCCACTCGCGAGGTTTTCTTGCGCACGGTGAAGGTGCCGAACTGAACGATCTTAACATCCTCACCTTGCAGCATAGTTTTCTTGAGCGCTTCAAAAACAGCGTCAACCATTTCTCCAGCGCTTCGCTGAGAAAAACCCATCTTCTCATTGATAGTCTGGGCAAGTTCTTTTCTGGTAAGATTGGATCTCTTCATTCCTTATACCTCACGTAACTGACCGTTAAAACGAGAAATCATCATCTCGATAATTTTTTGGTGGATCCTGCCAACTGTTTCGTCATCCAGTGTTCGCTCAAGCGCCCGATAAGTGATTGAGATTGCAATACTCTTTTTGCCAACCTCAATATTCTTTCCTTGAAATACATCAAAAATTTCAGCCCGTTCGATAAACATTTCTCCGCAGCCATGAATCGCGGAAAGCATTTCCCCGACGACAACACCCTCCGGGACAATAAGAGCCATGTCCCACTTAACAAAGGGAAATTTGGGCAAGGGGGCAAAGGTTTTTGTCTGGGGTGGGAAATCAGCAAACGCGGCCAGATCAAGATCCACAAAGAAAGCCTGTTGCTTGATCCCAAAGGCCTTCAGGGTTTGCGGACTAAAAGCCCCGCACCAACCTAAGATTTTTTCCTCTCCCATAACCAGCAGAACACTGCCAGGTTCGGCAAAAGGAAGTTCCACCCCGGCAACACCAGCCTGACAAGTAATCGTCAGAGCAAGGCCCAGATTATCAAGCATCTGGGTCAAAACTCCCTTTACATCCAGAAGGTCAACCTGGGTTTCTCCGGCATAAAGCACGGGTGCCCCTGGATTTCGTCGCCCAGAAACTACAGCAGCAAGACGAAAAGATTCTTCGGGCTGTTTGCCCTCCTGGGGATGAAAAACCTTGCCTATTTCAAAAAGCCGAACATCATGGCTTTGATGATTCACATTACGCCGCAAGTTTTCAAGAAGCCCCGGCAGCAGGGTAGTTCGCAAAACACTCTGATCTTCCGCCAGAGGATTCAGAAGATGCACGGTCTGCCGCCTGGCATCGTCTGCAGCCAGACCCAGCAGATCAGCATGCTGTGCAGTCACAAAGCTGTAGTTGATCGCCTCATAAAACCCAAGAGAAACAAGAGTCTGGGCCACCTTTTTCCGCAGGTCCCGAAGGACATCCTGTTCGGAAAAAATCATGGGCACCATGGGCAGGGTAGTAGGCACCAGATTGTAACCTACGATCCTGGCGACCTCTTCGATAAGGTCAACCTCCCGTTCAAGATCAACCCGGAAACTCGGGGGCGTCACTCGCAGGGTATCGTCATCAATCTTTTCCACCGCAATTTCAATGCCGGTCAAGGCTGCGACAATCTGATCAAGGGTGAGTTCCATCCCCAGCAGACTACGCGTCCGTTTTCCCCGCAGGATGATAGGGGCCGGATCTACAACGCCCGCATGGCAATCAACACCTCCCGCGACAATCTCCCCTCCACCCAGCACAACCATGAGCTGAACAGCCCGCTCCATGGCCTTGGGCGCTCCATTTACATCAACGCCCCGCTCAAAACGATAGGAGGCCTCAGTGCTCAGATTGAGTCTGCCTGCGGTGCGCCGGATACCGATGGCGGCAAAACAGGCACTCTCCAGAAGAATGTCCGTAGTCTTTGCCTCAACCTCGGAATTGGCTCCGCCCATAATCCCGGCCACGGCAACCGGCCTCTCGGCGTCGCAGATCATCAACATCTGGGGATCAACCTGGCGCTCGATTCCGTCCAGGGTGACAAGACTCTCGCCAGGCCTCGCCCGTCTGACCACAATTTTACCCCCAACCAGCTTGTTAAAATCAAAAGCGTGCAGGGGCTGACCGTATTCAAGCATAACAAAATTAGTAATATCAACGATATTGCTGATCGGACGCAGACCAACAGCCAACAAGCGCTGTTGCAGCCACCAGGGCGAAGGTCCAATCTTTACATTTTTAATCAGCCTGGCGACATACCGCGGACAATCAACGGCTGATTCCACCTCCACGCTGAAAGGCAAATCTCCGTTGGTCAGATCAGGAGACGCCACCACCGGCGGCCTGATCCGCTTGCCGACCACCCCGCCCACCTCTCGGGCAATCCCGATCACACTGGCACAATCAGGCCTGTTCGGGGTAAGATCGACCTCAATCATGGTATCCACCAGACCCAGGGCCTGACTAAGCGCCTGTCCTGACGGCAAATCTGGGGCCAGTTCCATGATCCCGGTCTGCTCCTCAGTAATTCCAAGCTCCCGGGCCGAACAGAGCATCCCGCAGGATTGTTCCCCACGAATCTTGGCCGGCTTGATGATTAATCCTCCCGGCAAAACCGCACCGGGCAAGGCAAGGGCCGTAACCAGTCCGACGCGCGCATTGGGCGCGCCACAGACCACCCGCTGAAGCTCCTGCCCAGCATTAACCTCACAGAGCACAAGCTTGTCAGCATTGGGGTGAGGAGAAACTGCTTCGATCCTTGCCACCACCACCCCAGCCAAATCCGGATAACACGGCACGCAGGCATCCACCTCAAGACCAAGCATGGTCAGATGGTCGGCAATCTGGGCCGGCTCAAGATCCGTGTCAATATATTCGCGTAGCCAGTTGAGCGTAAACTTCATGGGGGTCGTATCTTATGCTCTCTAAACCGTTATAAAAAAATGTTGTATGTATCGTATGGCAAAAACGGCATAAGGAACCGTAATGAAATGACCAAAAAAATACAGGTTATTTAAAGCTGATTTGAGCAGCTTGTCTGCTCATACGAAACTTATACCCTGTGGGTGTAAAAACGGCTCCTAAAACTGAGAAAGAAAACGCAGGTCGTTTTCGTAAAAAAGCCGGATATCGGTGATGCCGTATTTCAACATGGCAATCCGTTCAATACCGAGACCAAAGGCAAAGCCGCTATACTCTTCAGGATCATAGCCAACTTTTTTAAAGACCTCAGGATCAATCATGCCGGCACCTAAAATCTCAAGCCAGCCGGTGTGTTTGCACACACGGCAACCCTTACCGCCACAGAGAACGCAGCCGATATCAACCTCGGCGCTGGGCTCGGTAAAGGGGAAAAAGCTGGGGCGAAAACGAATGGGGGTGTCCTGGGCGAACATCCTGGTGATAAACACCGAAAGCACACCCTTGAGATCAGCAAAAGAGATATGACGATCAACAAGAAACCCTTCCACCTGGTGAAACATGGGGGTATGAGTGATGTCAGAATCGCAGCGATAAACCTTGCCCGGGGCGATCACCCGCAGGGGCGGCTGTTCCTTCTCCATGATCCTGGCCTGCATCGGCGAGGTATGGGTACGAAGCAGCAGACTGTCGCTGATATAGAAGGTGTCGTGCATGGCCCGGGCCGGGTGATGCGCCGGGATATTCAAGGCCTCGAAATTATAAAAATCGACCTCTACATCCGGCCCCTCAGCCACCGCAAAGCCCAAACCCTCAAAGATGGCACAGACCGCATCCATGACCTGGGTCACCGGATGCAGTTTGCCAAAGGGTATTGTTCGTCCAGGCAAGGTTAAATCGAGAGTAACCTTGATTGTCCCGGCGTCAGCCTCGATCAATCTGGCCTCTCGCTCAGCAAAAGCGATTTCCAGCTCCTGCTTTATCTCATTGGCCAATTGCCCGAGCCGCGGACGCTCCTCAGGGGGTGCCTGACCCAACTGCCGCAGAACAAAGGTGAACTCCCCTTTCCGGCCCAGATACTTGACCCTGAACAATTCGAGCTCGCCGACTTGGGAAATTGCGGCAAGCTCTTCACCGGCCAAAGATTTCAGGCGAAGAAGTTCTTCATACATGCTGGGCATGTTGGGCATGACGGAAGGCGTCAACAACAATCAGTTGCTGGTGCCAGCCAACTTGGCAACCTGGGTAAAGGCCCCCGGATCAAGAACTGCCAAGTTGGCAAGAACCTTGCGGTCCAGCTCTACATTAACCTTCTTCAGGGCGCCCATCATCCGGCTATAGGTGCTGCCGTTTTCATGGCAAGCCGCACCAATCCGCACAATCCACAATTTTCGGAAATCGCGCTTTTTCTGACGACGGTCGCGGTAGGCATAAACCAGGGCCCGATCCACGGCTTCTGTTGCCGTTCTGTACAAACTGTTACGGCCACCGATAAAACCACTGGCCAACTTCAAAACCTTTTTTCTTCTCCGGCGCGCTTTAAATCCACGGGTTACGCGAGGCATCGTACTTCTCCTTATTGACATTCTCCGACGTTTTCTAAACGTCGGCAGTGTGTTGAGGCCGTTATAAAATAACAATTACATTTAGGAGCCGTTACAAAATACCACATGCTTTCTTGACATTTTCCTTACAGCTCCTTATGCCGTTTTATCCAGCCAGATGACGACATTATTTTGTTACAACGGCTTAAGATTTTTTCGCTACAGGCCCTAAAGCCGATCACGTTCTTAAAAGGTTAGGCATTGAAAACAACGGCTTATTTCTACTGTTAATAGCCTTACACCTGACTATCAGTCAGGCTGTTTTTCACATATATGGCAAAAGCCGCTTGATTCCCTTGAGATTGGTGGGATCAACAATTCCGGCCTGGCGCAGATTTCTTTTCCGTTTGGTGCTCTTCTTGGTCAGGATATGGCTGGTAAAGGCCTTGCGGCGCACAATCTTGCCAGTGCCGGTACACTTGAACCGTTTGGCAGCCCCCCTCTTTGTTTTCATCTTCGGCATGATGTTCTCCCTTTTCATATCTTTGCCAGCAAACCTGCACCGGCCATTACTTTATGTTTACCCGCCAAACCCTGGCAGAACTATAGCTGAGTTGAGCAGCTTGTCTGCTCAAACGAAACTTGTACCCTCTGGGTGTGTTATGTTATTTCGGCCCTACAAACATGGCCATCTGCCGTCCTTCCATCTTGGGAGGCTGCAGGATAACCGCGTCTTCCTTCAACTCCTCAACCACTTTGTTCAAAACTTCCATACCAAGGGTATCGGCATAGACGATTTCGCGGCCACGGAAACGAAGAGTAATTTTAACCTTGTTCTTCTGTTGCAGAAACTTCTTGATATTCTTGATCTTGAATTCAAGATCATGCTTCTCGGTCTTGGGACGAAGCTTGATTTCCTTAACCTCGATAACCGTCTGTTTCTTCTTTGCTTCCTGCTGTTTCTTGCTTTGTTCGTAGCGAAATTTCCCAAAATCCATGATCCGGCAAACCGGAGGATCGGCCGCAGCCGATAGTTCGACAAGATCCAGACCAGCGGCTTCGGATCTTACCAAAGCCTCCCGGACAGGCACAACGCCGGCCTGTTTTCCATCCTGATCAATAAGACGGACTTCCTTGCAATCAATCTCATGATTGATTCTGGCCCGCACTTCCCGTTCTGGTCGGTCGCCAACTTTTTTCCCTTTGATATGCACACCTCCAAACACATGTTTCTTTAAAAGCCACCCACGATATGGCGCACCTGGCCGCTAAAATGTGACATAATACCCTGAACCGTTCAGCTATTGCAAGAGCCAGTTCGACCAGACTCATTTTCCTTAACGATCAGCGCCGTAAATTCAAAAATAGACATGGCCGGCAGATTATCGCCATTACGCAATCGCACCGTTACCTGCCCTGCTTCCACTTCCTTGTCGCCAATAATCAGCATGTAAGGAATCTTCTGCATCTGGGCTTCCCGGATCTTGTAATTGAGTTTTTCGTTACGAACATCTTTTTCAATCCGCACCCCGGCCCGGCGTAACTGGGCATACACCTCTTCCGTATAACCAAGCTGCGCGTCAGTGATATTCATGATCCTGGCCTGAACCGGGGCAAGCCAAACCGGAAAGGCTCCGGCAAAATGCTCGATGAGCACCCCGATAAACCGCTCCAACGAACCCATAAGCGCCCGGTGAATCATGATCGGCTGGTGATCCTTGCTATCTTCCCCTGTATAAGTCATCTCAAAACGTTCGGGCAGATTGAAATCCACCTGAATGGTGGAGCACTGCCAGCTGCGTCCCAGAACATCTTTAATCTTGATATCGATCTTGGGCCCGTAAAACACCCCTTCACCAGGGTCAAGCTCATAGACCAGTCCCTTTTTCTCCAGGGCCAGTTTCAGGGCGGTGGTGGCCTGCTCCCAGTGCTCGTCACTGCCTACAGATTTCTCCGGTCTGGTGGAAAGATAAACCTCATAGCGCTCAAAGCCAAAAGTCTTGAGGATATGCAGATTCAAGTCAAGAATATCAAAGATCTCTTCTTCCAGGTGATCAGGCCGACAAAAAATATGGGCATCATCCTGAGTAAAGCCGCGAACCCGCATCAAACCATGCAAAGCGCCGGTTTTCTCAAAACGATACACTGTGCCCAGCTCGCACCAGCGCAGGGGAAACTCCCGATAGCTGCGTTTGCGCGTATTGTAAATGGCAATATGAAACGGACAATTCATTGGTTTAAGCTGATAGCTAACCTCTTCGATCTCCATGGCGGAAAACATGTTCTCCCCATAAAAATCAAGATGTCCGCTGGTCTTCCACATATCACGCCTGGCAATATGCGGGGTAAACAGCAGCTCGTAGCCGTTGCTATAATGTTCTGCGCGCCAGTGATCCTCAATGATCTTTCTTAGCAAAGCTCCCTTGGGCTGCCAAAGAATCAGGCCCGGTCCGACCTGATCAGAAACGGCAAACAACTCAAGTTCTTTGCCGAGTTTTCTATGATCGCGCTTTTTGGCCTCTTCAATCTGGAAGAGATAGGCCTTCAGATCCTTGGGATCAAAAAAAGCCGTGCCATAAAGGCGCTGCAACATCTTCCGGTTTTCATCGCCCCGCCAGTAGGCCCCGGCCAGCTTGATAACCTTGACCGCCTTCAGCCAGCCCGCATGCGGCAGGTGCGGCCCACGACAAAGATCGACAAAATCTCCCTGCCGATAAAGAGAGACTGTCTCGACAGCCAGATCATTCAACAACTCCACCTTGTAAGACTGGCCACTCTTTGCAAAAAGCTGGGTCGCCTGGGCGGTAGAAACAGTCTCACGGCAAAAAGGAGCGGCCGCTGCGATAAGCTCCTGCATTTTCGCTTCAATCAAGGCAAAATCGTCAGGGGTGAACGGCTCCGCCCGATCAAAATCATAATAAAATCCATCGGCAATAGCAGGCCCGATGGCAACCTGCACATCCTTACCGAACAGGGCCAGAACCGCCTCGGCCATAACATGGGCAGCACTGTGCCGAAGAATGCCCAAGGCCTCAGGACTGTCAACAGTTATGGGCGCGAAAGTCGCATCTGCTTCGATCGGTGTAGAAAGATCCACCAGCCTTTCATCCAACCGGGCGGCGATAGTCTGCTTGCGCTCCTTGTTGGAAACCAGCTCTTTCAGAGCCTCGGCCACCGTGGTCCCAACAGGGACTGTTTTCTGTTCCCCGGAAGGAAGGGTAATGGATATTTCCGTCATGATCGTTTCAATCTGCCTGTTCACAAATGTACAAACAAAAACAAGCACATTGACCAAGTCAATCTGCCTGCACAAAATGTCTTCTGGTAGGCGCGGGCGGATTCGAACCGCCGACCTCTTGCGTGTCGGGCAAGCGCTCTAACCAACTGAGCTACGCGCCTGAAAAAATAACTTCGCACGCCGCACTCGGCGACAGCCCATTCATTTTTTTAGGTATCGTTAAAAAAACCACTAAAATGTAACCGTTCAGCAGTGCCGTAGATGCGAGGAAGAGGTCGGCGAAGTGTGCTATTGCACATGAGCAGGCCAATAACAAAGCAGATGCGGTACTGCTGAACGGTTACAAGCAAAACTTCCAAACGGCAACCAAATACCAACAATTAACCCTGGTGTCAAGGACAAATAGCTTGATCTTTCAATGGTCAACCGTCAAAAAATACAGACAAAACTCTCTGCCCAGAAACAGCCCCACCTCGTCAGGAACTGGTATCTTTCCGCGCTTCAATAGCCCGACTGAGCGTTAGTTCATCGGCATATTTAATGTCCATGCCCATGGGAATCCCGCAGGCCAGCCGGGTCACCTTGACCGCAACCTCCTCCTGCAACCGTTTAATGAGATAAGCGGCTGTCGCCTCCCCCGGCACCGTGGAGCTGGTGGCAATCAGAACTTCCCGCACTTGTTGCCTTTTGATGCGCTCCAGCAGGGCATCGGCCTTGATCTCCTTCGGACCGATCCCATCCATGGGAGAAAGAACCCCATGCAGAATATGATATTTACCCTTAAAGGCCCCGGTTTTTTCGATGGCCATGAGGTCTGCTGATTCCTCCACAACGCAGACCAGGCCGGCATCACGCCCAGAATCATTACAGATGGCGCAGGGATCACTTTCCGCAAAGGCGAAACAACTACTGCACAATCTGATCGTCCGATGCAGCTCTCCCAGATCCCTGGCCAGGCTCTGGGCCTCGCTGGCAGGCCGCCGCAAGATATAAAGGGCCAAGCGAGTCGCGGTTTTAATACCTATCCCCGGCAGGCGATTAAGGTCAGCAATGAGACGGCCCAAGGCCGGAGGAACGACATTCATAAAGAGACCAAGGAGCAAGGTTAAAGATTCAAAATGCCTTTCATCTGGCCCCAGTACGAATACTGCCGACCTGTCCACCAAAAATTTCAGTAGCCATTTGTACCAGGGGATCATTGGCCAGAGCCCGCCGCGCGGCAAGAAGTTGCTCCGCATCATCGCCCCCGTCGTCGGTAGCCTGAATGCCATGCACCTTAAAAACAACCCTGAAATCGTGCTGAAAAAAATCCAGGGCAAAGGTCTGGAGAAGTTTCAGATTGTCATGCTCCTGCAACAGTTTGAAATCGGCAGGATCATCAAACTTCAGGACAAGTTGATCCCCTTCGTCACGGGCCATGGCACACAGTTTCAGCACAGGCGCCATCCAGCGCTTACGTTCCTTGACATATTCAATAAACGCATCCCAGTGCCTTTTTACATCCCGGCCTGGAGGAGGGCCAGCTGCCACCGGAACTTTTTCACCTTGTTCCGGCAAGAGCGTTGGTTCGGTTACTATTTCATTTTTTTTTTCTTCCGCAAACATCCATGATGAAGAGGCCGACACCTCTGTCACCAATTTCCTCAAGGGATTAGAGGCGACTGGCGCCGGCTCTGCCGTGGAAAGCGTCTGAAAAACTGCCCCCTGTGTGCTCTGTGGCAAGCGCGGCAGTACCGTTCCAGCCAACAAAGCATCAAGCCGCTCCAGCAGGGTGGCCGTCGGCACAATCTGCCCCGCCTGGATGATACGAACAAAAGCCATCTCCATGGCAAGGCGGGGTCGGGAAGAATACTGCATTTCCTCACTGCCTTTCAACAGTAAGGAAAAATATTGATAAAGCGTTTCCTGGCTGGCGCCTGCGGCAATATCTTGAATAGCCGTCAGCTCCTGGTCAGAAATTTCCAGCAATTCCTCTGGCCGATCCTTGACCTTGGCAACCAGCAAGGCCCGAAAAAAGCCCAACAGATCACTGGCAAAACGTTTAAGATCCATACCCGCGGCATGACTCTGCCCGAAAATCTCAAGACAACCGGCCAGATCAGCGGCCAATAGCGCCCGGGCCAGATTTTCATAAATCCGGCGGTCAACCAACCCCAGCACCTCCGCCACGTCGCCATCGCTAATCTCTGCCCCTCCAAAGGAAAAGAGCTGATCCAGAAGACTCAGGCCGTCTCGCACACTGCCTTCGGCCTCCCGGGCAATCATCTCCAGGGCATGTTGAGAAATGGCAACCTTTTCCGCCTCGGCAATCCTGGCAAAAAAGGCAACCAGCTCGGCAAAAGGAACCCGCTT
>DOZO01000079.1:14272-17200 GCA_003517965.1 Desulfobulbaceae bacterium
GAGAGGATGGTAATAGGAATCTTGTGCAGCTCGGTGGTGGCGAACATGAAATAGACATGAGCGGGCGGCTCTTCCAGGGTCTTCAACAGGGCGTTGAAGGCCTCGGTAGTGAGCATGTGCACTTCATCAATGATGATGATCTTGAAGCGGCCCTTGGCAGGGAAAAAGCGGATATTCTCCTTGAGCTCGCGGATCTCCTGGATGCCACGATTAGAGGCGCCATCTATCTCATGGAGATCCATGGCGTTACCAGCCATAACCTCCAGGCATGACTCGCATTGGTTGCAGGGCACATCCGGCTCACCCTGCTGGCAGTTAAGCGCCTTGGCCATAAGTCGCGCCAGAGTGGTTTTCCCAACCCCGCGCACCCCGGAAAAAAGCATGGCATGGGCAACCCGATTCCGGTAAAGCGCATTGCGCAAGGTACGAACCACAGCCTGCTGACCAACAACCTCAGCGAAATTTTGGGGACGCCATTTTCTGGCGAGAACCAGGTAGGACATTTTCAGTCCTCAAGTTAAGGCACCGGAGTTTTGATGGAAATATAAAGAGGAATGGCGAAAGGCCGTAGGGCCGTACCGCCTCCCGATGCGTAAAAAACGGTAGCTGCTCAGCAGTGCCGCAGATGCGCGGAAGAGGACTGCGAAGTGTGCTATTGCACATGAGCAGCCCGATGACTGTCTGTCAATCATCGGCGGCAGCGCCCGATAATCGTCGGCAACAGTGCCGACAAAGCAGATGCGGTGCTGCTGAGCAGCTACAAAAAAATGATAGCCAGGCACCCCTACGGCACACAGAGTAACTTACTACCGTTGCTTCCTCCCGGACCTGGCGGGGTTCGCAAGTCTCTGTTGCGTAGGACCCGGCTATCAAACCGGAAAATATCTGGCGGAGAAGGTGGGATTCGAACCCACGGTACTCGCGTACACACGCGTTCCAGGCGTGCACCTTAAGCCACTCGGTCACCTCTCCAACGTTTTCTAAAACAATCAGGCACGATGGCCGATGGGGAGCAACTTTACAACACCTGCTCCCTCTTGCAAAGAACAAAATGTATCAAAGAACAAGATGCCAATCCCATACGAACATTTTTCCGTCCCTGATCGGTACTATTTTATTTTTTCCTCCAAACCATCTCCCTGTTTGCACTGTTCGATTTTACCCTATACAATAAAGAAAATCTCTTCGCTTTCCTTGCCAGGAAAAACTGTCAAACAAAATCTGCCCAGGATTCAACATCATGTTCGATTTTTCGGAACACATTAAATTCATCATCTCTCTCCTGGCCATCGTCAACCCAATCGGTGCCATCCCCATCTACATCAGCCTTACCAATGACTACCGTCCGGAAGATCGCAGCAGGATCGTCCGGATCACTCCAATTGCCGTAGTGGCCATTCTGCTGGTGACTCTGATCAGCGGCGAGTTCATCCTCCGTTTTTTCGGGATCTCCATCGACTCCTTCCGAGTGGGCGGCGGCATTCTTCTTTTACTCGTAGCCACTTCCATGCTCCAAGCCAAGACAAGCCGCACCGCCCATACCAGCGACGAAGCCGAAGAAACCACTGACCGTGAAACCATCGCCGTGGTGCCCCTAGCCATCCCCCTGCTCTCCGGTCCGGGCGCCATAAGCACGGTTATCGTTTATGCCTACAAGGCAAAAGGCCCTTTGGCCTATCTGATTACCAGCGCGGGCATCCTTCTCATCGGCCTGGCCATCTTTCTTTCCCTGCTGGCCGCACCCTACATTGCCAAAAAACTCGGCCGAACCGGGATCAATATCATCACCAGAATCATGGGGCTTATCCTGGCAGCAATTTCCGTGGAGTTTATCACCACCGGACTGAAAAATATCTTCCAAGTCCTAAACTGATTCTCAAGCCTACCCCAATTACAAACAGGAGATACCCGGCCATGAAAGTCATTGCCGCAATAAACGGCCTTGTTTCCTCGGATGTTGCGGCGCTTTATGCCCTGCGGTATGCCGCGCTCTTTGACTACACCCTGTGCCTGCTCCACGTCGAAAACCACACCGACCGCAAGGAAGAGGTGGAAATGAGCATGGCCACCGCCGAAGAGGCGGCTTCCCATTATGGGGTTAAAACCGAACGGGTTTTTCTAATCGGGAAACCGGACAAGGCCATCGTGGAATATCTTGCCCTACACAGAACCGACACCATCTTCTGCAGCACCAGGGTTAGAACGAAAAAACGGTTTTTTCAGAACTCGCTCAGCGAAAAACTGAGCCGGTTGTCCCTGCCCGCCAACCTTGCCATAGTCCGGGTCGCCCATGTAAACGCGGTTTTTGCAACCGATAGTATCCTGCTCCCCATCAGAGAAGACCGACTATCTGCACAAAAATTCGCCTTTTTCGGCTCCATAGCCAAGGCCTTTGCCGCCGCAACGGAAATATACAGTATTCATCTCACAGACAGGCGCAGACTGGCCGCCATAGACACCCACACCGCCAAAATTCATTTCCAGAAGATCAATACCAGACTGAGCCACTATGTCAACACCATGAAGCTCTTGGATATTCCCCTTACCATTAAACACGCCCTGACCGGAGAGGAGGTTGACCAGATTCTCCACCACTTGGCCCGCCATGATTTCCAGCTGATGATTATCGGAGGCAGAATGCTTTCCTCTTTCTCCGGATTTTTCCGGGAAAAACCTATAGAGCGACTTTTCTGGCACACGCCGGTCAACACCATCGCCTTCTACGCCAGGGACAAAAAATGATGGAGCAGCTCTTCGCCATAGATCGCCAAGCCCTGCTCCAACGCCTGAAAACCTCGGAAAACGGCCTGGATTCTGCCCAAGTGTCCCGAAGGCTCGTGGAGTTCGGCCCCAATGAACTGGCAACCACAGCGAAGAAAAACTATGCTCTTGCCTATCTGATTCAATGGCTCCTCGCTGTTTCAAGTG
>DOZO01000007.1 GCA_003517965.1 Desulfobulbaceae bacterium
GCCATCATGGGCACGATCGGCAAGGCGATGACCGGCCAAATCATCTGGCCTTACGCCCTGGCCCTGGTTATCGGCACCATCCCCGGCGCCCAGCTGGGAGGCCGGCTGAGCAAAAAAACCAGCACTGAGCACCTGCGCCTGGCCATTGCGAGCATCATCGCAATCACCGGCCTGCGGATGTGGTATCAGATCATCACCGGACAGTGAAACCACGGCAACGCAAACCCATCAACAAACGGAGAGATTCATGACCACCGCGAAAAAAGCATCCATCATGATTTTTCACGACGAACTCTGCCAGGTATTCAACGGTCTGATGACCGCCCTGAGCCTGGAACGGGCCGGGGCCGAGGTGACGGTCTTTTTTGGCTCGCGGGGGATCAACGCCGTGCATAAGGACAAAATTGGCCAGCTCAAATGCCTGCCCGATCAGCCGGAGGAAGAGCAGAAAAAGGTGATGGACCGCATGGAGGCCATGAACCTGCCGATGCCGGAAGATCTGCTGCTCATGCTGCACATGGAGGGGGCCAGATTGCTCGCTTGCCCCTTGAATAAAGCGGTGTTCGGCTTTCAGGACGACGACTTCGTCGAAGGGGTGGTACTTGCCGACCCGGAGACCTATTACGCCGAAACCGTCATCCCGGCGGACATGAACCTGGTCTTTTGATGAGGAACCAATCATGGTGAAAATCGTTGTGTTGGGTGGTTCCTTTGGTGGGCTGACCGCGGCTTTTGAGCTAAAAAGACTGCTGGGCCGCAAGGCCGAGGTCACGGTGGTCAGCGCCGAGGACCGTTTTGTCTTTTTGCCGTCGCTGCCCTGGCTGATCATGGGCTGGCGCAAACCCGCGGACATCACCCTTAAGATGGCCGAGATTCTCAGGCCCAAGGGGATCACCTTTGTTCATGCCGAAGCCCTGGAGGTGCAGCCGGAGTCAGGCCGGGTGCGGACTGCGGCCGGGGAGCTCAGCTATGATTATCTCGTCGTCTCAACCGGCCCCCAGCTTGCCTTTGCTGAAATTCCCGGCCTGGGTCCGGACACGGGCTACACCGACTGCACCTTCACCCTCGAGCATGCGGTGCGGACCGGCCAGACCTGGAAATCGATTATTGAGACCCCCGGCCCGGTGGTGGTCGGTTCGGCCCAGATGGTGAGTTGCTTCGGCCCGTCCTACGAGTTGGCCTTTGAAATGGATGCCGAGTTGCGGCGGCTCAAGATGCGGCACAAGGTGCCGATTCTTTATCTCACCTCCGAGCCCTATCTGGGGCACATGGGGGTGGGGGGCTTAGGCAATTCCAAACGGTTCATGGAAGACGAGTTCGCCAAAAGAGATATCAAGGCCATCACCAGCCAGGCCATCGACGAGGTGGCGCCGGGGGAAATCCGGCTGAAGGACGGGACAAAAATCCCCTTCAAAATGGCGATGCTCGCCCCGCCCTTCAAGGGCGTGCCGGCCGTGGCGCCGCTCGGTAATCCCCGCGGCTTTGTCCCGGTTGACCAGCATTACCGCCACACCAGATACCAGAATATCTTCGTCATCGGCGTGGCAATGGCCATTGCCACGCCGGAGCCGACCCCGGTTCCGGTAGGTGTTCCCAAGACCGGCTCGATGACGGTGAAGATGGCCAAGGTCGCCGCCGCCACCATTTTTGCCGAAGTAGAGGGTGCGCCGCTCCCCGGCCCGGAAGAGCTGGCGGTGATCTGCCTCATGGACATGGGCAACACCGCTGCTCTGATGAAGGCCTTTCCGGTTTTACCCCCCCGGCAGGAGTCCTACACCCGCAAAGGGGTCTGGGCCAAGTGGCTTAAGCTCTCCTTTGAGAGTTATTTTCTCTTCAAGATGAAGCATGGCTTAAGCCAGTTGCCGTAATCTTGGCGGCAACGCCGCGTAAAGAATCCCTCGATAGCGCTGTCTTTATTTTTTATCTTGACATTCAATGGCGGATAACGTCTAAGATACATATAAACATATAAACAACTTTTTATTTATCTCGTGTCTGCTTTATCAGGCAGGGAGAAGAATCCAATCGCTAACCTGTTAAGAAGGGAGTCAGGTAATGGGAAGAACCAGAATCATCCATGCGGTGCTGTTATTTTTTTTGCTTGTTCCGGCAATGGGTTTTGCCGCGCGGCAGCCTGACGCAGAGGAACTGAGCCGGTTGATCCAAAAGATCAGCGAACGACAGTCCAAGGACCTGAAAACCTTCGAAAAGAAGAGCAAGGCCTATTTCTTTGAAGAGCAGAAGCCGGAAACGATCAGCAAAGTGATCCTTCAGGTTCCGCCGGGCGAGGCGGTCACCGTATTCGTCCTCTCCAAGCTGTCAGGGAAGCCGACCCAGGAGATTATCGCGATGAATAAAGCGGGCAAGTCCTGGCCGAAAATCGCCCAGGAGACCGGCGTGAAGCTCAAGGATTTAGTGAAAGATGTGAAGGATTTCAGACTTGGCATCGGCTGAGAATAACATCCTTCGGGGCGTGTCCCTGAAATGAGCAAAAATGGCAGGAAAAAAATAAATCCCTAACAAGGAACAAGGAAATGCAAAAAACCATAGTGAGCGTATTCATAATAATTGTTGCTCTGTTTCTGGCCGCCCCGGTCTTAGCCCAGGACGATATGGCAAAGAAGCTGAACGATGAATTGAGCAAGGGGCCGGAAGAAGGCCACTGGTGGGTGAGCGCGGAAGAACTGAGCATGTGGCTTAAAACCGGGAAGACCGATTTCATGGTCCTCGACGTGCGTCCCAGCGAAACAGCCTTCAAGAAAGGGCATATCCCCGGCGCCATCTTCATGCCCTATCACAAGGTACTGGCGCCGGAGAATCTGGCAAAGCTGCCGAAAGACAAAAAAATCGTTCTGGTCTGCAATACCGGTCAACTCCAAAGCCTCCCCGTGCTGGGGCTGCGGGTTCTCGGCTATGACGCGGCCACCCTCAGCCTCGGTTATATCGCCTGGCAAAAAGATTCCTTCGGGTCGCAGCAGGTAAAGTCTGTCTCTGAAAAGGCGGCGAAGAAGAATTACCCGATGCAATCGGCAGCCATCGAAAAGACGGCAAAAATGAATTCCCCGATCCAATCGGAATCCCTCAGCTGCAAGGAGGACTGACCAATGCCTTCTATCCTTAAACGGCCTTGGTCCTTCGTTTGGGGCGGGTTCCTGGTGGGGCTCGCCGAGGTGCTCTACTTCCTTAATTACGAGACCCCCATCCCGGTTACCACGGGACTGGCAAAGATGTTCGGCACCCTTGAAGCGAATATTACCCATACCGATTTTATCACCAGAACCTATAGCGCCGATATCCATTGGGTCTTGATCGGCCTGATCGCGGGCGGCGCTCTGGTAACCCTCATTGAGAGCGAACGCCGGAGCTGGGTAAAGTATCCGCCCAGGGTGGCGGCCTTTGCCTTTGTCGGCGCGATGATCTTCGGCTTCGGCACGAGGCTTGCCCAGGGCTGCACCGCATGGCATTACCTGGGCGGCATCCCGGCGATGAGTCTTACCTCTATTGTGGTGGCGATCGTAAGCATCCCCTTTGCGTATCTTGCTTTTCTGCTCATGGCCAAGCTCAAGGCGGGCGGGTTCATGAAACATCATGAGGTGAAAGCAACGGTTCAGAAATGCGTTGAGCTTGAATACCTGACCGAGACCTTGGCCTATGACCCGGACTACAAGCCGCACAAAGACCCTCTCCGGCTCGGGCTTACCGCCTTCTTTCTCCTGCTCATCGCCTCGGCCGGATGGACTGCGCTTCAAGGGTCGTCGCCGAACAGCATCGGCGGACTGGCGTGGACTGAGATCCTGTTGAAGGCCATGATCGGTTTTCTTGTCGGCCTCGGCATCGCCAAATCAGGATTCGGGACCGAGTGCGCGGTCATGTCGCCCAAGTCGCTGCTGATGAAACCGAAGCATTTTGAGGCCTTGAAAGTCGCGAAGATCACCCAGACCATGTTTACGGGCATGATGCCTTTTGCCGGTCTCCTGGTGGCGATCCTAATGTTCAATCTGACGATCCTGTTCACCTGGATCGTCCTGGGCTGGGACGTGCCGGTGGTAGCGGAAGCAGGGAGGTACAAGTACGGTTTCCATCTTGGTCACCTGATCGGCGGCCCGATGCTCGGGATCGGAAGCGTTATGATGCTGGGGTGTGAGATTCGCACCTATGCCCGGCTCGGCATGGGTTATCTGACGGGTCTTGCCGCTCTCCCCGGTTTCATGCTGGGATATCTTCCCTATTCGCTCTACAAAGACCGGATCGACGAGATCTTTTTCTCGCGCGGCTTTATGAAGGAGAAGAACATGCTGGAGCTTCTGCCTGATAGCGTCTTTTTCCAGTATCCGTTCGCTCTTGCCTACACGGCTCTGCTTGTCGCCCTTCTTGTCTGGACGATCAGGAAAGGCTCCAAGATCGCCAAGGTGAATAAAAAAGAATATGTTATGCTATCAACAGATGAAATATTCCTGAAGGGCCTTCATAATCAAGAACTGGATGAACCCAATGCGGGAGGCTCCACACAATTTCAGCCAGTACCATGATGATGGAGGCAATGATGCGTAAAAGATCCCTGGTAGCGCTGTCAGTCGATTATCCCAAAACCGTGGTTTTCCTCTCGGTGCTTCTGACCATGCTCTTCATGACCCAGTTCCCGAAGATGACCATCGACACCAACCCCAAGAACATGCTCCCCGCCACTTCCGCGGTGCGGGTGGGCAATGACGGGGTGGAAAAAACCTTTGGCCTCTATGAGGATATGATTGTCCTCGGCGTAACCCACGACCGGGGAGTGATCAATCCCACAACCTTGGCTAAGCTCAAGCGGATCACCGAGGCAATCTTGCAGATTCCCGGGGTGGCGGCCCGCGATGTGGCAAGCTTCACCACCGTCGATAACGTGACCATGGAAGATGGGGCCCTACGGGTCGCGCCGCTGATGACTGAGGTGCCGGAGCAGGAAGCGGGGCTTGCCAAATTGCGGCAGGCCCTGACGGAAAATCCTCTGTTCATCAATCGCATGATCTCTCAGGACGGCAAGACCACGGCCATCTACATCCCGTTGGAAAAAGATGCGAACGGCAAGGAAATCGCTGATCGCATCCGAGAGATCGTAAGTGGTGAGGCAGGGGAAGAACGTTATTCCATCGCCGGTGACCCGGTGGCCCGCGACACCTTCGGCGCCGAGATGTTCAAGCTCATGGGAATGTTCGCGCCCGTGGCCGGGATGATCATGTTCGCGGTGGCCTTTTTCATGTTCCGCAGCCTCTTTCTCGCCATGGCCATCATGGCTCCGGCCATGATCATCATCATTTGCAGCATGGGGCTCATTATCGGCATGGGATATCCGGTGCACATCATGAGTTCGATGAGTCCGGTATTTCTCATGGCCATCGCCACCGACAGCAT
>DOZO01000019.1 GCA_003517965.1 Desulfobulbaceae bacterium
TCAACTTAAACACGAATGAACCCAAATTTTCAATCAGATTCTGGGACTGCCGAGCTAGCCAGTTCGTCCGCCGACTAGCCACTTGACTAACCGAGCGTCGAAGTTCCTGTTGTTCGTCCACCCCTTCCCCTAAGACCATCACACAGAGGTCGGCCACCTCAGTAGGAAGGTATTTTTTGAGCACATGCAAAGCCGGGGCTTTCTGGCTTGTCACCAAGATTCGTTTGCCAGTAGCAAGGAGATGACAGATGAGGTTAGCGATGGTCTGCGACTTACCAGTACCTGGCGGACCTTGAACCAGGACACCTACTTGGCGATCCAGTGTTTCCAATATCCGTTTCTGGTCGTCGTTGTATGGCAGAGGGAAGTATATCTCATGGTCTGCCCCGCCCTCGACATTGTGGTTTGCCGGTTCGTTCCCGTAGATCGCCTCATCTACGCCTAGTTCACCGACAAATTTGCGGACACAGGCGGGCACTCCGCCCTCTCCAACTGATTGAAGTTGCTTGATGATGCTCTCACAAACCGCGATGAGGCTTTTGGATGTTCGGCGACGGACAATCAGGGCGGGTGCGAACGTTACGACCGGTTTTGGCGGCGGCGTTCCCTTGACGTGAGCAAGAGTGTCGTTAAATACCCCTAGTGGATCTAAGCCATTAACATACGCACTGAGCAGTGTCTTCGCTTCACGGTGGAATAGATTGTCGCCAAGCAGGCTTCGCCTTGCCTCTGTGTCCCCTTCAATGTCAGTCGGAGGGCGTTCCTGTATGGCGAGCATGTCGGTCTCAAACTGGACCTCAGGCGCACTCCCAGCGGACCGGACAGACGCAACCGCGTTGACGGAGTCGAAATCCACCGTCACGGGCAAAACCAGTAGATGCCGTTTCGCCTGCCCTCCTCGAGGAGTTGCCCAGTGAAGACAGCCTACGGCAAGGAGAAATTCATACTGCTCACCCATCGCCATTTGGGTACGATGCATAGCAAACAGTTCGGCATAGCAGTCGTGTACTTTTGCCTTACGGCGATCCACCTCAGCCCATAGCAACCACTCTGCTTGGATGTATTCCTCCCAGGTGTCCCGAAGCTGGTGGTGATCTTCAAGCTCAAGAAACTTTGGTTCGGTGGTTGATCCATCCTCGTTGCAAGATGGGTTGAGGATACTGGTGAGCAACTCAGGGGCGTCAATGGCAGAATTCTGCCATTGAGGGACATTGAGCCACGGTTTTAGTTCTTCATCCACCGTTGGCGGGTCGGGGCGCTCGGGACGCTCCACCGCCAGCCAGTTCTCGAAGAGGGTCTCTTCTTCGTCTGCCGCAGAGTCCGCCCATGCGACAAAACTGCACTCGGGTTCATGCGGGATTTGGTCTAGCCAGAAAGTTTTGATGTAGGAGTCGAGGGATTCGACGGGCTTTTGAGTCAGCCCTGCAAAGTCACGGATGAATGAAAAAAGCTGGACAGCCTTCATAGCTTTCCCTTGTCTGAATTCATATTATCTCCTTACTTGAGATCAACGCCAAAACCTCCCAGACGAATAGATTGGCCCGTTTGGATGAGGCTGTTCGTGAAATGGAGGTTGGGGGATGACGATGAATTCTTGTGCTTTCTTGTCGTCCGCGAAACGAGCAAAGCCATTTCGATGCAGTGCTTTTTCCGCATCAACGCCGGAAGGAAAAGGCAATCTGTCAAAAACTCCAGAGGTGTCTCCAAAAAAGAATACCGTACTCCCTCCGTCAGGATTTGAATCAATCAGTGCCCAATTATGTTGAAGGGATTCGACGATTTTGAACCAATAATCCCGGCTGGCTATTTCAACAGGTGAGTTTTTGTATGGCATAGTGAAACCTCTAACGTATTTGGTTCTGGTACCCAGCGGTGACGACCGGAATAGTGAATGTGGATGACGGCGAGAACCACGCCTCATCCACCCTACAGGATTTTAGCATTTGAGCAGTTACCTTTTTTGTTTGAGTTACTGTAAAAGCGTCTTTTTATCAATGAGATATTACGCCTCGCACCCTGCCCCAACAAACTCCAAATAATTTCCCTGGTTGACCAAGCTAAAGGCGGCCTCCGGGTAGGCGGCCAGCCATTCGGTGGGTGGCTTGACCTTTGCTTTGCCCCATTTCATCTCATAGCCGAACAGCCGCCCCTCCCGCTCTTCGACAAAGTCCAGCTCCTGTTGCCGGTAGGTGCGCCAGAAATAGTTGTTGGCGCTCTGGCCCAGGTACTCCTGCCGCTTCAGCCGTTCCAGCACCAGATAGTTTTCCCAGAGCTCACCCACATCGTTACGCAGTTGCAGGGGATTGAAGTTGTTGATCAGTGCGTTTCTGATGCCATTATCGAGAAAATAGTAGCGGCAATTCTTGGTGATCTCGCTGCGCAGGTTCCGGCTGAAGCCCGAGAGTTTTTGCAGGACAAAGGCCTTTTCCAGCAGGTCGAGATAACGCTCTGCGGTGTTCTTGCTCATACCAAGCGAGCTTGCCAGTTCAGTATAAGAGACCTCCTTGCCGATCTGAAAGGCGATGAGCTGCAACAAGCGACTGATCTTGCCGGAATGGCGGATACCGTCCAGCTCCAGAACATCCTTGTAGAGGTAGGAGGCAACAATCTCTTTCAGGTATTGCTCTCTGGCCCGGTTATCGGGGGTAAGCACCACCTCAGGATACGAGCCATAAATGAGACGGTTTTCCAGATTGGCATCGGTCTGGTGGCGTTGTTCGGTTTGGCCGATCTCCATCTGGGCCAGAGGAAACAGTTTCAGGGTGGTCTTGCGACCAGTCAAGGGCTCACCGATGCTGCGGGCCAGATCAAACGACGATGAACCTGTGGCAATAATCCTGACGCCGGGGATATGATCAACGATCAATTTAAGATTAAGCCCGATCTGCGGCACCTTCTGGGCCTCATCCACCACCAGAAGGCGGTTCTGGCCGATAAAAGCGGTGAGTTTCTCCACCGACTGGCTGGAGAGATAGCCCTGCACGGCAAGGTCTTCGCCGCTGACCAGAAGATAGGGGTCTTCTTCCCCTTTCAAAAATTCATGGAGCAAGGTGGTCTTGCCGGTTCGCCGGGCGCCGTAAAGAACCGCGACCTTGCCGGGTTGGGTGGCCTTGCGCAGATTTTCAAGCTGTTTTTGTGCGATATACATGTTAATCTCCGTCTCTAAGTTGACGGAATTATATATGTTACAGTCACAAAAGGAAAGCGGATTAAATTTAATCTTGCCAGTGCGGATATCATCGGCATTAATTTGTCGGTGGCTGTTGGCGCAGTTGGCAGCATGAAAATTCCTCTCGCTTCACTTCCAGCATGGATCAATTCATTCGCCATAGCATGTTACCCCAATCGTTCTGGGTAAAGACAGGTACATTCATCTTTTGACATACCCTAATGGTGTGACCAGTGCCACCAGAAAGCGGCTTCTCGGGATTGACAAAGAAAAAACCGAAATCGGCCGGTGGCAGATTGCAGGAAGGCGCACCGATGACTTTAAGAGTATCCCGAAGCAAATACATCGCCTTTACGGTGACATTGTTGCGGCCACGGTCCAGATACAGCCGGATCAATCCTTCAAGATCAGGGGATGCCGCCAGAGAGCTTTCGACAACGGCCTCAGTTTCTTCCTGGCTCAGATCCTCCAGGGAGAAAACCTGCGCCTGGGGGGTGATTCGTTTCTTGCCGGAGCCTGAGTAGGGCAGGATGTATTCAAGCCGCTCAGGATTTTCAGCAGCCAAGGCATGAAAAAAATAGGTTCATTCGTGTTTAAGTTGA
>DOZO01000061.1:0-811 GCA_003517965.1 Desulfobulbaceae bacterium
GAGGGCGGTGAGCACATAATGTCAACCCCGCCCCCTTCGAGACCCGCGGTCAAAAGAGATCCCGCCGCCGCGCCCCACGGACGGCCCAGCGGCAGCAGGCCCCGTCCCGGCGGGAGAAGGCCGCCTTCGCGCCCGGCGAGAACGAAAACCTCAAGCTGATCATGGCCGCTATTACCCTGAAAGATGTCGCCTTGAGCTTTGGCGGCCTGCCCCTGTTGAACGGCATCGACCTGCAGATCGAGCCCGGCGAACGGCTTTGCCTGGTGGGCCGCAACGGCGAAGGCAAATCCTCGCTCATGAAGATTCTCTCCGGGGAGATCGAACCGGATCGGGGCGAAATCACCCGCCAGAAAGGGCTGCGCGTGGCCCGGCTCACCCAGGAAGTGCCGGCCGGCCTGAGCGGCGCCGTCTACGAGGTGGTGGCCGGAGGCCTCGGCGAGATGTTCGCCCAGCTTTCCCGCTACCACGCGGTAAGCCACCTGCTCCAGACCGATCACTCCGAGGCGGTCCTGGCCGAACTGGCAGAGGCCCAGCACGCCCTGGATGCCGCGGACGGCTGGCAGGCCCAGCAACGGGTGGATACCGTCCTTTCCCGGCTTTCTCTCCCTACGGACCAGGAGTTCACCACCCTTTCCGGCGGCCTCAAACGGCGGGTTCTGCTGGCCCGGGCCCTGGTCAGCGAACCGGACCTGCTGCTGCTCGATGAGCCCACCAACCATCTGGACATCGAGGCCATCAACTGGCTGGAGGAGTTCCTTCTCAGCTTTTCCGCCACCCTGCTTTTTGTTACCCATGACCGGATGCTGCTCCA
>DOZO01000061.1:996-4043 GCA_003517965.1 Desulfobulbaceae bacterium
GCCCAGGAAGAGACCTGGATCCGCCAGGGGATCAAGGCCCGCCGCACCCGCAACGAAGGGAGGGTCCGGGCCCTGCTCGACCTGCGCCGGGAACGCTCCGAACGCCGGAGCCAGAGCGGCAAGGCCCGCATCCAGATGCAGGACGCCGAACGCTCCGGCAAGCTGGTCGCCTCGGTCAAGAATGTCTCGTTTTATTACGACAACGTCCCGATCATCAAGAATCTCTCCACCACCATCATGCGCGGCGACAAGGTGGGGATCATCGGCCCCAACGGGGTGGGCAAGTCCACCCTGCTCAAGCTCCTCCTCGGCCAGCTTGCGCCCACGGAAGGCGCCATCAACCTGGGCACCCGCATCGAGTCCTGCTATTTCGACCAGAACCGGGAACAGCTCGACCCGGAAAAGACCGTGGCCGACAACGTGACCGACGGCGGGGACACCGTGATGGTCAACGGGCAGCCCCGCCATATCATCAGCTACCTGCAGGATTTCCTCTTTGCCCCGGACCGGACCCGTTCGCCGGTGCGCGTCCTCTCCGGCGGGGAAAAGAACCGGCTCCTTTTGGCCAAGCTCTTCACCCAGCCCTTCAACGTGCTGGTGATGGACGAGCCCACCAATGATCTCGACGTGGAAACCCTGGAGTTGCTGGAAGAGCTGCTGCTGAATTACGAGGGAACCCTGCTGCTGGTCAGCCATGACCGGGCTTTCTTGAACAATGTGGTCACCTCGACCCTGGTTTTTTCCGGCAACGGTCTGGTCGAGGAGTACGCAGGCGGCTACGACGACTGGCTCATGCAGCGGCCCCAGCCCCAGGCCCCGGCACCGGCCAAGCCCGAAAAAAGCGGCAAAAAGGATGCTCCCCAAAAAGCGGCGCACCGGAAGCTCTCCTACAAGGAAGAACGGGAGCTTGAGGCTCTGCCCAAGCGGCTTGAAGACCTGGAAAAGGAGAAAGAGGAGCTGCACTGGCAGCTGGCCGATCCGACCCTCTACCAGAAAGACAAATCCGCCATGCCCCGGACCCAGAAACGGCTGGCGGAGCTTGAGCAGGAGCTGAAAAAAGCCTATGGCCGCTGGGAAGCGCTTGAGGCGGTCAAGGCCGGCGAGGCGTAACTCCGTGGCCAGGGCCTGCCGATGAAGATCCTCCTCATCGCCGCCATGGCCAAAAACCGGGTGATCGGCAGAGACAACGCCATCCCCTGGCACATCCCCGGCGAACAGCAGCGCTTCAAGGCCCTGACCATGGGTCACACCCTGATCATGGGCCGCAAAACCTTCGAGTCCATCGGCCGCGCCCTGCCCGGCCGCAAAACCATCATCGTCAGCCGCAACCCTGAGTATCGGGCCGCAGGCTGTCTTGTAGCCCAAAGCCTGACTGCGGCCCTCGCCCTCTGCGCGGAGACGGAAACGATCTTCCTTGCCGGAGGCGGCGAGATTTACCGGCAGGGGCTGGAGCTGGCCCAAGCCATCTATCTCACGGTACTCGACCGGGAGGTGGAGGGAGAGGTCTTTTTCCCCGAGTTTGACCCCCGGCAATTCCGCAAAATCTCCGCAGAACGAGTAAACGGCCCGGAAGCATACACCTTCAGCATCTATCAGCGCTGACCGCCGGCGAAAACAGCGAAATGAACGGCGGCAGCAACATCATCAAAATCGTCCGGGTCGGGACATGGCCGCCTATTAGGCCTGAGCCTAATAGGTTTCTCCCTTCAGATGCGACTCGGCCCAGCCCCGCACCGCTGGGAAGGAATAATTTTCCAGGGCAGCAAAACCGTCGAGTTGTTTAATCTCCCGCGGGCTGAAGGCGGGCATGGCTATCCCGCAGAGAAATCGGGCCAGGCTGGTGCCGGAAAGCCTGGCGCCGGCAAGCTTTATAAACCCGGCAGTCAGTCTCTCAAAATCAAATCCGGACAAATCCTGGCTTACCGCATTCCTCTCTAACCGGGCCGTCGTCCCCTGGCACACCGAACAATGACCGCAGCCCGAACCGCTGATCTGTTCTCCGAAATAGTCGGCCAATTGATAGCTTAAGCATCTGTCGCTTTCCAGAAAATCAATCACCTGCGCCAAACGCCCGATTTCCTGAAGTTCCCGATCCTGAAAAACCCTATGGATCCTGGCGGCCAGCCCCTCGACCTCAATGGGCTCAGAGGTGACTTCGTAGACATCGATCGCCTGTTTGGCCTGCAACTCGATCAAGCCCTGCTCCTCAAAATATTCCAGGGCCACCACCACCCGCTGACGCTCGGCATTGTACTGATCCATAACGCCCTGAACATCAACAATGGTCCAGATTTTTTTAGTCTGACAATTTTCAAAGAGAGCCCTAACGAAACGCTGTCTTTCCTCGACGAACAGGCCGATGATCTCCTCGGCCGGCCGCAGCAGCTTAAAGGAATACTCCTGCATGAAGGTATACTTCGGCCACAACACGCCCTCCATCTCCAGATAGACCAGCAAGGTCTTTAAAGGCAGCAGGCGGATATTGAGCTGCCGGGCAAGATCAGTCAGTTTTATCTCATATCTGCCGGGGTTTTTCGTAAGTTCAAGAAGGAGAGCGCTGATCGCCTCTTTTTCCGGGGTGTCGCCATAGGTAAAATTCTCCAGGACGTTGAGCCGCTCAAGCCCGGCCAGCACCTCACAGAAAGAAGGTTCGCCATCCCGGCCGGAGCGCCCGGTCTCCTGACTGTAATTTTCCAGGGACTTGGGCAGATCGTAATGAATGACCCGCCGGATATCCCGCTTGTCAATGCCCATGCCAAAGGCGATGGTGGCGACCACGCAGCTGAGCTGGCCGGCCATGAAGCGCTGCTGGATCTCTTCCCGTGCCTCGCTTTGCATGCCGGCATGATAGGCCGAGACCTTGATGCCGGATTTGGCAAGCATGGCGGCCACCTGCTCCGCGGTTTTCTGCAGAGTCACATAGACAATGGTCGGCTGCTCCGGCGCTTCCATAAGCCGCCGGGTAAGGCTCGCATCTTTATCGGCCAAGGAGACCGGGCTGATCTGCAAAAAAAGATTGGCCCGATAAAACCCGGTGGCCGTGACCC
>DOZO01000061.1:4178-9108 GCA_003517965.1 Desulfobulbaceae bacterium
CAGCAGCAGGACCTGCTTGATCCCGAACTCCCGCCGATATTCGGGAAGCTTGATATAATCCGGGCGGAAATTATGCCCCCATTCCGAGATGCAATGGGCCTCATCCACTACCAGAAGCGAGATATTCATCCGCTTAAGCTGCAAACGAAAACGCTCGTTACGAAAGCGCTCCACCGAGATCATCAATATCTTCAAACTGCCATTTCGAGCCTTCTCCAGAACGGTGTTGAAGGACTGCCGATCCAGGGTGGAATCAAGACGGGCGGCCGGAATCTCGTGACTCTGCAGAAAATCAATCTGATCCTTCATGAGTGACAGCAGCGGCGACACAACCAGGGTGAGACCCGGCAACATCAGGGCGGGCAACTGATAGCAAAGAGATTTCCCGGCCCCGGTGGGAAAGATCGCCGCCGCCGACTGACCGGCCAGCAGGTTTTCAATGACCTCTTTCTGGCCCTTTTTGAAATTCTTGAAAGCAAAATATTTTGCCAACTGTTCTTCAAGCATTGGTCTTGCGCCTCAAAGTAATTAAAGAACGCCCATGATATTTAAAGTTTTATGACATCCCACTTATCTTTCAACTCTCTCTGCAAGCAGCGTCACCCCAAGGCTCCCTACTTTTTCGGTCTCAGGACAATACCCAGTTTTCGAGCCGCAAGCCGGCGACCCTGCTGAATTCACGGATATTGTTCGTGACGATTATCAAGCCCTGGCTTCTGGCGTGGCCCGCTATCTGGCTGTCATAGGCGCCGATCTTCTCGCCACAGAGTTCCAAAGCGGCAATAATCTGGCCACTGTGGACCGCTGCGTTTCTATCAAAATCGAGGATACTCAACCTGGCTGCAAAGCCCTCTATCACCTCCAGGTTGGCCTCCGATTTTTCTGACTTCTCAACCCCTTTAATCAGCTCCATCAGAGTGACGACGCTGATACACAGCTGACCGTGGTGGCGGCGAAAGGCTTCACGCACCTCGATGGGGCGGTTCTTGATGGTGTATATACAGGTGCAGGTGTCGAGCATGTATTTGATCATCAGAAGCCCTCACGCTCCTGCACCTGAGGTTGGTTGCGCTCGGCCATGAAATCGGTACTCACGCCGGGGCCGTCAAACCAACTCTCCCATGCTTCTCCGGCAGGGGTGATGATCCGAGTCCGCCCTATAGCCACGACATCAACCCGTTTCACTTCTTCCGGGAGAGCTACAGCCTTGGGGAGCCGTACAGCCTGCGAACGGTTGCTTTTGAATACGGTCGTTTGTTCCATTGCCTTCTCCTATTGTAAGGAAATTCCGCAAAAATTCTCTCTGGATACCAGATCTCAGGATAACGAAGTATCGAGGATATGTCAACGGGATATGCCTACTTAATATACTGCCCCCGGAATTTGGCCGGCAATGATCTCCTTCGTGTCCCAGAAAACAAGTTGTTTTAGAACCAGCCTCCCCACCTCCCCCTAAGATGCTCGGAATCACCCGGAGGCCCTCAACTGACGATTGAAACATGCGGATCGGGAAGATGATTGACGATTTCAGCAAAAAAAACTGAAACTGTTTGACAATTAAACTGGTTCTGGCAAAGTGATGGAATCGGATTCTGGCAGGATGTAAATCCGTTTCAGAGTCCGACAAGTAGGTATTATAAGCTACCCCAGTTTCCACGGACAGTTGGGGAAGGAGAATAGGTAGTTTTGCACCTACGTCCCCTCTTACTGCACTAATCAGCACTAATCGGATGTTTTTTTGGGGGGAGTAAAGGGAAAGAGTGTGTACTTTGACGACATAGCCATGATATGGTGATTATACTTGATGTAGGAAAATGACTATAAAATTTGTATGTCAGACAAATGTGAGATTCACACCTTATTAAGTTAAAAATGAGGTGGTGAATGAGGCTATAAGAGTTTAAACGGGGGAACAAAAATATGATGGAGACGAAAAGAAATATCGCTATTACAGCAGCAACTGCACTTCTTTTCACTGGATGTGCCACCGTTAACCGTCCGGATATGCAGTCTGTAGCTGAACAACCTAAAATAAGCAAAACTATCGAAGCAGAAAAAGTTACCATTAAACCAGTTCTTAAACGCAAGGTCGCTGTGGGTAGATTCACCAATGAAACAAAATATGGTCAAAGTTTTTTCCTCGACAAAAATCAGGATCGAATTGGAAAGCAAGCTCTTGACATCTTGAGTAACAAACTTAATGAAACCAGTAGGTTCATACTGTTAGAACGTGCTGATCTTGACAAGATCCAGAAGGAACTTGAGATAGCTCAACTTGGTACGATAAAAAATTCCGCCGATTACCTCATAATTGGATCGGTAACAGAGTTTGGGCGTAAGGAAACTGGTGATGTTGGGGTTTTTTCCAGGACGAAAAAACAACTTGCCTTTGCTAAAGTACATATTCGTCTTGTTGACGTGGCTAATGGCCAAATTCTTTACTCGGAAGAAGGCACAGGGGAAGCCTTTAGTGAAGCCGGAACGGTCATGGGTGTAGGTGCTCAAGCAGGTTATGACTCTACAATTAATGACAAAGCACTTGACGCGGCTATTACCAATCTTGCAAGCAATATCATTGAGAATTTACTGAACAAACCTTGGAAGAGTTATGTGCTTGCCAAAGAAGGTTCGATGTACCTTGTTGCAGGTGGTAAATCGCAGGGTATCAAGCCAGGAAAGATATTCGATGTAGTTGAGAATGGTAAAAAGGTTAATAATCCACAAACTAATGTTCAAATTACATTGCCAGGGAAAAAGATTGCAAAAATCCGGGTTAATTCTCTGCTTGGAAACACTTTAGAAAACGAAGTAGCAGTTTGCGAATTAGTTTCTGGCAATCTCGGCACCGATTTTTCAAATATTCACGTTGAGGAGGTGGGAATATGATAAAAAATATTTTTTATGTTCTGCTCCTGATAGGTCTTACAAGTTGCGGTTTTCGCGAAGGTGTTACAGTCGCCGATCCCGCAGCGTACCTTGCCTTTGGAGGAAACACTACGGGGGCCGTCGTAACAATTGATAGAGGGGTTTCTTTTGCGCTGGATGAGGGACGAGGCACGACCATCGAATCTGACTCAGGGGAAAAAGAAAAGAATCTTGCTGAGACACACTACAAAATAACTCCCGGAAAACATCGAATACAGGTAATGAGAAATGGAGTAATTGTCGTTGACCGTGAACTGTTGATCGGTGATGGCACAACCAGGGGGATTTCTGTACCATGATGAAAAAAAACTTAATAGTATTTTTTGTTGTTATAGCTTTTGCTTGTGCTGGTTGTGTCCCAACAACCCTGTATAATTGGGGAAATTATTCCAATACGCTGTATCATTTCAGGAAAGATGCAAATGATGATACGCGGGATAAACATATGGCCGAACTCGAGGCCATCATCACAGGATCAACCGAACATAATAAGAGGGTGCCCCCTGGGGTATTTTGTGAGTTAGGCTATATGCATGCAAAAAAAGGAAATAAAAATAAAGCCATGGAACTCTTTGCCCTCGAAAAAACAACTTATCCAGAGTCCGCGCATTTTGTCAACCGACTCATGGAAAGTATCAAGACCGTTGAAGAGACAGGCAATAAAACTGTAGAGAAAGAGAGGAAATCATGAAAAAATATCTACAAATAGTTTGCCTGGCAATGATAACTTTCTCGGTGGTACTTCTTTCTGGTTGTGTGCCAGCCATGGTAACGAAATCGGCAAAATTTCCTCTCATGTATGAAGAGAAACCACAATCCATTCTCGTACTACCTCCTATTAACAAGAGTACAGCTGCTGATGCAAAAGAATATTATTCCACAACTATTCAAGAGCCATTATCTCTTCAGGGCTTCTATACCTTTCCCTATGAAGTCACTTCTGAAATCTTAAAGATGGAGGGTATCTATGATTCAGAACTTCTTTACAATATGCCCCTTCCAAAATTTCAGGAGTATTTCGGCGCTGACGCTGTATTGTTTACGACCATCAACAAATGGGATATGCAATATTTAGTTTTAGCTGCCGGACTTACGGTTGAGATCACATGCGAATTAAAATCAACTAAAAGCGACGAAACGCTCTGGAAATACACAGGCACAGTTTACGCTGATCTTTCTGGGGGAAATACAGGCGGTGGCATCGAAGGGCTCATAGCTAAAGCTATAATTACGGCGATTAATGCCTCCTTGGCAGATTATGTGCCTTATGCCAGGCTAGCCAATGGGATTGCTCTCTCTTCAATACCCGCTGGACCTTACCACCAACTGCACGGGAAGGACGGAGAGGTGAAGATTATTGAGCAAAAGCATTCTCAAGTGAATTAAAAAAGCATCAAAGCTGGCCGTAATGGTGCGGGAAAAAGTTGAGATCGTAAATGAGGATTACTTTTACGGCAGGAAACGCATGAAATCGTAGGTGTCTCCTGAATTACCACGGAGAGTTATCTTCGCCTTATCTTCAACAGAAGGTTCCGTTCTGCATAATATATCCGGCCATCTTTCAACCCCTTATGGGAGGAGTAATCCATGTTGGACAAACTCAAGAATTTTGCCGGAAAAGTCAAGGATGTAGTTTCGGGGAAATAACGAAATGGACGCTGGTTCTAAAACGACTTAACAAGTTAGTGTGTTCACTTACAACCACAGTTATATATAATAATAACAAGATGTTAACGTAAAAATTGTAAAGATAAAAAAATATTTTTGCAGCTCCGCAAAAAAGAAACCTCCTGTTCGCTTTGCTCGTGGAGGAATTCCGGGTAGACTAATACTTAGTTCCTGTCATCCAGAGATCCAGTCAAATTATAAGTGAACCACACGCCTCAATCGTCTTGCTGTAATTTGAGCAATCTTTCACTGCGCCAGACCCTGACGATCCTTACCAGATCTCTGTCCACACGATAGACAATCCGAAAAGGAGGCCGGATCAGCTCCAGCAGAAAAT
>DOZO01000039.1:0-38517 GCA_003517965.1 Desulfobulbaceae bacterium
CACTTGAAACAGCGAGGAGCCCATTGAAACCATTATCGTTGACTTAAGTCAAGGTTACTGTTTCGTAGACATGCTAAGGTAAAAAAATTGAGGGTAAATGTACACTATATTGGAGGATTCTATCCCATGAATTTCGTCAAAAACCTTACCATCAAAAGTATGTTGCGGTTGCTTGTCTGTCTTCCCCTGCTGTTTTTGGTTGTAATTCTCCTCAGCACCAGTGCCGAGCGTTATACAAATCTGCGGCAAGCTGTCGTACTAAAGGAGCTTGCCGCCATCGCCGCCATGAGCACAGAAATTGCCCACGAGGCTCAGAAAGAACGGGGGATGACCGCCGGATTTCTTGGCAGCAAGGGGCAAAAGTTCTCTGACCGGCTCCCGACCCAGCGCGGAGAAACTGATCAGCGTCTCACCGCGCTTAAGGATTTTCTTGTTCATTCCAAAGCGGACAAGGCCGACTCTGCCTTGAGCGAAAAATTGCAAGGCGCCCTGGCCGGGATCGGCAAAATCACTGCGATCCGCCAGCAGGTTGATGCCCAGGCCATCGCCGCACCAGAGGCCATAGCCTTTTACACCGGAATTATTCATGAATTCCTGACTACGATTCCCTTGATCGCCCGGAACAGTCCAGATCAGAAAGTAATGAAGGCACTCACGGCTTACTATAATTTTGTGGAGGCCAAGGAGCGGATGGGCATCGAACGGGCGGTGTTGAGCAACACCTTTGCCAAGGATAGCTTCGCCCCCGGGATGTACCAGAAATGTGTGGAGATTCTTTCGGCGCAGAAGGTTTTCCTTGGTAATTTTCAGGCCTTTGCCGAGGCCCAGGCCAATGATTTTTACAAAGACAAGATGAACGCCCCGGTGGTTGGAGAGGTTGCCGTTATGGAGACTGCCGCCCTTGACAAACATCTGGAGGGCGGTTTCTCCATTCAGCCGGAGCGCTGGTTTGACACCATTACCCAGAAAATCGAGCTGATGAAAGAGGTGGAAACCTGGCTCGCCGCAGATCTTGTTGCCCTGGCTGACAGCCGTATGCAAGAGAATAAATTCTCCCTGATCATCACCGCGACCATCGCCCTGATCGTTATTGCCTTGAGCATTTTGATGGTAGTCTACTTCTCCTCGCTTATTGTCGGTTCGCTGACCCGAATCAGCGATGAGCTGATTAACGGTGCAGCAGAGGTGAACGCCGCCGCTGGTCAGGTTTCTTCGGCGAGTCAGGCCCTGGCAGATGGGGCAGGAAATCAGGCCGCCGCCCTCGAAGAAACTTCGGCCTCATTGGAAGAAATTGCCGCAGTTACCCAGCAGAATGCCGATAATGTGGGCCAAGCCAATACCCTGGCTGGCGAGGCCCGAAAGGCCATCAACACGGCCAATGAATCCATGGGGATGCTGATCCAGTCCATGGGCGAGATTGCCAAGGCCAGTGAAGAAACCTCCAAGATTGTCAAAACCATTGACGAGATTGCCTTTCAGACCAATCTGCTGGCCTTGAACGCAGCGGTGGAGGCGGCCAGGGCAGGGGAAGCAGGAGCGGGTTTTGCCGTGGTGGCCGATGAGGTGCGCAATCTGGCGATGCGGGCCTCGGATGCAGCCAAAAACACGGCAGGGCTGATCGAGGGCACGGTGAGCAAGGTGCAGGCAGGCTCAAAACTGGTGGCAACCACCAACCAGTCTTTCCGGGAGGCGGCAGACAGCACCGCCAAGATTGCCCTGTTGATGGGTGAGCTCTCCAACGCCTCGGTGGAACAGGCCACGGGGGTAAGCCAGATTAATCTGGCGGTTACCGAGCTGGATACAGTGACCCAGCAGAATGCTGCCACCGCCGAGGAGACTGCCAGTGCCGCCGAAGAGCTGAATGCGCAGGCGGAACAGATGCAGGAAACAGTGCGAACCCTGACCGCTCTTGTGCGGGGTGCTGATTGATTGCAAGGACATTTTTTCGTTTGCATAAAAAAGGGAAGCCTGCACGGGCTTCCCTTTTTTATGCATCTTTTTTTGCTATAAAATCACAGAATAGACTTCATCGCCCCCATGTAGGAGCGCAACTCCGCGCCAATCTCCTCAACCCCGGTGTAGCGGATCGCCTCGTTGATCTGGACCAGCTCCATATTGTTCACTCCGTTGTCTTTTACGGCAAGGCCCTTGCCGATCACCTCAGTATCAATCGCCTTCATGAAGTTGGCCAGCAGAGGCCCGGCGGCATGGGCAAAGAGGTAGCAGCCGTATTCGGCGGTGTCGGAGATAACCACGTTCATCTCATAGAGCTTCTTGCGGGCGATGGTATTGGCAATGAGCGGTACCTCGTGCAATGACTCGTAATAGGCACTCTCTTCCTTGATCCCGGCCGAGACCATGGTGTCGAAGGCAAGTTCGACCCCGGCCTTGACCATGGCCACCATCAGGATGCCGTGGTCAAAATATTCCTGTTCACTGATTTTCTTCTTGCCGGAGGCGGACTTCTCGAAGGCGGTTTTACCGGTAGCCGCCCGCCATTTGAGGAGGTTTTTGTCGTTGTTGGCCCAGTCTTCCATCATGGTTTTCGAAAAATTGCCGCTCATGATGTCGTCCATATGCTTGGCGAAGAGCGGGGCCAGGATCTCTTTGAGTTCTTCGGCAAGATAGAAGGCCTTGATCTTGGCCGGGTTGGAGAGACGGTCCATCATGTTGGTGATCCCGCCGTGCTTGAGCGCTTCGGTGATGGTCTCCCAGCCGAACTGTACGAGCTTGGAGGCGTAGCCGCTCTCGATACCCTTTGTTATCATCTTGTCGTAGCAAAGCAGAGATCCCGCCTGGAGCATGCCGCAGAGAATGGTCTGCTCACCCATCAGATCTGATTTTACTTCGGCGACAAAGGAGGATTCCAACACTCCAGCCCGGTCAGCGCCAGTGCCGCAGGCATAGGCTTTGGCTATATCCCAGCCCTGGCCTTTTGGATCGTTGGCGCGATGTACGGCAATCAGGGTGGGTACGCCAAAGCCGCGTTTGTATTCCTCGCGCACCTCAGTGCCAGGAGACTTGGGGGCCACCATGATAACCGTAAGATCCTTACGAATCTGCATGCCCTCTTCCACGATGTTGAAGCCGTGGGAGTAGGAGAGTGTCGCCCCTTTTTTCATCAGCGGCATGATGGCGGAAACCACCTTGGTATGCTGTTTGTCAGGGGTGAGGTTGATGACCAGATCGGCCTTGGGGATAAGTTTTTCAAAGGTGTCCACGGTGAAAGCGTTATTAGTAGCATTTTGAAAGGATTGCCGCCTGGTCTTTATTGCCTCCTCGCGCAGGGCATAAGAGACATTTAGTCCGCTGTCTCGAAGGTTAAGGCCCTGATGCAAGCCTTGGGCGCCACAGCCGACGATGACAATCTTTTTGCCCTTGAGCGCTTCCACTCCGTTGAATTCGGCAGAATCCATGAAGCGGCATTGGCCAAGCTCCTCAAGCTGCAGGCGCAGCGGCAGGCTGTTGAAATAGTTCTCTCCCATTGTGTTCTCCTTATCGTATTGGATGGTGTTAATTCTATTTTGTCATATTGGGGGGATTCAGAATCCAGAAGACAGAATGTTTTGAACCACCCGGACAGAAGGATGATGCTTTATGCTCCTGTATTCTGACTACTGACCCCTGAATTCTTTTAAATGGGGGTGTCGGGGTTCGCAAATTCACCCCAACTACGGTCCGCTTGTATACAATTATGCATTATACTGTATCCGTCGGAAGCTGAAAATGTAAAGTTGCCTTTATCTTGCTAATATTGTAACTATTCAGGCTTGATGCTGGAATGGTACATATACCATGGCAGTCTCTGAATTTTTCTTGTTTACCAATGCAGTGGCTACAAAAGCACCTCAAGAGGTTTCACATGAATATTTCCTTGGAACGTCGGATGTCTCTGGCTGTCCTTGTTTCCGCAGCGGTCGCTCTGCTTCTGGCGCGTCTTGCTGTCTTGCTGACGTCAGGATCGCCCTGGCTGGTATGGTCGGGAGTCACCCTGGTCGCATCTGGGGTAGCGATGTTGCTGGTCCGGTGGCTGCTCCAGACGCTCAGGGCGGAGGCCGCGCAACAGGCCACCTGGCAGCAGACCATGAACAATGACCTGCGTCAGGCCCATCTCCAGGCTGCTGATTTGATCCGTTATCTTCACGCCATTCCCACCCCTATCCAGGTGGTGGATCGCGATCTCACCCTGCGCTTTGTCAATCAGGCCTCGGCGCGAGCCGCCCGCCTGGCCGTCGGCCAATGCATCGGCAGGAAGTGTCATGATCTTTTCCATACCCATGACTGCCAGAGCGACCGGTGCAAGGTAATGCGGGCTATGGTTCAGAATCGGGTTCTGACCGGTGAAAATACTATTATTACTCCCAAGGGAGAGACCCATTACCGCTACACTGCCGCCCCGCTTAAGGATGACGATGGCCGGATTATCGGGGCGGTGGAGTATATCGTGGATATCCGCGACGAAATCAAGGTAGTGGAGATGGCCGAGGCTATTTCCCAGGGGAACTATGAAATCTTTATCCCGCCTCGTTCTGAGGATGACCGGTTGAGTCATGCCTTGAACCGGATGGCCGCCACCCTTCGGGATCTGGGCGGCACTCAGGAGGTGAACCGCTGGCTGGTTGAGGGGGCGGCGGCGGTGAGCGACCGGCTTCATGGTCAGCATGATCTGCTTACCCTGGCTCACAATGTTATGGAGGTGCTGGTCGAGGTGATTGATGCCCAGGCTGCGGCTTTTTACTTGGCTCAGGATCAAGACACTCTGCTATTGCTCAAGGCTTACGGGGCGGATGAGGCAGTGACTGCTCGCCCGCTGATCGGCCGCGATCATGGTATTGTCGGTCGGGCACTGCATCAGGGCAAGGCCCTGGTGGTCAACGATTTGCCTCCTGGCTACCTGAAAATTTCTTCCGGTCTGGGAGAGACTGAGGCCGCCGGGGTGGTGATTGCCCCCATTTACTTTGAAAACCAGTTGCTGGCAGTGATTGAACTGGGTCGACACCAGCCTTTCACTTCGAGGGAGGAACAATTGCTTGATCGGGTGATGGAAAATATCGGGGTGGCGATCCACACCACCGAAGCCAGGTTGGAACTGGCCCGGCTTCTGGAAACCACCCAGGAACAATCGGAAAAACTCCAGGTCCAGCAGGAGGAGTTGCAGCAGACCAACGAGGAGCTACAGGAGCAGGCTCGCACCCTTTCTGTTTCCGAGGAACAGTTGCAGACCCAGCAGGAGGAGTTGCGAGTCTCTAATGAAGAGCTGGAGGAACGTTCCAAGGCGCTGTTTGCCAAAAATGAGGAGATCGAGTCCGCAAATCGGGGACTGGTTCGAGCGCGGCTGGATTTGGAGGATAAGGCTAACGCTCTTGAGCTTTCCGGCCGTTACAAGTCGGAATTTTTGGCCAACATGAGCCACGAACTTCGCACCCCCTTGAACAGTATCCTCATCCTCTCTCAATTGTTGGCCAACAACAAGGAAGCCAATCTGCTGCCCAGACAGGTGGAGTTTGCTTCTACCATCCACAACTCCGGGGCCGATCTGCTTAACCTGATTAACGAGGTGCTTGATCTATCCAAGATCGAGGCAGGCCGGATGGAGGTCAATCCAGAGGAGATCATCTTGGACCACATGATGGCTTCGCTGCTTGCTCCGTTCAGAACCCTGGCCGCACAGAAAAAGATCGGCTTGGCTCTATTGCGGGAGGAAAAAGCCCCGGTCATGATGTTCACCGATGAGGGCCGCCTGTGCCAGGTGTTGAAAAATCTGTTGTCCAATGCCATCAAGTTCACCGAGCAGGGTGCAATTGATTTAACCGTCGGACGACCCGCAGCCGGGGCGCTGCCCCCTGAACTGGCGGCCGCCATCCCGGAAGAGACGATATTTTTTCGGGTGAGCGACAGCGGCATCGGGATTCCCGCCGACAAGCTGGAGATTGTTTTCGAGGCCTTCAAGCAGGCGGATGGGACCACCAGTCGCAAATTCGGCGGCACCGGTCTGGGGCTTTCCATCTCCCGAGAACTGGCCCGGTTTCTGGGCGGTGTTTTGACTGTGGAAAGCGAGGAGGGCAAGGGTAGTACTTTTACCCTGTGGCTGCCAGAACGATTCAAGGGGGCCAGGCAGAAAGTTCCCGTTGTACCTGGCATGTTGCCTGCAAAAAAAATCCGGCGGTTAGAGTCACCGGGCGTGGCCCAGCCAGCTCAGGTCGTTGTTCCGAAGATGGACGGATCGCCACCGGAGGAGGCAGTCGACAAGCGGGTTCGTGATGACCGCAGCTTGCTTAAGCGCGGCGACAAGAGTCTGCTTATCGTCGAGGATGATCCCGCCTTTGCTTTTCTGCTCCTTGATCTGGCACGAGATAAGGGTTATAAGGGTCTGGTTGCCGAGGACGGCGAAACCGGCCTCCACCTGGCTGATTATTATCGGCCCAGTGCGGTGATGCTCGATATGGGGTTGCCCGGGATCAATGGTCGGGAGGTGCTGGAGCGGCTCAAAAACAATCCGGAAACCCGTCATATTCCGGTTCAGTTTATTTCGGCCAGTGACCAGTCTGCTGATATTATGCAGCTGGGCGCGATCGGCTATCTAACCAAGCCGGTCAGCGTGGAAAAACTGGAACAGGTTTTTGGCCGGATCGCAAAATTGGTGGAAAGACCGGTAAAAAAACTGCTGATCGTGGAGGACGATCTGGTTCAGCGTCAGGCGATTAAAGCCCTGATCGGCAACGGCGATGTCATCGTCCAGGAGGCGGCCACCGGTGAGGAGGCCCATCGGCTGCTACTGGCTGAACATTTTGACTGTATAATCCTGGATTTGGGCCTTGGGGATATGTCTGGCTTTGACCTGCTGGCCCGGATCAAGGAAAATCCGGAGATCGCCCGGACGCCGGTGGTCATTTACACGGGCAAGGAACTCGACCAAGATGAGGAAGAACGGCTCCAGCAGTATGCCGATTCCATTATCATCAAGGGTGCCCGTTCGCCGGAGCGGCTTCTTGATGAAACTACTCTCTTTCTCCACCGGGTGGAGAAAAATCTGCCCAAGGAGCAGCAGGAGATCCTGAATACCCTCCATGACCGGGAATCATCTTTCCAGGGTAGAACCATCCTGGTGGTGGACGACGATATGCGCAACGTCTTTGCTCTTTCCAGTGTTTTGGAGGAGCAAGGCCTGGCAATAGTGGTGGCTAAAAACGGGCTGGAATCATTGGAGAAACTGGCTTCTCACCCGGAAATAGACCTGGTGCTGATGGACATTATGATGCCGGAAATGGACGGCTACGAGGCGATGCGCCGGATCAGGAGCGATCCCAAACAGCGCAATCTGCCGATTATCGCCTTAACCGCCAAGGCGATGCGGGGTGATCGGGACAAATGTCTGCAGGCCGGGGCCAGTGATTATCTGTCCAAGCCGATTGATGCGGGGAAACTGGTGTCTCTGTTGCGGGTTTGGTTATATAAATGACAAACACTACCGATGACGACAAGGAGGTTGAGGATCTGGAGATCACCCTGCTGCTTGAGGGAATGTTTAAGCGCTACGGCTATGATTTTCGCGATTATTCCATGGCCCACCTGCGTCGTCGCCTGCGTTATCGGCTGGAATCCTCCTCGCTGCCGGACATGGGAGCCATGCTGCATCTGGTACTCCATGACCGGAGTTTTTTTGAATTGCTGCTGCGTGATCTGTCGATCAATGTTACCGAGATGTTTCGTGACCCGGATATCTATTTGATGATCAGAAACGAGATAGTTCCTCGACTCAAGACCTGGCCCTTTGTCAAGATTTGGCACGCTGGCTGCGCCACTGGCGAGGAAGTCTATTCCATGGCCATTCTCCTGCACGAAGAAGGCCTGCTGGAACGATGTCAGATTTACGCCACTGATTTCAACCAGATCGCTCTTAAGAAGGCCAAGGCGGGCATTTTTCCTCTGGACCAGGTGCGAAAGTTCACCTCCAATTACCAGAAAAGCGGTGGTCGGGAATCATTTTCTGATTATTATACGGCAGACAACGATTCGGTGATTCTCAAAAACTGGTTGAAAACAAGGATCGTTTTCGCCGACCATAACCTGGTCACTGACAGTGTTTTCAGCGAGATGCAACTGGTGGTTTGTCGCAATGTTCTGATCTATTTCAACCGGGATCTTCAGGAGCGGATTTTCCAGACATTTTATGATAGCCTGTGTCCTGGGGGCTTTCTCTGGCTTGGCTCCAAGGAATCATTGAAGCTCTCGGCTATAGGTAAGCGTTTTGAAGCCCTGTTTCCGGACGAAAAGATCTATAAGCGAGCGTTGTAATGACCACAACGATGAAGCGACCCCCATACGAAGCTGTAGTGATCGGTGTTTCTGCCGGAGGCATGCACGCGCTTCGTGCTATTCTCCCCAGCTTGCCGGAAAAATTTCCGATGCCGGTGGTGGTAGTCCAGCACCGTGGTCCGGAGGATGATGGTTTTTTCGCCCAATACCTTGACCAGCGCTGCGCGGTGCAGGTTAAGGAGGCAGAGGAAAAAGAGGAGGCGGCACCGGGAATGGTTTATTTGGCCCCGGCCAATTATCACCTGCTGCTGGAGGATGATCGAACCTTTTCCCTGACCATGGAAAGCAGGGTGCGTTTCGCTCGGCCTTCTATTGATGTGTTGTTCGAGAGCGCCGCGGATGTATATGGCTCCAGGCTGATCGGCATTGTGCTGACCGGGGCTAACGACGATGGTAGCCGTGGCCTGGCTGCGATCAAGAAGCGGGGCGGCCTGGCCATAGTCCAGGATCCAGCCAGCGCCGAGGTGGCGACTATGCCCAGGGCTGCGCTTCAGGCGGCTGAGGTTGATTTCGTCTTGCCCCTGACCACCATAGGCCCCTTTTTAGCCAATCTGTGCAAGGAGTAATAATGTCAGATTTTCCTAAAATCCTGATCGTGGATGACAAAGCCGCTAATCTGATGGCTATGGAGGGCTTGTTGGAGGAGGTGGGGGCTAACCTGCTTACGGCCTCCTCTGGTCATGAGGCTCTGGCTTTGATGTTGAAGCACGAGTTTGCCTTGGTGCTCCTTGATGTCCAGATGCCGGATATGGACGGCTTCGAGACTGCCGCCTTGATGCGGGGGATGAAACAGACCAGACATCTGCCGATTATCTTCGTCACCGCGATCAACAAGGAGGACGAACATATCTTCCGGGGGTACGACGCAGGGGCCATCGACTACCTGTTCAAGCCGATCAATCCAGTTATTTTGCGCAGCAAAGTTGAAGTTTTTCTGAAAATATACCGGCAACAGCGGCTGCTGGAAAAAAAGACGATCGATCTGGATCAAAAGGTGGAAGAGTTGCTGGTTTTGAAGGCCCAAATGGAGGAGACAAACCAGCAGTTGGAAGAAGCAAACCAGCAGTTGGAGGCGCTCTCGCGTACCGACTCCCTTACTGGGTTGGCCAACCGCCGGCAGTTCAAGGAGGTGCTGGCTGCGGAATGGCGGCGCGCCCTGCGAAACGGTAATTCTCTGGCTCTGATTATGGCTGATATTGACGCTTTCAAGGCGTTCAACGATACTTACGGTCATCTCGCCGGCGACGACTGCCTGCGAACAATCGCTTTGGCTCTGCGCAGTCCGCTGATGCGACCATCAGATCTGGCTGCTCGTTTTGGCGGCGAGGAGTTCGTCATTCTCCTGCCCGGTACCGATCTGGAAGGTGGCGCTTTTATTGCTGAAGAGATCCGTCAGGATGTGGAAAAATTGGCCATTACTCATGCCGGTTCGGATACCGGCGGTCTTGTGACCATGAGTTTCGGGGTGACGGCGGTGCAGCCATCTGTTGAACTGGTGGATCTTAACCTGGTTTGTACCGCCGACAAGGCCCTGTACATGGCCAAGAAAGAGGGTAAGAACCGTTGTGTCGCGATGCCTCTTGAAGAAGACAGCGATTGTCTCACAAATCCGGAACCATAGGCTGTCTGGGTGCGCTTGTTTGTAACTGCTCAGGAGTCTGAGTCGTGAATAGTTTTTCCCTACCCACCTTTCTCCGCATAGCCCGCGATCTGATCAAACTTTAGATAGCGATACACCTCGTCAGCCTTGGGAATTACTCGTTCGGATAGAATTGTTTTATATTCCGCCACGGTTGGGATGTGTCCTAGCACGGCGCAGACCGCGGCCAGTTCGGCGGAGCCCAGGAATACCTTGGTGCCGGTGCCGATGCGGTTGTCGAAGTTGCGGGTAGAGGTGGAAAAAACCACCGCCTTGTCGCGGGTTCTCGCCTGGTTGCCCATGCAGAGTGAGCAACCAGGGATCTCGGTGCGTGCCCCGGCCTTGGCGAAGATGCTGTACAGCCCCTCGGTTTTGAGTTGTTCCTCGTCCATCCTGGTTGGTGGCGCTACCCAGAGGCGGACTGCCACTTGGGAGCCGCCGTTGTCGAGAATCCTGGCCAGGGCCCGGAAATGGCCGATGTTGGTCATGCAGGAGCCGACAAAGATTTCGTCGATTATCGTGCCTGCCACCTCAGACAACAGCTTCACATCATCAGGGTCATTGGGGCAGGCCAGGATAGGTTCGGTAATCGAGGCCAAATCTATCTCCAGCACTGCTTTGTATGCGGCATCCGTATCGGGGGCAAGCAATTCTGGCGCGGCCAGCCAAGCCTCCATTGCGGTGATCCGCTTACGGATGGCCGCCGCGTCTTGATAGCCTCTGGTCAACAGGTTTTGCAAGAGCGCCACATTGGAGCGGAGAAATTCGGCCACCGGTTCCTGGTTGAGGCGCACGGTACAGGCGGCGGCAGAGCGCTCTGCCGAGGCATCGGCCAGCTCGAAGGCCTGTTCCACTGCCAGATCTGGCATACCCTCAATCTCAAGCACCGTCCCGGCAAAGAGGTTTTTTTTGCCTTTTTTTTCTACGCTGAGCAGGCCCTGCTGGATGGCCGTATAGGGGATAGCGTTGACCAGATCGCGCAGAGTGATGCCAGGCTGCATCTGGCCAGTAAAGCGGATCAGCACCGATTCTGGCATTACCAGGGGCATCGAACCGGTGGCTGCGGCAAAGGCCACCAGGCCGGAGCCGGCCGGAAAGGAGAGGCCGATGGGGAAACGGGTGTGGGAATCGCCGCCGGTGCCCACCGTATCTGGGAGGACCATGCGGTTGAGCCAGGAATGCACCACTCCGTCACCTGGGCGTAAGGCTATGCCGCCTCGTTCGCTGATAAAGCCGGGTAGCGTCTGATGGGTTTTGACATCAATCGGCTTGGGGTAGGCGGCGGTATGGCAGAAAGACTGCATTACCAGAGGAGCGGAGAATTTCAGACAGGCCAGCTCCTTGATCTCGTCGCGGGTCATGGGACCGGTGGTGTCCTGGGAACCCACAGAGGTCATCCTGGGTTCGCAATACTTGCCGGGTCGCACCCCCGGCAGACCGCAGGCCTTGCCCACCATTTTCTGGGCCAGGGTGTAGCCTTTGCCGGTATCCTTGGGAACCTCCGGCTCCCGAAACAGGGAGGAAGGTGATAGACCTAAGGCTTTGCGGGCCTTGGCGGTGAGATCCCGGCCGATGATGAGATTGACCCGACCGCCTGCCTGAATCTCGTCGGGCAGGGTGGCGGGGGAGAGGATGAAGCTGGTAACAATCTGGCCATCCCGGCTGATCGTGCCGGTTTGGGTGTTGATGGTGATGATGTCGCCGGTTTCCAGGTGGGTTACTTCACACTGGATGGGCAGCATGCCTGAGTCTTCGGCGGTGTTGAAGAAGATGGGTGCTATGGTGGAGCCCATGACCACCCCGCCGGTACGCTTGGCCGGCACACAGGGGATGTCGTGGCCCAGATGCCAGAGCATGGAGTTGACTCCGGACTTGCGGGAGGAGCCGGTGCCCACCACATCGCCCACATAGGCCACAGGGTGCCCTTTTTTCTTCAGTTCTTCGATTAACTCAAGCGAACCGGGCAGGCGGTTTATCAGCATGGACTGGGCGTGCAGGGGAATATCTGGTCTGCTCCAGGCCTCGGAAGCCGGAGAAAGATCGTCGGTGTTGGTTTCTCCCGGCACCTTGAATACGGTAACGGTAAGCTCCTTTGGCATGGGAGGCCGTGAGGTGAACCAGGTCGCCTTTGACCAGTTGGTCACCACCTGTCGGGCATGGGGATTGTTCTTTGCCTTGGCCACCACCTCATTAAAGGCATCATAGACCAGCATGGTGCCCGAGAGCGCTGTTACTGCCGCCGGGGCCAGGGCCGCATCGTCGAGCAGCTCGATGAGCGGTTGCACATTGTAGCCGCCCAGCATGGTGCCCAGCAACTTAATCGCCGTTGCCTTATCAAGGAGCGGCGAGGCGAGCTTGCCTTGCGCTATTCCGGCGAGAAATTCCGCCTTGACCTTGGAGGCTTCATCCACCCCAGGCGGAACCTGATTGGTGATCAGCTCTATCAGGGCTGCTTCTGTTCCGGCTACAGGATGGGTGAGCAGATCAACCAAGGCGGTGGTTTGCCCGGCAGAAAGGGGCAGGGGAGGCAGGCCATGGACGGCCCGCTCGGCAACATGTTTTTGATACGCCTCAAGCATGGGACACTCCTTGCACTATAAGAAATCGGGATGGGCCGGTATTTTTTTGCGCATCAAGTCGTTGAGCAAAAACAACTTGAATATCAAGTCCTGCCAGACGGCATAAGGTGCCGTAAAGTAGAGGCAGCATCATACAAGTTGTTTTCGTACGGCTCCTAAATTCCTACCCTTGTCTGGTTGGCACTGTCAAGGAGAACCTGAGGGCGGAATGTCAAATAATGGTTGCTTTATGGCAATGAACTACCCAGGTGGTGAGTTTGTCAGCATTTTATTGACAAAAGCATCCTGGATGCCAGATCATATTAAGCCGTTGTCAGAAAATAACATGGCCATTTAATATAGCCAAGACGGCATAAGGAGCCGTATATGAAGGTTCAGCAATGACCATGTTATTTTCTGACGGCTCCTAAATAAGCGGATATCTCGGTTGTCAGGAAAATTTAAGTGGAGGCCTCCCATGTCCCGTTATCCAGTCTGGAAAATTTGGGGCTGTCTTCTGCGGCTTGTCCGGTGGCCGGCCAGCGTCGGTCTGCTGTTTTCGGCCGTTGCCTGCGCATCTGGTTCCGCCCTGCATCTTGTGGCCTCTTCTCTCCCTCCAGAGGACGGGCGGCATTATCGTCTGTTTCTTTATGGCGGGCTGGATTCCAATGATTTTGAAAGCGTGGCTATTCTTGATCGGGAGGATGATCGCTTTCTGGTTGTTTCCTATTCTGGAACGATCAAGGTCAACTTGTTGGAAGGCTTGACGATCACTGAGGCCCAAGCTGAGGTGAGGCACTTCCTTGGTCGGAACAACTATTTTAACGGCATGGAACCCAGGGCGATCACTGGGCCGGATGGCCAGGTGATCGGCTACGAAATCCGGAGCCGCTATTCCCCTCCTGTAGGCCGCAGAGCTGACGATCTTGACACCACTTATCTCTTTGGCCCGGATAATACAGTGATTTTTTACATCTATTATCCGCCGGATATCGGTAGCGGCGCTGATGATTTTCCCGGCTTGGCGGAGCATTGAGCAACCTGATGCCGCATGAACGGATGTCGCCCCAGAGAATGTTTTCCCAGTCGCATAAGCTCATTTAGTCAAGGAGCGTTCAATGCAACGGATAATCCAACTGATAATTTTGCTGACCTGGTGGCTCTACGCTTTTTCCTGTCAAGCAGCCCAGGCTTTGACTGGTGGCAATAACGATTATGATGCGCTATTGTCAATGATTGGCGAGTCCAGGATTGTTATGCTTGGTGAAGCCACGCACGGCAGCCGGGAGTTTTATCGGGAGCGGGCGCGCATCACCCGCAGGTTGATCGAGGAGGCGGGGTTCGGTGCAGTGGTGCTGGAAGCGCCCTGGGAATCTGTGCGGCGGCTCGATGCCTACATTCGAGGGGATAGCAACGATGCTGATGCCGCCGCGGCCTTAGGCGATTTTGTTCGTTTCCCCCGCTGGAGCTGGCGTAACCGGGAGGTGCGCGATTTCCTTGAAATTCTGCGCGCCATCAACCTTGGCCGTGCTCCCGGCACCCCTCCGGTGCGGATCTACGGGATGGATCTCTACAGCGAACCAGAATCAGCCGAGGCAGTGGTCCGTCATCTGGCGCGGCGTTCCAGCGAGGCGGCGGCCCTGGCCAGGCAACGCTACGTCTGCTTTGCCGATTATGTGAAAGCGCCCATGTTGTACGGGCGCGATGCCGAGTCGGGCCAAGCGGTCTCCTGCGCTGAAGGTGTGGCGGCGCAATTGGCCGAGATGGAAACGAAAACCGGCGACGAAGATGACTTTGCCGCCTGGCAAAGCGCCCGGGTTGTCCACAATGGCGAAGGATATTATCGAGCTCTTTACCGGCCGGGAGCGATCTCCTGGAACCTGCGTGAGCAGCACATGGCCGACACTCTGGTCCAGATTTTGGAACGGGTGGGGGCCAAGGGTCAGATCGTGGTCTGGGCGCACAATTCGCACCAGGGAGATGCCCGTCACAGCGATCAGGGGGAGGTAGGCGAGCTTAGCCTGGGACAGTTGATGCGGGAACGGTATGGTACTGACGCGGTTTTGATTGGATTTTCAACCTATCATGGGCAGGTGCGGGCAGCGGCAAACTGGGGAGGCAAAGATCGGGTCTGGCGTCTGCGCCCGGCGCTCCGGCAGAGCTGGCATGCTCGTCTTCATCGACTGGGCTTGTCCAGGCGCATCCTTATTTTCCGAGACAATCCGGCGCTGGCTGCACAATTTGCTAAACGACGGCTGGAACGGGTTGTCGGGGTTAGTTACGTTCCCAACGACGAAAGGGGAAACCACTATCGCCATAGTTATCTTTCCAGGCAATTCGACGCGGTCATTCATATTGATCGAACCAGTGCCGTTGATTCTATGTGAAAGCGGCTGGATAATTACATCTACACCAGAAATTTCCCGGTATTTTTCCGGTTGGTCAGGGTAAGTCCGGCCAGAACAAAGGCCAGGGCCGATAGATCGACATTATAAAAAACCAGTCCGGTCAGACTCACGACTAAGGCCAGGGCGCATAGCCACACCGAATTGCGCCAGAGGGCAATTCCGGCCAGGATAATGCTTGCCCAGGCAAAGATCTGATTATACATCAAGCGACCGATCAGCGAGCGAATCAGGCAAACGGTCTTTTCCGGGGTGTCCACGCATACCCCCACCAGCCTTTCTGAGATAAAAATACCCTGGCGCAAAGCGGTAAAGGCGGCAAAGGCGGCAAGTACTAGCAGGGCAAAGGGTAACAGGGGACGCAGTGAGATGCCACGGCTCTTTCGCCAGAGGGGCCAGGCCAGCAGCAGGCAGATTGCCACCCAGATGTTGGCCTGCCAGTTAAGCTGGGTTTCATTGATCAGGATAGCCACGGCCCCTAAGGTGAGGAGCAGGGCGCTGAGCTGTTCGAGCATCCCCTGGCCAATCTGCTCGCTCTGTCTGCGGGTAAAGCAGAGGTAGGCAAGGGCGGGGATGGTAAAGGCAAAGTTGTTAAAGCTCCGGTAACGGGCATCCAGCACCAGGCCAAGGACGGCAATCAGGGCGCAGGCAATAACCCCCAGTCGCAGAGTGCCGTTTACCGCTTCGGGACTGAGACGAGACTTGCCCCGCAGGAAATCCATAGAGGCATCCAGGCTGAGGTGGGTGGGCGTAGTTTGAGACGCTATGGCTGTGAGAGCCAGCAGGTAGACGCTGGCGGCAAGCGCGAGGACAACAGCGGCCCAGAGGTATTCATAGTTATTGGTAGAAATTAAGGAAAATTGATGCCCCTGCAGCACAATAAGGATGGCGCCGCCAGCCATGGCTGTGGAAAATTGCAGCCAGCGGGCCACGCTCATGGCACTATTACGGCGGACAATAAACAAGGTGGCCAGGGCAATCGCTGCGGATTGGACAAATAACATCTGCCAGTTGGGGAAATTTGAGACCGACCCGGAAAGAACATGCTTGTCGACTCGATCCTGGTTGTACAGGCCCCAATAGCCGCCCACTGCCCCTTCCTTGATGCGTTTCCATGGCTGGTCAAAGGCCTCAATCAGGTTGTACTGCCAATGTTCCTGTTCGGCCAGGGCAATGAAGCCCCGGATAAAACGGGCCTGGTTTTCCAAACTGGGCAGCGCCCCTTCCCGCATCCGTCCCTGGGAAGGCCAGCCGGTTTCGCCGATGACGATTTCTTTGTCCGGGATTTTTTGGCCGAGCTCTTCCCGGATCTTTTTGATATGGGCCATGGCCGCGCTGATCGCGATCGGGTTATCCTCCCAGTAGGGCAGGATATGGATCATGACAAAATCGCAGACCGGAGCCACCTCTGGATGCTTAAGCCAAAACTCCCAGACATCGGCATAGGTGACAGCCACTCCCGGCAGGGCAGCCTTGACCTGATTGATATATCCGGCAAGCTGTTCTCCGGTGATCTCCCGACGGAGCAGGGCCTCGTTGCCAACTACCACTGCCCGGACTACGGTGGGATATTTGCGGGCAAGGGCGATCAACCTGTCAATCTCCTGCTGATTTAGCTTGGGATTTGCGCCGATCCAGGCGCCCAACAGCACCTGCATGCCATACTTTGCCGCGTATTCTGGCACCGCCTCAAGCCCGGCAACCGAATAGGTGCGGATGCAGGAAAAACGCTGGGAGAGAATGGCCAGGTCTGCGTCTATCCGAGCGGGGGAAATGGTCATGCCTTTGGCAAAATCAAAGGGAGACTGGTCTTTTTCAAAAGGCGCGTAGGACACGCATTGCAGATTACGACCAGCAAGCGGTTCAGGCTCGGGGATCTGGACTGGAAGACCAACCTGATGCCAAAAGGCAAAAAGAGCGGCGAGGGCCAAAGCATAGGCAAGAGCTGTTCGCAGGATTGTCATAGGTTTGTCAACCGGTGTTTTTATAAGTCTTATAATTCCCATAGGCCCTATAGGACTTATGATAATTGAAACCAAGCTCTTTTGTACCCTGCGCTGGTTCAACGGTCAAAGGCATTCCTGGGGATCATTATGGTATCCTGCTGGATTGCGGGGATCCTGATGGATAATGACATCGGCCTGGGGAAAGGCGGCTATGATGGCATTCTCCACCTCATCTGCCACCCGGTGCGCCTCGGCAAGGGGCAGGGTCTGGTCAAGGTCAAGATGAAACTGGATGAGCATGGTCTGCCCGGACTGCCTGGTGCGCAGATCGTGGAGACCGAGCACGTCCGCGTTGGCCAGAACCAGGTCGCAGATGCGCTGGCGGGTTTTTTCCGGTAGTTCATGATCCATAAGAACCTGCATGGCCTCCTGACCAATCTGCCAGGCGCTGTAAAGGATGTAGCAGGCAATGGCGAGAGCGCCCAGCGGGTCCAGCATGGGCCAGCCAGAAGCGGCAAAAAACAGGGCAGCGATGGTGGCCGAGTTGGTGAGCAGGTCGGTTTTGTAATGCAGGGCATCGGCGCGGATGGCGGCAGAATTGGTCTTTTTTATGACATAGCCCTGAAAGGCCAGGAGCAGCAGGGTAGCACAAATGGCAAAGACCATGACCCAGAGGCCGACACTGACCTCTTGCAGGGGTTGCGGGTGGTACAATCGTTCGACCGCGTGGATGAGTAGAAAAATAGCCGACCCGGCAATAAAACAGGCCTGACCGAGCCCAGCCAGGGACTCTGCTTTGCCATGGCCGAACTGGTGATCCCGGTCTGCGGATTTAAGCGAATAGCGCACAGCCAGCAGATTGATCAACGAGGCGACCGCATCCATGAGCGAATCCACCAGAGAGGCCATAACGCTCATGGAGCCGGTCATGAACCAGGCTACGCCCTTGACGGTGATAAGCAGAACCGCCGTGGCGGTGGAGGCATAGGTCGCCAGCTTGAGCAGGTTGGCGGTATCGCGGAGCATCTCCGTTCTCATGAAAGGTTTTGCGCTTTGTTAATGGTGATCACCCTGTGCGGGAAGGGGATGCTGATTTCGGCTCTGCCAAGCGCTTGATATACCGCGAGATTCACGGTATGCATGGTTTCGATGTATTTTCGGGTTGGCGCCCAGTACCGGTAGCCTATAGCTACAGAAGAATCCCGAAAATCTTCAATACCGATCTGTGGCACAGGCTCGCTTTTCAACTGGGTAAAGCCGGAGAGAGTCTGACTGATAACCGTGATGGCCTGGGCTGGATCGTCGTCATAGCTGATGCCCACCGAGCTTTCCACAATGCGGTATCCACCTGAATTATGCAGGATCTCCCCGACAATATGCTTGTTGGGCACGGTGATTTTTACCCCGTCCTCGGTGAGCAGGATGGTGTGCGCCAGGGTAATTGTATCCACTACCCCGAATACCCCGGCCACCGTGATTGTATCACCAACAATAAAGGTGCGGCCCAGGATTATGGCCAGTCCTGCCCCGTAGTTTGAGAGTGGCCCCTGGAGAGCATAGGTGGCGCCAAAGGCCGCCGCGCCGATAGCCGCGATAAACGGGGCGATGGTGATCCCGAACTTGCTTAAGGCAATAAGCACCGCAAAGGCGATCACCACGATCTTGGTAAGGGAGGAGAGAAAATGGGTCAGGGTGACATCGACGCCCTTTTTTTCACAAAGTTTGCTCACAGCGGTGGCCACCCAGTTGCCAAGCAGCATCCCGGCAATGAGGATGATGATGGCCCCAACCACCTGAAAACTGTAGTCCACCATAAAGTCGATGGCCTTGTTGGCGATAGTATTTAGCGATGCAAGCTGCTGATCCATCTCTCGTGTCCTCTCCAAAGTGAAATTCTCATATCATAGCTGGATTGGCGGTTGTTGTCGAGTGATTCAGCGCCTGTTGCTGTTGCACTGGCAGGTTTGGGAAATGGCAAGGGCAAGGTGATGAAAAAAAAGCAGGGCTTCTGGATCGTTCTGGTTCTGCTGGAGTCGGGCCTCGTACAGGGCGAAAAGCCGGGTGACCATATGGGGCATTTCTTCCTCAGACATCCCGCCCAGGGTATCCCATAACTCAGAGGTATTCATGAAAGCGCAGTCTCTGGCCCGTCAGAATTGGCTTTCGGTGGGCGGTTCTGGCCGTGGTTGCGGGCCACCAGCATGTAGATGGAAGGCACTACGAAGAGGGTGAACAGGGTGCCCACGGCCATGCCGCCCACCAGTACCAGGCCGATGGAGTTTCGCGCGGCTGCCCCAGCTCCGCTGACCAGGGTCAGGGGAAAATGCCCTGCTACCGTGGCGGTGCTGGTCATGAGGATGGGGCGCAGGCGGGTCAGGGAGGCTTCCCGAATGGCGGCCAGCTTGGGCATCCCCTGCTCTTGCAGGGTGTTGGCGAACTCGACGATGAGAATGCCGTTTTTCGCCACTAAGCCCACCAGAGTCACCAAGCCCACCTGGGAATAGATGTTGAGGGTGGTGGTCCAGCCGTGAGTCCAGAAGGGCACATTGGGGTCGGGGATCTTGAGAAAGGTGAAGAGCAAAGCCCCGAACATGGCCAGTGGTACCGAGCCGGCCAGGATGACAAAGGGGTCGCGGAAGCTGTTGAACTGGGCGGCCAGAACCAGGAAGATCAGCACCACGGCCAGGCCGAAGGCGGGCAGGAATTTGTTGCCCTCGCTGCGCAGTTGGCGCGACTCGCCGGTGTAGTCAAGCACATAGCCTTTGGGGAGAATTTTGGCGGCCTCGTCCTCCAGATAGCGCAGAGCCTCATCCAGGGGGCGGATCGAAACGCCGCTGATCTTGACCGCGTTGAGCTGCTGAAAACGATTCAGGGAACGGGGCACCGTGGAATCTTTGATGGTGGCTACGGTGGCAAGCGGCACCAGTTGGCCGTTCGGCCCGGTGATGTGGATATCTTTAAGCTGCTCCGGGTTGAGACGGTTGGTTCGGGCGATCTGGGGGATGACCTTGTAGCTGCGCCCGGCGATGTCAAAGCGGTTGACGAAATTGCCGCCCACCATGGCTCCGATATCAGCGCCCACCTGTTCCAGGCTGAGGCCCAGATCCGCCACCTTTTCACGGTCGATAACAAACTCCGACTGGGGCTGGTCGATCTTCATGTCGATGATGGGCGGGAAGGCGAACATTCCGCTCTGCATGGCCTTCTGCTGGATCTGTTGGGCGAATTTCAGAATCTGCGGAGTCTCGGCGGTGGAGGCCAGGATAAATTCTACCGGGAACTGGCCGCCTCCGGGAAGTGAAGGGCGCAATACCGGGAAGATCCGGATGCCGGGCAGGGCCTGGAGCTTCTGTTGCACCTCGGGCATGATCTCAAATACCGAACGTTTGCGCTGATCCCAGGGCTTGGTTACCATGCCGCTGAACCCCGCCGTTGGCTGGGTGAGCTGAAAGGTAAATTGCGTTTCCGGCATGGAGATAAAGATCTTGTTGGCCGCAGCGGCATAGGCGCTGGTCTGATCCAGGGTGGAGTTAGCCGCCGCATCTACGATGCCGAAGATGACCCCCTGGTCTTCGTTGGGAGCTAATTCCTTGGCCGACATAATGAACATGGGGATGCTCATCAGGCTGATGACAATCCAGACCGTATAGACTGCGGGTCGGGCCGCAAGGGTGGCATCCAGCATACGGCCATAGACAGCGCGCAATCGGGTAAAGCCGTGCGCGATCTTTTTCGCCAGGCCATGTTCTTCGATGTCTGGCTTGAGTAAATGGGCCGACATCATCGGGGATAAGGTCAGGGCCACCACCCCGGAGATGGTCACTGCCCCGGCCAGGGTGAAGGCGAATTCCCGAAAGAGCGAGCCGGTCAGCCCGCCCTGGAAACCGATGGGGGCGTAGACAGCGGCCAGGGTGATGGTCATGGCGATGATCGGCCCCACCAGTTCACGGGCGCCTATCAAAGCCGCGTCCAGCTGTGACTTGCCCTGACGGAGGTGACGTTCGATATTTTCCACCACCACGATAGCATCGTCCACCACCAACCCTACGGAAAGGACAATGGCCAGCAAGGTGAGCAGGTTGATGGAAAAGCCGAAAACCTGCATCAGAAAAAGGCCGCCAATCAGGGACAGGGGGATAGCCACCACCGGGATCAACACCGAGCGGAAGGAGCCGAGGAAGAGGAAGATGACTACCATTACGATCAGCAGCGTATCGCCCAGGGTCTTCATTACCTCGTTGATGGCGTTATCGATGTAGGCCGTGGCATCATAGGCGATGCGCCCTTTAAGTCCGGTGGGCAGATCCTTTTGGATGTTGGCCATTTCGGTGCGGACCAGCTTGATCATGTCCAGGGAATTGGCGTTGGGCAAAGGCCAGATTCCCATGAAAGTAGCGGTCTGGCCTGAGAAACGCACCTCGTTGTCGTAATCCTCGGCCCCCAGAACCACCTCAGCTATATCAGTCAGACGAATGGCGGCCCCTCTCTCTTCCCGAATTACCAGCCTTTTGAATTCTTCCACCGAACGCAGATCGGTGTTGGCGGTGAGGTTTACCTGAATGAACGCACCCTTGGTCTGTCCCAGAGCGGCCAGATAATTATTGGCGGCCAGGGCTTTGCGAACCTGGGCCGGGCTGACGTTGTAGGCGGCCATGCGTTCGGGCTTGAGCCAGATGCGCATGGCAAAGGTGCGGCCCCCGCGGATGTCGGCGCGCTGTACGCCTGCGATGGCGGAAAGGCGGGGCTGTACCACCCTGGTCAGATAATCGGTTATCTCGTTCTGGGTAAGAACATCGGAGGTGAAACTGAGATAGGCTGCGGCAAACTTGCTGTCTGCCGACTCGATATTGATCACCGGCACCTCGGCTTCGGGCGGTAGATCCCGGCGAACCTGATCTACCTTGGAACTGATCTCGGCCAGGGCCTTGGTGGCATCGTAGTTGAGTTTTAAGAGGACGGTGATGGTGGAGACACCCTGGGCGCTCTGGGACTGGAGATAATCAATGCCGTCAGCTGCGGCAATGGCCCGTTCCAGCGGGGTGGTAATGAAGCCCCGCACCAGTTCGGCATTAGCTCCGACATAGACGGTGGTTACGGTTACCGCCGCGTTTTCGCTCCGGGGAAACTGGCGGACATTGAGATTGCGCAGAGCCTGCAAGCCGGCAATGATGATGAGCAGGCTGATCACCAGGGCAAGCACGGGACGGCGAATAAAGAGATCGGTGAATTTCATGGTTTTTGACTCAGCGGCTCAACTGTTGTCTGGCTTGGGATTAAGGCTGAATTTCGGGTTCAGGGCGTTGTCCACCACCACTGACTGGCCGTTGCGCAGCTTGAATACCCCGGAGCTGACCACCGTGGCCCCCGCTTCAAGGCCCGAGGCAATGGCGACGAAATCGCCACGCCTTTCCCCAAGGCGGACGAACTGCTGGCGCACCGCCAGGTCGGGTTTGCCGGTTTTTTCATTCTTCTTTTCTTCAACCACAAAAACCGAATCGCCATAGGGGGCTGGCAGCACGGCGGTGGCCGGGATAGCCAGTACCTGGTTTTTGCCAGGCAGCACCACGGCCACGCTGGCGAACATGCCGGGGTGCAGACGTTCTTCCTTGTTCGCCGCTGTGGCTTGTACTCGAACGTTGCGGGTAGCGTTGTCAGCCTGCGGATTGAGGGCGGTGATCTTGCCGGGCATGGTTTGGCCGGGCAGGGCATCGGAGGTTATCCGCACTGAAAACCCTGACCGGACGCGGGACAGCTCCTGTTGGGGCAGCATGAAATTAACAAAAATAGGGTTCAGGGCTTGAAGGGAAACAATGGCTTCTCCTTCCTTAAGGATCTGGCCCAGATTGACCAGGCGGATACCAAGACGGCCGGAGAATGGGGCCCGAATGGTTTTTTTGGCGATGGTGGCCTTGATTTCGTGGGTCTGGGCCACCGCCTGCTTGTATTTAGCCTCGCCATCATCGTAAGCTGCCTGGGACACGGCGTTCGTTTCGAGAAGCAGGCGGAGACGTGCGAAATTACTCTTGGTGAGCGCGGCTTGCGCTTCAGCTGCCTGAAGCTGGGCTTCCTCAGAAGAAGTGTCCTGCTGGAGAAGAATGCTGCCCGCTTGCACCTGGGCCCCTGGGGTAAAAGAGATATTCGCCACCTTGCCAGGCAGCTCGGCGGCGACAGTCACTCCCTGCACCGCCTCCAGCGAGCCCACGGCAGGCACGGTGATTTCCCAGGACGCCGGGTGGGCCAGTACCGTGGTTACTGTTTCGGGCGGCGGGGCAAAGCTGCCTTTTGCGCCTACCATCTTGAAGATCTGCAGGCCTTTGATGCCGGCGAGGATGCTGATCACCAGCAACAGGCCAAGGAGGGAGAGCAGGATACGTTTTTTCATGGGCGGTATTCTTTAAAGAGGAGGAGAATTAGTCAGCAGTCAATAAGTTAAATGTATATTTGACTTATTGACTTTGTCGCGTCAAGGTTTTTTTGAATTTTCGTCATTCTCTGGTGCCCCCCTTTCGAGGAAGTATTGCCTATCACGCCTATAACCACCATAGCAACAGACAGAGGGTCAAAGCCGTATAGAGGAGGTAAATGCCGATCCACCCTTGATGAAGAAAGGCGCGAACGGCAAAGGCGGCTCGAGATAAGGTGCGGCAGACTGGATGGATCAACCGATCCAGAACCAGATCCGGGGTATGAGCAGCAAGACTGGCTACGCCGGGGAAGAACCCAATGGCTCGTCCACCGGTTATATCGCTCCACAACCCCCAACGGAAAAAACTGACCAGCATCTCCGCAAAAGAAACAGACGTATATTCCATGCGGGTTGTTCCCTCTCGCCAGCCGCAGCCCCAGGTAGATGGGCGTTTCTCGCGGCATGGCTCCTGGAAGGATTTTTGCCAGAAGAAGAATCCGGCAGAGATAGTCAACAGCAGGAAAGCGCAAAGGCTTAGCCAATATACCGGGGCTAAAGAATTGATCAATGTGCTGTTCTGGTTCTCGACCAGAGAGACGGTTGCGAATGTGGTGCCCAGCCAGGCGGTAATAGCCTGTTGCAATAGAGGGATAATTGTCCAGGGTGCCAGCCCGATTATCAGGCAGCAGAACAATAAAATGCCCATGGGCAGGAGCATGCTGCCTGGCGCTTCACCAGGCGGCAGCGAAAATTGACGGCGCGTAGTACCCAAAAAGGTGATGCCAAAGACCTTGACAAAACACGCTACGGCCAAGGCACCGGTTATGGCCAGGGCAGGGACGGCCAGTACTGTCAGGGAGAGCGGAAAAGCCGCGCCTTCGCTCTGGCTGTGCAGCAGACCCAGATAGATTAACCATTCGCTGACAAAGCCGTTAAGCGGCGGCAGACCGCAAATCGCCACGGCCCCGCCGAGAAAGAAAAAGGCGGTGCGCGGCATTGAGCGCAACAAGCCGCCGTAGCGGTCGATTTCCCTGGTGCCGGTTGCCTGGATCACCGCGCCGGCCCCGAGAAAGAGCAGGGACTTGAAAAGGCCATGGTTGATTACATGGAGCAAGGCCCCGGCCAGGCCGAGGACGACCAGGGCGGGGCTGTGGAAGGTCTTTCCCAGCAGGGCGCAGCCCAGGCCAATCAGGATGATGCCGATATTCTCCACGCTGTGATAGGCTAACAGCCGTTTTATATCATGCTGGGCCAGGGCAAAGACCACCCCCATGATGGCCGAAACCACCCCGAGAACAAGAATGCTCCCACCCCACCAGGCCGGTTGGCCGGTATAGAATCCTGTCACCCGGACCAGGCCGTAGATCCCCATCTTGATTACCACCCCGCTCATGAGGGCGGAAACATGGCTGGGCGCGGCAGCATGCGCCCCGGGCAGCCAGATATGCAGGGGCATGACCCCGGCCTTGAGGCCGAAACCGAACAGGGCCAGGAGAAAAATCGCCCCGGCCTGAAACGTGGCGCCGTCGAGGGTGGAGGCTGGCGGGAAAGCAAAACTGCCGCTGGGGCCAGCCAGAAGAATGAACATGGCAAATAAGGCCAGGGTGCCGGTGTGGGTGACGGTAAGATAGACATAGGCAGCCCGGCGTGCCTCTTCTTCGTGCTGCTCAGTAAGGATCAGGAGAAAGCTGCCAATGGCCATGACCTCCCAGGCCATGAGAAAGAGCAGGCCGTTGCGGCAGACCGGCAAAAGGGCAATGGCCGCGCCCAGGATGCCGTAAAAAAGCCGGAGCCTGCCTGCCGCCGCGTCATGCCGGGCTTGGGAGAAGTAGCCAAGTCCGTAAACAGAGCCCAGCCCAAGGATGAGCAGTGCGGGCAACAGAAAGAGCGCAGCCAGTCCGTCAAGTTCGAGCAGAAAACTGCCGCCGGGGAGAGCCCAGGCCGCAGCCAGCACGGGGGCGGGGCTTTGCCAGGCTCCGGCCAGCGAGGTGGTAAGACCGAGGGCCACACCGGTCAGCAGGAGGGCAACGGAGAGGTTTTCGCCACTCTTTGCCCACCGGCCCCAAGCCAGGGCAGGCAGCCCTGAGCAGAAGATCAGGCTAACGGCGGCAAGGTAAAACTCGACCAAAGTCAGTTCCTCCCTTATCTTCGGCCAAGCAGGCGCAATAACCCATCCAGAATGGTATAGGGATGCGGCGGACAACCGGGGATATAGAGATCCACCGGCAACAGAGGGTCAAGCCCCGGACTCACTTCGCTGCTGTGTAGAAACGGCCCTCCATTGATGGCGCAGGCCCCGGTCGCGACGACTATTTTCGGCGCAGGCATCGCCTCATAAGTATCCAGCACCGCGCTGCGCATGTTTTCTGTAACCGGCCCGGTCAGTAGAAGGCCGTCCGCATGCCTGGGGGAGGCGACAAACTGGATGCCGAAGCGGCCCAGGTCGAAAACCAGGGTGCCGAGCACGTTGCAATCCGCCTCGCAGCCGTTGCAGCCGCCGGCGGAAACCTGACGCAGCTTGAGGGAGCGGCCGAAGAGTTTCAGCCGCGCAGGCTCAAGGGGCTGGGCCAGGGGATATTCCCCGCCGTTGTACAGCAGATCCTCTCGCTTGCGGACGGCAAGGCGGTAGTCGCTGCCAAAGATGATCCGGCCATGGGGGCAGGCCGGACAATCGGCGCAGAACAGGCAGCGGCCCAGATCAAGAGTCAACCTGCCTGCCATCGACTTGCAAGCCGAAAATGGGCACAGCGTCTCACAATCTCGGTTGCAGTCGGGTGGACATTCCCCGGTAAATTTGGGGAGGCCCCGAAAGCGCGGGGGCAGGATCGGTTCTTCCTTCGGAAATTTTCCGGTTCTGAACCCTTGACGCCACCGTTCCCGTATCATTTGCAGCATATTTTTGTTCCTTTAGGGTAACTAACTAAGCTATAAATCAACTCCGCAGTAGGACAGATTGAAACTCTTGTTACACAGGGGGAAATCGGAAATCTGCTCATCGCGCATCGCCATGGTCAGTCCCATCCAGTTATGGAAAGATGGGTCAACTATCTTGTAGCGCCGCAGGCGGCTATTGCCGTCGGTGAGACCAACGTGTACCACTTCACCTCTCCAGCCTTCTACCATGGCAATTGCCATGGCATTCGCCTTGAGTGGCCCGACCGGTGCCCTGATCGGCCCGTCTGGCAGATTGTTGCCGATTCGTCTGATCAGCTCGATGGATACGGGAATCTCCCGGCTGCGCACTCTGGTCCTGGCCATGGCATCTCCGGTTTCTTCGGTGATCAAGTCATCAAATATATGGCGGTAGACCCCGGTTGGATGGAAAAAACGACTGTCGCGGGGCACTGCGCAGGCCTTGGCGGCAACCCCGACCAAGCCGAGATCCTCGGCCACCGAGCGGGACAGACGTCCTCTCCCTTCAAAGCGGCTCAAAACCGAGGGCGCTTCAAAAAACAGCTCAATTGCTCCCATGGTGTTGCCTTGGACGGCCTTGAGTTTGGCCAGTATTTCTCCGGCCAAGGCCGAGTCAAGATCAAATAAAACCCCACCCGGTCGCACCAGTCCTCGACCGAAACGACTGCCACACAGGGCTGCGGTCAGGTTGAGGTAATCGCCGCGCAATCGGCCGCAATAGGAGAAGGTGGGCAAAAACCCGACATCTCCGGCCAGGGCGCCGATGTCCCCCACATGATTGGCCAGCCGTTCCAATTCAAGGGCTAAGGCACGGATCGACTGGGCTTTATCCGGAACCTCACAGCCGCTTAAGGCTTCAATTACCTGGCAGTAGGCCAGGCCATGGCCGATACTGGTGTCGCCGGCAATGGTTTCCACCTGGGGCATGGTGGCGGGATGAGGGCCGTTTAGCAGCATCCGTTCGATATTCCGGTGCTGGTAGCCAAGCGAAATTTCAAGATGCATCACTTTCTCGCCATAACACTGGAAGCGGAAATGACCTGGCTCGATGACTCCGGCATGAACCGGCCCCACCGCCACTTCGTGCACCCCTTCACCATCTACCCGGTAAAAGTCCATCTCGCCGACGCGAGGATGCTGATCTGCTGGACGTCCCCAGGCATCGCCCCCAGAGCGCCAGGCGTTGTGGAAGCGGAGCGGTTTGAGCCAGGGATGCCTGTAAGGTACAACTCCGTACTGCTCGGCGATCTCCCTTTCAAAGAGATGCATCTGCGGACAGTTTGGGGTCAGAGAGGGAAATCTCTCGCCGATGTGAGTCCGATATACGGCAACAGAGGCGTTGCGATCTCGGGCGATAAGGGCGAAAAGCTCCAGTTCCCGGCTTTTTTCGATTACGGGTACGGCAAAACAGGCCGCTATCCGGCCCTGTTTCCGGATTTCTGCCAGCAGGCAATCGCCAAAATCAGCAAAATCGAAAGTTGGCACCAATTCAAGACCGATAGCCTCGCCGTTTTTCAGCAGTTGTGGGTTGAGCGCATTCATGGTTTCACCTCCAGCAGTGCAGCCGCTTCGGCAACGAGACTCCAGACTGGCTCAGGCAGGTAGATTCCCAATATAAGAATAATGAGGAGCAGAACCAGCGGGGTGCCGGTAGTCATAATAGTCTCCCGGTAATTGGTGTCTCCTTTCCGTTCCGGCGGCGTGCCGAAAACCACCGAAAGCACGGTGCTGCCCATGCCGATAAAAATGACGGCCAGAAAGAAGAGGAACAGGCCGCCGGTCAGATAATGGCCGCCGGTAAAGATGCCTCGGAGAATGGTAAACTCACTGATAAACGGAGCAAAGGGCGGTGAACCGGTAATCGCCAGAAAGCCAAGGAGAAAAAGACTGGCAGAAACCGGCACCAGGGTGATGGCGCCCTGGACCTCACCGACCCGCTTGCTGGCGAACCGGCGATGGATGTTGCCGGCGGCGAGAAAAAGTACCCCTTTGGTCAGGGCATTGTTCAGCAGATGCAGCATGGCCCCGAAGGTGGCGACTCCGCCGATGGCAACGCCGATGGCAAGAATCCCCATATGCTCGACACTGGAATAGGCAAGAAGACGCTTGAAATCCGGCTGTCTGATAACAAACACCGCGGCAAAACCCAGGGAGACGAGGCCCATGGCCAGAAACGCCTCCCGGGCCATGGCGCCGTCGCCTGCGGCCTCCATGATTTGCAGGGTGCGTAGTAAGGCGAGAAAGGCCACACTGGTGAGCCCCCCGGCCAGGAGCGCCCCGACCACTCCTGGCGCCTCGCCGTAGGCATCGGGTTTCCAGGTGTGCAGGGGGGCAAAACCGGCCTTGGTCCCGAAACCGACGAGCAGGAAGACGAAACCGGCCCGGAGCCACGGCGTGGAGTAGTTTGCGGCGCCGCGCAGAATATCGTCAAACTGCAGGCTGACCTGCGCGCCTCCCGCCAAAGCGGCGTAGGCGACAAAAAGGATACCGAGCATGGCCAGGGCAATGCCCACCGAACAGAGAATCAGGTATTTCCAGGTCGCCTCGATGGAGAGGCGGTTGCGGTTGTAATAGATCAGCGGGGCGCTGGCCACGGTGGTCGCCTCCACCGCCACCCAGAGGAGACCGAGATGCCGAGCCACCGCAGCCAGGCTCATGGCGGCAAGAAAAATGAGCAGGCAGCTGACAAAAATTCTATTCCCCCAGACGATGCGGTAACGCAGGTAGCCGACGGCATAAAACGAACAGCCACAAAAAAGCAGGCTGACGATGAGCAGAATAAGGCGGCTGAAGGAGTCAACAACGATCCAGTTCCCGGCCATGGGCAAGGGTGCGGTCTGCCCGCCCTGAATGACAAAGAAGGTCAGCACCAGGTGGGCTAGGCCGCAGACCGGCAGCAACAGCGGGCGGAAGCGGTCCGAAGGGATACAAAAGGCGGCAAGGCCACCACAGAATGGCAAAAGTAAAATTGCGGCTATCATATTATTCCCTTAAGTAACTATCCAGCTTGATGCCGGAATTGGACGAAAACCACGAAATGTAACTATTCAGCAGTGCTGCTGAATAGTTACTCCCTTAAAGAAGAAAGTTGGTCGGTATTCATGGTCGAAAATTCCCGGTTGATCTGGTGCATAACAATCCCCATGACAAAAACCGCGACCAGCAGGTCGAGGAGTACCCCGGCTTCTACCATCAGGGGCATGGCCTCGGCCAGAAGCATGCCGAAGATGAAAACCCCGTTTTCAAAAATCAGATAACCGAGGGCCTGGGTGATGGCCTTGCGTCGGGTAATGAGCATGAGAAATCCGGTGGCCAGGGTAGCCAGGCCGACAGGAATGAAGAGTGAGCCGCGGTGTATCTCGATAAGCGGCAGTCGGTCGCTGAAAATGAAAGCGCCAGCCGTTGCAAGGGTGCCGAGCAGCAGGGTCGGCACATAACCGAGCAACGGCTCCATTTCCCGGCGGATATGCACCTGGCGGATAGCCCTGAGCAGCAGAAAAGGAATGGCAATTCCCTTGAGCAGAAAAGCCCCGCCGGCCAGAATCAGGGAATGGCCGGAAAACCCGTGGAGAAACAGGGGCAGCAGTGAGAGAATGCCGCCCTGGATGGCCACGGTCCGGATGCAAGCATTTAGACGGCTACTCCCCAGAAGAAAAAAGTTGAAGAGGATAACCAGCAACAACAGCATATTGGCCGGGTTATAATTGTCCATTCCTTACCTCAAGAGCAGGATCAGTGAGAAAAAAGAAAGCAGCATGGTCCCGACCAGCAGTTGGGGCACCCGCAACAGCCGCAAACGTGCCATGGTTGATTCAACCAGCCCGATGACCACCGCCAGCAGCAGCATTCCGCCGGCAAACAACAGGGTGTCGAGCAGCAGATTTCCGGTTGAGCCTGGAAAGACGAGACGGACGACCAGCGCCCCCAGAACAAAGAGCTTCATGGCCGCGCCATAGAGAATCATGCCGAAATCAGGGCCGCTGTGATCAAGCACCATCACTTCGTGGATCATGGTCAGCTCCAGGTGGGTATTTGGATCATCAAAGGGGATGCGGCAATTTTCCACCAGAACTACGACAAAGAGGCAGGCCACAACCAGAATCAGGGAAGGCCCCGCGCTCTGCCAGGCCGTATACAGGGCCGGGCCGAACATGGTGTCCAGGGCGAGGGAGCCGGAAAGCCTGGCTAAAACGATGAAGGAGAAGAAAACTGTCGGCTCTGCCAGGCAGGAAAAGGTGACCTCGCGGGCCGCGCCCATACCCTCGAAGGAGGAGCCGGTATCCATGGCGGCGCTGGCCGTGAAAAAACGGGCCAGACCGAAAAGGTAGACAAAAAAGATCAGATCGCCGGTAAAGGAAAGCGGCGCACTGATGGCCCCGAAGGGAACCAGAAGCGCGGCCAGTACCGGCACGGCAAGGCCGACCACCGGCCCCGCCCGGAAAACCCAGGTGGTGGTGCGGCTGATGACCAGCCCCTTGCCGAACAGTTTCCAGATATCGTAATAGGACTGTAAAAACGGGGGGCCGGTCCTCCCGGCAAAGAGGGCCTTGGTTTTGCCGATCACCCCTGGCAACAGGGGGGATAGACCCAGCAGCAGGAAAAGGTGCAGTAACAGTTCGAGCATTACAGTTCTCACTTTAATTCTCTTTTTATCGTTGCCCCACCCAAACGAGCAAAAGGATGGTGGCGCTGAATATATAGAGCAGATAGACATGTAGCTGGCCTGCCTGCAGACCGCGAAAGCCGCTGCAGACCTCAGCCGCCCAGCGGAAGAAAGGCTTGAATACTCTTGTCAGCATCGGGTCCGGCGCGGCAAAGGCAAAGCGTCTCGCCTCCGGAAAAAATCCGATCTCCCGGCCATCTTCGGTTGAGGGCTGCAGGCAGCTGCAGAACATGGCGCTTTGGGGAAGCTCGGTAAAACTCTCGGCGCTGTAAGACATCCGGCTCGAGGGAAAGGCAAAGCCGCAGCCCCAGGTGGCGGAAGCCGGAACAGGGGTGCGACCCTGCCGCCAGCGGAGAAAGAGGTACGCAGCCAGAATACAAACAAGAAGCAAAATCGCCATAATCCCCAGCCACCAAGGCGCCATGGTCGTGCCGGCCAGTATGGTTGCCGCACTCGGATCAATAAGGGTTGCGGCCCGGCCCGCCACCTGCAACAGAAAAACCGGCATAAGGCCGCCGGTCAGACAGAGCAGGGCCAAGGCGGCCATGGCGCTACCCATTGGCCAGCCTGCCTCACGCGCCTTTGCGGCCTCCGGGCTGCGCGGCTCCCCTGCCAGGGCGATGCCGATGATCCTGGTCATGACGATAAGCACCATGCCGCCCACCAGGGCAAGCAGACCGATAAGCACCAGGGGGAAAAATCCGGCCAGACCGGAGAGCACGGTGCCGCTCTCAAGCAGGGCGCGGTAGATAAACCATTCACCGATCAGACCATTAAAGGGCGGCAGGGCGCTGATAGCCAGGCCGCCGCAGACAATGAGCAGGCCGGTTACCGGCATACGGCGCATGAGGCCGCCCATCCGGTTGAGATTACGGCTGCCGCTGCCGTGCATCAGCGAGCCGGCGCCGAGAAAGAGCAGGCTTTTGAAGAGAGCGTGGTTGAGCAGGTGGATCAGCCCCCCGGCCAGGGCAAAAGCCGCGGCAAGAGGATGCCCGTTGACCCGGCTGTGCATCCAGAAACCCAGAGCCAGCAGGATGATACCGATGTTTTCCACAGTAGAATAGGCCAGACTTCTTTTAATATCTCGTTGCAGGGCGGCCATGGTGATGCCGAACAGAGCCCCGATGATACCGATGGCCATCAGCAAGCTGCCCCACCAGGCTGGGCCAACAGGCAGAAAAGCGGATAAGCGGAGCAGCCCGTAAATGGCGGTCTTCACCATAACTCCGCTCATGAGCGCGGAAACATGGCTGGGCGCGGCCGGATGCGCATCAGGCAGCCAGACATGAAAAGGGAAGATGCCCGCCTTGCTGCCGAAGCCGACCAGCAGCAAAAGAAAAAACCCCGAGGCAACCGGAGCTGTAAGCTGACTGAGTACCTGAAAAGAGGCAAACTCCAGGCTGCCGGAAAGTGCGCCGGCTGAAAGAAAAAAGGCGAAAAGAAAAGCGGCTCCGAGATGGGTGGCGAGCAGATAGGTCCAGCCGGCCTCCACCGCTTCGGTCAAATCGTACTCGTTGATCACCAGAAAAAAGGAAGTAAGCGACATGCACTCCCAGGCAAAGAGGAAAAGCAGGCCGTTGGCCGCGGTCACCACCAGGGTCATGGAAAGGATGAGCAGATTGTACCAGGTCCAGTGCAGGCCTGGCCGCCGTCGTTCTCTTCCGCCTTTCATGTATTCGGCCCCGTAGAGGGCACCGGCCAGGCCGACGATGAAGAGCAGAAGGAGAAAAAAGGCGGAGAGTCCGTCCAGCCGCAGGGAAAAGGCGCCGCCCGGCATGGACCAGGGTAGGGAAAATGTCTCCGCCCCCTCGGCAATCAACCCCTGCCCTGCCGCAATAAGGCCGAAAAGGCAGCCGAGGATGGCGCTGCCGCTACCGAGGAGGGTGGCCGCTCTGGCGGCGGTGCGTCCGGGAATAACAGCCAGCAGCGCGCCAAGAATGAAGAGAAAGAACGCAGCGAAAAGGAGGGTCATGCGCCAGGCCCCTGGTGAAAAAGCATGTTTTCCTGCGCGGCAATGAACTCGAGCAGCCTTTTGCGGGTCAATTGCTCCCGGATGCCGTGCAGAAAGGCGGCGGACATGGACAGCCGCCACAGTTTGCGTTCGAGGATGGCCATTTCGGTGTTGTTGGCGGGCAGCACCAGAAAAAGCAGCTCGGTCTTGCGGCCGTCCAAGGCCTTAAAATCAACCGGCTGTTCGAGAAAGGCAAGGATCACCATGCTCTTTTCCAGATAGACCGGCAGGGCCTGGTCGGGCCACATCCAGGCAATGCCGTCCAGGGAGGAGGAGGCCACCGATTCCCGGGAAAGGAGGGAAATCTTGATCGCCTTGGCGTCAAAGCTCGCGGAATAGGGTTGGGCCGCCAGCAATTCGTCAATGATCTCATCGCGGTTGCTGCCGTGGATGCGATAGAGGACCGCGCCGTTTTCCAGGGCATCGACCAGGGAGAGGCGGTGATCCGTATTTCTTCGGGGTGCGGCAACGCCAGGCCTCTGGCTGTCTATCCAGTCCACAATCTCATCGGCCTTGAAGCGCCATTGCCCGCCGATCTTGACGGCAAAGGGTATCTGATTGTCGCCTACCATTCGGTAGATGGTCTTCTCGGAGACACCCAGCTTTTCCGCGACACCCTTTATGGAGATAAATATTCTATCCATTTCTGTCCAATATTGTCCAAAGATGACTAAGTATTGGTATCCTTTAAGCCGTTGCCGGGGGGTTGTCAATATTTTTCAAAAAATGAACGGAGCAGGTTCGGGCCAAGCCGCGCTGATAGTTGACGATGGTGGTCTCCGGCAGATGATGTCGCCAAACTTCTGGTGTCCCCCGAACTCGGAACTCTATCTGTAACACCGGAGAACTTTGCTTCCCTTTTTACTACTCTCAAAAAAATGGGAAGCGTTTTCTTTTGTCATTTTTTTTGCAATTTGTCTTTCTCTTGGTACTGACTTGTAGTTCTATCAAAACCGGAGCCAAGATAGTTGTAGATGGTGTCCCCCGAATAACCTGCAGATACGGGTATGATAGTAGTCCCAGGCAATTAAGGGATAAGGTCTGAAACCGAATCCGGCCTGATGGCGCGCAAGTATTCTGGTGCGACGAGGGTCAGGTAATTGGGCATGCTCGCAGCCTCCGAGGCTTCGTCGTGTTCCTGCAGCCAGGTGTACTGGTTGTCCAGATGGGAAAAAAGGCTGTTGGCCAACGCCACTTTGATGGTTGTCCGACACCAGACATCTTCAATATCCTGAGCAGAAAGCTTGAAACTTTTGGCAACCATGGTCTTGGCCGCTGCTGGCTCGCTCTTCGCGTACTGTTCGGCCCGGACCAGGGCTCTCAAAACCCTGGGGGCCGCCTGGAGGTTGAGCGGGATATCGAGTCTGGTCGTGAGGATGGCATGAACGGGAAAAAGGCCAGGCTCGGCAAAGACCACTGCCTTGTCGCCAAGGGTATGGGCTGCATTAGTGAGCATGCGACTGGACATGGAAAATCCGTCGATTTCGCCATTGAGCAGGGCGGGCTGAAAGGCCTCCGGCTCCATGAACACCCGGACAACCTCATTGTGTTTCAGACCATGCTTAATCATGAACAGGTCGAGAAAGATATGACTCATAATCCCTTTCTTTACCCCGAGCCGCTTACCTTTGAGATCCTCGGGCTTGGCGATGCCCTGGTCACGACGGGCGATAATCCTGACGGAATTATCATCGTCAAGAACTGTGGCCAGGATGGCAAAGGGGGTGCGTTGGGGATCGGCCAGGACAATTGGTGGCTCCGCACTCACGGCAAAGTTGCACTCCCCTTGCAACATCCCGGTAAAGGCCTGTCTGCCATCAAGGTCTTTCAGCGTCACGCTGAGACCCTCTTCGGCAAAATATCCTTGTTTCAAGGCAATCAGAGGAAGGATGTTGGTGATGCCGCCATGGCAGAAAGTCAGGGCGCCGAGCGCAGGTTGCGGTTTTGGAGCGGCTGGATCTTCTGGTTGCTTGCACCCGACGATGAGGGCCAGCAAGATCAGACTCACGGCCAGATAACATCGGATAGACGCACAAAAAACAAGATTGCCTGCATGATAGCGCATGACCTGACTCCTGTTTACCCAGACTGCCAAGTTCCGGGTCGAATCAGGCATGGATTAATGGAGATTATGGCTTACAGCTAATCCTCCAACAAACAATCGTCAAAGTCAAAGAAAAAATAGTTCCTCTCGAGAATCGGTGCGAAGAATTTTGTTGAAGAGTTGAAAAGCATGAGCCTCATCAGTTACTTAGAAGGTGCGAAACTTACTATGGCATCCGGGGACATCCTCTATAAGATACTGCGGCTTGTTGTCGACCTTCACGGCCAGATCGCAGTAGGTTCCGCGAATACAAAATTCACTCGTGATCTCGGATATTTGTCAAAGCCAAACACAGTGGCGACGATATCGGCAACAATGGTCACCGTGTCGGCCTCGTTGACATCTCTATCCTTGGCGCTGGCCAGTATCTTTTGGAACCCACCGAGAGTTTTAGCTATTCTATCGGAAACCTTTTTAGGGATCATAGTGAGCAATTCTTATATAGTCGTGTTTATTTTAGGGGATGTCCCATTACCGCGGCCTGACTGTTGTTCTATTATTCTGATGATCTTCTCCAGGTTGGCGTTGGTCTCAATCGCCTCCCTGCGGATCCTCATAATGAAAAAAGGGACCAGAATGGACACGACGATTAAAACCAGCATCGCGACGATTAAAAGGAAACTTAATCCAGCAAGAATTGAACCAGAATACATTTATCACCTCCGCTATTTTTATTGCTTTTTCGCCTTTCTCCAGGACAATTGTCAGGTTTGACATTTTGACTTTCAATAGATAAAAGGTCCGCGTCGCGCTCTTAATTTTCAGGTCAGACCGCGCTGGTAGTTGAAGAGTGTGGTCTCCGGCAGGGACTGGTCCACGGCAATGGCGGCCAGCACCTGCCTGCCCTTGGCGGACAGTGCCCCGCAATGGCTCAAATCGGCGATGATCCGGGTGCAGCCCATCTCCTTGAGTGCGGCGAGATGCCCCAGCAGGGAAAAATCCTGCTCCGCCAGAACCTCGGTGAGATCGTGGCGCTGGAAAACGCGGTACCCTTCACCCCCTTCCGCCCGCAGCACCGAACCGGGCCGTACCCCGCGGATCGGGATGCGGGAAAGCATCACCGGCAACGGGCTGTAGACGGTAATCGCCAGAGGAGGCAGAGATTCAGCCCGGCGGCAGAGTTCCCGCAGGTTCTTGCGGTCATCCTCCAGATCGGCGGTGAGTTCGGCAAGGCCCAGCTCCTGCCAGGCGAGGGCGGCCTGGCTGTTCAGGGTGTAGCAGCGGAAACCGCCCAGCAGGGTCAGGCCGGAGAGGCCGACGAACAGGGGAATATGCCCCAGATTGTTGAGGCGAAAGCAGCGAAAGCCCTGCCCGGTCAGCATCCCGACGGCCCGGCGGTATTCGTCCCACTCCGGGCCGAAGAGTATGGGCGGGATCTCCCAGCTGATCCGTGCCAGTTGTTCAGGCCGTAGAGAGCCAAACTTTTTCATGGCCGCCAGGGTCTCCGAGGTCAGGGGCAGCTCAAGCCGGTCAACCTCCGGTTCATTCAGCAGCCGGAGGTCCTGGGGTTCCCTGCCCCGCACGGTCAGGGCCGGGACAGAGGGGGGCTGAGGTGCGGAAGCGGGCAGTAGAGCGGTCAGAGCCTCTTGCCTGGTTTGTTCCAGGCTCTCTTTTTGGGTCTGGCTTTTTTCCGGCACGGCCACCTCAGCAAGGGTGGTCAGGCAAGTCTCCGGGCTCAGGGTAAAGGCGGCCTTGCCCCCCACTTTAAAAATCTTGTCCCCCACCTGAAAAAAGCCGCCCTTGTCGGGAATTCGCACCCGGACAAAATCCCCGGCCTTGACGACTTTAAGTTTTTTCTCTTCTATCCAAAGCTCCCGCACCGTAAAGCCGGTACCGGCCTGATCGTTTTGGGGCTGGACGCGAATCCGGTCCCCCACATGCAGTCGATCGCTGGTCATAAACCCGACCATGCCACCGCGCAGCGAAGTCACCTCGCCAAGCTGCTTGCCCAGGGTACCCTGCTTGGAGGAATCGGCAATCCCCGCCGGAATCGAACCGGAAAGAAAGCCTTTGGTCGCCTGACGACCAAAAGAGAGAGCCAACTGCTCTTCTGCCTCCTGCATCGCCTGCTTGCGTCCGCTTTCCGGGGCATCCAACACCAGCCGGTAGGCCGCCACCACCCGGGCCACATACTCGGCGCTCTTCATCCTGCCCTCGATCTTGAGGCTGATGACCCCGGCCTTGAGCAGCTGGGGCAGTAGCGAAAGGGCAGAAAAATCGCTGGTGGAAAAATGATAGCCTGGCTGTTCTTGGTTGAGATACTTGCGACGGCAGGGCTGGGCGCAGCGGCCCCGGTTGCCGCTCATGCCGCTGGCAGCGGAAGAAAACAGGCACTGGCCGGAAACGGAAAAACATAAAGCCCCGTGGACGAAATGCTCCAGCTCGATGGTGCTCTGCCGGCGAATGGCCGTGATCTCGGCCAGGGAGAGTTCCCGGGCCAGCACCGCCCGAGTAAAGCCCATTTGCTCAAGCATGTTGACCCCGGTCGCATTGTGCACGGCCAGCTGGGTTGAGGCGTGCAGGGGCAGCTGGGGAAAATGATTTTTGGCCAGCCGCCAGACCCCAAGATCCTGGATGATCAGGCCGTCGATCCCGATCCCGGTCAGGTCGGCCAAAAGCTCCACCAACTGGGGCAGCTCCTTTTCCTTGATCAGGGTATTGAGGGCGATGTAGAGCCGCCGTCGTTGTCGGTGGGCATGGGCGGTCATCTTCTCCACCTCGGGCAGAGTGAAATTCTTGGCCTTGGCCCGGGCGGAAAACTCCTTTAAGCCGCAATACACGGCATCGGCCCCGTTCTCCAGGGCGGCGAAAAATGACTCCAGGCTTCCCGCCGGGGCCAGAAGTTCCGTTTTTCTATTTACTTTCTGGTTGGTCATTTTTCTTTCCTCTTTGTTGGAAGCATCACCGCACTCTGCCGTTGTTGCGGCGGGAGTCAGACTACCACGCTCGTCAAAGCAGGGGCAATGGAAATCGGCCAACACAAAAAGGCGAATCGGTATAGCGTCCTGTATCTTATGTCCCACAAGGGATGTAGCCCTATATCACCAGATGTCTTCTATGAAAAACAAGGGTAGATGATTACAATATAGACAAGAGGATAAGGGACTCAAGAAGAGTCTCTAAAAACAGGAAAAACAACCTTGGGAGGAATTGCGATGAAAAAGACCATGATTGCCTTTACCATTATGTTGGCCGTCGGCTTGAACGTTGCCAACAACGATTTGTATGCAGCCACGCCAGAGGCAGGTAAAAAGATCGTTGCTCCGACCTCAGTCCCAGCCCCGATCACCGCTTCGGTTCCGACTCCGGCTCCGGTTACGAAAAAAATCAAGGCAGTGGAAGGCTGTTAAGCTGAAGGTCAGTCAGGAAGCAGGTCAATGAAGAGAAGCGTAGCTTGCCCAGACCAGGCAAGCACGCTTTTTCTGGTTTTTTCAGACCAGGTGTGGTTACTTGGGGCAATTAACAATAACCCTTGTAAGCGTTCAGCAGCACCACATCTGCTTTGTCATCGGCTTGCTTATGTGCAACATGCACACTTCGCAAGCCTCTTGGTCGG
>DOZO01000039.1:38640-76661 GCA_003517965.1 Desulfobulbaceae bacterium
CGGCACTGCTGAACGCTTACAGCCCCGGATTTACCTGAAAAGTGGGTTGCCCTTGGTGAACGCCTACTAACCCTTAACTATCAAAGCCATATGACCTCTTCGCACAAGACCTCGCAGCTCTGTCCCAACTGCCGCCGCCTCATCAGCAGGGATGAACCCAGATGCCCATATTGCGGCCTCAAGGCTCCCGGTTCCTGGTGGAAAAACAATGCCGTTATTCACCTGTTTCATGATCAGGATTTTTTTCTCACCGGCTTGAGCGGCCTGCTCATCGCTCTCTTTGTCCTCTCGTTGCTCATAAATCCGGGCGGCATGGGCATGGGCATGAACCCCTTTGGCTTTCTCTCCCCGGACAACCGGAGTCTTTTGTTGCTGGGAGCGACCGGCACCGTGCCCATTGGGGCTCTGCACCGCTGGTGGTCGCTGGTTTCTGCCAGCTATCTGCACGGTAGCCTGTTGCATCTCATCTTCAATCTTATCGCCCTGCGGCAGGTCGGGCCCCTGGTGATCCAGGAATACGGGCTGGCCCGGATGTTCAGCATTTATTCCCTGGGCGGCATCGGCGGTTTTCTGCTCTCTTATCTGGCTGGGGTGCCTTTCACCATCGGCGCTTCGGCGGCAGTCTGCGCTCTGATCGGTGCGGCCCTCTATTACGGGAAAAGCCGGGGAGGCAGCTATGGCCAACAGGTTTATCAGCAGATTGGCGGCTGGGCCATGAGCATCTTCGTTTTTGGCCTGCTGGTGCCGGGGATCAACAACTGGGCCCACGGCGGTGGTATGGCGGCAGGCATCCTCTGTGGACTGCTTTTGGGCTATCAGGAAAACCGCCGCGAAATGCTTAGCCACCGGCTGCTCGGCGCGGCCTGCGCGCTTGGCACTATCCTGATCTTGCTCTGGGCCGTGGCTACCACAGTAATCTACCGCTTTTTCTGAACCATCCAGTCAGGGGTCATTGGGTCTTCCAAGATAGCGAGCGTCGGTTCGGAGTCCTGCTCTGTTGCCGACGGTTTGCCCATGCAGTCAGCGGTAAAGGAACAGATATTCGTGGCCAGGGAACAGACAGATAACCTGTATTATCCTGATGAGTTGCCCATTGTGGCGCATCGGCAGGAGATTATTCAGGCGATTCGCGCCAGCCAGGTGGTGATCGTGGCCGGAGACACCGGTTCCGGCAAAACCACCCAGCTGCCCAAGATGTGCCTTGAAGCCGGGCGTGGCGGGCGCAAGCGGATTGGCTGCACCCAACCCCGGCGGATCGCCGCCATTGCTGTGGCCGAACGGGTTGCCGAAGAGCTTGGGGTTCAGGCCGCTCTGGTTGGTTACAAGATCCGCTTCAAGGATCAGACCAGCCGGAATACCCGGCTCAAGTTCATGACCGATGGTATCCTGCTGGCCGAGGCGCATCATGACGGCAATCTTTTCGCCTACGATACAATCATCATTGATGAGGCCCATGAGCGGAGCCTCAATATCGATTTTCTTCTCGGTCTGCTCAAGCAGCTTCTAAGTCGTCGCCCGGATTTGACCCTGCTGATCACCTCGGCCACCATCGACACGGCCAGGTTTGCCAAGCATTTTGGCAATGCCCCGGTGATTGAGGTTTCGGGTCGGGCCTGGCCGGTGGAGGTCCGCTATCAACCCCTGGACCCGGCCAAGGAGGAGGAGGGGGAGCAGAGCTATGTGGATCAGGCGGTGCAGGCGGTCTGCGCTCTGCGCCAGGATGAAGGCCCCGGCGATATTCTGGTCTTTATGCCCAGTGAACGGGATATCCTGGAGGCGGTGGAATCGTTAACCGCCAGGTTGGGCAAGGAGCGGGGTCAGATCGCGCCCGTGGTTTTGCCCCTGTTCGGCAGGCTCTCGCCAGGTGAGCAGAAAAAGATCTTTCAGCCGGTTAAGGGCCAGAAGATCGTGGTCGCCACCAACGTGGCCGAGACCTCGATCACCGTGCCGGGCATCCGCTATGTGGTTGATACCGGCCTGGCCCGGCTGGCCAGTTACAATGTTCGGGCCAGGACCAGCAAGTTGCCTATCATCGCGATTTCCAAGGCGAGCTGCGACCAGCGCAAGGGTCGTTGCGGTCGGGTGGGGCCAGGGATCTGTATCCGTCTCTATGCCGAGGATGATTACCTCAATCGGCCCGAATACACCCTGCCTGAGATCCTGCGAACCAACCTGGCCGAGGTTATCCTGCGGATGACCAGTCTCAAACTGGGTGAGCCGGCCAGGTTTCCTTTTCTCGACCCACCTTCGGGCCGGGCCATTCAAGACGGCTATGCCCTGCTTGCCGAGCTTGGCGCCCTTGATCGGCAGCGGCATCTTACCGCGCATGGCAGGCTCATGGCCCGGCTGCCCCTGGATCCGAGGATCTCCCGGATGATCATCGAGGCCCGTGACCATAATGCCCTGCGCGAGGTGACGGTAATTGCCGCCGGCCTTAGCATCCAGGACCCGCGTATCCGGCCTGTGGATAAAGAAACGGCGGCGGATGCGGCTCATGCCCGGTTCGCCAAAACACCCTCTGATTTTCTTTTTCTGCTCTCCCTCTGGGATGCCTACCACGCCACCTTTGACAAGCTGCAAAGCCTTTCACGGATGCGCAAGTTCTGTGTCAGCCATTATCTTTCCTTTCTGCGGATGCGGGAATGGCGGGATATCCATGAGCAGATCTCGCAGGTGTTGGTCGAGGAGCCCGGCTTTGCCATGAACATCCAGCCCGCCTCGACGGAGGCCATCCATCGCTCGATCCTGAGCGGCAATCTTAGGAATATCGCGGTAAAGAAGGAGAAAAATCTCTATCAGACCGGAGGAGGCCGGGAGGTTATGATCTTCCCCGGCTCAACCCAGTATGGCAAGACCGGCGACTGGCTCATGGCCGGAGAGCTGGTGGAGACCTCGCGTCTTTATGCCCGAACCGTGGCCGGGATCAACCCGGAGTGGATCGAGCCCCTGGCCGGAGAGCTTTGCCGGTCGTCGTATTCCGAGCCTCACTGGGAAAAGGGGCGGGGGCAGGTGGTCGCCTTTGCCAGGATCAGCCTGTTCGGCCTGGTGATCGTGGCCAGGCGCAAGGTCAATTACGGGCTGATCAAGCCGGAGGAGGCCAGGCAGATTTTTATCCAGTCCGCCCTTATTGAAGGGGAGCTGAAGGGGGATTATCCTTTTTTGGCTGCAAATACGGCGTTGGTGGCAGAGCTTCAGGACATGGAAGATCGGTTGCGTCTGCGCCGCATCATGGTGGATGATCAGACCATTTTTGATTTCTACGAGCAACGCCTTGTCCCGGAGGTGCGCGACCAGCGAAGCCTGAACCAGTGGCTGAAAGATCCAGCGGCCCGATACCGGCTTATTATGACCGCCGATGATCTTCGGCGGCAACTGCCTGAGACGGCGGCTCTGGAGCAGTTTCCCCTCACTCTGGCTGCGGGGGCAGGGGAGCTGGCCCTGTCATACCGGTTTGTCCCCGGCGAGGAAGACGATGGGGTGACCGCCCGGATTCCCCTTAGTCTGGCGTCGCATCTTGTCCCTGAGCTTTTTGAGTGGCTGGTGCCGGGCCTGCTGGTCGAAAAAGTCACCTTTCTGCTCAAGGGTCTGCCCAAAGCCCTGCGCAGACAGCTGGTGCCTGTGCCCCAGACCGCGGCGGAGATTGTCAGGGATCTGTCCTTTGGCCGGGGCTCCCTGTATCGGGCTCTGGAACAGGTGATTGCTGATTCCTTTAAGCTGCGGATTGCCGGGCGGGACTGGCCGGTTGCCGACCTGCCGCCTCATCTCAGGTTTCGTTTCTCTTTGCTGGACGGGCAGGGCGAGGTTGTCACCGTAACCAGGGACTTCAACTCGTTGCAAGGCCATGGGGCGGGGCAGGCCGAGTTTTTTAGTGTCGAGCAAATTGCTGCGCTTAAGGCCTGTTGGGAAAAGCCACTTACCCCGGATCGCTTCGGACAAGTGCCGGCCGCCCTGCCGGTGCCTGGTGAGGATGGCTCCTTGCAGGGCTATGTCTATCCCGGTCTGTGCTGTGATGCTCAGGAGGCCGTGCAGCAACGTCTTTTCCTGCAAGAGGACGAGGCGCGGCAAAGCACCAGGCAGGTGCTGCTGAGGTTGTATGGCAAGGAGTTCGCGCCCCAGATCAAGTCCCTGCGCAAGGACTTGGCCATTCCCCGTTCCCATTGGGCGTTGTATGAGGGGCTTGCTACCCATGAGCAGATCAACGAGGATCTTTGGCATTTTGTCCTCTATACGGTGTTTGATATTCGCGACGGCTTGACGCCCTCTGCCGGGCAGTTTGCCGCCAAGGTTGAGGAGGTTAGGAGGCAGGGACTTTTCCCGCTCTGCATGGAACTCAAGGGGGCAGTAGTCCTGTTGTTGCAGGAACGGCGGGCAACCCTGGACGTCATTGCCGGATGTGCCCAAAAGTTTGGAGGGACAGGCGAGGCGCAGACACGGTTTGTCGATGCGCAGCGGCAGGTGTCGCTGCTTGTCCCGACAGATTTTCTGCAATGGGCAACCAGAGCGCGTTTGGCAGCGATATGCCGTTATCTCAAGGCCCTGCGCATTCGGGTTGAACGGGCCCAGGTTTCCCCTGGCAAGGATATGAGCAAAGCGAAACAAATTATCCTCCATGAGGAACGTTATGCCCGGATAGCGAGCAAAGAAAATTCCCCGGCTATCCTAAGGCAGCATCTACAGGAATACAGGGAGATGATCGAAGAGTTCAAGGTGTCGCTCTTTGCCCAGGAGCTGGGCACAGCCTATCCCATCTCGGATAAGCGGCTGGACAAAAAGTGGCAGGAAATTGAGTTGTTTTAGCCGTGCTTCTCCCGCCTCTTGACAGTTTTCTGGAAAAACGGTAAGCCATTGTAAATTATAATAATTATAATTTGTTTCTGCTTGAACTGGGGGGGGGGTGAATGAGCACAAAAACCGAATCTGCCGGGACACCATCAGCTGCCACCCAACGTCTGCTGCGGGCGATTCCCAAGGTCGATGAATTTCTCGGCTGGCTGGATCCATCTTCCGCTGTGCCTGCTTTTCTGGTGAAAAGCGCGGTGCGCCAACTGCTGGAGTCTCTGCGTCAGGATATCCTCAAGGGAGCGCCACTCGTGCCCGCCGATCTGACCCAAAAAACTCTGCTTCCTCGCCTGTGCCAACTCCTTGCCTCCAGACTTCGTCCCAACTTCCGCACCGTCATTAACGGCACCGGTGTGGTGATCCATACCAATCTGGGTCGTTCCCTGCTGCCTGAGGCGGCCATGACGAGCCTGCTGGCGGTGGGCAGCCGCTATTCCAATCTGGAGCTTGATCTGACCACCGGTAAGCGGGGCAGCCGTTACAGTTTGGTAGAAGATGTTCTCTGCGAGCTGACCGGAGCCGAGGCGGCCTTGGTGGTCAACAACAATGCCGCCGCCGTGATGCTGGTGCTCGATACCCTGGCCAAGGGGCGCGAGGTCATCGTCTCTCGGGGGCAACTGGTGGAGATCGGCGGCTCTTTTCGGATCCCTGAGGTGATGAGTCGAACCGGGGCCAGACTGGTTGAGGTGGGAGCCACCAACCGCACCCATCTTGGCGATTATGAAGGGGCTATTACTGAAGAAACCGCCCTGTTGCTCAAGGTGCATACCAGCAATTACCGGATGATCGGCTTTACCTCCGAGGTTTCTCTGGGCGAGCTGGTCACGCTGGCCGCCCGCCACAACCTGCCGGTCATGGAGGATCTGGGCAGCGGCTGCCTGCTGGATCTTTCCCGCTTCGGTCTGGCCAAGGAGCCCACGGTGGGCGAGGTGATCCGGGCCGGGGTCGATGTGGTGACCTTCAGCGGCGATAAGCTGTTGGGCGGCCCCCAGGCTGGGCTTATCCTGGGCAAGAAGAAGATTATCGAGCAGATCAAGGCCAACCCCATGAACCGGGCGTTGCGCATCGATAAATTTACCCTGGCCGGGCTTGAGGCGGTGTTGCGTCTTTATTTTGATGAACAAAAGGCGATTGCGGCTATCCCCACCCTGGCCATGCTGGCCATGCCGCTGGCTGTCATCGATCAGCGGGCTAAACGGTTGCGCCGTTTGATCGGTAAGGAGCTTGCCCCGGTTTGCCGGGTGGAGCTTAAGACCATTGCCTCCATGGTGGGCGGCGGGTCGTTGCCGGAACAACCCCTGCCCAGTCGGGCCGTGGCCCTTGCCCCACTGGAGCGGAGTGTAAATGAACTGGAAAGGGGCTTGCGGGAGTTGGCGCTGCCGGTGCTTGGTCGTATTGAGGACGACTGGCTGCTGCTCGATATGCGTACCGTGGCCGACCAGGAAGTACCGCTGCTGGCTAATTGCTTGAAAGAGATTTTTGAGGCTAAGAATAAATGACCATCCCCTTTCTTTTTGAGGCAGGGCCGCTTGTCTCTACTGATCTTCGTCGTTTTTCCACCCTGTTTCAGAAGACGGCTTTTGATTTTTTCCCCTGTGAGACGGCTCGGTTGGTACCTTTGGGCGAACAGGAAAATAAGCCGCCGATAAAATTTAAGACCGCTTTGAAGCAGATTCGCGACAATCATCTACCCGTGGTTGACCCAGAGCGGCTGGAATTATTGCTGCCTATCTGGGGTGGGGAGGCGCTTTGTGGATTGCTGGTGGCCCAGGGTGGCGAGGCCCAACTCTACGGGATGCCGATAGTCTGGCTTGATGAACAGAGCCATATTATTTCCCGGGAGTTTTATCTGCTCAAACAGAGCTGCCAGGATTCGACTACCGGGTTGATGAACGGCTTTCATCTGCGGGGGGAGCTTGAGGCTGAAGCGTTGGCGCCCTCGGTTCCGGCCACCCTTGCCTTGCTGGAGGTTTATCCGCGCAGTCGCGATGCGGACCGGAGCCTGCGCTATATTGTGCGGGCCGGCAGTTGCCTTGCCTCAGTGTTGGGCGAGAGCATGCCTCTGCACCATCTTGGCGCCGGGATCTTTGGCTTGCTCTGGCATGGGGTGGATATGGAACAGGCCCGCCAGTTGGGCGAATCGCTTCTTTTGCGGCTTAAGCGGGAAAATTTTGTCACCGCCCATCTTGGCATCACCACAGTTAATCCCCATGATCCTGAAGAAAGCGGTGCTCCGGAACAACTGCTGGAGCAGGCCTGGCAGGCTCTGCGCACTGCTCGCCTGCGGGGGCCTTTCAGTCTCTGCGGGCATGTCACCGCTCAGGACATAGAATCGCATCCATTTCGGAAAACCCCGGAATCGGTGCTCAGGAAATTGCGCGCTCTGTATCGTGGCAAAAATCGTTTCTCCCTGGTCTTGCTTCGGATGGATCAGGAACCGGCAAGTAATCATTTTTCCAAACGGCTCAGAACGCTGGCTGGCCCGGATAAGGGCTTGGTGCTGGTTAATCAGCGGGAGGCTTTTCTCTTTCTCGACGGGCTTGACGGCGAGGCGGCCCGGGCCTGGCTGGCGGATTTTCGGGGCAAGATGGAGGTCATTGGCGGCAGTTCTTTTTCCATGGGGGTGGCCACCTTTCCTTATCATGATTTCAAAAAATCGGCCTTGCCCTTGAACTGTCGGAAGGCTTTGCAGCACGCGGCTTTTTTTGGCCCGGATTCGCTGGCGGTTTTTGACGCAGTCAGTCTCAATATCAGCGGGGATGTCTATTATAACGAAGGTGATCTGGTCAAGGCCTTAGGAGAATATCGGCAAGGTCTGCTTCTTGAACCGGGCAATGTGAATATCCTGAACAGCATGGGAGTTGCCAACATTCAGCTTAATCGACTCAAGGCCGCCCGGGGCAGTTTTCAAAAGGCGCTGGAGCTTGAGCCCGCCAATTTTATGGCTCTGTTCAATCTGGGTTTTATTTGTCTTGATGACGATCAGGCGCCAGAAGCTTTGATGCTCTGGGAAAGGGCGTTGGCCGTGGATCGTAAGCATCCGGATCTCTTGCAGCATCTTGGCATGCTTTATTGTCGGCAGAAAAGGTATGTTGAAGCCCGGGAGATTCTGGAGCTTTGTGATGGGTTGATCAGAAAAGATTCCCAGCAGGGCGGCGAGCCAATGGTGGTGGTGCGCTGGCTGGGCCGGGCTTGTGAAGCCTTGGGAGAAAACGGTCTGGCCATTGCCGCCTATCAGCGAGCGGTTAGCGGCAACCCCAGGGATGCCGGTTCGCTGAGCAGACTTGGTCGACTCTATGCCGTAGAGCAACAGGGCATCGATATCGCCCTGTCCCTGTGTGGGCAGGCCGTTGAGCTGGATGGGGGCAAGGCCTCTCATTGGTACAGGTTTGGTCTGGTGCAGGGCTTGGCCGAGGATAAGGAAGGGGCCGTGCAGTCTCTGACCGAGTGCCTCCGCCTTGACCCGCGTCAGGGGGAAGCCGCGTTGTTGCTGGGCAAGATCCTTGAGCAGCAGGCAAGGCCAGGCAAGGCCAGAAAGATTTATGAAAAGGTGTTGCGATACCTTCCGGAGCATGCCCCGGCCCAGGCGGCCTTGGCTGCTCTTTCTTGATGGGTGCTTCTAAATTGTAATCGTTTTGAGGAGACTGAAGATGAGGGTGACAAAGGCCGGAGTTGTTGACGAGCGGCAGCAGTATTCGCTGGACAGTTTTCAGGTGGGGGATTCCTGGCGGCTGTTTCGGATCTTAAGTGAGTTTGTCGAGGGCTTTGACACCCTGGCTAACATTGGTCGGCCTGCGGTGTCGATTTTTGGTTCTGCCAGGACCAGTCCGGAAGACCGTTACTACAAGCTGGCCGAAAAGATCGCCCTTGACCTGGCTACCGCCGGCTACGGCATCATCACCGGCGGCGGGCCAGGGATCATGGCTGCAGCCAACAAGGGGGCGGCCATTGCCGAGGGCCTTTCCATCGGCCTCAACATCAACCTGCCCTATGAGCAGGAGCCCAACCCCTTCACCAACGTGCCCATGAACTTCAAGTATTTTTTCGTGCGCAAGGTGATGTTCATCAAGTATTCCATGGCCTTCATCGGGATGCCCGGAGGTTTTGGCACCATGGATGAGCTGTTTGAATCCCTGACCCTGATTCAGACCAGAAGGGTCAAGCGTTTTCCGGTTATTCTGGTGGGTTCTGATTTCTGGGGTGGTCTGGTGGACTGGATCAAGGAAAGAATGCTGGCCGAGGGGTATATTACGGAAGATGATCTGCTCTATTTTCAGGTTATGGATGATCCGGCGGAGGTAGTGAAGTATATCAAGCGGACCGTGGTGCTGTAGCTAGCATTCGGTAGCTGATTTTTCACTACTGATCAGTTTGTTTAAAATTACGGAACCATTCTTGAAAGACACCGTCTACCGCTGGCGTGAGCGCAAGGGCTTGCCTGCTGCACATTTCTGCTGGTTAAGGGGCGTGGGGCCAAGTGGATCAGCCTGGCTGATCCCCAACGAATAACGGAGAAAACTGAATGAACGAACTCTTTGACCAAGGCATCGAGAAAAGCCTGATCGCTTTTGATGCCGAACAAAAAAATATCACCTATAAAGTTCAAAACAAGCGGCTCCGCTTTAATGATCCTGAAGAAAAGGTCAGAGCCAACGCCTATCTATCCCTGGTGTTGGAATACGGCTACACCGCCGAACAGATCGACATCGAAGTCACGGTCGAGCATCGCATACCCAATATCTACGCCGACATCGTCGTCTATGCCGACAAGTCGCTGAAAAAACCGTTGATCCTGGTCGAGTGCAAGCGCGAAGAAGCTAGTCAGGGCGAACTCGATCAGGGCATAGAGCAAGGCTTTGGCTATGCCAACTCGGTAGATGCCGAGTATGTTTGGCTGACTTCCGGCATCCGTAATGATTATTTCCGGCGTGACCGCGCAGCGCCCAAGGATCGTGTCGGCAACCGCCTAGCCGACTTGCCTCGACCCGGCAAAGGCATTGCCCGCGCCAAGTATGTCAAGGGTGGCGTAGGTGGATTTGAACTCAAGACAGTCGAAGAAAACGAACTCACCCGCATTTTCAAACAAGCCCATGACGCACTCTGGGCAGGTGGCAAGCGCAACCCGGCAGAAGCCTTTGACGAACTCGACAAGCTTATCTTCTGCAAAATCTGGGATGAGCGCGTCAAACGTAAAAACGGCGACCCCTACGATTTTCAGGTGTTCAGCGACGACACCGGTGACGACCTTAAAACGCGCATCCACAGCCTATATGTCAAAGGCCGCGAAAAAGACGAAGAGGTGTTCAAGGAAGACATCCGGCTATCCAACGCAGAGCTACAGACCGTTGTCGGTTATCTCGCCGCCACCAACCTGAACAAGACCGATCTCGACAGCAAGGGCCGTGCCTTCGAGACTTTCATGACCGGCTTCTTCCGGGGCGAATTCGGTCAGTATTTCACCCCGCGAAAAATTGTCCAGTTCATCGTCGATGCCCTGCCCATCACCAACGAGAACGTCGTGCTTGACACTTCCTGCGGCAGCGGCGGTTTTCTGCTGCACGCGCTCGACAAGGTACGCAAACAGGCTGACCGCAAGGCGGTGGATGGCTATTTTGATCCCGCCACCCCCGAAGGTTACAAGGAGCATTTCGACTTTTGGCATGACTTCGCCGAGCACAAGTTGTTTGGCATCGAAATCTCCGACGGCATCGCCCGTACCGCCAAAATGAATATGATTATTCATGATGATGGCCACACCAACGTCATCGCATTCGACGGGCTGGAAGCCATCGATGTCATGCGCGAGAAGAGCAAAAACAAGGGCTTCAAGGAAAACGCCTTCGACTTCATCATCACCAACCCGCCATTCGGCTCCAAGGTCAAGTTCGCCGAAAAGCGTTATCTCGAAAACTACACCCTCGGCAAAAAAGGCGTGGACTGGATCGACGCCAAGCTCCACAACATCAACCTGCTGCGCGACAACGTGCGCGAGCAGCAAACCACCGAAGTGCTGTTCATCGAACAATGCCACCGCTTTCTCAAACCAGGCGGCTATCTGGCCATGGTCATCCCCGACAGCATTCTCACCAACAGCTCGATGCAATACGTGCGCGACTGGATCGAGGAACACTGGCGCATCGTTGCCGTCGTCTCGCTACCGCAATTCGCCTTTGCCGCCAACGGCGCGGGCGTCAAAAGCTCGGTACTTTTCCTCAAAAAATACGATGCAGCCACCACCGCCGTCATTCAGGCCACCAAGACCAAAGCCCAGGACGAACTGTTTGCCCAGGACGCGCTGGGCGTCGCGCTGGAAGCCCTGATCGAGGGAAAGAAAACCACCCTCAAACGCGGCGATGCCGTCATTCAACAGATCGAAAACGACCTCGTCGCCAAGCTCGATGCCCTGCAAGCGCAGGGCACGCTGACCGCCGCCATCAAGCGCGAACTCAACGCTCAGGCTAAAACCGCCATCGCCGCGCACAAGGAAACCGACACCTACAAAGACTGGCAGCAAGCCACCAGCGACGACTACAACGAGCGCATCGCCACCCTACGCGAAACGCTGGAAGACGACTTCCTGGCCCGTGTCAAAGCCGAGCTGGACGACTACCCCATCTTCATGGCGATTGCCGAGAATATTGGCTACGACGCGACCGGCAGACCGACGGCGACGAATGAACTGGAAACGGTGGCGGGCGAGTTGACGCGGTTTCTGGCGCACATTGAGCAGGGAGATAAGCGCCCTTTTGTCTGACCCCCGGACTGGATGAGAACTCTGTTTTCATCGTGTACCGGGGGCAAATGGCAACGCGGCACGACCCCTACTTTTACCTGCCTCGATTCGTCCGCTTGGAAGCGTTGGTGCAAACACGCAGTCAGGCCAAGTTGCGTGACTTCATCGTGGCCATGTCAGGCGGCTTTACGCCTAAAGCTGAAGAGCAGGAAAAATACTACGCCGACGCGACAACGGGTGTTCCATTTGTACGCGTTCAGAATCTGAAGGTTAGCGGAGAGCTGTCACTCGATGACGTCAAGCATGTGAATCATGAAACGCATCATGGCTTGCTGGTGCGCAGCCAAGTTAAGCAAGACGATTTGCTGGTCAAGATCACAGGTGTCGGACGCATGGCAGTTGCTGCCGTGCCACCGCAAGGCTTCGAAGGCAACATCAACCAGCACATTGCCCGTATTCGCACCAAAGACCGCGCCAGCAGCGAGGCACTGGCGGCTTGGCTGAATACCGATATTGCGGAAGCCCTTGCAAAACGCCGGTCAACCGGCGGAACTCGCCCCGCATTGGACTATCCCGCGTTACGTTCGATGCCGGTGATTCTCGATGAACGGACGGAACGCGAAGTACGTGCCGCTTACAACGCATATAAAACAGCCCTCAAGCAAGCCAACCAGAAGTTGGCGGGTATCGACAACTATCTCCTCGCCGAACTCGGCATCGCCCTGCCGCCCGAACCGGAAAACACCCTCGTCAGCCGCATCTTCACCGTTCAGCGGCGGGAGTTGGCGGGATTTCGCTTCGATGCACGGGTTCATCGCGCCAACTTTGACCTTGTGTCTACACGATTCAACAGCCCACTATTGAAACAGATCGCCGAAATCAATCCCCGCACAGACTTCAGAAATATCGAAGTTGAAACCCTCCTAACTTTCGTACCCATGGAGGCCATCACCGATGAAGATGGATCGATCAACGCGCCGCAAGAGCGCAGCTTTGCCGAAAACGTGGGGTATACGAGCTTCCAGGAGGGTGATTTGCTGTGGGCGAAAATCACGCCCTGCATGGAAAATGGTAAGTCTGCTGTTGCCGAAAAGCTCCTGAATGGCTACGGGTTCGGCTCTACTGAGTACCACGTCTTCCGCCCGAAATCTGTTGAACTCAACATTAAATATCTGCATGCGCTCTTGCGAATGAAGAGGCTGCGTTTTGCGGCAATGAATTATTTTGGAGGATCGTCAGGCCATCAACGAGTTGATGAGGCATTCTTTGTCAACCTCCACATCCCATTGCCAGAACCAACTGTCCAGCGCCGTATTGTGGAGGAAATCGAAAATCGGCGAACTGATGCGCGAACACTGCGCGCCGAAGCCAAAACCGAACTCGAAACCGCCAAGCGCCGCATCGAGGCGATACTGCTGGGAGAAACCGCATGAGCGAGCAACCTGCCACGCCCATGAATTACGCCGAGCTGCTTACTGACATCAAGCAGCGCATTCGCGCTGCGCAGACACGGGCAATGCTGGCGGTCAACGCCGAGCTGATTCGCCTGTATTGGGAACTCGGCCAGGTGCTCGATGCGCGGCAAAAAACCGAAGGCTGGGGTGCGGCGGTGATTCCCCTGCTGGCGCGGGATATCCGCAATGACTTGCCTGAGATTAAGGGGTTTTCCGAGCGCAATATCAAGCGGATGCTGGCGTTTTACCGCGAATACGCGAGGGTGGAGTTTGTGCCGCAGGCTGTGGCACAAATTGAGCCCGCCGGAAAAGTGCCACAGCCTGTGGCACTTTTCTCAAGCGACACGCTGCTGGCGCTACCTTGGGGACATCACCTGCTGTTGATGGAAAAGTTCAAGGATGCGCAAACGCGCCACTGGTACATGCGGGCAACGCTCGCCAACGGCTGGAGCCGCAGTGTGCTGCAAATGCAGATTGAGACGGCTGCGCACACCCGCCAAGGCAAGGCGACGAGCAATTTCGCCTTGCGCCTGCCGTCGCCGCAGTCCGACCTGGCGCAGCAGGCGCTGAAAGACCCGTATCTGTTCGACTTTCTGACGCTGACCACGCCATTTCACGAGCGCGAACTGGAAACCGGCCTGATCGCGCATCTGGAAAAATTCCTGCTGGAACTGGGGCAAGGCTTTGCTTTCGTGGGGCGGCAGTATCACGTCGATGTCGGCGATCAGGATTTCTATATCGACCTGCTGTTTTATCACTTGCATCTGCGCTGCTTCATCGTCATCGAACTCAAGCGCGGCGCGTTCAAGCCGGAGTATGCGGGCAAGATAAATTTTTATTGCAGCGTGGTGGACGATGTACTGAAACACGCTAGCGACACGCCGACCATCGGCCTGATTCTGTGCCAGACGCAAAACGAGGTAATCGCAGAATACGCCTTGCGCGGCGTGGATAAACCTATCGGCGTTTCGACTTTTGAGCTGACCCGCGCACTGCCCGCCGAGCTGAAATCCAGCCTGCCGAGCATTGAACAGATCGAACGCGAATTGGGAGATACGACGTGAGCTTCCAGCATGATGCGGACGGTTTCGGTTTCAACCTTGCCGGCTTCAAACAGCTTCGGCTGAACGACACGCATAGCATCGGCCAGGAAGTGAAGAAACAGGTGGCGATTTATTACGGGCTGGCAGTGGCTGAATGAAAAAGAGGGAGGCTTGAATGAGCATGAATAAACAACCACAAGTTCCCAAGAAAAATGAGGTCTCACTTGTCCGTTCATCAGCGGCTGAATATCTGACCTTTGTCGCGGCCAGTGGCCATGGCGGCGTCGAAGCGGTGTACGCTGATGAAAACGTCTGGATCACCCAGAAGATGATGGGGCTGCTCTATGACGTCGATGTCAGAACCATCAACTATCACCTGAAAAAGGTGTTTTCCGACAGCGAGCTTGAGGAAGATTCAGTTATCCGAAATATTCGGATAACTGCCGCAGACGGAAAAAGTTACGACACCAAGCACTACAAACTCGCCGCGATCATCGCCGTTGGCTACAAAGTCAACTCCGAGCGCGCGGTGCAGTTTCGTAAATGGGCCACCACCATCATCGAAGAGTTCACCATCAAGGGCTACACGATGGATGACGAGCGCCTGAAAAGCGGCGGCTCCATTCTCAGCGACCAATATTTTGAAGAGCAGTTGCAGCGCATTCGGGAAATCCGCCTCTCCGAGCGCAAGTTTTACCAGAAGATCACCGACATTTACGCCACGTCGATTGACTACGACGTTACGGCGCAGGCCACCAAGCGCTTTTTTGCCACCGTACAAAACAAGCTGCATTGGGCTATTCATGGCCAGACGGCGGCGGAAATTATCTACCACCGTGCCGATGCCGAAATGAAAAACATGGGGCTAACGACCTGGAAGGACGGGCCGCAAGGGAAAATTCAGAAATTCGATGTCGCCATCGCCAAGAATTACCTGACCGAACACGAGATGGCGCAATTGGAAAGATTGGTTTCGGCGTATTTGGACGTGGCGGAGAGCATGGCGCTACGCAAAATCCCGATGACCATGCAGGACTGGGAAACACGCCTGAACCGCTTCATTGAGGCGACCGATCGGGAGGTGCTGCAAGACGCAGGCAAGGTGACGGCAGAAATCGCCAAAGCCCACGCCGAAAGCGAATTTGAAAAATACCGTATCGTGCAGGATCGTTTGTTTGAGAGTGACTTTGACAGAGTGATCAGGCAAATTGAGGCTGATCACAAGTTCGGCGGCGATGATGAATAATGCCTCCGATGCCCCCGCCGGGCAAGGATTGACAAATTTATGAGCACCTTTGCGCAAGATGCAGCACTGCATGCCTTGTGCGAGCAGCTGCAAAAAAATCCACCAACAAGCTGATTTTCTTTTTTGCGAGGCCATCAATTTTCATAGATTCAGATATTTGCAGGATGGTGAGCGCCGTGTAGTTACGGCTGGACAAACATAAAAAAAAAGGCCATGCCGGACAACATTCGGGCATGGCCTTTTTTTATTCGTGAGGCGCCTTCTTATTTCGCGGCAAGCATTCTCTTCCGCAAGCGGATGGTCTTGGGGGTTACTTCCACCAGCTCGTCATCATTGATGTAGGCGATGCAGTCTTCCAGGCTCATCTGCACTGGCGGGGTGAGAACCACGTTTTCATCGGAGCCGGACGCACGCATGTTGGTGAGTTTCTTGCCCTTGGCCGGATTGACTACCATGTCCTGGTTGCGGGCGTTTTCGCCGATGATCTGGCCGGTGTAGACCTTGTTGCCCGGGCCGAGGAACAGACGACCGCGATCCTGGAGGTTGAACAGGGCGTAGGCCACGGTGGTGCATGTTTCCATGCTGGTAAGCACCCCGTTGACTCGGTTGATGATGTCGCCGGCATAGGGGCCGTACTCGGCAAAAACGTAGTTCATCATGCCCAGCCCCTTGGTGGCGGTCATGAATTCTGAGCGATAGCCCAGCAACCCTCGGGTGGGAATTTTATAGACCAGCCGGTTCATACCGTTTGCCTGGCTCATCTCCTGCATCTGTCCTCTGAGAATCCCCAGCCGTTCGATTACCGCTCCGGCGTATTGTTCGTCCACATCAACGGTCAGTTCCTCGTAAGGCTCCAGAGTGACTCCGTCAACCTGTTTCATGATGACCTGCGGCCGGGTAACCTGGAGCTCGAAGCCCTCGCGGCGCATCTTTTCAATAAGGATGGAAAGGTGCAGCTCCCCTCGACCGGACACAACATAGCCAACGCCTTCGGCCATGGGTTCAACCCGGAGGGCCACGTCGGCAAGGGTCTCGCGGCGTAACCGTTCTTCGATATGACGGGAGGTGACGAATTTTCCTTCCAGCCCGGCAAAGGGTGAATCGTTGGGAATGAAATTCATCGAGATGGTCGGCGGATCGATCTCGATCAGGGGCATTGGCATGGGGTTGTCCGCATCGGTGAAGGTTACGCCAACGGTAACATCGTCCATGCCTGCCACGGCAACCAGCTCGCCAACCCCGGCTGAATCGATGGATACTTTTTTGTCGGATTCGAAGCGGAAGATCTTGGTGAGTCGTGCCGAGTGGACGCTACCGTCGCGCTTGACTACGGCAATGGGCTTGTTGATGCTCAGGGTGCCGTTGATTACCTTGCCGATGCCGAGTCGCCCAAGATAGGGGGAGTGGTCCAGGGAGCTGACCTGCATCTGCAGGGGAGCGTTGGGATCACCTGAGGGCGCGGGTATATGGGCGGCGATCAGCTGGGAGATCGGCACCATGTCGGTGGATTCATCGCTGAGGTGATGTTTGGCGTAGCCCTGTTTGGCCGAGGCATAGACCACCGGGAAATCCAGCAGGTGATCCGGGGCCTCAAGTTTGACAAAGAGGTCGAAAACCTGATCAACCACCCATTCGCAGCGGGCGGCTGGCTTGTCGATCTTGTTGATTACCACAATGATGCGCAACCCTGCGGCCAGAGCCTTTTTCAAGACAAAATAGGTCTGGGGCATGGGGCCTTCCTGGGCGTCAACCAGAAGGAGACAGCCGTCGGCCATGCGCAGCACCCGTTCCACCTGGCCACCGAAGTCGGCATGTCCGGGGGTATCGATGATGTTGATCCAGTAGTCCTTGTAGCAATATGAGCCATTTTTGGCGGTGATGGTTATGCCGCGTTCTTTTTCCAGATCCATGGAATCCATGAGGCGTTCGGCTACTTCCTGATTTTCCCGGAACATGCCGCTTTGCTGGAACAGTTGATCGACCAGGGTGGTTTTTCCATGGTCAACGTGGGCGATGATGGCGACGTTTCTGATTTTACTTTGATCCATAACTTTTTGACTTTCCATGAAGAAGGGTTCGTTCCCGGTTTGGGAAAAAAAGAGGCACCTTAAATGAAAGTTGGGGGAAAGGCAAGGAAAAACCAAAAAATCAGCGAGATAAAGAGTTGGAGCTTATTTTGCCCTGGTTTTGCCAGAGAGGATAATTTGTTTTGAAAAATATGATTTGTGGCAAAAAAATACCCCACCGAGCCCTACAAAAAAATATTTAAAGAGAGTAAATAGTGGTGATCGTCCATGACGATACTTTATGTGGTGTTTGTTTGTTTAAGTACACCTATATGTGGTATTTTTTATGATTCAGGAGGGTAGAGATAATAGATGCTCAAGCTTGTTTTTTACTTGACACTGCTCTGTTTTTTTCACTATAAAGAACACAAGGTGGTGTAAAGTGGGTAATAGGGGAGCAAGGGGGTGTTGGTGTGGATGAAGGGGTTGTAAAAAGTCCAGTCTGCCGTTTTCGTAGTCGCTCTGAGCATCTCCTTGATGCGAAAGGCAGGCTGAATATCGCGACCAGATTTCGTGAGTCCTTGCGCTGTTTAGGCGAGGAGCGGCTTATGCTTACTCCCTGGCGCAACTGTATCCGGGCTTATTCGCTGCCGGAGTGGGAAGAGTTGGAGATGTCCCTGACCGCGCCAGGCCCTAAAAGTCCGGAAACAGTCAAACTGGTTCGTTATATGATCGGTGGCGCCGAGGAATGCGTGCTGGACAAGCAGGGGAGAATTTTGCTTCCCGCAACTCTGCGAGAGGATTGCCGCATCAAGAAGGATGTCGTGGTGAGCGGCATGATTGCCTATTTTGAAATCTGGGACAAGGAAGTCTGGGCGGCTGAGAGTAAACCGACCGTTGATGATTTTCATAATTTTGAACAGGTGCTTCTTGAAACTGGTAGGTTCTGATTCGGTATGCAGCCATCTCATCTCCCGGTCATGCTCGAGGAAGTGGTCGCCTGCCTGGCTCCGGTGGATGGGGGTTTATATGTTGATGGCAACTTGGGCCTTGGGGGTCATACGGAAAGAATTCTTGAGCTTTCCGGACCCAGTGGTCGGGTTGTGGGGTTTGACTGTGATGCGGCGGCTCTGACCCTGGCGCAGGAACGGTTGGCGAGGTTTGGTGACCGTATCCTGTTTGTGCATGAGAATTTTACCTCGATAAAGGAGACCCTGATGGAGCTTGGCATTGGCAAGATCGATGGCCTGCTGCTCGATCTGGGTCTTTCTTCTTTGCAGCTTGATGAAAGTGGGCGCGGGTTCAGCTTTAAAGGCAGCGAGCCGCTTGATATGCGGATGGATCAGCGCCAGACCACTACTGCTGCTCAGCTTGTTAATGAGGCCTCTCAGGAAGAGTTGGCGGATATTTTTTTCTATTATGGCGAAGAGTGTCAGGCAAGAAGGATTGCCGAGAAGATTGTAGAACAACGCCGGAAAGAGAAAATTATTTTCACTGATCAGCTTGTCACCCTGGTGGATCAGGCTATTCCTAAACGGTTTCATCCCAAGAAAATTCATGTGGCCACTAAAGTTTTTCAGGCCTTGCGCATCGCCGTTAACCGCGAACTTGACAGTCTTGAGCAGGTTTTGGCCGATGGCGCTCTCCTGCTTGCGCCCGGCGCCAGATTTTGTGTCATCTCTTTTCATTCCCTTGAGGATCGTCTGGTAAAGCAGGCCTTCCGGGAAAATCATCTGCTGGAAGTAGTTACCCCCAAACCTCTTACTCCAGGGCGCGCTGAATGCCTGCGCAACCCCAGAGCAAGAAGCGCCAAGCTGCGGGTGGCGGCAAGAGGAATAAATTAGGAGCCGTGGAGAAGGCACTTTGCTTCCCGAAGAATTTCGTTACGGCTCCTTATGCCGTTCAGGTCATTACAAGATGGTAACTTTATTCAGGACGGCTTAGTGCGCGATTATTCTAAAAAATATTCCAATGTTATTGGTGGCCGGCAGAAGATTTCTGTGAACCGGCCGGGCGGACCGGAGGAGCAGCCTTTTCGGATTATTGGAGTAGTGACGATTGTCGCCATGCTGCTGGGAGTGGTCAGCAGTATGTGGTTCGGCGTTGCTTTGCGGGACGGCCTGGAAGGGCTGGGTAAAGGTAAGCAGGAAAATATTGAACTTAGCGCCGTCAAGGCGAGGCTCTCCGCAGAAAAAGAAGCGTTGCTACAACAGAAAATAATCGAGACTGCGGCAGAGGGATTGGGTTTGTTCCCGCCCTCCGAGAATCAGAAGAGAAAGCCATAAGATCGGACATGCGAAAACGGGCAATTGTGGAAAAAGACAGACGTCCGGCCATGGTGGCAGGAGTCCTCATGTTGTTGGCCGTGGTACTCGCGGTAGTGGTCATAGGAAATCAGTTTGGGGGGAAGGTTGAGGGACGGACGCAAGGTGGCGGAGGAAAAGAGGAGCTGGTAAATGCTGCCACAGGCAGTGGTCGGAGAAATATTTATGATCGGAACTTTATGGAGCTGGCTGTGAGTTTTCAACGCAGTTCCCTGTATGTAAGGCCCTTGGAGCTTGAGGATCCTGAGATAGTTGCCCGTGAGGTCGCAAAAATTCTTGAAGTGGATGAAAAAATTATTCTTTTGGCTCTGAAGGGTGAAAGAAGCTTTGTCTGGCTTGGCCGGGATATTCCCCGGGAGAAAGCGTTAAGAATCGCGGAACTCAATTTAAAAGGGATGTATCGCATCAACCAGGTACAGAGATTTTATCCGGGAAATCAGCTAGCCGCCCATGTGCTGGGGTTTTTAAAGGACGAGCAGGGGTTAGCGGGGGTCGAGTTTTATTACGATAGTGTTCTGCGCGGCGGCGGGGTCTATGAGCCAAAACTGGCCGCGGCCGGGGTGAATAAAAAAATAGCTGAGGGGAGTGACAGCGCCAGTCTTATTCTGACCCTTGATATTCATTTACAGAATATCCTGGAACAGAAATTGAAAGGCCTTATGGCAAATACGGGAAGCAAATCAGGAGTGGCTGTGCTCATGGCTCCGAATACCGGTGAGATTATCGGCTTGGCCAGTCTGCCGGATTATGATCCTAACCGGTTTTGGGAATTCAGCGCCGAGGCTCATAGAAATAGGGCCATTGATAATATCCTTGATCTTGGGGTAATGGATCGTCTGTTTCAGGCCGCTGCTGTTATGGAGAACATGATTGCCCAGGGGAAAAACAGGATGCCGGAAAACGATGCTGGCACGGAAACGGAAGCGGTTCAACGAACCTCCTGGAACGCAGTGCAGGATGGCAGGTATATTTCCGCGGAGGGGGTTGACTTTGCACAGATCTTGTCGGAGCCTTCTGATTTTAACGCTTTCGCCGACAGAATCGGCTTGACCGCAAAGGGTGAGATTGATTTACCCGAGGCTTTGTTTGCTTCAAAAAATGTGCATGTCGATTCGGCAAACAAGAACGCTGGCATTCAGGCCCCTCTATCTAAGTTGGCAAAGTCCATGCTGCCGCCGATGGATAAGGATGCGGTTTTGACAGCAACCCCTCTGGCGTTGTTGTCATCATTTTGTCGGCTGATTAATGGAGGGCAGGTGATGATACCTCATGTCCTCCGCGGTGTCTGGCAGGGAGAGCAGTTGTGGGATGTGCCGGTTCGGCAGAGAATTGGCGAGTTTGTGGTGCGGCCGGCAGTAAGTGCGGCCATGCGCAGCGAAATGAAGAAGGTTGCAGGGGCTGAGAGGGATGATTTTATTATTGAATCGTTGCGGCAAAAAGATTTTGCTCCGCCGGCCCAGGCAAAAACAACAGGAGCAAAAGGAGCGCAGTCGGCAAAGGAAAGTGGTGCAAACACGGTACCGGTTCAGCCGGGGATGGAAAGTATCCTTCTGGGTATGGCCCCGGTAGAAGATCCTGAAATAGCTATAATTGTTGTCCTTGATGGGGCACATATTGATCCGTTGGCTAAATCGCCGGTTCGAAATATTGCTGAAGAAATGATGGCGCAGGTCAGAACATCTTTACGTAACAAGGTTATCCCCCCTACTGGCAAGGAACTGGCGGTGCGTGAAAGAGGCTATTATAAAAAAATGGCAATGATTCAAGCCAATGCCACTCTGCCTGCGGCGTTGGCTCAAGGGCCGCAGAGTTTGGTCATGCCCAATGTGCTGGGCCTGAGCGGGCGTAAGGCGTTGCAGACGCTGCAACCGTATGGGGTGAGATTGCAGATAGCCGGGTCGGGGCAGGTGTCCAGTCAATATCCTCTGGCCGGAACCGTTATACGTGGGGCTGAACATGGTGTATTGCACCTGAAAGCAATGCAGTAACGGTAAATGTTCAGCAGCACCGCATCTGCGTTGTCATCGGTCTGCTCATGTGCAATAGCACACTTCGCAGGCCTCTTCCTATCATATGCGGCACTGCTGAACGTTTACAGGTCTGAGGTGATCCTCAGTTTTTATCCTGAGAGGGGTAGTTGCCACTATTATAAGGAAAAAGTCGGATCTTGGTCATGGGGAAAAACAATAGCCTTGCCGAAGTATCCTTACTGAAATTGGTTGAGGAGATGGAAATTTTGAATCTGGACAGGATGCAGGACAAAGCGATACGCAGTATTACCGCCGATTCCCGTCAGGCTGGCCCAGGTTCCTTGTTTGTCGCAGTTCAGGGGCTGACTGTGGATGGTCACGATTATCTGGATGCGGCGGTAAAAAAAGGCTGTGCCGCCGTGCTGGTGGGCAAGGGGCGTTGTCGGGGATGGAAGCATAACAGGGTTGCCTGTCTTGAGACGATTGATACCTCAAAGGCCTTGGGGCGGGCGGCGGCTGGTTTTCATGGATATCCTGCCCGGCGGATGCTCATGCTCGGGATTACCGGCACCAACGGCAAAACCACCACGACTTATCTTCTGGAGTCGATTATCCGGCAGGCCGGGGGCAACCCGGGGGTGATCGGTACCGTGAATTATCGGTACAATACGGTAGAGATTCCTGCTTCGTTTACTACCCCTGATCCGGTAAGCCTGCACCGGATATTGGCTGAGATGGCGGATAACGGCGTTACCCATGTCATTATGGAGGCCTCCTCTCATGCTCTTGAGCAAAAAAGGTTGGCGGGCATCCTCTTCGACGTGGTTCTTTTTACCAATCTGAGCCGGGATCATCTGGATTTTCATGGGGATATGGGCAGTTACTTTGCCAGCAAGAAGAGGCTCTTTACCGAGTACCTGAAGTCGGAGGGCCAGGCGATTGTCATCTATGATGAACAAAATGATCTCGATATCGATTGGGGTCGGCGATTAGTGGATGAATTGCGGGCTGATAAGACCTTGGGTTACACGGGGGAAAAGGGTCGAACCCTGGTGGATTGCGGTTTTTCTGGAACCAAGGTGTCAGTGCTTAAGACTCAGGAGAGTCTGGCGGGAACGTTTGCCAGTCTGGCAACCCCGAGCGGGGAATTGCAGATCCATTCCGATCTGGTTGGCACCTTTAACCTGAAAAATATTCTCGGCGCGGTGGGGGTGGCAGTGGCCTTGGGAATTTCCGGGGAAAAGATTGTGGCCGGACTGGCGCAAGCCCAGCCCGCGCCCGGACGCTTGGAGAGGGTGCAATCCCCTACTGGGGTCAGTGTCTTTGTTGACTTCGCTCATTCTCCTGATGCTCTGACCAATGTGCTGCAAACCATGCGTCGTCTTACCAGTGGGCGCTTGATCGTGATTTTTGGCTGTGGTGGTGACCGCGATCGCGGGAAACGTCCCCTGATGGGTAAGGCTGCTGGATTGATGGCTGATGTGGTTGTGCTCACCTCGGATAATCCGCGTAGTGAAATACCGACCGATATCCTGCGGGATATTGAGGTGGGGCTGAAGGAAACCGCTCTGCCGCGTCTGCGTCTTGAGGCTATTTTGAAACATCAAGCACGGCAGGGCTATGATATTGTGCCATCCCGCCGGGAGGCAATCCGGGAAACTATCCGCCATGCCAGACCAGGTGACGTGGTGCTGCTTTGCGGCAAGGGACACGAGACCTGCCAGATAACCCCGGAGGGGCGGTTCTTTTTTGATGACCGGCTTGAAGCCGCAGCCCAGGCGGCGGTGATTAAATGGTAACGCTGGGCAATCCAGAAAAAAAATCAGGCTCAGACATTACGGAGCATCTGGTTTGGGCATTGTCTCAGATTCTTTTGGCCACGGGTGGCAGGCTGCTTTCTGGCAGGCTCGAAGCGAGGCTGCAACGGATCTGCACGGACAGCCGGGCCATCGAACCAGGAGATCTGTTCGTGGCTTTGCGCGGAGAAAACTTTGATGGCCATGCCTATCTCGCTCAAGCCTTGGAAAAAGGGGCGGCAGGGTTGGTGGTGGAGATGGAGCCCGAAAAGATGCCCTCGGTCCCGGTGGTGCTGGTGGCAGATCCCCTGCGCGCCCTTGGGGATCTGGCGGCCTACCGGAGATCAGAGATGCCGGATTTGCAGGTGCTGGCGATAACCGGAAGCTGCGGCAAGACCACGGTCAAGGAGATGATTGCCGCGATTCTGGACAGGAAATACAAGGTGCTGAAAACCAAAGGCAATTTTAACAATCTGATCGGCCTGCCGCTTTCTTTGTTGCCTGTTGAATTTAGCCACAAATTTGCAGTGCTGGAGATGGGTATGAATCAACCCGGGGAGATTGCCAGGCTTACCGAAATAGCGAACCCGGATATCGCCTGCATTACCAATATTCAGGACGCCCATCTTGCCGGGCTCAGTGATATCAACGGAGTCGCCAGGGCCAAGGGTGAGCTTTTTGCCGGGATCAAGGCCGGGGGCAGGTTAGTGGTCAATGCCGATGACAAAAGAGTGCGGAGCATTGCCCGGCAGTGCAGGCAGAAACAAATCACCTTTGGACGCAAACCAAAGGCGGATATTCGCGGGCTTCGCCTGCGTGGCTTAGGTGAACGCGGGATGTCTTTTACCCTCCGCATCGGCGGCAATGAGGCCCGGGTGAAAATGCGGGGGCTTGGGGCGCATAATGTGCAGAACGCGCTGGCGGCGGCGGGCATGGCTCATGCGGCTGGCCTGCAGTTCAAGGATATCGTGACCGGGCTGGAAAGTTTTACGCCTTTTGAAAAAAGGCTTCAGGTGCAGAGGTTCACCGGCGGGATCAGGCTGGTGAATGACACCTACAATGCCAATCCCGCTTCGGTGCTGGCCGCCCTTGAGACCCTTAGGCAGATGGGCAAAAGTCACAGAAAGGTGGTCATCCTCGGTGACATGCTTGAACTCGGGACACAAAGTGTTGCGGCTCATCAGGCCATCGGCCGGCAGGTGGCACTTATTGGCTTCGATGCTTTGCTGGCGGTGGGGAATTTTGCCGAGGCTCTGATTGCCGCCGCCTGGAAAGGGGGAATGAGCAGAGAGAAGGCAAAGGTTTTTACCGACAAGGCGCAGATCAGTGCCTGGCTGCGCAAAGAAATCGCCGCCGGTGGTCTTAACCCGGGGGACTGGGTACTGGTCAAGGGTTCACGCGGGATGCGGATGGAAACCATCACGCACGATCTGCTTGAGAAGCAGGAATAGGGATAAACCGACATGCTCTATCATCTTCTTTATCCGCTTCATAATTATTTCAGCGCGCTGAATGTTTTTCGTTATATCACCTTTCGCGCTATTGGGGCTACGCTGACCGCTTTTCTCATCCTGCTGTTGGTCGGAGACAGGTTTATCAAAATGATGCAGGAAAACCAGATCGGGCAGGTGGTGCGGGATGATGGCCCGAGCAGTCATTACAGCAAGCGGGGTGTTCCCACCATGGGAGGCCTGCTCATCCTTTTTGCGGTGACTGTGACCACCTTGTTGTGGGTTGATTTGTTTAATTCCTTTGTCTGGATCATTCTTGGGGTAACTCTCTGGTTTGGAGCCATCGGCGCCTATGATGACTATCGCAAGATAAAAAAGCAGAACAGTAAGGGCCTGAGCGCCAGGGGCAAGATTCTCTGGCAGATCATTGGGGCCTCGGTGGCCGCGGTGCTTCTCTACAATAATTTAAATTTTGATGGGCACTTGAGCTTTCCTTTTTTGAAGAATATTCACCCTGATCTGGGCACCTATTATGTGATTTTTGCTACCTTGGTGGTGGTTGGCGCCTCAAATGCGGTAAATCTCACCGATGGACTTGACGGTTTGGCCACTGGCCCAACGGTGGTGACGAGCAGTGTTTATCTGCTCTTCTCGTATCTGGCCGGACATGCGGGTATGGCGGCATATTTGCAGATCCCCTATGTGCCGGGGGCTGGTGAGGTGGCTGTTTTCTGTGGGGCATTGGTGGGCGCCAGCCTTGGCTTCCTCTGGTTCAATGCCTACCCGGCCCAGATTTTCATGGGAGATGTGGGCGCTCTGGCCATGGGAGCTGCCCTTGGCCAGGTGGCAATAATCATCAAGCAGGAGATGCTCCTGGTTATTGTCGGCGGGATTTTTGTTATGGAGGCGCTCTCGGTCATCTTGCAGGTCGGGTTTTTCAGGATGAGCGGCGGGAAAAGGATTTTTCTGATGGCTCCGTTTCATCACCATTTTGAAAAGAAAGGCTGGACGGAACCGAAGGTCGTGATCCGTTTCTGGATTATCTCTATTATTCTGGGCTTGAGCGCTCTGGCTACCTTGAAGTTGCGGTAGCAAGAAAACAGAGGGAAGACGAAAGAATGAGCAGAAATCTCAAGGAAATACTTCAGCCTGGCGCCCATGTCGTAGTGGTGGGCCTTGGCAGGTCTGGTGTTTCTGCGGTGCGCTTCCTGCTCAAGCTTGGGGTTAAAATATCGGTTTCAGAGGGTGGTTGTCAGGAAAGTCTTGCTGGAGATCTGGTTCGCTGGCTGGCGGAGAAAAGCGTTTTTGTAGAAACCGGCGGGCATACCGCTGAGCTTTTAACCTCGGCGGACTGTATTCTGGTAAGTCCGGGGGTGCCGCTGGGGATTGCGCCCCTTGCGGCGGCCCGGCAAAAAGGCATCCCGGTGATAGGTGAGCTGGCCTTGGTAAAAGATTTTCTTGAAGCCCCGGTAGTGGCGGTGACTGGCACCAACGGTAAAAGCACGGTGACGACTCTGATCGGCGATCTGCTCAGGGGCAGCGGCAGGAAGGCCTTTGTGGGCGGGAATATCGGGATCCCTCTGGCTGAGTACCTGGCCGGGCCGCAAGATTGTGAGGTGGTGGTTCTGGAGGTGAGCAGTTTTCAACTGGATAGCGCCGGAGAGTTCCGGCCCCGGGTTGGGGTGCTGCTCAATATCACCCCGGATCATCTAGATCGCTACGCATCTTATGGGGAGTATGTTGACTCAAAAATGTCGCTTTTTAAAAACCAGCAGCCCGGGGATGTAGCAATAGTCAACGGTGATGATCCTGTCATTGCCGAATGGCTCAGCAAAAAAGAGAATCGGCAGAGCCCCTGGCCGTTGCGGGCGGAAATCCGTTTGTATGGCTCTTGCGGTATGGCTGGGATGATGGCTTGTCTGAGGGGAACCAAGGTCATGATTAGCATGGCGAACGAGACGGGCCGGATAAACGAAGAGTATGAATTGGCCGACACCCCTCTATCCCAGGCGCCAAACAGTGAAAATGCCATGGCGGCGATTCTGGCAGTTCGGGCCATGGGTTGTAGTCCGGAAGCCATCCGGAAAAGCCTGGATGGCTTCACCCCGTTGCCGCACAGGCTGACTTTGGTGGCCAGGCTTGATGACGTTTTCTACTATGATGATTCCAAGGCTACCAATGTAGGGGCCGTATACTCGGCTCTGGATGGCATGAGGCAGCCGGTGGTGCTTATCGCCGGAGGCAGGGACAAGGGCGGGGGATACGGGATGTTGCTTCCTTTGGTAAAGGAAAAAGTCCGGGCCATGGTTTTGATCGGCGAGGCCAAGGAGGCAATGGCCAAGGCTTTTTCCAGCTCCACCCGGATCGTCTTTGCCGAGGAAATGGATGAAGCGGTGGGGCTGGCCAGGGCTATGGCGGAGAAGGGCGACGCGGTATTGTTGTCGCCGGCCTGCGCAAGCTTTGACATGTTCAGAAGTTACAGTCACCGGGGTGAGATGTTCACCCAGGCGGTCAGCAGATTGGGTGAATGTTAATGCGCATGATCGTAACCGGAGGAGGGACAGGTGGGCATCTTTTCCCCGGCATTGCGGTGGCCGAAGAGATGCTGCGCCGGTTTCCCCAGGCCAGGATCCTTTTTGTCAGTACGGACCGCGCCATTGACAACAAGATGCTGGCCGCATGTTCTTTTGAGAAAAAAGCCATTGCCTGTCTGCCCTTGAAAGGCAAGTCTGTCTGGGGGACGCTAAAAAGTGCGGCCCAGCTCCCCATCAGCCTGTGGCAGGCGTTGCGGATTGTTCAAGACTTCAAGCCGCAGCTGGTTCTGGGGGTAGGCGGGTATGTGACCGGACCGGTGGTGCTGGCGGCAAGGTTAATGGGGGTGAAAACCTGTATCCATGAGCAAAATTCTATTCCGGGGATGGCTAACAGGATGTTGGGGAAAATTGTTGACCAGATATATATCTCCATTCCAGGATCCGAAAAATTTTTCCCCCAAGGTAAGGCCGTGTTGACCGGAAACCCGGTGCGGGCTGAGCTTCTCCAGGTGGCTGATCAAGAGAAGGGCCATGCTGAGAATAAAACGGTGCTGGTGCTGGGAGGCAGTCAGGGTGCGCACCGGGTTAATGCTTTGATGGTAGAGGCCTTCTCCGCGAATCAGTTTGCGTGTCCTGTTCAGGTCAGACATCAGACGGGAAACAGTGATGAAGCATGGGTGCGCAAGGCTTATGCCGCGGCAGGGGTTACCGCCCAGGTCTCTTCCTTTATTACTGAAATGGCGGCGGCTTACCGGGATGCGGATCTTGTGGTCTCGCGGGCTGGGGCGACTACCCTGGCGGAACTGGCGGTATTGGGCAAGCCGGCCATTCTGGTTCCCTTTCCGTATGCCGCGGATGATCATCAGACGACCAACGCGGCGTTTCTGGTGCGTGGCGGCGCTGCCCTGATGTTTCGGGAACAGGATCTTGATGGAGCGAAGCTTCTGGGGGTGATTATGGAGCTTTTGAGCGATGCCCCCCGTTTGCAGGGTATGGCAGCGAGCATGAAAGAATACGCCCGGCCGGAGGCGACCGCCGTCATTGTGGAAAAGAGCATGGAGCTGCTGGCAGCATGAGGACTGGATTGCATGTATAATAAAACACACCATATCCATTTCGTAGGGATCGGCGGCATCGGTATGAGCGGCATTGCCGAACTGCTCTTAAATCTTGGCTATACCGTGAGCGGCTCCGATCTGAGGGAGACCGAGATCACCAGGCGCCTGGCTGGATTGGGCGGTCAGGTATACACCGGACATCAGGGACAGTGGATTGCCGGGGCCGATGTGGTGGTGACTTCTTCGGCTGTGCGGGAGGATAATCCGGAGGTATTGGCGGCCAGGGCCACACATATTCCGGTCATCCCCAGAGCGGAAATGCTGGCTGAACTCATGCGCCTGAAGACCTACGGCATTGCCGTGGCTGGAAGTCATGGGAAAACCACCACTACTTCCATGGTGGGCTGGGTGCTGGCCGAAGCAGGTCTTGATCCCACCGTGGTGATCGGTGGAAAGGTAAACAGCCTTGGCACCAATGCCAAACTTGGCGAGGGTGAATTTCTGGTTGCCGAGGCGGACGAATCAGATGGTTCTTTCTTGAAATTGTCGCCGGTTCTTGAGGTCGTAACCAATATCGATCTTGAGCATCTGGATCATTACCACGACATCGAAGAGATCAAGGCGGCGTTTCTGGAATTTATCGAAAAACTCCCCTTTTATGGGGCGGCGGTTGTTTGTCTGGATGATCCGCATGTTGCCTCGGTCTTGCCCAGGATCAGGAAAAGGGTCATTACCTACGGTCTGACCAGTCAGGCTGATGTTCATGCCCGGGCGGTAGTGGCCCAAGGTCTGACCTCGACTTTTGAAGTCTGTCGCAATGCGGAGGTGCTGGGAGAAATAGTCCTCAATATTCCTGGGCAGCATAATGTTTATAACGCCTTGGCTGCCATAACCGTAGCTTTAGAGCTGGATATTCCCTTTGCCGTAATTCATGATGCCCTGAAAACATTCACTGGCGTTCAGCGGCGCTTGCAGATCAAGGGAGAGATTGATGGGGTCATGGTCATTGATGATTATGGCCATCATCCCACCGAAATCAGGGCAACCCTGGCGGCGATGCGTTCGGCTTGGCCAAAAAGGCGGCTTATTGTCATGTTCCAGCCCCATCGCTATACGCGGACGGCCGGATTGTTCAAGGAATTCAGTACCGCCTTCCACGAGGCTGATATTTTGCTCTTGACCGAGATTTATGCGGCAAGCGAAACCCCTATTGAAGGAGTAAGCGGTTCGGCTCTTTTGCAGGAGATCAAGCTGCACGGCCAGAAAAATGCTCATTTTGTCGCGGATGTCGCATCACTGGCGCATACGGCGCGGGGCATTGTGCTGCCAGAGGATATTGTTCTGACTTTGGGCGCCGGAAATATTTACCGGGCAGGGGAAGAACTTTTAGGGCAACTGGAGCAGAGGAATGCTGCCAGTTAGGGGCTGTGCTCAGCAAGGAGAATTTTGGTCGGAGCAACTGCGTGCTCTCTGGCCAGGCGAGATCGAATGGAATAGCTCAATGGCCCGCTGGTGTACTCTGCGGGTAGGCGGTCCGGCCAGGGCTGTTGCCACTCCCTCAAGCCGGGCAGAATTACAGAGTCTTCTGGCCGTGCTGACAAGATTGGGTGTCTGTAAGAGGGTCATTGGCCGGGGCAGCAACCTGCTGGTTTCCGATGCAGGTTACGAAGGAGTTATTGTTGTCTTGGGACGCAATTTCGCAGCCATCGAACAGCGCGCTGGGGCAAGGGCTGGTGAGATACTGGTACAGGTTGAGGCCGGATGCAGTCTGATGAAGTTGGTTAACTGGTGTGTCGGCCAAGGCTTGCAGGGACTGGAATTTGCCGCCGGTATTCCTGGTTCGCTGGGCGGGGCGGTGGTGATGAATGCCGGCGCCTGGGGTAAGGAGATGCATGAGGTTCTGTCCTCGGTGACTTTCTTGCACTGGTCTGGCGAGTTGGTGGAAAGAAAAAAAGATGAGCTGGCTTTTTCATATCGACATCTGGAAACAGAGGAGATGACTGTGGTGGCTGCTGAATTTTTGTTGCAGGCTGGGGATCGGCAGGCCATTGACCTGAAAAGTTCTCAGTTAATTCGGGCGCGGAACAAAAAACAGCCGCAGGGTTTGGCCAGCGCAGGTTCGTTTTTTAAAAATCCGCCTGGATTGCCCGCTGCCGGAAAGCTAATCCAGGACGCAGGCTTAAAGGGTGCTCGGATTGGGGGAGCCCAGGTCTCCGAAGTGCATGCCAATTTTCTGGTTAATACCGGGCAGGCTTCTGCCCAGGATTTTCTGGATTTGATGCGGCTTGTGCAGGAAAAGGTTTTTACGCGGGTCGGTGTTTGGCTGGAGCCGGAAGTGCATCTTCTGTAAACGTTCAGCAGCACCGTATCTGCTTTGTCATCGGTCTGCTCATGTGCAATAGCACACTTCGCAGGCCTTTTCCGCGCATCTACGGCACTGCTGAACGTTTACAAGTCAGTGGGGATATTATTCTTAAGGGGTAGAGAAGGTTTTGCAAAAGGGAAAGCCCATACGGCAACGTTACGGGGGTGGTAAGCCAAGCCAGTCCTCGGAGCTGAAGAAAAAGCTGCTCATTATGGGCGCTGGTTTTCTTTTGTTGGTGGCAGGTTTTGCCGTGGTTGGTTTTCTTGTTTATAAGGCTCTGGGGCGTTGGGATTTTTTCCAGATAACCACCACTGATATTCAGGGTTGTCGGCGGACTACCAAGAACCTTATTCTTGAAATGAGCGGGGTGGATGTGCATAGCAATCTGCTGGCGCTTGATACCAAGCGGGTGAAGGCAGGGATTGAGGCCTATGAATGGGTTGAATCGGTTGAGATCGCAAGGGATTGGCCAAACCGGTTGACCATTGTGGTAAAAGAACGGCTGCCTGCAGCCATGGTCAGTCTCGATAACGGCCTGTTTTATCTTGATCAGAGCGGAGTTGCTTTTGCGCAGGTATTGCCGCCCGAGGATATGGATTATCCTATCATCACCGGGCTGAAAAGGGATCAATGGCCGCGCACCCTTAAAGGTTCGCAACTGGGCGAGGCTCTGCAGTTCATTAAAAATGCGGGACAGGGAAATTCTATCCTGCCAAAGCAGAATATTTCGGAACTTCATCTGGACGGGGACGAAAATATTATCCTCTATCTGGTGGATCGGCCTTTTCCTATCCATTTGGGCGCAGGTAAGGTTGGGGCCAAATATTACCGGCTGACCAAAGTGCTGTACAAGTTGTACAAAAGCAAGGAATTTCAAAAAACCATCTATGTCAAAATGGATTATGAAAGCAATAAGGTGCTGGTGGGTTTTGACGAGAGGGTAGAGGGGTAATCGTTTCGATAATGTGGGGCCGGTTTGTAGCAGAGAGGCAAAAAGCCGGATCGACTAAAGGTGAACAAATGGCACATGAAGAACGTGGAGATCTGATTGTTGGGCTGGATATCGGTACTACCAAGATCTGCGTGGTGGTAGGCGAAGTACATGATACCCGGGTAGATATTATCGGAATAGGCAGGCATCCATCAGTGGGATTGCGTCGGGGAGTTGTGGTCAATATCGAAAGCACCGTGCATTCGATCCGGCAGGCTGTGGAAGAAGCCGAACGCATGGCCGGTTGCGAGATCGATGCCGTTTATGTGGGTATTGCCGGTAGTCACATCAAGAGCTTTAACAGTCATGGTCTGATAGCTATCAAGCAAAATGAGATCAAGCAGGAGGATATTGATCGGGTGGTGGATGCGGCCAGGGCTGTACCCATCCCGATGGATCAGGAAGTGATTCATGTGTTGCCCCAGGAGTTTATGGTAGACGGCCAGGCCGATATTCAGGATCCCCTCGGCATGACCGGCGTCCGTCTTGAGGCCGATGTGCATATTGTGACTGGCTCGGCAACTGCGGTGCATAACATTGTAAAGTGCTGCAACCGTGCCGGGCTTCAGGTAACGGATGTGGTGCTGGAACCTTTGGCCTCGGCAGGCGCGGTTCTGACCAGGGAAGAAATGGAGCTGGGGGTTGGTCTGCTGGATATTGGCGGGGGCACGGCCGATCTGGCAATCTTTGCCGATGGGACAATCAAACATACCTTTGTTCTTGGCCTGGGTGGCCAGAACCTCACCAACGATCTTTCCATCGGCTTGCGCACCCCGCAGAAAGAGGCGGAAAGGTTGAAAGAGGAGTACGGCAGCGCCTTGGCCTCTCTTATCGACAAAGATCAGATCATAGAGGTTCCCAGCGTGGGGGGCAGAAAAAATAGAAAGCTTTCTCGCCGGGTCATGGGTGAGATTCTTGAACCCCGGGTTGAGGAGATGCTTACCCTTATCAATCAGGAGTTGCTGGATTCCAAGTACAAGGAAATGGTCAACGCCGGTCTGGTGCTGACCGGAGGCTCATGTCTTCTGGATAATATGGAGGAGCTGGCGGAACAGATTTTTGATCTGCCGGTTCGCATCGGACGTCCGGAAAATATTGGCGGGTTGGTGGATGTGGTAGGTACGCCGCAGTGGGCAACTGGCGTTGGTCTGATTATTTATGGTATGAAAAACGGGCCGGGAGAAAGATACAAGCGGCCCAGAGGGGGATTGGTGGCCAGGGTCGGCAGGGGGATAAAAGACTGGTTTAAAGGAATAGTGTAAACAAACGCATCAAGTGGCAGGCGGCTTTGTTGGGGAGTCGGTCAGAGACCTTGAACAGGGAGAGCAGGATATGACTTTTAAATTTGTGGAAGCAGAATCTCGGGCAAAGATCAAGGTTTTTGGCGTTGGTGGCGGTGGCGGAAATGCGGTCAACACCATGGTAGACAGCAAGATTCTTGGCGTAGAATTCATTGCCGGCAACACCGATATTCAGGATTTGGAGAAATCCAAGGCTGATGTCCGGTTGCAGCTTGGCAAAAATTCCGCCAAGGGGCTTGGGGCCGGAGCCAATCCTGAAAGAGGCAGGGAAGCGGCGGAGGAGTCCATTGATGAAATCAGGAAACAGTTGCAGGGCTGTGATATGGTTTTTGTCACCGCCGGCCTGGGAGGCGGAACCGGTACCGGGGCCGCGCCGGTTGTGGCCAGGATCGCCAAAGAACTTGGAGCCCTGACCGTGGGGGTCGTGACCAAGCCCTTTGCCTTTGAGGGCAGGGCTCGGATGAAAAATGCGGAGCTTGGCTGGAAGACGCTGAAAGAGCATGTGGACACCATCATCACCATCCCCAATGACCGCTTGATCTCTCTGAGTCAGAAAGGGACCCGTTTCATAGACGGGATGAAGATGGCCGATGATGTTTTGGTGCAGGCAGTAAAAGGCATCACCGATCTGATCAATCTTCCTGGCTATATAAACCCGGATTTTGCCGATGTGCGGGCCATCATGAACGAGATGGGGCAGGCCCTGATGGGTTCAGGCTATGGGGTTGGTGAGAACCGGGCGGTGGAAGCGGTTAATATGGCGATTAACAGCCCGCTTCTGCAGGACATCAGCATTGATGGTGCCAGGGGGGTATTGGTCAACATCTCGGCCAGCCGGGAGACCTTGACCATGCCGGAAGTGACTGAGGCAACCACCAAGATTTATCAGGAAGTGCATGAAGATGCCAATATCATTCTGGGCGTTATCTTTGATGAAAATCTGGGCGATGAGTTGCAGGTGACGGTTATTGCCACTGGTATTCGTGACACAGTAGAGGAAGTGGAAGAAATTGACCGGGTGCGCTTCATTCCGAAAAAACGAGAGCCAGCCGCGCAGGCGTTACCGTTCAGGAAGAGTGAGCAAGGTATGGCTGCAGGCCGAGCCGTAGCCAATGGCATGAATAGAATCTATGTTAATAACATTCGCAATGAGCAGGACTATGATCGACCGACGTTTCTGCGCAGGAATGAAAGTTGATGAAAATTGCCCAAACAAATGGTTGATTGCCAGACCTCTGCCACTGCCGGGACGGGGTTTCCCTTTCTGGCAGGCGTGATATGAACCCTATGCGCCAGCGCCAACCTGCCGCCCATGATTTCCTGGCCAGCGAAAAAGGGACGCAGCGGAAGAAATGGAAGGGATTGCTGCCGGTTGCCCTGATCTTCCCCAACCGGTATGCCCTGGGCAATTCTAACCTGGGCTTCCAGCTTGTCTATGCCCTGGTAAACAGTCTGCCGGGCTTTGTCTGTGAACGATTTTTTTATCATGACAACCACCCCCCGCTTTCGTTGGAATCAGGTCGTCCACTTCGCGATTTCCCGATCCTGCTTTGCTCCTTGAGTTTTGAACAGGATTTTCTCAACCTGTTGACCCTGTTTCTTGCTGGTGGTATTGAGCCGCTGGCCGAAAAGCGTAGCGCAAACTCCAGCCGATTTCGCCCAGGTCAACCGCTGATCATTGGCGGCGGCGTGGCTTCTTTTATCAACCCCGAGCCCTTGGCACCCTTTGTCGACCTTTTTGTTGTTGGGGAGGCGGAGCCGATCCTGCCGCAACTTATGGAGCATATAGCAGACTATCTGGCGGTTGAAGAGCCGGAGGCCCTGCTTAAGAGGATTGTTGGGGAGTTCAGCGGCTGTTATGTTCCTCGCTTTTATACCATGCATTATGGAGAGGGCGGGATCTTGAACCGCATTGAGGTTGCCCCGGAGGCCCAGATTCGGGTGCGGCGCGTGGTGTTGGAAAAATCACCAGTGGCCGGGCACTCGCAATTGCTCTCTCCGGTAGCGGAGTTTGCCGATCTTTTCTTAACCGAACTTGGGCGCGGTTGCAGTCGAGGATGCAGATTCTGCGCCGCTGGGTTTGTCTATCGCCCGCCGCGGCTCTGGTCGGCGGAAAGCATCCTTGCCGCCCTGGCTGAGCGGCCCGAAGACATAAAACGGGTTGGTCTGCTGGGGATGGAGATGGCGCGCGCTGAGGATCTCGCCCGGATTGCCGATTATCTGCTGCGCGAGGGCTGCAGCTTGTCTTTTTCTTCTTTGCGGGCTGATGCCATCAGCGACGAGCTTTGTCATCTGCTTAAGCAAAGCAGGTTGAAAAGCGCGGCAATCGCCCCAGACGGGGGCTCGGAAAGGCTTCGCCGGGTAATTAATAAAGGGATCAGCGAGCAGGATGTGTTATGCGCGGCAGAGGCTCTGGCGCGGGCCGGGATCAATCATCTCAAGCTTTATTTCATGATCGGCTTGCCCACGGAAACCAAGGAGGATCTGGCTGAACTTTTGCTTTTGACGGACAAGGTTCGCAAGGCCCTGCTGAGGGTAGGTCGAGAAACGGGACACATGGTCAATATAACGCTCAGTGTCAACAGCTTTGTGCCCAAGGCCTGGACCCCTTTTCAGTTTCACGGATTTGCCCCATTGACAGCGCTCAAGAATAGTATAAAGTTTTTACGTCAGGGCGTGGCTGGCATGGCAAATACCCGTTTGCTTGTTGATCAGCCGGGGAACGCCTTTTATCAGGCGGTGCTGGCCCGTGGTGATCGCAAGGTCGGTCTGGCCCTGTATGACATGCTGCAAAGTGGGAAAAATTGGCGGCAGACCTTTAAGGGGTGCGGCATTGACCCTGAAGACTATGCTATGCGGCAGCGCGGCCAGGAGGAGCTTTTCCCCTGGGAGATCATTGAACATGGGATAGATCGGCAATATCTTTGGACTGAGTACCAGAAAGCTCTGGCAGAAAAATCAACGATTGCCTGTGATACTCAGAGGTGCAAGCGATGCGGGGTATGTAATGGTTGAAAGAAAAAAAGCTGAGGCAGATGCTGCCAGTATTGCCAGCCTGAAGCCGTTTAGACTGGTGAAATTCTTTTCCTACAGTGGGCTGGCGGTTTTTCTCCTTTTTACCTTGGGCCTTTCCTGGATTATTTCGAATCATGCCAAGAAGGTCCTGTTGGAGCGGAGCGAGGCTTATGCCCTTGTTGTTGCCGAAAATCTCAGCCATCAGGTGTTTCAGCAATTTGTCCTGCCCACGGTGGTGCGGTATAAGAAGATTGCTCTGCGCAAGCCAGAGCAGTTTGCCCTGCTTGATGCTGTTGTTCGTAATGCCATGCACGGCATGCGGATTCAGGCGGTTACTATTTTCGATTCCAAGAGAAATATTATTTCATACAGCACAGTGAAAGCCCGCATTGGCCGCATCGACCAAGGTGGCATCGAATACCTCCAGGCTCTGGAGGGCAATAACAACTCTGTTGTCCGCTCAACCGGCACCCTGTTGAACCTTCTGCCTGGGGCGAAACCCATTTCTTCACAGTTGAGCACCTTCATCCCTTTCCGGCAGTATACGGCTAACAAACAGAAACCGGGTGTCATTCTGGGAGTTATCGAGGTTGATCAAGATCTCTCCGAGGATGTTGTGGCGATTACCAAATTGCAGGGCACGATCATCCTTACCTCCATGTTGATCATGGCCGCCCTGTTTGTGGTGCTTGGTTTTATTGTGGCGCGGGCGGACCGGATTATTGAGGCCCGTGCGGATGAGCGGCGACGCCTTGAGCAGCAGTTGCACCAAAGTAACAGGTTGGCTACCCTTGGCAAGATGGTGGCCTCGGTTGCCCATGAAATAAAAAATCCATTGGGCATTGTCCGCAGCACTGCAGACATTCTTGGAAAACGAATCAAGAGCGTGGCGCCGGGAAATGAACATCTGGCCGAGATTATTGTGGAGGAAACAGGCAGACTGGATGGAATTGTGCGTGAGTTCCTGGATTTTGCCCGTCCTCAAGAGCTTAAGATGGAGCTGACTTCGGTGAATGATATCTTCACCAAGATTCTTACATTCATGGAGCCGGAGCTGGAGCGTAAGAAAATTGTTCTGGAAATGTTGCTGGATCAGGATATGCCAAAGATATCCCTGGATCAGGGGTTGATACACCGAGCCTGTCTTAATATCTTGGTCAACGGTGTGCAGGCCATGCCGGAAGGGGGCACGCTTACCGTGGGAACCAGGCAGGAGAAGATGGCGGGCATGGCGCTACTTGTGGTCAGTGATACCGGAGGAGGGATATCGCTGGAAAAACAGGAACATATCTTTACGCCATTTTATACCGATAAAAACCGGGGAACCGGCCTTGGGCTGGCCATCGTCAAAAATATTGTTGACAGCCATCATGGGACAATCTCGGTGGACAGCAAGGATGGAGAGGGCTCCACCTTTACAATTGCCCTCCCCGTCGGGTGATCAGTTTTTTGACTCAGTCTGTTTCTTGCATTTTGCAAGAGGCTAAGATTACAACATAAGATCATAAATCATTCATGCCAAACTCCCAGCAATATGACATCATCGTGATCGGCGCGGGCCATGCGGGTTGTGAAGCCGCCTTGGCCTCTGCCCGGATGGGCTGCCGCACCGCGGTGCTCGTGGTTAACGCCGATACCATCGGGGCGATGAGCTGTAACCCGGCCATCGGCGGTCTGGCCAAGGGGCATCTGGTCAAGGAGATTGACGCCCTCGGCGGGGAGATGGCAAAAAACATCGATGCCACCGGCATCCAGTTCCGCCGCCTCAACACCCGCAAAGGCCCGGCGGTCTGGTCTTCCCGGGCCCAGGCTGACCGGCTTCTCTATCGGCTGCGGATGAAATCGGTGCTGGAACAGCAGGAAAATCTCCATATCAAGCAGGGAATTGTCGACCG
>DOZO01000039.1:76879-87227 GCA_003517965.1 Desulfobulbaceae bacterium
AACGGCCTGATCCACATCGGTCTGAAAAATTTTCCCGCCGGTCGTCTGGGCGATGTCCCCTCGCTTAAGTTACCTCTGCATCTCAAAGAGCTGGGCTTTGCCATAGGCCGGATGAAAACCGGGACCACCCCGCGCCTCGATGGCACTACCATTAATTATCACGAACTCGAAGCCCAATACAGCGACGAGCCACCCAATCTCTTTTCCTTTAGCAATCGGGGCAAACAGCCGGTGTTGCCACAACGGCCCTGTCATATCACCTATACCAATCCGACCACCCATGCGATTATTCGCGCTGGCACCGACCGCTCGCCCATGTACAGCGGGATTATCGAAGGGATAGGAGCTCGCTATTGCCCCTCGGTGGAAGACAAGGTCATGCGCTTTCCAGAAAAAGAGCGCCACCAGATCTTTCTTGAACCGGAAGGCCTGGACACGGTAGAGATCTACCCCAACGGCCTGCCCACCAGCCTGCCCATGGATGTGCAGCAGGCCATGCTCCGCAGCATCAAAGGGTTGGAGAAGGTCGCTATCATCCGGCCCGGCTATGCCATTGAGTACGATTATGTCGATCCGCTGGAGCTGCATCCGTCCCTTGAAACAAAACGGCTCCCAGGCCTTTTTCTGGCCGGACAGATCAACGGCACCTCCGGTTACGAAGAGGCCGCGGCCCAGGGGCTGATCGCCGGGATCAACGCGGTCAAATATGTGCGCGGGGAGGAACCGCTGATCCTTGATCGCTCGCAGGCCTATACCGGAGTGCTGATCGACGATCTGGTCACCAAGGGCACCAAAGAACCGTACCGGCTCTTTACCTCCAGGGCGGAATACCGGCTGCTGTTGCGGGAAGACAATGCCGATCTGCGCCTGGGAGAGATTGGCCGGGATCTGGGCCTGGTAACCGACGAGACCTACAGATTGTTTGTGGCCAAGAAACAGGCCATTGAGGAAACTTATGCCCTGTTCAACACCACCACGATCCGGCCCAAACAGGAACTGAACGATCGTCTGCTGGCCATGGGCAGCGCCACGCTCAAAACTGTAGTGAGTGCTGCCGACCTTTTGCGGCGACCGGAAATGGATCTTGACACCGTTGCCCAGCTCATCGGCATAACCTTACCAAGGCCGGGCGAAGAGGTTAGCCGGGAGGTTGAACTGGCTATCAAGTATCAGGGCTACATCGAGCGGCAAAGCGAGCAGGTGGAGCGCTTCCGACAGATGGAATCGGTACGCCTGCCAGAGGATCTGCCCTATCAGAGCATGTCCGGCCTTTCCCGGGAGGTGGTGGAAAAGCTGACCAGGATTCAGCCGCGCACTCTGGGTCAGGCGGCACGAATTTCCGGAATCACCCCGGCTGCCATCTCTATACTCCAAGTATATCTCAAAAAAAGGTAACTGTTCAGCAGCACCACATCTGCGTTATCGGCCTGCTCATAACTCCTTGATTAATCATCAAAAAACAAAAAAACTCGTGCGAGTTTTGCCGGTAAAGGGTAATAATGGCAACATCGCAACTGTTCAATAGTTGACCGTCTTTCTACAAATCATCAGGATAATCTTTCCATGTCCCTTCTTTCCAGCAGACGTTCTTTTCTTAAAGCCTCGTTACTGACCACCCTGGCTTTGCTCCAGCCCGGCATGGCACGGGCCAGTTTTTCTCCGGCAGGACAGCCGTCAGGCCGGCTGAACCTGTACAACACCCATACCGGCGAAAAAATCAACACCAGCTATCGCGATCCTGATGGCCAGTACAATGCTCAAGCCATCAAGGAACTGAACTGGCTGCTGCGCTGCCACAATACCAACGAGCAGCATCCCATTGATCTCCAAACCCTGGATTTTCTCGCTCTGGTAACCACCCAACTGGGGAACGCCAACGAGATTCATATCATCTCTGGTTATCGTTCACCCAGATACAACGACCATCTCCTCAGCCTGGGTCATAAGGTGGCGAAAAACAGTCTGCACTTAACAGGTCGCGCCCTTGACATCCGCATCCCTGGTACGGCCCTGTCCACGCTCCAGCGCACCGCCCTTTCCTTGCGCCTTGGCGGGGTTGGTTATTATCCAGGTGAAGATTTTGTGCATCTTGATTCAGGGGCCTTCCGCGCTTGGTAATCTGGCCGAAAAAATCATCTGCCTATAGTGTCCTGCATCTTCCCCATCTTGTCTGCTATGCCCTTTTTTTTATTCTGCTTCAATGTCCCGCCATAGCATTATCTGAAGTCACGCCTGCCCCGGGCGATCTCTGCGTCCTGCCCGCCCTGGAAAAATCCCTGTCCCAGTATCGGCAACTTGCCGCAAAGGGAGGCTGGCCCCAGGTTCCGTCCGGCCTCACCCTGCACGCGGGAGACCGGCATGAACGGATTCCTTTCCTGAGACAACGCCTTATCGCCAGTGCCGACCTGGTTGCCGCTGCCGGACAGGGCGATCTATTTGACGAGGCTCTTGAAGAGGCGGTGCAAAGATTTCAGGCCCGGCATGGTCTTACCCCCGATGGAGCTGTCGGGGCCAGAACTTTAAGCGAACTCAACGTGCCCATCAACGAACGCATCCGGCAACTTGCGGCCAGCCTTACCCGCTGCCAGCCATTGCCGCTTCTGCTGGAAGACCGTCATATCCTGGTAAATATCGCCGATTTCACTCTCAAGCTGTTTGAGGACGGCAAACTCCGGCTCTCCATGCCGGTGATTGTCGGTAAAACCTACCGGCAAACCCCGGTGTTCAATGGGCGCATCTCTTCCCTGGTCCTCAATCCCAGCTGGGAGGTGCCACACAGCATTGCTACCCAGGATCTTCTGCCGAAGATCAAAAAAGATCCTGGGTATCTGGACAGATTGCATCTTCGGGTATTGCAAGGCTGGAAAGCCAGCACCGAACTTGATCCGGCCAGCATTGACTGGAGCAGGCTTTCCCCAACTCGCTTCCCTTACCGGCTGCGGCAGGAGCCCGGCCCAGCCAATGCCCTTGGCCGAGTGAAGTTTCTCTTCCCCAATCCCTATGATGTCTACCTGCACGACACCCCGGCCCGCGAGCTGTTTCAGAAAGATTCCCGCACCTTCAGCTCCGGTTGTATCCGCCTGGCAAAGCCTTTGGAGCTGGCCGCTTACCTCCTGCAAGGCAGCCGCTTAAATTCCATGGATAACCTGAATAGGGCGCTCGACAGCGAAAAGACCCAGCAGATGACCATCCCGTCGCCCATTGCTGTGCATATCGTTTACATGACTGCCTGGGTTGATCATGACGGCACGGTTCAGTTCAGACCTGATATCTACAAACGGGATTCGACTCTGCAATAGGGTTGGCTGATCAGCCTCTGCTGGTGACAAAAATACCCAGAACAATAAGCGCCAGTCCCAGAATCTTGTAGTTCGTCACCTGTTCTCCCAGCAAAAACACAGAAGCCAGAAAAACCAGGACAAAGGTGAGTCCCATGAAGGGATAGGCATAGCTGAGCTCAAAGGCGGTCATGGCGGCCATCCAGCAAAGCGAGGCGAGAAAAGCGGCAATAAAACCGCTCATGATGAAGGGATCAAAAAACAGCTTGAGAAGGAAGATCAGCTTGGGGATCGTCTCTGCCGGCAGATTTCCATGAAACGGCACCCGCCATTTGATAATCATCTGGCCGTAAACGGTGAACAGGATAGTGCCGAAGATATAAAGATGCGCCATCAGTCCCTCCCGCTCCATTCCCTGATCTTCTCACATACCGTATTGATCTCTTCCCCGGTAATCCCATAATAAAGGGGCAGACGGATAAGCCGCTCGCTCTGGCTGGTGGTGTAGATATCCCTGCCGGAAAAACGCCCGTATTTAAGGCCAGCCGGAGCGCTGTGCAGAGGCACATAGTGAAACACCGCCCCGATTGCATCCTGTCTGAAATAAGCAAGAAGCGAGGTGCGTTCCTTGAGATCCTTGACCTTGAGATAGAACATATGCGCATTATGGAGACAGGTTTCCGTAACAACCGGAAGCTCGATGATCCCAGCAGCGGCCAGAGGGCCAAGTTTATCAAGGTAAGCCCGCCAGCTTGCCAGCCGGTCGGTATTGATCGCCTCAGCCATCTCCAGCTGCCCCCAGAGGTAGGCGGCCTGGAGTTCGGAGGGCAGATAGCTGCTGCCAATATCCACCCAGCTGTATTTGTCCACCATCCCGCGAAAGAACTGACTGCGGTTGGTCCCTTTTTCGCGGATAATCTCGGCCCGCTCGGTAAAACGGCCATCATTGATGATCAGCAGGCCGCCCTCGCCGCCGCTGGTATAGTTCTTGGTTTCATGGAAGCTGTAAGCGCCGAGATGGCCGATGGTTCCCAACGGTCTGCCCTTGTAGCGGCTCATCATGCCCTGGGCCGCGTCTTCGATCACAAAAAGGCCGTACTTTTCAGCCATGGCCATGATCACCTCCATTTCGCAGCCTACTCCGGCATAATGCACCGGGACAATGGCCTTGGTCTGCGGGGTGATCGCCGTCTCGATCCTGGTCTCATCAATATTCATGGTGTCCGGGCGAATATCCACAAAAACAATGCGGGCCCCGCGCAGGGCAAAGGCGTTGGCGGTGCTGACAAAGGTAAAGCTGGGCATGATCACTTCATCGCCGGGCTCAATGCCGATAAGAATCGCGGCCATCTCCAGGGCATGGGTGCAGGATGGGGTAAGCAAGGCTTTGCGGCAGACGAGCTGCTCTTCAAACCAGCGCTGGCATCGTTTGCCGAACTCGCCGTCGCCGGAGATCTGCGGGCTCTTCATCGCCGCCAAAACGTACTGCTCTTCGTTGCCGGTGTGCGGGGGCTTGTTGAAGTGAATCATCATCCTAACCGTTTCATGAAGTTAATGGCATTATTGCCCTCGTTGAAGATAAGATCCACAATACTCACCCCGTGGGCAAAGGGTGGAAAAAGCTGAGTGTATTCAGGGTAACCGCTGTAATCCATCCATTCTACCCCGATCCCCGCTTCCGCGAAAAGCGCCACGTCGAGATAGTCGCTCGCCGCAGGCCCGCTCAGGTAGGTGGTCGCGCCCAAGGTTCGGCATAATTCCAAAAGCCGCTCGCTCTTGCCCTCTGCCAGAGTAAATTCACTGGAGCAGCGGATGGTAGTCTTGATGCCAAGCAACGCATTGATGGCCAGCAGGAATTTGCGGTTTATCTCGCTGAGCCAGCTCTCGGTGGCGCCCAGATACAGCTCCTCGAAAATATCCTTGTATTCCTTGAAATGTGCAGCTCTGGCGTAGTTCTGGGCGAGCATCTTCCAGTGCTGCTTGTGCCAGAGCGGATTGGCCACCTTGGTTTCCCGAATCGTCTGGGCCAGGGTCTCCTGCCGCACCGGGATGGTGATCCACTCCAGGCCGTTTCGGGTCTTGATCTTGTTGCGGTTGCGCCAGTCGTTCTTGGTGTACTGCATGTCATCGTAAAGCACGAACTCGTCGACGCTGTGGATGAGGTCGAAATACCCTTTCCAGGGAATATAGTTGGACTGGAGAATGGCGATCTTTTTCATTGATTCTTCAGCCATCGGAGTGAGTTTTGGGGCGGGGGAGGCTTTCCCCGGTATCGGCTGCGTCGCCCGGTCCATGGACGGACCGGGCCGCAGACGCCTCGGAGGCTGACAGGATGTCAGCCGAGAATGAGGGGCAAGTATCCCCCGCCCCAAAACGGTTGCTTGCCGACAGCCAACCGCATGGAAAATTAACGGCTTCCCGGATGATGTACAGCGGCCGACCTTTAACCTCGTCAAAGATCTTGCCGATATACAGGCCCAGAATCCCCAGAATGCCAAAGAGCAGGCCGAACATGAAAAACATCGAAACCATCATGCTGGTCCAGCCCTCGGCAATGTCGCCGTAGAGAAAATAGCTCAAAAACAGCCAGCAGGCATACAGCAGGCTGCCCAGGGCAATAAAAAATCCCATCTGGATGAAGAGCCGCAGCGGTTTGTTGGAGTGGGCCACAATGGAGTCGATGGCCAGATTGATCAACTTGGTCAGGTTGTAGGAGGACTTGCCGTACAGGCGGTCATCGTGCTGCACCGGAATCTTGGTGCGCTTGAACCCGGCAATCTTGACGAACAGGGGGAAAGAGCGGTTCTGCTCCCGGTAGAGGTTAACCGTTTCGATCACCTGCCGGGAAAAGATGCCGAAGTTGGCAATGGTCTTATCATGCTCCGTGTCGGTAAAATACTCCAGGACCCGGTAAAACAGCCGGGAAGCGAGCTTCTTGAAGAAGCTGTCCTGCCGCTCAATCCTCTGTCCGAAAACAATATCATAACCCTCAATGGCCTTGGCATAGAGCTTGGCAATCTCTTCGGGCTTGTCTTGCAGGTCGCAGTCCATCACCACCACCCAGTCGCCCCTGGCATGGTCAAGCCCGGCGGTAATGGCGTAGTGCTGGCCGAAATTGCGAGAGAGATTGAGGCCCTTGATCCTGTTGTCCTGCCGGGCCAGCGCCTGGATATGCTCCCAGGAGCCCTGGGGACAGGCGTCGTTGACCAGAATGATTTCAAAGTCGTCAGTGATGGGTGAAATCGTTGCGGTCAATCTTTTACAGAGTTCTCCCAGACACTCCCTGCATCCATAAACCGGGGAAACCACGCTGATTTTTACAGGGCTGGGCATGTAATTTTCCTTATTCGCAGGTCTTGTTTCTCCCGGCAAGTCCGGGCAGCGGGTTTTCGGCAAAGACCATAACCTGATAATTGCCAAGGGTAAATTCCTCCACCGCAGGGGCGAGAGAAAAATTATTCATCCCCTTGGCCCAGTCTGCCAGCCTTTCTTTGGGAACCAGCACGAAAACTCTGCCTGTAGTATAGCCCTTTTCGTGCCAACTGTCGCTGGTAAGCCACAGGCAAAGGTCAACCCCACGGCAATCTATATCCAGAGGACGGATGCGCACCTCGCCCTTGCTGAACACCGTATAAATATGTGATTCCCAGTAGGGGGCATAGCCATTGCTCAGCCCGCGCTCCTTCAAGACAGTAACGACTTTCATTTTCTCCCCTGCCTTGTCTCGCCAGTCCGGAGGCGAAATATTTTTCCAGGAGCTGGCGAAAGCAACTAAAAGAGCCAGAAAAAGAGCCGCCTTGACTGGCCAGGGGAAAAAGCGCCAGATCAGCACCGGACAAAGCAGAACCATCATCAGAAAAGGGATGATATAGCGGATATTGTTGCGGGCCGCCCAGGCGTTGTCATGCAGGTTGCTGATTGAATAAATGAAAAAGATCAGGGCAAAGCCGAGATAGGAAAGCAACAGGAAAAATCTCTGCCACCGGTTGAGAAGATGAAAATTGCGCCGACCATAACAGGCGGGCAGAACCAGCACCAGAGGATAAAGCGCCAGTTTCAGCAACGCTGTTATCCCGGTAAGGGAGGTCATCTCCACCTCCTCACCCCATTCGGCGCCGATAAAATTCATCAGTCCAAGGAAAGAATGGGCCACATGTTCAGGGAGCTTCTGCATGGCGACCAAAACGGCGTGGTTGGCTCCGGCGGCGTTATGCAACCCGACAAAAACCAGATGGTGGGAAAGAGCCCCCAACAGGATTACCCCACAACTGGCTAAGGCTAAGGGCAGATGAGGAAGAAGCAACTCCCGCCAACCGCATTTTCCGGCATCTGCCACAACTTCTTGTTCCAGATACAAAAAAGCCATCAGGGAACCGATAAAGGGGGCGACATAGTACACCAGAAAACGCACCGGATTCTCCATGGTCACCAGAAAAAGCAGGCCAAGAAAGATGGCAAGCAGAATCGTTCTGGCGAACCTGCCAGTCACCGCTTGCCCGGACTTTTTAAGCAGGAGAAAAAAAGCGAGCATAAAGGCAAAATACCAGGTGTATGCGGCTTCGCCGTACACCTCGCGCAGATACAGGGGGGAATAGCCAAGTCCGATAATGACACAACCCATGACCGCCGCCGTTCCAGAAAGCCCAAGCGACCTTAAGACCAGGACAAGCAAGGTCATGGTAGCAACAATCGACAGGGAAACGGAAACGCCATGGGCGAAAAAACCGTTTTCCCCGACCAACACCCAGGGGAGCAGGAGAAGATGCTTGTAAAACACCCAGAGATCGCCATTAACATACCACCAGTCTTTGGGAAAAAGGCTGCCGGTGCGGACGATGTCTTCCGCCAGGATGTTGGCGATGGCGGCATCGGAATTAAAGAAAGCCTGGTACGTGCAAAAGATGTAAAAACCGAGTCCGCCGATGGTGGCGGCAAGCAGCAACAGAGCTGCGGGAAAAGACCATTTCTGCATGGAGGGGGACAAGATAGTCACTGCGCTGGGTCCGTATGTCGGCAGAAGGGAACAGGGAGCAAGCCTGTCGAGAGATTCCGGGGGAACAAACACCTGCTCCTGACCGGATAATGGCGAAATAGTACAAAAAATCCTCCGGCCATGTCAAGGGGAATCAACTAACAGGCTTGAACCTGACTGATCAGGGAACTCACAGGGTTAAGCCCTCCGGCTTATCCCTGGCGTAAATATCATCAATTGCAGAACCGGTGGCGCATCTTCACTTTCCCAAAAAAACACCCATAAACGTATCGTTACCTGCATCCACCATTGTCATTTGTAATAACTTGCAGTATATAGAGCGGCTTACCCAAGCCAGTGTACCTTCATCTCCTCTAAGACCGCCGCAAACACGCCATGCTTTTTGCAGCAAAGAAAAGGAAAAGCCCATGATCACCGCAGTCAATATCGCCCTCTCCTACGGGAAAAGGATCATCTTCAAGGACGTCAACATCAAGTTTGCCCCTGGCAACTGTTACGGGCTCATTGGTGCCAACGGCTCCGGCAAATCCACCTTCCTGAAAATCCTGGCCGGGGAAAAAGAGGCAGATAAGGGTGAGATCGTGGTTGGGCCCAGGGAACGGATTGCGATGCTGCGCCAGGATCATTTCGCCTTTGACGAAGAAACCGTGTTCAATACCGTGGTCATGGGTCACAAAAAGCTCTACGAACTGATGCACGAGCGGGAGGCGCTCTACGCTAAGGCGGAGCTTAGCGAGGCGGACGGGATCAGGGCCGGGGACATCGAGGCGGAGTTCGCCGAGATGAACGGCTACGAGGTGGAATCAGAGGCGGCTGTCCTGCTCAAGGGTCTCGGCATCCCCGAGGAGTTTCGCGAAAAAAAGATGAAGGAGCTGGAGGGCGGCGACAAGGTGCGGGTGCTGCTGGCCCAGGCCCTGTTTGGCAACCCGGACGTATTGCTGCTGGATGAGCCCACCAACCATCTGGACCTCAAGTCCATCGCCTGGCTGGAGGATTTTCTCTTCCGCTTCCAGAATACGGTGATCATTGTCTCCCATGACCGGCATTTCTTAAATCAGGCCTGCACCCATATCGCCGACATCGACTTTGGCGAGATCAGGGTCTACGTGGGCAACTACGATTTCTGGTACCAGGCCAGCCAGCTTTTCGTTAAACAAAAGCAGGATGAAAACAAGAAAACCTCGGCCAAAGCCAAGGAGCTAACCGACTTCATCCAGCGCTTTTCCTCCAACGCCTCCAAGGCCAAGCAGGCCACCTCGCGCAAAAAACTGCTGGACAAGCTCACTATCGAAGACATGCCCTCCTCGTCGCGCAAATATCCCTTCGTGGTCTTCAAACCCGAACGGCCCTGCGGCGACATCATTCTGGAGGTTACTGGCTTAGGCAAAGAACTCGACGGGGTCACGGTTATAAACGACTTCAGCCTCACGGTTCATAAGGGTGACAAGATTGCCTTCATCGGCGCCAACTCCGTACCCAAGACCACTCTTTTTGAGATCCTTACCGAAGGCCTGACCCCGGATCGCGGCAGCTTCCGCTGGGGGATCACCATGTCCACCTCTTACTTCCCCAAGGAAAACAGCACCTTTTTCGATAAGGAGATGACCCTGGTGGAGTGGCTGGGCCAGTACACTCCGCCCAGCGAGGGAGAAAACTTTTCCCGGGGCTTTTTGGGCAAGATGTTGTTTTCCGGGGAAGAAGCCCTGAAAAAGACCAGCGTGCTCTCAGGCGGCGAGCGGGTGCGCTGCATGTTGTCCCGGATGATGCTCACCGGGGCCAACGCCCTGATTTTGGATGAGCCCACCAACCATCTGGATCTGGAATCGATCACCGCCTTGAACAACGGGCTGATCGCTTTTCCGGAGGTGATCCTTTTCGCCTCCCACGATCATCAGATGGTGGCCTCCACCGCCAACCGGATCATCGAGATTCTGCCCGGCGGGATTATTGATAAACGGATGCCTTTTGATGATTATCTGGAGAGTGCGGAGGTGATGGAACTGCGGGAATCGCTCAGTAATGGAGAGGTGTCGTTGAGTCTGTAGCAGTAGCAGGCAAAATCCCATTGGCACGCAGC
>DOZO01000039.1:87372-99471 GCA_003517965.1 Desulfobulbaceae bacterium
ATCCCGCCTCCGGCGGGACAAGAGACACAGGGGGCCCTTTCTTTGGTTCGTTTCTTTGGGCAAGCAAAGAAATGAACAGAAGAGACTGAGAGGGAGAAACGCTATTTTCCTGCCACCTCAACAGCCTCGCGAGCCAATTGGGTAATGCGAGCCCAATCCCCTTGGGCCACCGCCTCAGGCGGCGCCACCCAGGAGCCACCCACGCAAGCCACATTCCCCAACGCCAGATAATTGCGGTAATTTTCCAGGCTAATCCCGCCGGTCGGGCAGAAAACCACCTTGGGAAACGGCCCGGCAATGGCCTTAAGCATGGGGATGCCGCCTGCCGCCTCTGCCGGAAAGAACTTGAAATGGCTGTACCCCCGGCGCAGGCCGATCATCAGCTCGGAGATCGTGGCAATCCCAGGGATCAGAGCAATCTCCCCCTGGTTGGCGGCATCCAGCAGCTCCGGGGTAAGCCCTGGGCTGATGGCAAAAACCGCCCCGGCCTCGCTGACCGCATCCAGATCCTCGGCAGTGGTCACCGTCCCGGCCCCCACCACCGCCTCCGGCACCGCCCGGGCAATCTCCCGGATGGCCGCAACCGCCACCGGGGTCCGCAGGGTAATCTCCAGCACCCTGATCCCTCCTGCCACCAGAGCACGGGCCAAGGGCACCGCGTGGGCGAGATCCTTGATCACCATGACCGGCACTACCGGGCCTTGGGCAAAAATTTCGGCAGCTTCCATCTTCCAGTTTCTTGTCAGTGTCATCTATGCCCCCGTAATTAAACTGATACTGGAGTCTCACCCGCCCAGCCAGTTTTCGACCGGCAAACCAGGGATTCTTAAAAACTCAGCGCTGTTGGCGGTGACCATGGTCAAGCCAAGGGCCATGGTCTGAGCGGCAATGAGCAGATCATTTGGGCCGACTGGCGTACCTTTCGCTTCCAGTGCCGTGCGAATCTCCGCGTAAAAACGATTAGCATCTGCATCAAGTGCTAAAACTTCGATGACGGAAAGGATCTCCTCCACTCTATCGGCAAGAAGCGCTGAGCCCTTCTTACGGGCACCAAAGCGCAACTCGCAGGCAACAACGATGCTGGTGCAGACAGCGCTCTCTCCTTTTTCGGCAATCCGTTGTGCCACGATGCCGGCAGGGTTACGGATCAGGTCGGAGATGATATTGGTGTCCAGCAGATAAACAAACCCACTCATGTCACAGCTCAATGTCATCAAGGGGCATCAACGTTTCGTCCATATCGGGAAATTCCTCGGACAGGGATTCCCAGCCGGCAAGGGTTGCCAGCAGGGAAGGACGCTGTACTGCTTCAATGATCAGTCTGTTTCCTTCCCGGCGGATCACCGCTTCATTGCCCGGTAGCTCGTACTCCCGCGGAATGCGTATCGCCTGATTCCGGCCGTTTTTAAAAAGTCGCACATGTCTTTCTGTCTGCATAACGTCCTCCCAATACTTTGTATAGGTCTTGGCATATGCTAACACGATGATGGATATCCGACCAGAAAAAAATCAGGACCACCACCTCTATAATATCTACATTGGGCCTCTTTGGTGATAAAGAACAGGCTAAACAGGAACATAAATCAAGCGTGAGCGGCTTTGCTCAGCGTTTCGGCAGCCCATTGGCTCAGGCTTTTCCCGGCTGCTTCCGCGGAGGCGGCAACAGACGCGTGGATTATTTCGGCGCTGACGCGGATAAGGAGCTTGCCGGAGTAGGGCTTGTTTGGCCGCTGGCCAAGCGCTTCACAGGAGGACAGATAGCCGTTGACCGCTTCCCGGAAATAGTTTTCCAATTCGTGAGCCGTTTTTCCATGGAAGCCGACAATATCCCGGATACCGATGATATGGCCGACAAAAATGTGGTTTTCGGCGTCAAACTCGACACAATCGGCGTAGCCTTTGTATGTCATTCCGTGCATGGTTTCACCTTCAATTCGGTGAGAAAGTTACGGGCATCCTTTTACCCGATACCGAAGCGCGGCCTTGTCTGGGTGTGGACATGGAAGGCTTAAGTACCTCCCCATGATGCTCCCCTCAGCCGAGAATAGAGAGAACGACAAAAGGCACCAGATTGAACAAAATGATTCCTATTTTGAAGATGCTCATCCCGGCGTAGTGAACGGTATCGAACTGCTCACGGGACAGATGAAACCATTTGCCATGGATACGCTGAATCCAATCATGCGCGAACACGAAGACCAGAAACCACACCAGCAATATTCCGTAGTTGATAAACGTACACCATAAAAGAAAACTTCGGATGACTTCGATGCCCATCTTCTGCTCCCTTCTGAGAAAACAGGAAACCAGGGGAATGTCCCTAATTATTCCTAATTAGTCCCTCTTTTTTCTTGTTTAGAGCTTGGCCGTTCACCTATGGAAGCCAACACAAAGAAAGGGACAATCAATGTATGAAATCCTGTAATTATAGCCCACCAAGAACGGCTTAAAATCAAATTGTATGTCCAAAACCCGAAACCAAAGCCGAAGCCAAGAGCAATCAATACGCTACTCCCCGCAGTCAGGATATGTCCAAAGTCAAATTCATCCTGTCCATAAAGGCTGTTAATTTTTGACTCGACAGATTCTTTAACATCTTTATAGTTAACATGTTTAGCGTCAAGAAGTTTTAGGATTTCAAGCTCAGTTTTCAGATTGGATATCGAATTTTTAAAAAATGATGGAATTTTGACCCAAGTCAACGTAATAGTAAACACGAGTGAAACAAGGCCAAGTATCTTAAGAACAACTTCAAGCATTGCCATTCCTTATTTTTTAATCAAACACCAAAAAAGCAGTGACCACAGTCTTCCCTCACCGCAATTAAACTCTTAACACTCCCAACATCCGTAATCCCCTACGCATCCCCCACAAAGTTCACCTTACATTTCTCCCGAACATAGGTAAACAGCGAACTCGCCCCTTCCTCGGCCCCCAGCAGATCGCTGCGCAAAGCGGCAAATATCTGCCTGCCCACACCGTACCGCTGTTCGCCAAGCTCGGCCTCGGCATACTCCCTTTTGGCAAGCTCAGTTTTGTCTACCAATAGCTCCAGACTCCCGGAACCCACATCGATCCTAATCAGATCCCCGTCCTGCACCTTGGCCAGCAGCCCGCCGCACAAGGCCTCCGGGGTCACATGAATGGCGGCAGGCACCTTGCCGGATGCTCCGGAGAGCCTGCCGTCGGTGACCATGGCTACTTGATAGCCCCGGCCCATGATCACGGCCAGCGGGGTGATCAGTTTGTGCAGTTCGGGCATGCCGGTAGACTGCGGCCCCTGAAAGCGGATGACCGCCACATGATCCCGATCCAGCTTGCCTGCCTGAAAGGCCTCTTCCAAGGCAGTCTGGGTGTGGAACACTAAAGCAGGAGCCTCGATTTTGGTTGCCGCCCCGTCCGCCAGAGCCGAGACCTTGATCACCGCCCGGCCAAGATTGCCGGACAGAACCTTGAGCCCGCCGGTGGGGGAAAACGGCTGGGTCACTGAGGCGATAACCTCAGGCGCAAGCGAAGACCCCGGCCCTGCGGCCCATTGAGCCTTGCCAGTCACCAGGGTGGGGCTTTGGGTGTAGCGTGCAAGCCCCGGCCCGGCCACGGTCATTACCTCGTTGTGGAGAAAGCCCCCTGCCAGCAGCTCGCTAATCAGCACGGCCATGCCGCCCGCCTCCTGGAAGCTGTTGATGTCGCCGGGGCCGTTGGGGTAGATCCGCACCAGGAAAGGCACCACCTCGGAAAGCTCGGAAAAATCGTCCCAATTGATTCTGATCCCGGCAGCCCTGGCAATGGACACCAGATGCATGGTCTGGTTGGTGGAGCCGCCGGTGGCCAGCAAGCCGACAATGCCGTTGACCACTGACCTTTCGCTGATTACCTGGCCCAGGGGGGTATAGTTTCCCCCCAGATGGGTCATCTCGCACACCCTGGCCGAAGCGGCATTGGTAAGGGCCTCGCGCAAGGGATCATCCGGGTTGACAAAGGAGGCGCCGGGCAGGTGCAGGCCCATGATCTCGGCGATCAACTGATTGCTGTTGGCCGTGCCGTAAAAGGTGCAGGTTCCGGCCCCGTGGTAGGAGGCGCATTCCACCGCCAGCATCTCCTCCTTGCTGATTTTGCCCTGGGCGAATTGCTCCCTGGCTTGAGCCTTTTCCCGGTTGGAGAGCCCCGAGCGCATGGGCCCGCCCGGTACCAGGATCATGGGCAGGTGCCCAAATTGCAAGGCCCCCATCAGCAGGCCCGGCATGATCTTGTCGCAGATCCCTAGAAGCAGGGCCCCGTCAAATACGTTATGAGACAGTCCGATCACCGTTGACATGGCGATAACATCCCTACTGATCAGGCTAAGATCCATGCCCGGTTCGCCCTGCGTTACCCCGTCACACATGGCAGGAACTCCGGCGGCCACCTGGGCCGTGCCGCCTGCCGCGGCCACGGCCTTCTTGATCATGGCAGGGTAGTGTTCGTAGGTGTGATGGGCTGAAAGCATGTCGTTGTACGAGGTGATGATCCCGATATTGGGCGCCTCTCCGCCGCGCAGGGCCTGGCATTCCCCGCCTTGGCACACTGCCAGGACATGGGCCAGATTGCTGCTGGGCTGCCGGTGCCGAAATGGTCCGCTCACCCTGGCCTTCTCCATATGCAGCAGATAGCTTTCACGATGGGCCAAGCTACGCTTGATGATCCGCTCGGTGACTTTTTCGACAATATTATTCATGACTGCTCCTTGTTCAGGGGGCCCAGAAAACCGTAACCGGCGAGGTTGTCTGGTTTAACACCGCCCGGATGGGCATTTCTATAACAGGCCCGTTGGCCAGCGCTCTTTCGTACACCGCGCGCTTGCCTGGCCCGGCAAGATGCAGGATAATCTGGCGGCTTTGCAGCAGGGCAGGCAGGGTAAGGGTCATTCGTTCATGCGGCGCGGCTGGCGGGGTAAGTGCAAGACAAAGCCGGCCGGAATCCAAGGCCAGGGCCTCACCAAGCCGCGAGGCCTGCGGAAATAACGAGGCGGTATGGCCGTCGTTGCCCAGGCCCAGGATCAGCACATCAAAAGGCCTCGGCAGTTGTGCCAGCCGATTTTCGCACTCTTTTTCGCCCTGGACTGCCGTAAGCGTCTCGGTCTTAAGGCCTACGAAACAGGCTGTTGCCGCCTGGTTTTGCAAAAGATGCTGACGCACCAGATGTTCATTGCTGTCCGCGGTTGCCGGGCTCACCCAACGTTCATCCGCCAAGGCGACAGTCACCTGGTTCCAGTCAAGTTTTAACTCCGCAAGAGCCACAAAAACCGGGATCGGAGTGGAACCCCCGGACACCACCAGACTGGCTCGGCCCCGCTCCCTGATTCCAGCCCGCAGTAGATCGGCAACCTGCCCGGCCAGGGCCGCTACCAGGGTAACGGAATCCTTGAACTTTCTGAATTCCGGCATAATCCACTCCATTATTCATTGTAATCGTTCACTAAAAACGGACTCAATCTCATTGATATAAACGTTCAGCAGCGCCGCAGATGCGCGGCAGAGGTCTGCGAAAAGTGTGCTGTTGTACACGAGCAGGCCGATAACAAAGCAGATGTGGTGCTGCTGGGCGTTTACTCATCCCAGGCTCTGCCATCGCGGGCCATAAGAGCCACCGAGGCCACCGGCCCCCAAGTGCCTGCCGGGTAAGACATGGGCGCGTCGTTGCTGGTGCGCCAGGCATCCTGAATGGAATCCACCCAGGTCCAGGCCTGTTCCACCTCATCCCGGCGGATAAAAAGAGACTGGCTTCCCTCCAGGGCGGCCAGCAGTAACCGTTCGTAGGCATCGGCAACATGTTCCTCCTGAAAGGCCTTGGAAAAACTCAAATCAAGAGTGGTTCGTTGCAACTTGACCCCTGAGCCAATGCCAGGAACCTTGTTCAGCATCTCGACCTCCACCCCCTCGTCGGGCTGGAGGCGGATGATCAGCTTGTTGGAAGGCAGGTTCTTGTAGCTTTCCCGGAAGATATTGTGCGGCAGCCTTTTAAAATAGATCACCACCTCGGAAAGCTTCCTGGTCATGCGTTTGCCGGTGCGCAGATAGAAAGGCACCCCGGCCCAGCGCCAGTTGTCGATATCTACTCGGAGGGCAACAAAGGTCTCCGTAAAACTCTGGGGGTTGCCAGCCTCCTCCTCGTGGTAGCCCGGCACCGGCCCGCCTTTGAGAAAACCGGCACTGTACTGGCCCCGGACGGTTTTTTCCTCGACATTGTCACGGGTTATGGGGCGCAGGGCCTTGAGGACTTTAAGCTTTTCATTGCGGATACTTTCGCTGCCCAGAGTTACCGGCGGCTCCATGGCCACCAGGGTGAGGATTTGCAACAGGTGATTCTGCACCATATCGCGGAGCTGGCCAGACTTGTCGAAATATCCCAAGCGGCCTTCGATGCCCACCTCTTCGGCCACGGTGATCTGCACATGGTCGATGGTGGTGTTGTCCCAGTTAGTGGTGAAGATAGAATTGGCGAAACGAAGCGCCACCAGATTGAGCACTGTTTCTTTGCCTAGGTAATGATCGATCCGGTAGACCTGCCCTTCCTTGAAGAATTCCGCCACTGCATCGTTGATGACCTTTGAGGAGGCAAGATCGGTGCCCAGGGGCTTTTCCAGCACCACGCGGGTCTGTTCCGTAATCAGCCCGGCCTGAGCCAGGCCCTTGCAGATATCGCCATAGATGGAGGGCGGTACAGCGCAGTAGTTAACCATTACCCGCCGGGTCGGATCAATAACCTCGCAGAGCTTGCTGTACTGGTCGTGGCTGGCAAGATCAAGCTGCACATAGTACAGCCGCTCGGAAAACCGCTCCCAGACTGTGTCATCCACCGCCTCTTTCATGAAGGAGGCCAGACTGTCCCTGGCCAGATCGATATACGCCTCGGGGGTCATCTCCCGGCGCGCCACCCCGACAATCCGCAGACCTGGTTCAAGGAGACCGGCCTTGTCCAGCTGGTAGAGCGAAGGCACCAGCTTATGGGTGGCCAGATCGCCATGGGCTCCAAATAAAACAAAATCACATGGTTGCATTTTTTTCTCCCTGATGTTTGCAGTCCTGTTTCGGTAGAGTAAACTATAACGATCCACCAAGTTGCTTGCAAAAGCTTATGGCTGTTTCAAAAATGAAGTCAAGGAAAATATGGGCGCAACCCTTACAGCCTAACGCCTGATTTGCGTTGAAGAGCGTATGAATATAGACCTGGAAATAATTCGCCTTGAGCAAAATGTTGGACATCGCATCCTGCCAAGACGGCATCAGGAGCCGTAAAGGAGAAGCAGATGTCAATATTTCACGCGGCTCCTGAAAATCCTTCCCAAACCGGCATTGGTTCCCGTATATAGATGCCATGCACACGAACGATACTCGTCCTGGCTTTGCCCAGCGAATGACCAAGGAAGAAATCAACACCTGTCCTGTACGAAGGTGGGAGGGGCCGACTCACGTGATCCGCACGACTGCGGAGTTGGGTCAGGCTGTCCGCGCCCTGGCTGATGAAACCATCCTCGGCTTTGATACGGAAACCCGCCCCGCCTATCATAAGGGAGAAAGCTATCTGCCTTCGCTCCTGCAACTTGCCGGGGAAAAAGAGGTCTTTCTCTTGCAGTTAAAACATCTCGGCCTGCCCGAGCCCCTATGCGAAATCCTGGCCGACCCCAAGGTGGTCAAGGTTGGGGTTTCCCTGGCATACGACCTTAAAGAACTACACCATTTGGCTCGGTTCAAACCGGCAGGCTTTGTCGATCTTGGCAACCTCGCCAAGCAGGCCGAGATAAAAAACCACGGCCTGCGAGGGCTTGCCGCGGTAATGCTCGGTTTTCGCATCGCCAAGGGGGCACAGACCTCGAACTGGGCCAGGGATGTTCTGGATCCGGTACAGATTCAATACGCTGCCACCGATGCCTGGGTGGGGAGGGAGTTGTATCTGAAATTGTTGGAATTGCAAAAAGATGAGGCATAACCTTCAAGCTCCGTTCTTGACCTTCTTGCACCACAAATTCTTTTCGATCTCTATAATCACGAAAACCGCCAGCCCTGCCGCCGCTGTCCGGCCCCAGACTGTCAAATCAATGGGGGCGCTCTGGAAGAGCCGGTTCATCACTGGCAGATAGGTATAAGCGATTTGCACCAAGGTCATGGTCACCACGCCGCCAAGCACCCAGAGATTGGAGAAAAAGCCGAGCTGAAAAACGGATTTATCCATGGAGCGGCAATTGAAAAGATAGAAGAGCTCGACCATGACAAAGGCATTGACCGCAGCGGTACGCGCTTCAGCAAGGGTGGCGCCACAGGAGAGTTCCCAGGCAAAGAGCCCGAAGGCCGCCCCCAGCATCAGAAAACTCACCAGGGTAATCCGGAAGATCATGCTGGGGCTGAGAATCGGAGCATTCGGCTTCCTGGGGGGCCGCAACATGATGCCCGGCTCCTTTGGTTCAAAGGCGAGGGCCAGACCAAGAAACCCGGCAGTGGTCATGTTGATCCAGAGGATCTGCACCGGTAGAATGGGCAGGGTAACCCCGAGAAAAATCGCAGTAAGAATAACCAGACCTTCGCCAAGATTGGTGGGCAGGGTCCAGGTAATAAACTTGACCAAATTGTCGAACACGCCCCGGCCCTCTTCCACCGCCGCTTCAATGGAGCTGAAGTTGTCATCGGTGAGAACCATATCCGCCGCCTCCTTGGCCACCTCGGTGCCAGTAATGCCCATGGCCACCCCGATATCCGCCCGCTTCAGGGCCGGGGCGTCATTGACCCCGTCGCCGGTCATGGCAACCACCTGACCCCTGGCCTGGAGGGCCTCCACCAGTCGGAGCTTCTGTTCCGGAGTCGCCCTGGCAAAAACCACGGTATCTTCGGCCCGGTCGATGAATTCGCTGTCTGAGAGTTTTGCCAGTTCCGCGCCGGTAAGCACCGGTACCGCCCCAACCTGAGAGGGGTCCAAATTGTAGAGCCCGACCTGCCTGGCAATGGCTGCGGCGGTCACCGGATGATCGCCGGTGATCATCTTAACCCGAATCCCCGCTGCCTGGCAGATCTTGACTGCGGCTACCGCTTCCGGCCGTGGCGGATCGATCATTCCCTGCAAGCCGTAAAAGACTAACCCGGTGTTCAAATCAGTATGCTGGATTTCTGATATTGCTGGATCCATCTCCTTGCCAGCCATGGCCAGCACCCGCATACCCTTGGCAGCCATGGTCTCCACCGCGGCCTGTATTTCGCCAGCATGCAGGGGAACCAGATTGCCCAACGCATCAAGCTGGCTTATGCATCTGGCCAGTACCGCTTCCACCGCTCCCTTGAGATAGACCTGCCTGGTCACAGCCCCAGGTCCAGTCTCATGCAGAGAAGCCATATACTGGTGTTCCGATTCAAAGGGCACCGTGTCCAGACGGGGGCTTGCGCTGAAGGTTTCTGGGCCGAGGCCGCCCTTGCGGGCCGAGGTCAGCAGAGCCCCCTCGGTGGGATCGCCATGCACCTGCCAGACTCCTTCCTCTTCTTCCACCAGCTGGCTGTCATTGCATAAAAGCCCGGCCCGCAGACATTCCAACAGCGCCGGAGAGGTGCTGGCGGAAGCAGCTTCCAACGCCTCAATCCTGCCCTGCGTGGGGTTGTATCCAGTGCCGGTCACTGCATACGACATGCCTCCGACCATGATCTCTTGCACAGTCATCTGATTTTCAGTAAGGGTGCCGGTTTTATCGGTGCAAATCACTGTGGTGGAACCCAGGGTCTCCACCGCTGGCAGCTTGCGGATAATGGCCCTTTTTTTAGCCATGCGCGAGACGCCGATGGCCAGGGTGATGGTAACCGCGGCTGGCAACCCTTCTGGAATGGCACCAACCGCCAGGGCCACCGCCGCCATGAACATATCGACAAAGGTCTGGCCCCGGAGGAGCCCAACCACAATGGTCATCCCAGCCAGGCTCAGGATTATATAGAGTAACACATTGCTGAACTCGCTGATCTTGCGGGTGAGCGGAGTGGCCAGTGCCTCGGCCGCCGAAATCAGCTGGGAGATGCGCCCCACTTCGGTTGCATCTCCGGTGGCCGTAACAATGCCGCGGCCTTGTCCATAGGTAACCAGAGTCGAGGCATAGGCCATGTTCCGCCGATCGGCCAGGACTGTTTCATGGCCATGCACCCCGTGATCTTTGGCAACGGGCGCCGATTCGCCAGTGAGCGCCGCTTCGGCCACCTGGAGATCTCGCACCTGAAAAAGCCGCAAGTCAGCGGGAACCTTGTCGCCGCTTTGCAGGAAAACGATGTCGCCGACCACCAGTTCCGTGGCCGGGATGCGCCGCTTCTCCCCCTGGCGCAAGATTGTGGCCTCGGTGGTCATGGTCCGGGCCAGGGCAGCCAGGGCATTGACCGCCTTGGCTTCCTGAAGGTAACCGATAACGGCATTGACCAACACTACCCCGAAGATAACCCCTGAATCCACCCACTCCTGCAAGAAAGCGGTGATCAGGCCGGAAGCGATCAGGATATAGATCAGGGGCTGGTGGAACTGGAGCAGAAACCGGATCAGAGGCCCCTGACCTTTCTGGGCGGTGATCGTATTAGGGCCAAAGGATTCCAGGCGATGCTCCACCGCGAACCGGTCAAGTCCCTGCTCCCGATTTGTCTCCAGCAACTCCGTCACCTCATCAATTGGCAGATGGTGCCAGTGTCTGGCGATTAAATTCATATCTTTCATGGATGTCTCCTGTGTATTCAGCTGCGCTGGCAGCTGTCAGATATCAACTCTTTATACAAAAAGGGTATAAGTTTCGTTTGAGCAGGCAAGCTGCTCAACTCAGCTATTCACCCAGAGGGCATAAGTTTCGCATGAGCAGGCAAGCTGCTCAACTCAGCTATAAACTGGGACAGACTTTTGCTCCGCTTGAGTTGCCTCGCCAAAGACAGTACCTCGGGAGCGTGGACATGGCAAAGCACTTCCTTCATCTTGCAAAGGATCTGGCGCTCGCCACAAAACAGCGTCTGGTAGCGGGTCAGCAATTCCTGTAGATACTCTCGCAGTTCGGCGTCCATAGTGGCTGGGGCTGATTCACTTGGATAACGACCTCGCAGACGTTCAAAAAGCAGAGGATCAGCAATGGCGCCTCGGCCCATCATCAGCCCGGCCGCCCCGGTCTCGGTCAGAACTCGTTGTCCGGTGGCCGCGCTGAAGATATCCCCGTTGGCAATTACCGGCAGTGAGGTTTGCCGGACAACCTCGGCGGTGACCCCGTGATCTGCCGGACCAGTGTACATCTGCTTCACGGTGCGTGGGTGAACCACGAGAAAATCAATCCCGCTGTCGGCAAACAGCCCCAGCAGAGAAAAGATTTGGGCCGGGTCATCAAAGCCGGAACGTACCTTGACGGAAAAACTGCCCCTGATCTCCCGGCGCAGGCTGGCAAGCATTCGGGCCAGGGCTACCGGTTCGCGCAACAGAGCGCCACCCGCAGTCTGGCTGGTCATCCGGCCATAGGGACAGCCGAGGTTGATGTTGAGATGTTCAGCCCCCAGCTCCTGCACGGTAATGGCTGCGGTCAGCAGGGCTTCGGTGTCGGTGCCGATCAACTGCACTACCAAAGGCACCCCGCCGTCCGTGCTGACCACCTCTTGCCGGTCATTCTCGGTAATGTTCTTTTTGATACTCGCCTTGACCCGGACAAATTCGGTAAAAACCACATCGGGCCGAACCCGTTCGATGAACAGGCCACGCAAAGCCCGGTTGGTAAGACCCTGCATCGGGGCCAGCATCAAGGGCAGACTTCCCGGTGCCCAGGGTAGCTTGGCGTTATGGTGTTGCTCTTGCATCAGCGATAAACTCCAAAGGGTAAAATCCACGAATGAATGCAGGTGAATACCCTGTCGGGGGGCTGCACGTCAAGGATTGTTGAAATCGCAAAAGCCGCGATCACAACGGGTATTCATTGCTAACTCGTTGATTTATGTCACGATCCTGTTAACTTTTTCCTTTGTTGCGAGCATATCAGGATTGCCTTGCCTTAATACCCTTGTCTGACGTATAGCTTATAAAGCTGAGTTGAACAGCTTGCCTGTTCAAACGAAACTTATGCCCTTTGGGTGCAAAGCTGAGTTGAGC
>DOZO01000039.1:99588-111540 GCA_003517965.1 Desulfobulbaceae bacterium
CAAACGAAACTTATACCCTCTGAGTGCAAAAATGGACAAAAGAAGAAGACGGAGGCGGGCTTAACCCCATCATTTCAACCTTAATATTGAACAAATGCGAGGAATTAACATGAACACTTTTGCAGATCGGATGCTTCGTGCGGCAAAACTGAATGTCCCTCTTTATGAAGAGGTTGAGGCGGACCAAGGGGCAACACGTCAGGCCATGGGGGTTGTTGTTCTTTCCAGCCTTGCCGCAGGGGTGGGCAGTATGGGCACCATAGGGGTAGGCGGGATTTTATTCGGCACCCTCGCCGCTCTTGGCGGCTGGTATATCTGGGCCTATCTCACCTACTTTATCGGCACAAAATTTCTCTCTGAACCGCAAACCGAAGCCGACCTCGGCCAATTGTTGCGCACCACCGGCTTTTCGAGTTCTCCTGGCCTGATTCGCGTATTAGGGATTATCCCAGGGCTGGGCACAGTGGTTTTCGCGGTGGCTTCAGCCTGGATGCTGATAGCCATGGTAATAGCGGTCAGGCAGGCCCTTGATTACACCGCCACCTGGCGGGCCGTAGCAGTTTGCGCGATCGGCTGGATCATCCAGACCCTGATTCTGGCACTGATGTTTTCTTTATTGGGCGGCCCCCCAGGACTCTGATACTTTTTTTGTAACTGATCATGGGGTAAGCCCCAGAAGGGTGGTATAGCCCCAAAACAAGCGGTCACAGGGTGCCGCAGATGCGCGACAGAGGCCTGCGAGCTATACTTTTGTATGCGAACAGGTCGATAACAAAGCAGATGTGGTGCCCTGTGATCGCTTACCTTTTTTTGCGGGAATAATCACCTTGCCTGGGCGTACCCAACCTGATTACAAGGAAAACATGTACATCAATATCAGCCAAGACCCACCAGACGATGTTTTAGAGATCAAGAAAAAATATCTACGCATCATCCCGTATCTCCTGGCCCTGATACTCTGCGGCATCCTGCTTGCTGTTTTTCAGGTGGTTTTTGGTTCGGCCCATGGCGACCTCGTTGAAAACACCGCTCTTATTCTCTTCGTAGCTCCGGGCCTGGCATTTTTCTATTTCGTCGAGAAGCTTCATGACCATAAACAGCTTTCCGCAAAGCAGGAAAAAGAGATAGAGGAGTTTTGTCAACAAGCCCCTGATATTGCCGCCTATTGCGCCAAGGTAACGGTGCTGGGCAGAAAACCTATCAAGGCGGAATATGATGCTTTCAAAGCGCGGATTGAAGATTTATAGGTGAAAATAATCTGGCTCATGAAGGCGATCACCGGAGTGGCTTTTCTCGCTTTTTTTGGGCATATTTCCGGCTAACATGATTTTTGGGGTGATATGCGGTTCTGCTGAATACCTTGTTGGCAGACGAAATACCCAAAAATACAAATGACCACTATTAATACTTGACAAGTACTCGCTAAGTACTATGATCTGATCATAGCAATAACTACTCAGGAGGAAAGGTTATGGTCAGCATCGAAATCGACGACGAAATTTTCAATTATTTAAAATCACTAGCTGAACCATTTGTAGACACGCCTAACACTGTCTTGAGACGCCTTCTTTTCACAGAGTGCTCGCCTCCGCATGAAACGAGTACTAAAGAAAAGACCTCCGTAAATCCTTCAAAAAGCCAACAGTCTTCAAGTGTAGTGTTCGCGAGTTCTTACCTGCAAGACCGATACGGCGAAAAATTCCGTACGAAAGCACCATTTCGCACGATGTTTGAATCTGAAAAGCACCTTATCTATTTTCAAAATTTCAACAAGTCAGGAACCATTAATTTATGGTACAGGCTCAGTGAAAGCTCCTTAAACACTCTCAGAGAGACAACCAAAATCGCAATAGTCTGTTTCACAAACCCTTCTGAAAACATAATTATCGAAATACCAATGAAGGATATTGATAAGCAAATTATAAAATGTTCATGGAGTAAGGATTTTTTAGAAGTCAATATTGACCCGACAAATTTACGTTGGCGAGAGTTAGATTGGAGCCTTCAGCAGTATCTGACAAGAAGCGGGTCTGAGGAGGTGTCAAAATGAAAAAATGTACAGTGGCCGATCTCAGAAGTATGACATTCGGAAAACATGATAAGCCCAACAGGTTTTATTCTGATGAACAAGATATAAGAGGAAAAAAAGTGGACAACTGGTCTCACTTATCTCGCATATTTGTTCAGTGGCTGATAGACAATCATCTTATAGCTATTGAAAAACTGCCGGTTCCGGATCACAGGGGACACGGGAAAGACTTTATTAACATCAAAGAGCAACATGAAATCCAAGAAAGGGGCGGCGTCTGGAAAAAAGTTGGCCCCTACTACGTCGATACAAAATACAACGCTGATGATCACATCCAGAACATACTCTCGACGTTGGAATATTTGGGCATTGCAAACCCTAAGTTCCAGATATCCTTCAACCCTGACTAGCAGCTGCCAACCAGGCCTCGGACCATGACGCGGCAAACAACGCCGCGCAGGTCAAGGCCGGAACCGTCGAAGCAGGCCGGCCCTATAGGCCAAAGACAGCACAGCCAAGAGGATTAGACAATGCCAACGATATCTATGTTTTATGGAATACTGATCTTGATGTACTTTTATGATAACAAAAAGCACGCTCGACCCCACATCCACGCAGAATACGGAGACCACGAGGCGTCAATTGCTATTGAGGATGGGGAAATTCTTGGCGGTAGCCTGCCACCATCCAAGATGAAACTGGTGCAGGCATGGATCGAAATTCATAAGGAAGATCTGATGGCTGACTGGAAATTGGCAGTTGCAGGTGAACCTGTTTTCAAAATTGATCCGTTAAAATAAGAGGAGATTTAAATGGATAAAATCATCAGAGCTATTCCATTGAATGACTTCCGCATCGACATTGTTACAAGTAGTGGTATTTCTGGAATTTTTGATGTTAAACCTTATCTGCGTGGCAGTGCTTTTAAAGAACTTGAGGACGAATCGTATTTTCGCCTTGTCCGTCCCGCTCATCATGGAATTATGTGGCCACATGAACAAGATTTTAGTTCCGATACTATTGTGTGGGATATACAAAATTCCCAACCAGGCGCTTGAGGGGATGGCGGGAAGCAAGGATACCAAGAGTGAACAAATCCATGAATAATTGCGGCCACCGTGCCTTGCCGATTGGCCGATTCGCCGGGGTTCTCACCATGACGGGCTGGGGGCTGACCGCCCTTCTGGTCGCCTGCGCCCCGGTCGGACCCACCTATCAGCCGCCCCGCCCAGAGTTGCCGGCCACCTGGAGTGGGCCGAGTACCCCGCCCAACAGCCGCCCGAACGGGGTCGAGAAGCTGGGACAATGGTGGACTCTGTTTAACGACCCCCGACTTGACTCTCTGATCCAACGGGCCATCGCCGCCAACCCAGATCTCAAGATCGCCAAGGCGCGCATTATCCAGGCCCGGGCCCAGTATCGGCTGACCACGGCGGCCGCCGCCCCGACGATGGGGGTATCAGGCGCGTATACCAACAGTCGGCTAAGCGAGAATACCGGTTCCAGCAACGCTGGAACCTCCCAGGATCTTTTCCAGACCGGCTTCGACGCTGGTTGGGAAATCGACATTTTCGGTGGTGCCCGCCGAGCCGCCGAAGCGGCTGAAGCCCGCCTGACCGCCGCCGGGGAAAACAGCACTGAGGTTCTAGTCTCCTTGGAGGCAGAGGTGGCCCGCAACTACTTAGAATTGCGGGGTAGTCAACAGCGACTGGCCACAGCTCGGCAGAATCTCGCCGGGCAGGAAAAGACCCTGGAATTGGATAGGGGTCGCCGGGAGATCGGCATCGGCAACGAACTGGAGGTGGCCCAGGCCGAGAGTCAACTGGCCGTAACCAACGCCCAGTTGCCACCCTTGGAAAACAGCATCGGCCAGTCGATTTACCGCCTCTCCCTGCTGTTGGGCCTGTCCCCCCTGTCTCTGAGCGAGGAACTGTTAGCGGTGACGCCGTTGCCCACCCTGCCCGCGCAGTTGCCTGCAACTCTGCCCTCCGAGCTATTGCGGCGGCGGCCCGACATCCGCCGAGCCGAACGACAACTGGCTGCTGCCACCGCCGATATCGGGGTAGCCACCGCCGAACTTTCCCCCCGCTTTTCACTCACCGGCCTAACGGGCCTGCAGAGCACCAATCTCAGCGACCTGCTCAGCACCGGCAGTCGCTACTGGACTGTCGGCCCCACGGTGCGCTGGCCCTTGTTCGACGGCGGCAGGACACGAGCCAACATTACCCTCAACCAGGGACGCCAGGAAGAAGCCCAGGCAGCCTACGAAAAAACAGTGCTCACCGCCTTGCACGAAGTGGAAGCCGCCCTCTTGGCTCAAGCCCGGGGAGAAGAGACCCGCCGGACTCTGGCCGCAGCGGTGACTGCGGGAGAACGGACGGTTAAACTCGCCTCCGGTCGTTATCGCGCCGGGCTGACGGCTTTTCTGGATGTCCTGCTGGGCGAGCGCCTTCTCTATCAGTCCCAGGATCAGCTGGTCCAGAGCGAGCAGCAACTGGCGGTAAACCTGGTCGCTCTCTGCAAGGCCCTGGGTGGCGGTTGGGATATCGGCCAGGACCAGAATAAAACCCCAGAGAAAATGACTGCGAAGACCGTCGTTTCTTCGCAAGCAACTCCATCAGGAGATATGAACAAATGAGCGTATCCATTACAACTACCGGAAACACCCGGATTCCTCTATCGCCAAACCTCAGGGCCGGATTGTGGCCGGTTCTGGCAATGTGTCTACTCCTGATGCTCTCGGGCTGTTCCGACTCCAAGGAAACTAAGAGTAAAAAGGGCGATAAGGGCAAGAGCCAGCCGGTACCAGTAACTGTGGCGGTCAGCAGCCGCAAGGATATGCCGGTGGAGGTCGAGGCCATCGGCACTGTTGAGCCTTTCGCCTCAGTGGGGGTAAAATCCTTGGTGGCAGGGGTTCTGGACAAGGTAAACTTCCGGGAAGGCGATCCGGTAAAGGCCGGAGACCTCCTTTTTACCATCGACCCGCGCCCCTTTGTTGCCCAGCTTAATCAGGCCCAGGCGACTCTGGCAAAGGATCGGGCCACCCTCGATAATGCCCGCAGGCAGGCAGAACGCTACATCCCGGCCGCCGCCAAGGGCTACGTCTCCGAAGAACAGGCCGATCAGGCGCGAACCAGCGTCGCCACCCTGACCGCAGTGGTTCAGGCCGACGAGGCGGCGCTGGAGAATGCCCGCCTCGATCTCAACAACTGCACAATCCGCTCACCCCTCGTCGGTTACGCCGGCGGCCTTCTGGTGGATCAAGGCAATCTGGTCAAGGCCTCTGCTGACCAACCGCTGGTGACCATCAACCAGGTCACCCCGATCAAGGTAAGTTTTGCCCTTCCCGAACAAACCCTGCCGGAATTAAAAAAACACCTCTCCGCCCGTACCCTGGAGGTTCTGGCCACCCCGCCCGGCAACAGCTCCAAAGCACGGTCAGGCAAGGTTTCCTTTCTGGACAATACGGTTGATCCAACCACCGGCACCATCCGGATCAAGGCGACCTTTGCCAATCCGGACCGCAGCCTCTGGCCTGGCCAGTTCGTCAATATCCGCTTGCTGCTGACTACCCGCAAGGATGCCACGGTGGTTCCGATCCAGGCCTTGCAAACCGGACAGAGCGGCCCCTATCTCTATGTGGTCAAACAGGATCAGACTGTGGAACAAAGACCGGTGAAGGTCGGCTTCAGCATCGGTGGCGATTCGGTGATCGATTCTGGTCTCGCGGTCGGGGAGACGGTGGTGACTGACGGCCAGTTGCGCTTGACCCCGGGGGTGACGATCAAAGCGGTCAAGGCGGTCGAGGCTGGCAAAGCCGAGGCGGCCAAGTGAATATCCCGGCCCTCTTCATCCGCCGGCCGGTGACCACCGTGCTGGTCATGCTGGGGATCCTGATCTTCGGGATGATGAGCTACGGGCTGTTGCCGGTAAGCGAGCTGCCCAGCGTCGATTTCCCGACCATCCAGGTCACGGCCAACCTGCCGGGCGCCAGCCCCGAGACCATGGCCTCGGCGGTGGCCACCCCGCTGGAGAAACAGTTTTCCACCATCGCCGGCCTCGATTCCATGACCTCCACCAGCGGCCAGGGCAGCACCAGCATCACCCTGCAGTTTACCTTGGAGCGCGACCTGGACGGCGCCGCCCTGGACGTGCAGACCGCCATCTCCAAGGCACAACGGCTTTTGCCCAACGAGATGCCGAGCCCGCCCTCCTACTCCAAGGTCAACCCGGCTGACCAGGCCGTTCTCTACCTGGCCTTGAGTTCCGCCGTCCTGCCCCTTTCCCAGGTGGACGAATACGCCCAGACCCTGATGGCCCAGCGGATCTCCATGATCAGCGGGGTGGCCCAGGTCCAGGTAAACGGCCCCCAAAAGTACGCGGTGCGGGTGCAGGTCAACCCCGAATCCCTGGCCGCCACCGGCATCGCCATCAGCGAGGTAGCCGAGGCCATCAGCCAGGGCAATGTCAACCTGCCCACCGGCACCCTGCAGGGCAAACACCAGGCCCTCACCATCCAGGCCACCGGCCAGTTAAGCAATGCTGCCGCCTACCGGCCCCTGATCGTCGCCTACCGCAATGGCGCACCGGTTCGTCTGGACCAACTGAGCCGGGTCATCGACAGCGTCGAGACCGAAAAAACCATTAGCTGGCTCAACGACACCCGCGCCATCGTCCTGTCCATCCAACGCCAGCCCGGCACCAACACCGTCGAGGTGGTGGACAATATCCGCAAGCTCCTGCCCAATTTTCGAGCCCAGATTCCCGCTTCGGTAAACCTCACCGTGCTCTATGACCGCTCCGAGTCGATCCGCGAATCAGTGAACGATGTCAAGTTCACTCTCTACCTCGCAGTCGTCCTGGTGGTGCTGGTGATCTTTCTCTTCCTGCGCAACCTTTCGGCCACGATCATCTCCAGTCTGGCCCTGCCCCTGTCGATCATCGGCACCTTCGCGGTCATGAAACAGCTGGGCTACTCCCTCAACAACATCTCGCTGATGGCCATCACCCTGTCGGTGGGCTTCGTGGTGGACGACGCCATCGTCATGCTGGAAAATATCGTCCGCCACATGGAGATGGGCAAGAGCAGGCTCCAGGCTGCCCTGGAAGGCTCCAAAGAGATCGGCTTCACCATTCTCTCCATGACCCTTTCCCTAACGGCGGTTTTCATTCCCCTGCTGTTCATGGGCGGGATCATGGGCCGGCTGCTCCACGAGTTCGCGGTGACCATCAGCGTGGCCGTCCTGATCTCGGGTTTTGTCTCCCTCTCTCTAACCCCCATGCTCTGCAGCCGCTTTCTCAAGCCGCCGGGCACCTCTGAGCATGGCCGGCTCTACGCCCTTTCCGAACGCTTCTTCGACGGAATGCTTGCCGCCTATGAATGGAGCCTCAAGGAGGCGCTGCGTTTCCGCCGCGCCATGCTGATCTTCTCCATTCTGCTGATCGGAATCACCGTCTGGATGTACCGGATCGCGCCCAAGGAATTCATCCCCAACCAGGATACCAGCCGGATCTCCATCGTCACCGAGGGTGCCCAGGGAATCTCTTTCGACTCCATGGTCGAACACCAGAAAGAGGTGGCGGCCATCGTCGCCCAGGAGCCGGCGGTAAATCAGTTCATGTCCTCGGTGGGAGCGCGAAGTTCCAACCCCACCAACAATTCCGGCCGACTCTTTCTGGCGCTGAAACCTCGCGCGGAAAGGGAAAAGGGAGTGGAAGAGCTCATCCAGTCGCTGCGCAAAAAGCTGGCGACAATACCGGGGATCAAGGTCTTTTTGCAGAATCCACCGGTGATCCGCATCGGCGGTCAGGTCACCAAGAGCCTGTATCAATTCACGATTCAGGGTACCGACGGAAACGAGCTTCAGCAATGGGCCCCGGTGATTGAGGCCAAGCTGAAGAGCCTGCCGATTTTGCAGGATGTAAACAGCGATCTGCAGATCACCAATCCCCAGGTGGTGGTGGATATTGACCGCGACAAGGCCAGAAGCTTAGGGGTCACCCCGGAGCAGATCGAGTCTACCCTATACGATGCTTACGGCTCCCGTCAGGTTTCAACCATTTACACCGCCGCCAACCAGTATCAGGTCATCCTGGAGGTAGAGCCGCAGTTCCAGATGGTACCCGAGGCCCTGGGCAAGCTCTACATCCGTTCCTCCAGCGGTCGTTTAGTGCCCCTGGCCGCGATAACCACCCTGCACCGCAATCTCGGGCCGCTAACCGTCAACCATACTGGCCAGTTGCCTTCGGTCACTCTCTCCTTCAACCTCGAACCGGGTATAGCACTGGGTGAGGCAGTCAACCGGATCAACGAGACGATGGCCGAACTGCGGCCGCCCGCCTCGCTGACTACCGCCTTCAAGGGCTCGGCCCAGGAATTTCAGTCCTCCACCAAGGGCATGCTCTTTCTGCTGGTCATGGCCATCCTGGTGATCTATATTGTTCTGGGCATCCTCTACGAAAGCTTCATCCATCCGTTGACCATCCTCTCCGGGCTGCCTTCGACCGGGGTGGGAGCGCTGCTGACCCTGCTCATCTTCCGCACCAGCCTGAGCCTCTACGCCTTCGTCGGCATTATCATGCTGGTCGGCATCGTCAAGAAGAACGCGATCATGATGATCGACTTCGCCTTAAACGCCCAAAGGCAGGAGGGGAAAAGCCCGGCTGAGGCCATTTACGAGGGCTGTGTCCTGCGTTTTCGACCAATCATGATGACTACCATGGCGGCTCTGATGGGGACTCTGCCTATCGCCCTGGGCTTCGGGGCCGGAGCCGAAGCGCGCCGCCCTCTGGGCCTGGCGGTAGTAGGCGGGCTGATCCTCTCCCAGTTCCTGATCCTCTACATCACCCCGGTGGTTTATCTATATCTCGATCAGATGCAGACCTGGCTACGCCGCCGTTTTGCCGGACACAGGGGCAGCCAAGGGCCTAGGGATGAGTTGGTGAGTTGAGGCATTGCAGAGGTGAGGCCGGGCAATGGGGATTGAAGATGATTGAGTCAACCGGAAAAGGTCTCGGAGAAAGGCGGTAAGGAGATAGCCGGTTTGACATCCTTCAAGTATTGACAATCTGTTAGGCCTGTGGGATGTTTCCGGTAGACATGCTTGGAGATGGTCTACGATTTTCAGAAAATAGGATGCTGGCCCTGAATCTTCCACAAGGAGATATACTATGATGCCCTGGTTTTCAAATGGTCCTTTTTTCCACGGTTTTGGCGGACTGTTCATGATCCTTTTCTGGGTCATGCTCCTGCTGATCTGTATCTCCCTTGTGCGAAAAGGCGATTCCCGCGAGAAAGAAACGGCGGAGGAGATTTTGAAGAAACGCTATGCGCGGGGCGAAATTTCCCAGGAAGAGTTTGCGCGGATGAAGAAAGAGATCAGGGACTAATAATAGGAAATTATGTAGCTGCTCAATATTGTGGAGGAATAAATGGCAAAGCAACAGATGGTCTCTGAGACCCGAGGGATTGGGCAGCTCCTCAATGAAAGACGCTATTTTGAGGTGCCGTCCCATCAACGAGATTTTGCTTGGCCCCTTGGGGCCGTGGAGCAGTACATAGAAGATATTGTTGGCGCAATGGCTGAATCTGACAGTGATTACTTCCTTGGGTTAATTGTCTTAGTAGACACAGAGGATGATGCTTCAAAAAGGTACGAGATTCTTGATGGCCAACAGCGCCTAGCCACAACAACGATGGTCTCGCTGCTATCCGTCAGTGGCTTCGGGATAATGGCTTGGACAATGAAGCCGCCAAAATACAAAACGATTTCATCGGTATTTCTGAGATAGGGGAAGACGAAGACGAGCCAAGAGTCATCCTTAACATAAACAATCGAGAGCTGTTCCAAGAAATCGTCGTTAACCCTTGTGCGGACAAAATACTAGAAGCAAAACTCTTAGGCGAAGGAAGGCACTCTTCAACCCGTAAGCTAATCGAAGCCGCCCTCTTCTGCCGCAAGTCCATTAACGATCTGGCGGAGAAACAAGGTTCGGAACAGAAGACACAAGCGGGGATACTGTTTCAGCTTGCCAAATACCTCCGCGACAAGGTTCAGGTGAATTGCTTAGACGTAAGCACTCCTGAAAATGCATACACAATATTCGAGTCACTAAATGATCGCGGGATAGATCTGTCAGTTCTAGACCTCTTGAAAAATCACCTTTTGAGGGGGGCTGGCGGCAATGAAGCGGTAATTCTAAGCAACTGGACGAAGATGGTCGCAGCACTTGGAGACAGGAAAGGCGATGATTTTTTGAAAGCCTTCTGGACATCTCGATTCGGACGAATACAACGAGGACGACTGTTTAAAGAACTGAAGAAAAGATATGATACGAAGTCGAGCATATTGGCACTTTCCAAAGAACTGACAAGAGTTGCCGAAGTGTTCGGAAATCTTGAAATTTCCGATAGTGACCTATGGAAGCAGTATTCACATGCCACGCAAGAGCAAGTAAAAACCCTATCATTGTTGGGGGCTAAGCAAACGCATCCCATCCTATTAGCCGCGATTGAGAAATTCAAACCAGATGAGGTCGAGAAGCTACTAAAATCTCTCGTGGTACTAATATTACGATATCAGCTTATCGGTCGAGGTCGGACAGGAAAGCTCGAAATCCAATCTTCTTTAGTTTCCGAGGGTATTTCCACAGACAAGCATAAGTCTGCCAAATCCGTCTGGGAACGATTGTCCATAATACTTCCCGGCGAAGATGAATTTGAAGATGATTTTTCAAGGTACGTAGAGACAAAACCAGCTCTGGCACGTTGGATTCTCCGCGAGCTAGAGATACAGAAATGGATGAATGAAAACCCCGGCAAATCTGTCCAGACCGCTCCCATTACCGATGCGAATTTAGTCAACCTTGAACACATACTTCCCAAAAACCCTAATCAAGAATGGAGACATGTGCTCACGGATGACAGCGATATTGTCTCTGACTGTCTAAATCGCATCGGTAACCTATGTCTCTTGGATAAACCAAGCAATAAGGGTGAAGCCTCTGGAGGTTTCGTTAAGAAAAGTGCCAAATATGCAAAATCCGAGTTCATACTTACGAAAAAAATAGCGTGTGACTTCAAAGAATGGACTCGGGATGCGATTGATACACGGCAACAGCAACTGTCGAAGCTGGCACTGAAGAGATGGCCAGCCTGATTGAAAAACCAAGGAGACATTCCTGATATTTACAGGAAATTCAGGGGGTACCATACTCAATTCTTGAACAATCAGGGTCATCCCCCATATATTCCGGCGTTCTCTCGGAGTTGGTGTGGAAGATGGGAAAATAGTTCACAATCTGCATATTGTATGTCGGACGTGTTAGTAGCTACAATATGTAACTGGTTGATATAAATTAAAAAAATATTATGGTCTTGGACATGAAGGTCCCAACAAGAAACATATTGAGAGGAATAGGGAGCATCTTGGACATAATGCCGTCCAGGCCTGCAATGGACTATTCCCGCTTCATGCCCCAAGGAACACCAGAAGAGAGAATAGCTGCATCCTGGCAACGGATAGGCGATTCTCTACAAAACGCCATGGGGCAATATGAACAACAAGCCAGCCAAGAAGAAGCAACCCGATAAGGCCGTTGCGGTACAGACCCAGAAGCAGGTTGTCGCCAAGTCGCTCATGGCCCTGCACCATCACTCCGGCCCACTCCCTCCCCCTGAAGTTTTCCAGAAATACGACCTAATATTGCCCGGAGCAGCCGAGCGGAATTAAGGGGCCACCATACCTAATTCTTAGCGTCCTCACATGGATAGAATTGGTAATGCCATAATGGACATACTTCTCAAAATACCTTGACGATATGTAATTTACAAATTACAATTATCCATGTTCGAAATCATCCAGAGTGCCACCTTTGCCCGCTGGATAGCCAACCTGAAAGACCATCAGGCGAGAATGCGCATT
>DOZO01000066.1:0-7048 GCA_003517965.1 Desulfobulbaceae bacterium
TGGGGGTGGTAACAGCGCAGTGCGCGGTAGGCGGAGCGGTTATGGACATCGTTACTCGGGTTGATGAGCAGCTTTATCTGGCCAAATCCTCTGGCCGCAATCGGGTAAAATTTGCTGCTATGCACAATGTTTGGGGCGAGGCCAAAGGCAACCTTGTGCGACTGGCCTGGAAAGCTTCCTTCTGTTCCGGCAACCAGACAATCGATTCACAACATCAGGCCCTCTTTGTCATCTCCAACGAACTGCTCGAAGCGGTTCTTTCGTCTCGCCCATCCACGGAAATTTCTGCGATTATTCATCGCTTGCTTGATGATGTCAGCCGACACTTCCATGATGAAGAAATTATCCTTGAGGCCGTGGGTTTTCCTGGCATGAGTCAACATGTCGCGGAGCACACCAAGCTGCTCGCCAGGGGTATCGAGATGGCCCAGGAATTCAAGGCATCAACGCTTACGGTCGGAGCGGTTTTTCAGTTTTTGGCTTATGAGGTAATTATGCTTCATATGCTTAAGGCAGATCGGGAGTATTTTCCGTTCATCAACGAGGCAGGTGCGACTGACCAGGATACGGAGAAAAGCGCGTGACAGTGGGGGAAGTATATTCTCCCAGCTTTTTTTTATGATGGCATTATGACCTGCGCGCAAGACTACCGTCAACTGCTTGCCTACTTGGACGCAGAAATCGCCCGCATAGGAGGGATGCATGCCGAAGCCCTTTCTTGCGGGCCGGGCTGTGCCTCCTGCTGCCAGGCCTTCAGCGTGTTGCCTATTGAGGCGGCTTGCTTGCGTAAAGCCATTGCTGACCTGCCAGTAGTCAGTCAGAGGTGGCTCGGGGGCAACCTTGCGGAAGATACTGGTCGTTGCCCCCTGCTTATTGATGAATTATGTAGCGTCTATGCGGCCCGCCCCGTTATTTGCCGAACTCAGGGTTTGCCTTTGGCCTATGTGGACGCAGACCGCGAGGCTCTCGAGGTCTCGGCCTGTCCGCTTAATTTTCCGGATGAGTATGCCTTTGCCCCGGAAAGCCTCCTGTTTATGGATAAATTCAACGCCCGTCTCTTTGAACTCAATCTGATCTGGTGCCGTATCCAGAGTCTGGATTCGGGCAGACGCATCCCCTTTGCAGAGATTGTCTGCCCTTGCCCGATCAATCAGCGTTTTTGACAGCTAAGGCCTTCTGCACTTCAAAAGGCACAGGTGAATATTCCTTGAACCTGCGCGTGAAACTGGCCCGGCCCTGGGTAATGGATTTGAGGGCGGTGGTGTACTTGTACTGTTCGGCCAGTGGGGTCAGAGCCTTAATCACTTGATACCTGCCTTGAGTTTCCATGCCGCTGATTATCGATCTCCGCGTCTGAAGATCACCCATCACCTCGCCCATCACCTCTTCCGGCACCATGATCTCCATTTCGTAGATGGGTTCGAGGATGAGCGGGTCTGCCTCTTTAAAGGCCTCTTTAAAGGCCTGGGCCCCGGCGATCTTGAAAGAGATGTCGTTGGAATCCACCGCGTGCATCTTGCCGTCAAAGACCATCACCCGCACATCCCGCACATGGGATCCGGTCATGGGGCCTTCTTGCATTTTTTCCATCACCCCCCTCTGGATGGAGGGCAGGTACTTGCCGTCGATAACCCCGCCTACAATGCAGTTGTAAAACACCAGCTTGCCGCCCCAGGGTAGGTCTATCTCTTCTTTGCTCCGCACATTGAGATCGGTGGGGTCTGGCGCCCCTTCCACATAGGGCTCGATGCGCATATGCACTTCGGCGAACTGACCCGAGCCGCCGGACTGTTTCTTGTGACGGTACATGGCGGTGGCCGCTTTCTGGATCGTCTCCCGATAGGGGATTCTTGGCTCTTCAAATTCCGTCTTTATTCCGTAAACATGCTCCAAACGCCAGCTGGCCACCTTCAAATGCAACTCGCCTTGTCCCCAGAGGATCAACTGTTTTACCTCGGAAACAAACTCGGCCTTGAGTGTTTGGTCCTCGATCTGCATGTCGCGCAGGGCCTCGGCCAGCTTTTCGTCGTCCTTTTTCTCCTTGGCCATGATACCCAAACGGAGGCGAGCCTCGGGGAATTCTATGGGCGCCAACCCCACTTTTTTATCCTTGCTGTGCAGGGTGTGATTGGTTTTTGTGCCCTTCAGTTTCAAGGTCGCGCCAATATCGCCAGCGGAGAGCTTCTTCACCTGATTGCGCTCCTTGCCATCCATAATGAACAATTGAGTCAGGCGTTCGTTGTCGCCGGTTTGATAGTTAAGCAGGTCCTGTCCCTCGCTCACCTCACCGGAACAGACCTTGAAAAAGGTAATCTTGCCAAGATACGGCTCTACCAGGGTCTTGAAAACAAAGAGCACCGGTGGCCCGGCCGGATCGCAGGCGAGTTCGCCACCGTCAATGGTATGCTCCGGCAGCATCTCCTGAGCTGAGGGGGCCACGTTGTCGATAAAGCCCATCATTCGGCCACTGCCCATATTCTGCTTGGCGGACAGACAAAAGATCGGAAATATTTCCCGGTTGCGCATACCGATTTTTAGCCCGGTGCGCATCTCATCCTCATCGAGGCTGCCCTTTTCAAAGTAGAGCTCCATCAGGGCCTCGTCGTTTTCTGCGGCTTTTTCTACCAACTCGTTATGCAACTGCTCGGCCCGTTCCTTTTCGCTCTCGGGGATGGGCAGTTTTTCCGGTTTGCCTCCTTCTGGTGGAAACCGGTACATGGTCATCTTGAGCAGATCGATGATGGCGTTGAAACCTGTGCCCTGATTAAGTGGATATTGCATAAGCACTGCCGCCTTGCCGAAGCGTTCCTGTACGGACAAAACCGCCTCGTCATAGGCAGACTTTGGATGATCGACCTGATTGATCGCGAAGATAACCGGCTTGGCGAATCTTTCCACCGAGTTCCAGACCAGCTCTGTGCCAACCTCTACCCCGTGCTGGGCGTTGATCAGCATGATGCAGGTATCGGCTACCCGCAGGGCGGAGACAATCTCGCCAACAAAATCGTCCAGACCAGGGGTGTCGATGATGTTGATCTTGTAATCCCGCCATTCGGTATGCAGAGAGGTGGCATAGACGGAGTTGCCGCGTTCCTGCTCGATCTGGTGAAAATCGGAGATGGTGTTTTTGTCTTCTACGGTGCCGCGTCTCTTGCTGAGTCCCGCTTCGAAAACCATGGTTTCAGCCAGGGTTGTTTTGCCGGATTTAACACTGCCCAGCAAAACGATGTTCTTGATGTGCTTGTCGTCATAGACTTTCATGCAGAGGCACCTCTCTTTGGTCAATATAATTAGGGGGTCAGCCCATTATGGGCTGAGGGGGAATCGCATCAGATTCAGGATAGCAAAAAAAAAGGAGATCGACAGGGTTTTTTTCTGGGAATAAAAAAAAATCTTGCGCTTGCATTGACCCTCTTGTAATAAGAATTATTATCAAATAAAGGGAGGCTAAGCATGTCACAACTAAATAACCACAGCCTGCGGATAACCAAGCAACGCCAAATAATTCTTGATGAGTTATGCGGAGTTACCTCGCATCCTACCGCTGACGTGCTGTATCAGATGGTACGCAAACGTCTGCCAAAAATCAGTCTGGGCACAGTTTACCGCAATCTTGAGATCATGTCCGAGTGCGGGATCATTCAAAAGCTGGATATCGGCGGAACACAGAAGCGTTTTGACGCCGCAGCCCATGTTCATTATCATGTGCGCTGCAATCAGTGCGGTCGGGTTGATGATCTTGATCTTCCTCCGGATTTTAATGTGGAAAAGGCTGCGGGCCAGCTGACATCTTTTAAAATTCTTCGGCATCGCCTGGAATTTACCGGCATCTGCCCGGAATGCCAGACCTGATTTTTGTAAACGTTCAGCAGCACCACATCTGCGTTGTCATCGGTTAGCTCATGTGCAATAGCACACTTCGCTGGCCTCTTCCGCGCATCTGCGGCACTGCTGAACGTTTACGACGTTGGCAGGGTTTGCTTTTTTTGCCACATGATCTGTTGGCAAACATGTACAATACAGAATACAAAAAAATCCCAACACTTTTTCTCTATTATCACTATAATTTCATAAAGGAGATTTTTAGATGAGTTCTTTAAAAGGCACCCGTACAGAAAAAAATATCCTCACTGCCTTTGCCGGCGAATCCCAGGCTCGCAACCGGTACACCTACTTTGCCTCTAAGGCCAAGAAGGACGGCTTGGTGCAAATCTCAGAGATCTTCACCGAAACAGCCAATCAGGAAAAAGAACATGCCAAACGGCTGTTCAAGATGTTGGAAGGAGGCGAGGTACAAATCACCGCCAGTTTCCCAGCCGGGGTTGTTGGCACCACCCTGGAAAACCTTGGCGAGGCTGCAGCCGGTGAAAACCATGAGCATACCGCTATGTATCCAGAGTTTGCCACGATTGCCAGGGAAGAGGGCTTCCCGAATCTTGCCGGGGTATTCATGGCCATTGCTGTAGCGGAGAAACAGCACGAAAAGCGCTATCGTGCTCTTATGGCCAATATCAAGCAGGGGCGGGTGTTCAAAAGAGAGGCCAAAGTAACCTGGCGTTGCCGCAACTGCGGTTATCTCCATCATGGCATGGAGGCTCCGGAAACATGCCTGGCCTGCGATCATCCCCGGGATCATTTTGAACTTAATGGCGAAAATTGGTAAGCTCGCAACAACTCTAAAAAAGCTATATCGCATCATTCCGGTGGAGGCAGGAATCCAGTGTGGGCAGTTGTAACAATGCTTGGTCCCGGCCTTCGCTGGGGAGTCGACTTACGAATCCAGCAAAACTGGTAAACTAATAATCTGAGGAGGAACCACCATGGCTGAGAAACTGCAGGTGTACAAATGTGAAGTGTGCGGCAATATCGTTGAGGTGCTGCATGGCGGGGTAGGCGAGCTTGTTTGTTGCGGCCAGCCCATGAATCTGCTGAGTGAAAACACCGTTGATGCCTCAAAAGAAAAACATCTGCCGGTGATTGAAAAGGTAGCAGGTGGCTACAAGGTTAAGGTCGGGTCCGTTGCTCATCCCATGGAAGAAAAACACCATATAGAGTGGATCGAGCTCCTCGCCGACAATAAGGCATACCGCCAGTTTCTTAAGCCAGGTGATGCTCCTGAGGCTGTTTTTGCCGTGGACGCAACCCAGGTCAGTGCCCGTGAATTCTGCAATCTCCACGGATTATGGAGGGCCTGAGATGCTCAGCAAAACCATGGAGCAGGCTCTTAACGAGCAGATAAACGCAGAATTTTATTCCTCCTATATGTATCTGTCCATGAGTACCTGGTTTAACTCCATTGGCTTGCCTGGTGCGGCTAAGTGGATGCTGACCCAGACCCAGGAGGAGTTGTTTCATGGTATGAAAATTTTTCGGCAGGTCAATGAGCGGGGTGGTCGGGTAACCCTCAAAGCCATCTCGCAGCCTCCCGTTGTTTGGAAATCGACTCTGCATGTCTTTCAGGAGGCCCTCGCTCACGAACAGAAAGTGACCGGGTTGATCAACGATCTGGTCAATCTTGCCCTGGAAGAAAAGGATCATGCCTCTAACATCTTCCTGCAATGGTTTGTCTCGGAGCAGGTCGAGGAGGAGGCTAATGTCGGGGCGGTGCTCGACAAGCTTAAGCTCATTGGCAAGGACACCACCGCCTTGTTTACGCTTGACGCGGAACTCGGCCAACGGATTTTTACCCCGCCTCCGGTACAGGTGAATTAGAATTTTTCTGCGCTCCGACAAAAAAGCGCAAATCCTATCCGCTTGTAGTATAGTTGCAAAAAAGCCGCTCCTACCAATCTCCTGGTTCTTACACATGAGGACAACATGGCTGCGATAGAAATAAAAAAGGACATCTACTGGGTTGGCGCCGTGGACTGGAACATCCGTGATTTCCATGGCTATTCCACAGACAAGGGCACCAGCTACAACGCCTATCTGATCAAGGACGAAAAGATCGCTCTCTTTGACACCGTGAAAAAAGAGCTGAAGGGCGACCTGATTCATCATCTCTATCAGGTGCTGGGGGATCCGAGCAAGATCGACTATATCATTGTCAACCATGTGGAGATGGATCACTCCGGTTCTCTGCGGGAACTGATCGACCTCATCAAACCGGAAAAGATCTTCTGTTCGCCCATGGGCAAAAAAGCCCTGCTTGAGCATTTTCACCGGGAGGATTGGCCCTATCAGGTTGTGGCCACCGGAGATTTCATCAGTCTTGGTACCAGGACAGTACAGTTTCTCGAAACCAAGATGCTGCATTGGCCAGACAGCATGTTTTCCTATATTCCCGAAGATAAGCTGCTTATCTCCAGCGACGCCTTTGGGCATCACTGGGCCACCTCGGAACGATTTGACGACGAGGTGGACTCCCATGAACTCATGATGCATGCCTCCAAGTATTATGCAAATATTCTGATGATTTTCTCACCCATCGTCCAGAAGCTGCTCGCCCAGCTCAAGGATCTGGGGCTGCAAATCGAGATGATCGCCCCGGATCATGGCGTGATCTGGCGTACATCGCCTGAAACCATCATGGTGGCCTATGATCGCTGGAGTCAGAGCGAAACCAAGAATAAGGCGGTTATCATCTATGACACCATGTGGGACAGCACCGAGAAGATGGCCAAGGCCTTGCTGAACTCCCTGCAGCGCGAAGGGATCACCCAGATAAAATTGCTGCATGCCCGCAAAAATCACCGCAGTGACATCATGAGCGAGGTGTTGGACGCGCGTGCGGTTATTCTTGGTTCCCCAACCCTGAACAACAACATCATGCCGGCCATGGCTGATATTATCACCTACATGAAGGGCTTGCGCCCCAAAGACAAGATCGGCGCGGCCTTCGGCTCCTTCGGCTGGAGCGGCGAGGCGGTGAAGCACCTCACCGGCCACATGACGGACATGGGCTTTGCCATTGTGGGCGAGGGGGTCAAGATAAAGAATGTGCCCACCCATGAATCGCTGGAGGCCTGCTCGGAACTTGGCCGTATGGTCGCCGAGGCCATGCGCAAGTAGCCAGTAAGCGTCCGGCAGCACCACATCTGCGTTATCG
>DOZO01000066.1:7147-11929 GCA_003517965.1 Desulfobulbaceae bacterium
GTGCAATAGCACACTTCGCAGGCCTCTTCCGCGCATCTGCGGCACTGCCGGACGCTTACATTCCTGGGGTGTATCTTGTTTTGGTGCCCCTGGTGAACGATTACAGTAGCCAGGCGGCCCCTTCTCGTGGCGATTCGTGGCCAGATCTTGTTCCAGGGGAAAGAACTATGGCGGTAAGCCAGAGGGGGATCAAGCAAAAAATCCTGGCCCTGTTGAGTCAGGCGGAACTTGAGGAGGTCCTCGCCGCCCTTGCCGGATACCCGCCGGAAAAGCTGCTCAACTCTTTATTTTCCGGAATTTGCAGCGCCTCTGAAAAAACAAAATGGAATGCCGTTTATGCCATGGGCGCGACAGTGGCCCGGCTTGCCGACCAGGACCTGGAGGCGGCCCGCATTGTGATGCGCCGTTTTATGTGGAGCCTAAACGATGAATCCGGCGGCATTGGCTGGGGTACGCCGGAGGCTATGGCAGAATGTTTGGCTTGTCACGGAGGATTGGCCCAGGAGTATACCAAGATCCTGGTCTCTTTCATGCGGGAGGACGGCTTTTATCTCGAACTTTCGGCCCTTCAGCGGGGACTCATGTGGGGAATATCCCGTCTGGCTCAGGTTAATCCGGAACTACTCCTTGTCTGGCAGGCCCCTCGGTATCTTAAACCCTATCTGAAATCAGAAGACCAAGTAGTCAGGGCCTTGGCTGCCCGTGTTTTGGCGCAGCTTTTGGAGAGTGCTCCTACTGGTTTTTGCTGGCCTTCAGCGTAGTGGCGAAGCAGATGTCATGCTCTGTGATCGCTTACTCAGCTATTCTTCCAGCTTGCTGTGGTGGATTGAGTACGAAAAATAAACGACAACCCCCAAAGCCAGCCAGATCGCGAAACGCACCCAGGTAATCCAGGGGAGAAATGCCATGAGCGCCGCGCATGAGCAGGCACCAAGTAGAGGGAACACTGGGTTGAGTGGGTTCTTGAAGGGCCGGTGCAGTTGCGGTTGCCTGATGCGCAGGACAATCACCCCCAGACAGACAAGGACAAAGGCGGCCAGGGTGCCGATATTTACCAGTTCAGCCAGCTCGCCCAAGGGCAGGAATCCGGCGATCAGGGAGATCAGCAGGCCGCAGAGGGCGATGACCCGCACCGGGGTTTGGGTTTTTGGATGGATCTGCGCGAAGAACGGCGGCAAAAGACCATCTCTGGACATGGCGAAGAAGACCCTGGTTAATCCGTAATAAAGAACGAGCATCACCGTGGTTAGTCCGGCGATTACCCCGGTGGCTACCAGGGCTGAGGCCCAGTTGATCCCGAGCAGCTGCAGGGAATGGGCCACGGGCGAGGCTACGTTCAGTTGAGTGTAAGGTACTATCCCGGTGAGTAGGCCGGAGACCACGATATAGATGACGGTGCAGAAGACCAGGGAAAAGATGATGCCGAAGGGCACGTCGCGCTGCGGGTTTTTTGCTTCCTCCGCGGCGGTGGAAACTGCATCGAAGCCGATATAGGCGAAGAAAACCATAGCCGCGCCAGCCAGCACTCCCACCGGTTTGCCGTCCGGGCTCTGGCCGCTCCAGCCGAAGGGCATGAAAGGGCTCCAGTTTTCCGGGTTGACGTGGAACACCGCCACTCCGATAAAAACCGCGATGGTCAACAACTTGACCAAAACCATCACCATGTTGGTGCGGGCGCTCTCTCGCATACCGAGCATCAGCAGAACCATGAGGATCAGGACGATGCCTGCCGCTGGCAGGTTGACAATTCCCCCCAGAGAGGGGGCTTTGGTTAGGGACTCTGGAAGAGCCAGGCCAACGGCGGTAAGAGCGTTGTTGAAATATCCGGCCCAGCCGGTGGCCACGGCGGCGGTGGCTACCCCGTATTCAAGGATCAGATCCCAGCCGATAATCCAGGCGATCAACTCGCCGAAGGCCACATAGCTGTATCCGTAGGCGCTTCCGCAGCCGCCCACTGCAGCGGCCAGTTCAGCATAGGCCAGGGCCGCAAAGGCGCAGGCGATTCCAGCGATAACAAAGGAAAGCACTACGGCGGGGCCTGCCTGGGTAGCGGCAGCGATGCCGGTCAGCACAAAGATCCCGGTGCCGATGATGGCCCCGATCCCAAGAAAGGTAAGATCAAAGGCGGTAAGGCATTTCTTGAGGCCGGTATGATCGAGCTCGTCCGGGGCGGTGCTCTTGGTGCGAAAAATTTTCATGGCTTTCCTTTGCTGGCTGGGGACAGGCCCCGGTTAGCAACGGCAAGAGGCAGGCCGCCAATTTCCAGGGAGATGGCGTCGAACTGGCAAGCCTTGTTCATGCAGGCCAGGCAGGTGATGCACTCAGGGTCATCCGGGGATTCATTGAACTTGACTCCCATGGGGCAGACATGGTGGCAGGCCTTGCAGTTGGTACATCTGCCTTCATCAAGATGCAGCTTGATCAGTCGGACTTTGCTGAACAGTGCGTAAAAAGCGCCCAAGGGGCAGGCGGTTCGGCAGAAGGGCCGACTGGCAAAGACAGCCCAGGTTAAAAAGAGGAGCATGATTACGAATTTATTAAGAAAAAGCAGGCCGATAGTGTTGCGGAGATTGGGCTGGAGCAAGAGCAGGGGCAGACCGGCTTCCAGAGTTCCAGCAGGGCAGACAAATTTGCAGAACCAGGGATTGCCAGCGCCAAAATCATCAACGAGCGCCAACGGCAGAACAACGACAAAGACGAGAAGAAACATGTATTTGCCATAGGAGAGCAGACGCGGAATAATGAACTTCCGGGTGGGGATCTTGTACAGGAGTTCTTGGATAAAACCAAAGGGACAGGCCCAGCCACAGATCATCCTGCCGAACAGCCCACCGAGCACGCCGATGCTGCCGAGTACCGAAAAGCCGAAATAGTACTGGCCATTTTCCAGGGCGAAACGCAGGCCGCCTAATAGTTGCTGAAGTGCACCCAAGGGGCAGTAAGTGGTGGCCGCCGGGCAGGAATAACAGTTAAGGCCGGGTGCGCAGATTACCTTGAGCGGTCCCTGATAGATGGTCTTGGTAAAGGGGAAGGACCATGAGCCGTTGGTGAGTAAGCCGATGGTTACCTGTACCCATTTGCGGACGGTTTCCATCTCAACCTATACCTATGCAGCTTAGACATACCCGCACTGCCTGTTCCAAAACCCGACCCGGTTCTCCTGTGGCGATGCCGATCATCCAGAGGAGAAGAAAGGCGAAGATTACCACAAAGGGAGCGTTTCTAATGGGTCTCTTTTTGTGTGGGAGGTGGCTGGTCTGACGCATATTTTATTAATCCTTATCTCGCAGACTTTCAACCTGGGTGGAGATTTCTTCGGCCAGCTTATCCGGGTCTTCGGAGTTGTAGTAAAGAATATTTTTCAGATGGAAAAAACTGTCCAGATCCATTTCGTAAAAATGCAGGGCCAGTCCATCTTGTTTTACCCGAATTACCGTGCCCTTCATTCGCAGCTTAAGATGGCTGGTTGATCCCGCTAAACTCAGGGTGATCAGGCAGTTTTCGCCGATCGTGTGTCCTGTAATATCAGGCACGAAGACCCCCTTGAGACTCAGGTCTGCGGTTTTGCAATCCACATGGCTTTTATCGGGAAAGTCCAGGCTGATAACGACCTGAAACGGCACTCTGGTGTTTTTACGCATGTTTGGCATGATTTTATTCTCCTGAGCTTTGATGTGGTCCGGTTGTCTGCATTTCGCAGCAATCTTATCCTCGCATAAAGAAATGCCTTCCCGCCTTAACAACCGGTTGAGGTTCAGCAGTTGGACCTCCTGGCCTTCCTCGAGTTGGGCGGGGCCGAAAATGTCGTCATTTTTTTCTCTGGCCATAAAAAACAAGGGGGTCGCGTCCTGGACAAGCTGGCAGAAGATTACCCCGTGCCGGTGTCCCTTGCTTACCACCACCAGCATGTTGGCCTCTTCGTCGGGAATGTCCGCAAGCTCGATGCCCTTGGGGATCATGAGGGGGAGTTGCAGCTTTTTTAATTCGCCGTTTTTGAGCAGGGCAAGGGGGCCTTGCATCTGGCCTGACAGGCTGCGAAACCAGCTCACCAGCTCCTTCAGAGGAATCTGCTTATTTTTAATATATCTTTTTCTCATTTTGGGGGAAAGCGGTTTGATGATGGCGATGTCTTTTTCAGCAATCGCGAGGGCCAGTCTGCCAATGGTGATGGGTCGAACTATGACTTCCGGTTGGATTGGTAGGGGCCTTGTCTCCGCAGCTTTGGCGGCGGCCGGTTCGGAAAGCACGGTCGCAGTGGCGTGTTCGGATCTGTTCTGGACAAGGTCTGCTATGGATTTGTCCAGAAAAACAGGCTCTGCCAAAGGGTTTAGCTCGGTAGCTGACTCTTTCTCTTGCCCAGATGGGCTGGGAGGGGCATCATCTTTTGTAGTCACTTTTTCTCTGAGCCTGACAAACTTGCCATACACCCTTTTACACAGCTCGGCATCCTGGTCCGGATCGAAATTCTCATCCTCGTACATATTGACCACATGGGCCATGGCTTCTTTGAGAAAATCAATAAATTCAGGGGGAACAGGGTCTTGCCGTTTCTGGGCATAAAGGAGAATGCTGTCTGCCATGGACAGAATGGCCAGGGTATTCTTTCTGGTATCGAAGTGGTTTTTCAGGCAGATAAAGGCTGCCTGCAGGGGTTCGATTTTTTTCGGGGGCAGACTCCAATCCTGGGAAATGATTTCTGTTTTAAGTTTCTGGATAGATTCGTCAAGGGAAAGGAACACCGGCAATACTCCGCTTAATTTGAGTAACCGTTCAGCAGCACCA
>DOZO01000066.1:12181-21634 GCA_003517965.1 Desulfobulbaceae bacterium
CCGCCCCGGTGAACGGTTACTAATTTGATCAATGGCCTATTGTGACTGGAAATTTTACAGGGTACTATAGCAGAGAATTTTGCGGTTTGGCAACAGGGAGTTGTGTGTGCGAAATGGTAAGTTGTTTGATGATATTTAAGTTAATCCTTGGGATGTCCAGATAGGTAAACAAGACGTATGGGTGAGGATATGCTTTTTATTTTTGTCGCTCTGTTCGGGTCTCTGATCGGCAGTTTTCTCAATGTGGTCATTGTGCGTTTGCCTGAGGAAGGCGGCTCCATCGTTTTCCCGGCCTCCCATTGCCAGTCCTGTAAAAAGCCCATTTCCTGGTATGACAATATTCCTCTCCTGAGTTTTATAGTTCTGCGCGGCCGATGTCGGCAGTGTGGAGAGCGAATTTCCTGGCGCTATCCTTTGGTTGAGGCAGCCATGACGTTTCTGGCCTTGGCCTTGTACCAGCACTTTGGTTTTACCATTCTTTATCCTGTTTATTTTGTTTTTTGCGCGGCCCTGCTTGTTGTTATCTTTATAGATGTTCAACACCAGATCATCCCCGATGTGATCAGCCTGCCCGGCATTGTCCTGGGTTTTGCTCTCTCCTTTGTCAATCCGTTTGTTAGCTGGCAGGATGCCGGATTGGGGATTTTGTTCGGGGGGGGGAGTCTTTATCTGGTGGCCATGGGCTATTACCTGTTCACCAAACGGGAAGGCATGGGTGGCGGTGATATCAAGCTGCTGGCCATGATCGGCGCTTTTCTGGGCTGGCAGTCCTTGCCCTTTGTGGTATTTGCCAGCTCGGTGCTGGGTACGGTAGTGGGCGTCTGGGCCATGGTCAAACAGGGCAAGGGCGGCAAGACTGTCATCCCTTATGGCCCTTTCCTGGCCATCGCAGCCATGATGTATCTTTTTTTCCGGCAGGAGATCATCCTGCTTTTTGTCCGCTTGATGTTCCATCGCTGATTCCGATCTTTTCCTTCCCCCGTAGGCCTCCCTAATTAGCGGGTAACTATGCAACTCGGAGCCGGGAAGGAACGCAAATTATGATAACGTAACTGTTCAGCAGTGCCGCAGATGCGCGGAAGAGGCCTGCGAAGTGTGCTGTAGCACATGAGCAGGCCGATGACAAAGCAGATGCGGTGCTGCTGAACAGTTACGTCAGCGATTGTATTTTTCTTCGCAAGACAGCAGGATTTCCTTTTTGGCTTCTGACAGAATATTTCTGGCGGCGGCCACGTCAATGGCAATCTGGGTGGCCAGTTCTGCCGGTCCAGAAAACCTTTTTTCTTCGCGCAGAAAGCGGAGTAGATTGATCTTGATCGGTTTCCCGTAGATATCCTGGTTGAAATCGAAGATGTGGGTTTCGGCGCAAAGCTGGTTGCCGGCAAAGGTTGGATTGTAGCCAATGTTGAGCACGCCGCCGTAGCATTTGCCGTCATAGATCACCTGGGTGACGTAAACTCCCAGACGTGGACATAGATCTTCTTCGGCAATGGCGAGGTTGGCGGTGGGAAAACCGAGGAGTGGCCCGCCGCGCTGCTTGCCCATTCTAACTTCGCCCCGAATCTGGTAGTAGCGGCCAAGGAGTTTCTTGACGTATTTCATTTTGCCAAGGCCTACCAGTTCCCTGATTTTGCTGCTGCTGGCCAGCATCCCTTCTACATAATACGGTTCCACCACAGAGACCGTAAAGCCTTTGCTCTTGCCTTGCTCCTGAAGAAAGGGGATGTCTCCATGGCGATTTTTGCCAAAGGCATAATCGTAGCCAACCACCAGATCCTGGACGCCTATGGCTTGGCACAAGACCTGATCCACAAAGACTTCGGCAGGGGTATTGGCAAATTCCCTGGTAAAGGGGAGAATGATTAGGGCGTCGATATTGGCCAGAGCGATGAGTTCTTTTTTTTGTTCGGCGGTGGAAATGAGCTTGAGACCGATGTCGGGTCGTACTATCTTGAGCGGATGTGGTTCAAAGGTGACGGCTACGCTGGTGCCTTTGTTCCGATAGGCGCGGCTCACCACTTCGGAGAACAGGATCTGGTGGCCCAGGTGGACGCCGTCAAAGTTGCCGATGGTGACTGCGGCTCTGGGGAAAGACCCTGGTATGTCGCTGATGTTTGTATATATATGCATGGTAACGTGAATCCTGGTAACTGCTCAGCAGCACCGCATCTGCTTTGTCATCGGCCTGCTCATGTGCGAATAGCACACTTCGCAGGCCTCTTTCGCGCATCTACGGCACTGCTGAGCAGTTACATTCCGTGGCTTTTGTTCAATTCCGGCATCAAGCTGAGTAGTTACGAATCCTGATTTGATGTGCCACCACAATAGGCGACAACTGTAAAAAGGTCAAGCCGCAGCCCAGAGAGATTTTTTTGATGCTTGGGTAATTTGTCTTGACAAATACCACCCGAAAAAATTAGTATCGCTTCTCACGATGTGCCGAAGTGGCGGAATTGGTAGACGCGCTAGGTTCAGGGCCTAGTGGGGGTTTCCTCGTGGAAGTTCGAGTCTTCTCTTCGGCACCATCTTGAAAAATGATGTGGTAATGAAAAATCTGGTCATGCTTCGGCATGGCCTTTTTTTTTGTGCGTAACGGGCCGTCACGTCTGGATGTCGATATCGTTTGGTATTTCGAGCCCTGCGTTATATGGCTTTCTTTTTGTTGGCTTAGGAGGAAAAAATGGTGCTATTATACAAATAATTTGTAACTATCCAGCAGTACATCTGTTTCGTCGCTTTCTTGATTATTTAACGGAGTCACACAGCTTATGGACATAGCTACCCTTGTCGGCCTATTTATGGGCTTCGGGGCCGTGATTGGCGGCCAGATTCTTGAAGGCGGTCACATTAGCGCTCTTCTTCAACCCACCGCCGCCGTTATCGTTTTTGGGGGGACACTCGGGGCAACCTTTGTTTCGTTCCCACTTGAAGATCTTCGGCGGGCCTTTTATAGCGCAGCCACGGCCTTTTCCCACCAGATGGAAGATCCAGAGGAGATGATTGGCAAGTTGGTTGGTTTTGCCAATATTGCCAGGAAGAACGGCCTGATAACCCTGGAGCAGGATTCACAGATGGTCGAAGACCGTTTTCTTGGTCATGGTCTGGAAATGGTGGTGGACGGCATGGACCCCGAGGAGGTCATGGAGGTTTTGCAGATAGAAATCACCAACTTCGAAGATCTCCACAAGGGCAGCGCTGAGGTGTTTGAGGCTGCTGGCGGTTTTGCTCCGACTATTGGCATCATCGGCGCAATCCTGGGTCTAATCCATGTAATGAGTAATCTCTCTGATACTTCCAGGTTGGGTGCAGGTATTGCCGTGGCGTTCGTGGCTACCATCTATGGCTTGGTGATCGCTAATATTATCTGCATCCCTATCGGCACTAAACTCAAGAAACGCTTGAAAGCGCAGATTCTTCAACGGGAAATAGTGATTGAAGGTCTTCTTGCCATCCAAAGAGGTGATAACCCCAGATTGATTGAAAAACGTTTGCGGAGTTTCACCCAGACCAGTGGGGTCACGCTTTACAGCCGAGGTTGGGGCGGTTTATGAACAGGCTCAAGAAAAAAAAAGAACCGGAGAAGGAACCGAACCTGGATCGATGGCTTGTTTCCTATGCTGACTTTATCACCCTTCTTTTTGCTGTCTTTGGCATGCTCTATGCCATGTCTATCGTGGATCAGAAAAAAATGGATGAGGTGCAGGCCTCAATCCAAACCTCTTTTTCTTACAACCAGATTTCCCCCCCTCCGCCAAAGGTTATCGGCAACAAGGATTTTGGCCTGATTCCTGAAGTGTCTGATCAGCCGGGACCTTCGCTGTCCCAGGATGAGAGCTCCTCCCTTGCCGAAGCCCAGGAATTCAATCAGGTCAGGAAAGAGGTGCAGAGTAATCTCCAGGAATATGAAGCCAAAAACCAGGTGCAATTGACCATCAACGAACGGGGCCTGGTAATCAGCCTGAAAGAGGCAGGTTTTTTCCCCTCCGGGACCGCCAGGGTGCAGACGCAAGCGCTACCCCTGCTGGACAGGATTGCTACCACTATCTCTCGTTCTGGCAATAGTTTTCGCATCGAAGGGCATACGGATAATGTCCCGGTCAAGTCTTCGATCTTTCCCACGAATTGGGAATTGTCTGTGGCCAGGGCTAACAGCATTGTCCATTATCTTATTGAAAAACACGGGTTCAAGGGTGACAAGCTGTCTGTGGTCGGGTATGGGGAATACCGTCCGCTTGCAGATAATGCCACAGATGAGGGTCGGAAGCTCAATCGGCGGGTCGATATTGTCATGCTTTCGCAGAAGGGTGCTCTGGGTGAGGCACGGTGATTTGGTTGGGGGAATAGTGTCCTGATAGAGCAAGAGTCATTATTGGGCCAATTCTGCAATAAGAAATAGTGCGTTTTTTATAAAAAAAGGAGTTGAGGCCATGGCCTTTGATGATCAGCAGCCCCCTTGGGGAAAAAAGAAAGGGCCGCAAACCCCGGAAGAGCTTATTGCCCTTCTGCTTAACAAACTCAAAGAGTTTTTTGACGGGGTGGGCAGCGGAGAGAAGAGTAGACCTGGCGCAGGTGGGCGTCTGGGGCCGGAGCTTTTCGGCTCAGGCCCCTTTGCCAATCTCGGGAAGCTCGGCCTGCTTCTCGGTGTTTTTTTTCTTGGTTCTCTGCTGTTTTCCGCTTTTTATACCATAGCTCCCGGTGAACAGGGCGTGGTGCTGCGTTTTGGCAGATATGTCAAAACCACCTCGCCAGGACTGAGTTTCAAGCTGCCTTTCATGGACGAAGTCATCAAGGTTGATGTGGAGAATGTCCGTAAGGAGGAGTTTGGCTTCAGGACCAAGACCCCTGGGCAACGCACCGAGTTTGAAAAGACCGGCTATGGCGCTGAATCCCTTATGCTTACCAGCGACCGCAATGTCATCGACCTGGAGTGGATCATTCAGTACAAGGTGCAGGATCCAATTTTTTTCGCTTTCAAGGTTAAGGATGTCAAGCAGGCGGTCCGTGATATTTCCGAGGTTGCCTTGCGCCGTATCGTCGGCAATATGACTTTTGATTATGTACTCAGCAACCGGGAAATGTTGGCCTCGGCTACCCAGCGGGAGGTGCAGAGTTCTCTGGATCGGTATCAGGCAGGGGTAAAGATCGTCACTGTTCAGCTTCAGGATGTTAACCCACCGGAACATGTGAAGCCTTCTTTTAATGAGGTCAATGAGGCGGATCAGGATATGAAACGGTTGGTGAACGAGGCTGAGGAATCCTATAACCGTGAGGTGCCCAAGGCACGGGGTGACGCGAAAAAAATGCTGGAAGAGGCGCAAGGCTACGCGGTGGAACGGGTCAATCTGGCCCAGGGCGAGGCCTCCCGTTTTCTGGCTATTCTTAAGGAATACAAGGGGGGGCCGGAAGTCACCCGGCGCCGGATGTATCTGGAGACCATGCAGGAGGTGCTGCCCAAAGTCACCGAGATTTATGTGGTTGACGGGGACAAGGGGGGGATTCTGCCTTTTCTTGATATGAGGGGGGGAGCAAAGGCCGCAGCGAAGTCGCCTTGACAGAGTCGGGTATTTTTAGAATTGGCACAGGCCAAGGAAAAAGTTACGAAAAAAATAGGGGAAGCCAGTGGACAAGATACTGCGTGGTGTTGTGATAGCGGTTGTAGTTGCGGCGGGAGTGGTGCTGGCCAATGCATTTTTTATCCTGCCGGAGGGCAAGCAGGCGGTGATCACCCAGTTCGGTCGTCCGGTGGGTAAGCCGATTACCGCGGCCGGGCTACAGTTCAAGACCCCTTTTATCCAGGAAGTAACCTTTTTTGATAAAAGGATTCTCATCTGGGATGGTGATCCGAACCAGGTGCCGACCAACGACAAAACCTTTGTCTATCTGGATGTTACGGCGCGCTGGCGCATCTCCAATGCCCTGGTTTTTCTGCAGGCGGTAAATAACGAAAACCGGGCTCAGACCATCCTTGATGATATTATTGATGGCACGGTGCGGGATCTGGTCAACAAGAATGATCTGGTTGAGATCATTCGCAGTTCGGATTGGGATCCGGAAGGCATGGGTTTCGGGCCAGCGGGCAAGGAGGAGCAGATCCGCTATGGCAGGGATAAGATCTCGGCCATGATTCATGCCGCCGCCTCCAAGGTCACGCCCCAGTACGGCATTGAGCTGGTGGATGTGATGTTCAAGCGGGTCAACTATATCGAGACGGTACAGCAGCGTGTCTATGAGCGGATGATTTCTGAGCGCAAACGGATCGCGGCGGAAAAGCGCTCCACCGGCGAAGGTCTGAAGTCAGAGATCCTTGGCAAGCTTGAGCGGGAATTGCGGGAGGTCAGTTCTCTGGCCGTCCGTGAGACCCAAAAGATCAAAGGCAAGGCTGATGGTGAAGCGGCCAAGATTTATGCGGCAGCCTACAATCAGGACCCTGAGTTTTATGCTTTTTCCAAGAGCATGGATGCATACCGGAATACCATGGGGGAAAACACCAGGCTGGTGATCTCTCCGGACTCGCCTTTTTATAGGTATCTGAAAACCCTCAAGTAGGCGTTCCATCCGGCCTGCGGCGAGATTTTTTTCAGCACTTCGTCTTATTCCAGATCGAGTGGAGTGAAAGGGTATGTGGGCCGGTGTTCCTCTGCGGAAAAGGGGCGCCGGCCCTTTTTGTTGAGCAGGGCCAGCAGCTCTTCAAGCTGGCCTTCGCTGGTCAGGTCTGCTTTTCCCAGCAAGGTAAAGCGGCAAGCACAGGAGGTCAGTTGCCCGCCGCACCAGGGGCAGATCTCCGCCGGGCAGCCCAGAGTGTGGATCTCGCCGTTTGTCACATGGCAGAAAGAACAGAGATCGTGGTGGAGATGGGCTGGCACATAAACCGGGAAGCTGGCCAGGTTCGTATATTTCTTGAGAAAGGCCTCACGATTTTCAAGGTTGAAAAAGTTCAGCACCTCCTCCTCCCAGATGCCCTCGGCAAGGGGCCCCAGAAATTCGGCCTGTTCGCTGGTCGCCAGGTAGAGATAATCGCTCAGAGTAGTGCTGGCGCAGAGCAGGAAGGTTCCCCGCCTGCGCTCCAGTAGACGGAGCATGGTGATGGTGTCTTCCAGACCTTCGGGCAGATAGCTGTAAAAAGCGTGAAAGATGTGCAGGCTAACGCTGTCTGTGCCGTGTTTTTCCACGAAGGCGGTGGCTGTGGCCAGATCAGCCGGGGGGACGGCGTATTGCATGAGCAGTTTGATGTCGATGAGCTGTTGGTTAAGAGTGGGCATGGTTTTTCCTTTGCTTTACTTTTTAGATAAGCGTGGTCTGGATTCGGATTGTGGTCAGCCAAGCGCTGGTTTCCGCGGCGATGTCGTCGGCGCAGGTCAGAGCCGTGACCACGGCCATACGTCTGGCTCCCATGGCGGTTAGTTCCGGAATATGTTCTCTTTTGATCCCCCCCATGACCGTGAAGGGCAGGGTGCTTCGAGCGCTGAATCTTGGGATGGCCGCAGGCCCGAGGAAGGTAGAAAGGCCGTCCTTGGTCTGGGTGGCGTAGAGAGGCCCGATATTGAAGTAGGAGGCTCCACGTTTTTCCGCACTGGCGGCCTGTTCTTCCGTATTGCAGGACACGCCGATGATAAGTTCCGGGGCAAAGGCGCGGACTTCTGCCGCAGGGATGTCGCTGTTGCCGAGATGGACTCCATCGGCGCCGCTGAGCAGGGCAATATCCACCCGGTCATTGACGATAAACAGGGCTCCTGCCTCCAGGGTTTTTCGGCGGAAGATCTTTGCTTTTTCAAAGAGGCGCAGGCCAGAGGATTCCTTGTCCCGCAACTGGACGATTTTTGCCCCGCCGGTCAGCACCTCATCGAGCCAGGCAATATCGTCGCGGCCCATGGCCAGCCGCTCGCAGGAGACCGGGTACAGGGTGACCTCCTCAATGAATTTTCTGAGCCGCTGCCGGTATAGATCGGTTTTTTCGTGCATTGCCAAAGCTCTCCTTGCGTAGGGCAAGGTACTGGTTCTTACTTGTTGAAAAAAAAAGGTATCCAAGTATATTAATTGATTTCAGATGATCTTTCATTACGAAAATACGGGATAGTCGCTGCGACAAGAGTGGTGCAGCAACGAAGGGTACTTATGGGAAACGTGATTGTGAGTCAAGAAAAAGCAGAGTTGAAGCTCGATGGCAAGACATACCAGTTGCCGATCATTGTTGGCAGTGAGGGGGAAAAAGCCATCGACATCAGGGCCTTGCGTGCCCAGTCCGGTTATATCACCCTCGACAGCGGCTTCATGAATACCGGATCCTGTTGCAGCAGCATCACCTTTCTCGATGGAGAACAGGGGATTCTCAGCTATCGCGGCTACGGGATTGAGGAACTTGCCGAGCATTGCACCTTTGTCGAGGTCGCCTATCTTCTGGATCATGGCAGTCTGCCTACTCAGGCGGAGCTGAGCAAATTCAGCGAGCTGCTTGGCAAGTATGCCATGGTTCACGAGGATATGATCCGCTTTTTCGATGGCTATCCGCCCAACAGTCCGCCCATGGCCATTCTCTCCTCCATGGTCAACTCCCTGTGTAGCTTTTATCCGGATATGCTGGAAAACCCCTTTGAGAATATCGACAAGATGGCGGCGCGGCTACTCTCCAAGGTGCGGACTATCGCCGCCTTTTCCTACAAGAAATCCATGGGGCAGCCCCTGGTCTATCCGCGCCATGATCTGAGCTATTGCGCTAACTTTCTGAACATGATGTTTGATTCGCCGGTTAAGCCTTACGAGATTAATGATACGGTGGTCAGGGCCCTTAACAAGCTGCTGATCCTGCACGGGGATCATGAACAGAACTGTTCCACCGCTACGGTGCGTGTAGCTGGCAGCGCCAGGGTGAACCTCTACGCCTCGATCTCCGCCGGAATAAATGCCCTGTGGGGACCTCTGCATGGCGGGGCCAATCAGGCGGTAATGGAGATGCTTTCCCAGATCCATGCGGAAGGCGGGGACTATAAGAAATATATCGACAGAGCCAAGGATCCGGCAGATCCTTTTCGGCTGGTCGGCTTTGGCCACCGGGTTTACAAGACTCATGACCCACGTTCGCGGATTATCAAACAGGCCTGCGACGAGGTGCTGGCAGCCTTGAATATTTCTGATCCCCTGCTGGACATCGCCAAGGAACTGGAAGAGGTAGCCCTGAGGGACGAGTATTTTGTGGAACGCAACCTTTACCCTAACGTGGATTTTTACAGCGGCATCATTTATCGGGCCATCGGCATCCCTACCAACATGTTTACGGTGATGTTTGCCCTTGGTCGCCTGCCCGGCTGGATCGCTCATTGGAAAGAGATGTGGGATGATCCAGACTGGCGGATCAGTCGGCCCAGACAGATCTATGTCGGCCCAAAAAAGCGGGCTTTTGTGCCTCTTGCCGAACGGGTATAGGCGGAGCGCAAGGATTTTGGTTCATTCGTGTTTAAG
>DOZO01000056.1 GCA_003517965.1 Desulfobulbaceae bacterium
CTAATAAAATGTGGGGTCATTGGGAATGGAGGCTTCGATGGTGCGAAGAAACTCATCATTTGCAAGGGCCAGTTCAATAATATGCACGATCTCGCCTGCGGTCTTGTTGCTGGTGTCTACGGCAAGATGAGAACCTTTTTGATAGAGCGGCTCCCGCGCGACCAACATATGGGCCACCTCGGTATAGATGTCCGAGTCGGTAAGCGTTGGTCGTTGGCGGGTACTTTTTTCATCCGCAGCCAGCCTGCGACAGATGGTGTCGATATCGGCGCCAAGCCAGACAACAAGGCCGGTTTGCTGCAAGAGAGACCAGATATCCTGATGGAGAATGGCCCCGCCTCCCGTAGAAATGACCACGTCCTTGCGGCAGATCAACTCGGATAGCAAGTCGCGCTCAAGGAGACGAAACTGCTCCCACCCCTGCTGGGCGACGATTTGATGGATGGACTGCCCTGCCCTGACCTCAATCATCTCGTCCATGTCGAGAAAGTCGAGATTCAGGCGCTGGGCCAGCATCAGGCCCACCAGGGTTTTGCCGGTTGCCCGGTAGCCGGTCAGGATTATTTTTCTCCGTGGGATAAACATATATATGGAATTTACGGGAAATATAGGGGAAGTGTCAAGCGTGGTGTCCGTTTCTTTTTTGTGATAGACTGTGAACGACATAAAACTACAAGGATTATCTTGCTGAAGATTAGAGATATTTTACAATTAAGGCAGATCAGGAGGTTTGATAAGATGATTTTTTTGCTGCGTCGCTTTTGAGATATGACCGACATCAACCGATGTAAACAATGCGGCACTTGTTGCCGAAAAGGTGGCCCAGCTCTTCGCCGGGATGATCTTTATCTTGTCCGCCAGGGCCATATTCGGCACGATCAGCTGGTTACCATCCGGCGTGGAGAGATGGGCTACAATCCTGCCACCGCCAGGCTTGAACCGGTGCCGGTGGAGCTGCTCAAGATTAGAGGGCAGGGCAGTGGCTGGACTTGTCTTTTTTTTGCGGACGCAGGCAACGCCTGCACTATCTACGAGAACCGTCCGGCAACCTGCCGGATTCTTCAGTGCTGGCAGCCAGAGGATCTTCTGGCTACTATTTATCAAAACACCCTGCGCCGTGCCGATTTGATTAATCATCATGACCCGATCCTGGCGGAGATCGACCGGCATGAACGGGCTTGTTCGGGACGGCTCTTTACCGAGCTGCTTTCCCAGGTAGGCGGGACAGAAGATTTCGCCCAACTAACCGAACTGGTGCGCGCCGATCTTGTCATCAGGGCCGAGGTTGCCAAAACGGCAGGGTTTCCGCTGGAGATGGAAATGTTTATCCTTGGCCGGCCATTTTTTAAACAACTGGCTGGATCTGGGATAGAATGTGTTGCGGAGGGAGGGGGGATTCGTTTGCAAAGGGACAAGAGATAGGAAACTTGAAACCCATGTTGAGAAAGATATGTCAGCAACCATTTCCAGATTGGGACCACGCTGATGCCACCTGTAAGAAGCGCCTCATCATTCCAGATGCCGATGTCACCAGAATACCAAAAAATCACTATGATACTGGATGGGGAGTGTAGCTGGTATTGCACCCAGAGGGTCTTTCAACATAGCGTGCGGCAAATTTCAAGATAGTTTTTCATTGACTTGTTGGTAATATGCTGATTTCATTGTTATGATATTGCCTTGTTAGAGATAGTCAAACGCTGCATTTACAGAAGAATATCGCCATGCCTCTATTTAACCACCATGATCTGACCCTGCTCAATCCGTCGTTTGACTCCCCATTAGTTGATGTCTTGACGGAGCTGGAACATCTGCGCCGCCTGCAATTGCAGGGCACGACCCCGGCCCAGGTCTTTTTCCAGCTCAAGCACATCTTCCACATGCTGGAAAGTTTGGGTTCAGCCCGCATCGAGGGGAATCACACTACCTTGGCGGACTATGTAGAAAGCAAGCTGGAAGGCACCCGGCAGGCTCCCACTGACCAGCTGCGGGAAATGGAAAATATAGAAGCAGCCATGGCCTACATTGAGGAGAGTATTCAGCCCGGCGACGGATTGACAGAGCACTTCATCCGCGAACTGCACGCCATCACGGTCAAAGAGCTGGAGCGGGAGGGAGATGCCACGCCGGGAGCTTACCGGCAGAAGCAGGTGAAAATTGCCCAGTCTGAACACCTGCCGCCCGAGCTCATCCAGGTGCCACACTACATGCAGGAGCTGGTGGCGTTCATCAACGAAAATCAGCCACCAAAATATGACCTCATCAAGGTGGCGCTGGCGCACCATCGTTTTGGCTGGGTCCACCCGTTTGGCAACGGCAATGGCCGCGTGGTTCGACTACTGACCTACGCCCTGCTGATCAAGTACGGCTTCAATGTAAAAACCGGCGGCCGAGTGTTGAACCCAACCGCAGTATTCTGCAATGACCGCGATCAGTATTATGCCATGTTGGCGCACGCTGATACCGGCACCCCGGAAGGGCTGGAGACCTGGTGCATTTATGTATTGCAAGGCATTCTTGCCGAATTGCGCAAAGTGGATCGGCTTACTGACTTCAGCTATTTAAGCGGCATAATTCTTGCGCCTGCCATTTCTTATGCCAGGGAGAGAGAGCTCATCACGGCGATGGAAGAGAATATGCTGCACATCACCGCCAGAAAGGGCGTTGCCAAGGCAGCTGATCTGGCCGCGGCCATGCCCGGCATGTCACCTGCCCAGCGCACCTATCAAATTAAAAAATTGGTGGAGCGCAAGATGTTGCAGCCCATCAAGGAAGGGGCGCGCCAATACACCATTGGTTTCAGTAATAACTATCTGATGCGGGGCGTGATTCGTGCCTTGTCGGAGGAAGGGTTTATCCCCTCATCGCTGAATAGAGCCGAGAACTGAACGGTGCGATGAGCAAAATCCCCTGCCAAACAAAAAGGGAAGGCACATCATGAGTTATATCGGCCAGGCCCTGACGGTTTTTGAAAATCACCAAATCCGCCGGCTGTATGACGAGAAGGCGGCAAGGTGGTTTTTCTCGGTGGTGGATGTTGTCAAGGCGTTGACCCGGCAAACTGATTATTAGACCGCCCGGAATTACTGGAAGGTCTTGAAAAACCGGCTGAAAAAAGAAGGCAGTGAGTCGGTTACAAAATGTAACCGACTGAAAATGACCGCAGTCAACGGAAAATCGTACCTGACCGATGTGGCCCGGACAAAAAGACGTGATGATCCGGTTGATCGCAAGCATGAAGGGAAGAACGGCATAAATCGCCGCAAGGGTATGTTGTCGCTGCACCAATTGCTTGACAAGATTGGGGAGTTGGATGAAAAACAGATTCCGGTGCCTGGCTTTTGGCGCCGAACTTTTTTAATTCGGGGAATGTCCGGTTTTTTCTGCCAAGAAAAACAAGGTTAAGTTGTTAAACTAACTCCGTCCCCTTTGGCCCCGTCCCCTTTGGCCCCGTCCCCTTTGGCCCCCCAGAACATATTGTATGTTCGGCGTAGTTTTGCAAAAGGCTCGCACGGAACAGAAAAATCCATGAAATAGGTCTCATCGTCTATTTTGTAGAAATTTATGTCTGTTCTACCGTAGTGGAGCAAGCTTTCTTTAGTTACAGGGTGATCTGATGGAATGCCGAGCCTCTGGCGGAAATATTTACCAAAAGATAATTGAGGCTGTGCTGAATAAATACCTTTACCATTTAACCTTTCCCTTGAACAAAAGAAAACAGTATCATCGTCAGTTAAAACAACAAAATGCCAAGTATAATCAGGGAAAAAATTGGAATCCCAAATATCAGAGGGAAGCGGGATAAAACCGCTGTTGAGTCCTTCAAGAAAATCTAATGTGATTTGTTGGGCCTGTAAATAATTTTGTGT
>DOZO01000023.1:0-7362 GCA_003517965.1 Desulfobulbaceae bacterium
GAGACCCTGGTGCGGGTGGCCAGAATCTTTGCGGAGCTCAAGGCCCCCAATATCCGGCGTATCGACGGAACCGGGGGAGCCGAGGCCGTGCATGCCTTGATCGTGGAAAACGTGGCGGAACTTTTTAGGAGCCGTTGAAATTCAACCTGTACTTGATTGGCCATTTCGTTACGGCTCATTATGCCGTTCGCAGGATCACAATTGTTAAAGTTATTTTTTACGACGGCTCAGGGCGGAATAAAAATGGTTGTTTCTGTGGGTTACAGGAAAATAATGGGGTTGGTCGTTAAGGGGGGGAAATGTATGCTGAAGCGTCTGCTCGTTGTCGCTGGGTTGGCCCTCTGTTGCCTGTCATGTGCTACCACCACCACTACTTCTACAACCATTCAGGGAGTGCCAGGGCAGCCGCCTTTTGCCGCAGAGCTTGAACCCTATGAAGAAGCGGTGGATCTGAGTTGCGCCTATTTTAATTTTCTCTGGGGCAGGTCGTCTGAAATTGATGGACGCTATGATGAGGCTATCTACGCTTATAAACAGGCATTGGTTTGCGACCGGCAGGCTGGACATGTCATGCGGGCTCTGGCCGGGTTGCTTGTTAAGACAGGACAACGGGAACAGGCCGTTGAATTGGTGAACAGACTTATTGCCCTGACACCAAAAGATGCGGAAGCCCGGACGTTGTTGGCTAATCTCTACAGCATTATGGATAGATTTGGCGAGGCGGCTGCGATTTATCAATCCATCCTGACAGATGATCCGAAAAACTTTAATTCCCGGTTGTTGCTGGGTGGGCTGTATGCCAGAATGCACGATTATGAGAAGGCACGACAGGTTTTGGAAAAGCTGGTGGAGCTCAATCCTGATTCTTATGCCGGTTTCTATTATCTGGCTAAACTCTATCAGGAGATGCGTCTTTTCGATAAGGCGGCGCATGCTTTTGAGAAAGCACTGATTATCAACTGGTCGCCGACACTGGCCTATGAGGCTGCTGAGTTGTTTGAGCAGGATAATCGCTATCCAGAGGCAATCGCCATCTATCAACGTCTTCTTGCAGAAGATGGCTCCGATGTGAGGGCCAAGAGTCTTCTGGCCAATGTCTATCTGCGGCAGGGACTGGTGGATAAAGCACTGCAGGAGATGGAAAGTCTGCGGGATATCGCAGTCGATCCGGTCAAGGTTGAGCTTGCCATCTGTCGGATTCTCATCGATGCAGGTAAACACCCTGAGGCTATTAAAAGGTTGGAGGCGATTCTCAAGAAAGATCCTCAGTCAGATGTTGCTCGAGCGCTGTTGATTCTGGCCTATTATCAGCAGAGGGATCTTGTGGCTACCAAGAAACTTCTCCGGCAGGTGCGGACAGTCAGTCCGGCTTATGAGGAGTCGGTGATCATGCTGGCCAGAATCATGCAGGAAGAAAAGGATCTTGCAGGGGCAGAGAAGGTTATTCAGCAGGCCATGGCTGACAAACAGGCGCGGCGGTTAAATTTTTATGTGGCTCTTGCCATACTCTATGCGGGTCAGGATAAGCATGATAAGGCTCAAGAGGTGTTCACCCGGGCCTTTGCTGATTTTCCAGATAATGTGGAGGTGTATTATGAGTATGCTCTGTTTCTCTTCAAGCTTAATGATCCAACAGGGGCCATGCGGCAGATGGAAGAGGTGCTGAAACGAGAGCCTAAACATGCTCGGGCCTTGAATTATGTGGGGTATACCTGGGCTGAGGAAGGGCGGAATATAGAAGAGGCCAAGGCCTATATAGAGCAGGCTGTCGCTCTGCTGCCAAAGGATGGCTATGTTCGTGACAGTCTTGGCTGGGTCTATTACCGGTTGGGGAATTTTTCGGCTGCGGTCCGGGAACTTGAGTTGGCGGTTATGCTTTCTCCTGATGATCCGACAATTTATGAGCATCTTGGGGATGCATATTTGAAAAACAATGATAGTTCGAGGGCTCGCAAAGCTTATCTGAAGTCGCTGGAATTTTACGAAGACGATAAGAAAGAGGCTGTCCGTCGCAAGCTGGAGGCTTTATCTTCCAAGGACGGTTCTACCGGCGGCACAAAATGAAGCGATGTTTTTTTTGCGCTTTGGTAGTTTTGTTGTTTTGTGGCGGCTGTGCCACCTTGCCAGCTACTCGGCCACTTGCTGCCTTGCAGCAACAGCAAGCCATTGCCTTGTTTCAAGGCACCATGGCTCGCCAGCAGCAGGACTGCTCCTGCTGTCTTGATGTCCAGGTGCGGTTTTCCCTGAAATCACTTGTTCAAAATGGCACTATCTCTGGTTTTCTCCAAGCCAAGGCTCCCTCTTTTTTGAAATTTACCGGGCTCAATCCCTTGGGCCAGCCCCTGATGTTTTTGGCTACGGACGGAACATTTTTTCGCTATGTTTCCATACCGGAAGGCAAGGGCTATGAGGGGCTGGTTACAGCGGCGGCTTTTAAAAAATATGCCCCCCAGGGGTTTGATCCGGGGCAGAGTTTTTACTGGCTTTCAGGCAGACTGGCACCTGAAAAGTTGCGAATTTATTCGGTTGCCCAAGATCAGGAGGGGCATGGCCTCTGGCTTGAGCTTTCTTACGCAACTGATATTTTGAACGGGAAGGGTTTTCGCCGCCATATACTCTTTGACCCGGTTGAGCAGGTTATCCGTCGGCATTTGCTGGCAGCCCCTGATGGCTCGATTATGGTTGATGTGAGGTATAGCGACTATATCCAGGTTTCAAAAGGAGCCTCAGGCAACTGCCGATTGCCGGGACTGGTTCGGCTGCACTCCAACCATAACGGCGCGCTCATGGAAATCGCCATGGAAGACTGGTTAGCCGATGCCAGTTTCAGGGCGGGAGATTTCCGGGTGGATGTGCCTGTCGGATTTATTGTGGTACCTGTTCAATAACGCAACTATCCCGTTTGTCGGATCAGGAATTATAGATGAATAACGAAATAGACGCACTGTTGCCGCAGGTAAGACAGCCCAGCAGGTACGGGGGCAACGAACTGCATGTAGTAAAAAAAGATTGGGACGTCATTCCTCTGCGCATGGTGCTGGCCTTCCCGGATCTCTATGAACTTGGCATGTCCCATCAGGGCTTGCAGATTCTCTATCATATCGTCAATGCCAGAGAGAACATGCTGGCCGAACGGGTCTATACCCCGGATCGCGATCTGGAAGAGCTGTTGCGCGCCCGAGGTTTGCCGCTGTTTTCGCTGGAGTCCCAGCGACCGCTGGTTGATTTTGATATACTTGGCATCACCCTGCCCTATGAGCTCTGTTATACCAATATTCTCACCATTCTTGATCTGGCCGGGTTGCCCTTCCGCAGCGCGGAGCGGACAGGCGCGCATCCTCTGGTGATCGGCGGCGGGCCCTGTGCTTTTCATCCTGAGCCGGTGGCAGATTTCTTTGACGCTATACTGCTGGGAGACGGGGAGGAGGCGATACTGGAAATCGCTGAGGTTGTGCGCATAGCCAAGGAAGGCGGGGCAGGGCGGCAGGAGGTTCTGACGCGGCTCAGCAGGATTGAAGGGGTGTATGTTCCTTCTTTCTTTGAACCGCTTTATGATGTGGACGGCAACTTTATCGGGATGAAGACGCTTTTTGGGAACAACGTGATAAGACGTCGAATTCTTGCCGACCTGGAAGGTGCCAGCATCGAACAACCACCTCTGGTGCCACTTACCCGAATTGTTCATGATCGTCTTGGTCTGGAGATTGCCCGTGGCTGTACCAGAGGCTGTCGTTTCTGTCAGGCGGGCATGATCTATCGGCCGGTACGGGAGCGCACCCCGGAGAAGATTTTTGCTCTGGCTGAAAAAGGCATCGCTGAGAGTGGCTTCGAGGAGTTGGCCTTGTTGTCCCTCTCTACCGGCGATTATTCTTGCCTGAGCGAGTTGCTGGTGCGCCTGATGAACCGCTTTGCCAAGGAGCATGTTTCGGTGTCCCTGCCATCCTTACGGGTTGGCACCCTCACTCCGGCGATCATGGAGCAGATCAAGCGGGTGCGCAAGACCGGTTTTACCTTGGCTCCGGAGGCTGGCACTGATCGGTTGCGCAGGGTGATCAACAAGGGGATCACCGAGGAAGATCTGCTTGCTACGGCAGAGGCGGCCTATGGTCTAGGCTGGAAATTGATCAAGCTCTACTTCATGTTCGGACTGCCCACTGAAACCGAGGAGGATGTTGTGGCGATCCCGGCCTTGGCTCAGAAGGTGCTGAAAGCAGGGCGGGGTGGCAATTGTCGGGTGAACGTGAGCGCCGCCACCTTTGTCCCTAAGCCCCATACCGTGTTTGAACGGGAGCCGCAGCTTTCCATCGCCGAAGGCTATGCGCGAATGGATATCATCAAAAAACGGCTGTATGGCAAGAATTGCACCTTGAAAAGAAATGATCCGCGGATGAGCTCTCTGGAGGGGGTTTTTTCCCGGGGTGATCGTCGTCTTTCCCTGTTGCTTGAAAAGGCCTGGCAGAGGGGCGCACGCATGGATGCCTGGTCCGAGCATTTTGATCTTAATCGCTGGCAGGATGCTGCTACGGTCTGCGGTCTGGAACTCGAGAGTTATCTGCGCCGCAGGGAGGTGGATGAACCTTTGCCTTGGCAGCATCTTCGTGTTGGGGTTCGAGATGATTTTTTTGCCGAGGAACACGCCAAAGCCCTTAAAGAAGAATACACTCCGGACTGCCGAGTGCATGGCTGTCAGCAATGTGGGGTTTGTGATCTGAAAACTCTTAAGCCCATTGTTCATCATCGTAAAAACGTGGAATGTGGGACGGAGACGGTAGTCCAGGAAACGCGGTCTGAGGATTCTCCGGCAAGACAAGCCATTCGAGCGCATTTTGTTTATAAGCTTACCTATTCCCGGCTCAATAATGCCAGGCTGCTCAGCCATTTGGAACTGCTCCAGGTTTTTTTCCGGGCTTTTAACAGGGCAAAATTGCCGCTTAATTTTTCTTTAGGGTTCAATCCGACCCCCAAGGTTGCCTTTAGTCCGGCGCTGCCTTTGGGTACGGAAAGTCTGGCTGAGTTTGTTTTGCTTGATCTGTACGAACCGCTCTCCGATCTTGGCGCTTTTATTCCCGCGATGAACAGACAGCTTCCAGAGGGTCTGGTTGTAAGCCAAGCGGTGCTGGCAGGCAAGGAGCATTCGGGCACCATGGTCACCACCTACCATATCCGTCTGTCGCGGCTGCCTGCTCAGGCAGAGTTGGATCGGGTTATGGCCCAGGAGACTCTGCCAGTGGTGGTGATGCGTAAGGGTCTGGAAAGGCAGCTTGATCTGCGACCACTGTTGCATAGCCTGCGTTTAACCGCAGAGGGCCAGCTGGAGCTGTCCCTGTTCAGCGCTCCTGGACAGCCAGGCGGCAAGCCGGTGGAGGTGGCGGCTAAGCTTTTTGGGCTGTCAGATGAAGAAATTAGTCGGGCAAGGGTTTTGAAGCTGGCGAGTGTTCCTTGTCTGGCAAGTGAACATGTAGGGTTGTTGGTCTCGGGTAATTGAATTAAGGAATGTAACTGTCTGGAGAGAATGATGCCTACTGAACTTCTGATCAACGCCACACCATACGAAATCCGGATTGCTCTGGTGGAACATGGTAATCTGGTTGAGTTTTACCTTGAACAGCCACGGGAGAAGGGGCTGGTTGGCAACATCTACCGAGGACGGGTTGTTCGGGTCCTTTCCGGTATGCAGGCTGCCTTTGTGGATATAGGTCTCGAACGAACTGGTTTTCTATACGTGGATGATGTCCATACCAATACAGACGAATTTGTTAATCGTCTGACCAGAAATGGTCGTCATGATGAATGTGGGTGCTGTGTCAATGAGTCTCCGGATACACTTTCTCGCCGCACTCCTGGTCTGAACATTGGTGATCTGCTTACCGAGGGGCAGGAGATTCTGGTGCAGATATGCAAGGAGCCCATAGGCACCAAGGGGGCCAGGCTTACCTGTAATATTACCCTGCCCTGCCGGAATCTGGTCTTCATGCCCATGACTGATCATATCGGGATTTCGCGTAAGATTGAAGACGAAAACATTCGTCTTCAGCTTCGTCAGGATATTGAAACCCTGAGACCGGCAGGCACTGGTTTTATTGTGCGGACCGTGGCTGAAAACGCTTCCAACGAAGATCTTGAAGCGGACATGGAATTTCTCCTGCATACCTGGGGAGAAATTCAGGATATCGCGACCAGAGAGGCTATTGTTCCGAGTCTGGTCTATGAGGATCTTGATATTACCTTGCGGGTGGTGCGCGATATTTTTTCCCCCGAAGTGGAACGGGTTGTGGTTGATGATCAGAAAACATTCAACAGAGTGCAGCATTTTGTAGAAACCTTTGCTCTGCGTTTGCGGGGTCGGGTGCAACTTTCGGAAAGCCAGACTCCCCTGTTTGATATCCATGGGGTAGAATTGGAAGTCAACCGGGCGCTTGATAAAAAGATCTGGCTCAGGTGCGGCGGTTATATCATCATCGAAACCACTGAGGCCCTGACGGTTGTTGACGTGAATACCGGTCGTTATGTTGGTAAAAGCGGTCTTGAGGAGACTATTTTTAAAACCAACATGGAAGCGGTGAAGGAGATCGCCTATCAGCTCAGGCTGCGCAATATTGGCGGCATTATCATTGTTGATTTTATCGACATGGAAGAAGAAAACCATCGGAACGAGGTTTTTTCCGCCTTTAAAGAGGCGGCCAAAAAGGATAAGAGCAGGATCAATATCCTGAGGGTTTCTGAGTTCGGTCTGGTGCAGATGACCCGTAAGCGCAACCGGGAGGATCTGCGGCACATGATGTGTGAGCCATGCCTCTATTGTCACGGTGATGGTATGCTGAAGTCGAGTCGAACCATCTGTTATGAGATTTTCCGCAAGGTAGAGCGGTCGGACAGAAAGGCTTTGGCCGATAATGTAGTTCTGAGGGTGCATCCGAGGGTAGCGGATATGATGCTCAAGGAAGAAGCGGCGACCATTGATTACCTCCAGGGCAAAACTGGCAAGCAGATCATTATTGAGCCGGTGCGGGATGTCCATTTGGAGAAATACGAAATTATCTGGGGCAGGGAATAGGTCAAACCACAGACAGGCTTGAGTGTGATGTTGAGACGGGTTTTGCAGGAATATGGGAATATTCCTGCTTGACAACTTAGCCCTGTATGGTATTAAGATCGGTTTCACGCATTGGACAAGATTCTGTTCCCAAGTCGATTTTTTTTGGTGGCTTACGGTAGCAATAATAAAGGGTTCTGTCGTGCGGCAAAAAAAGGTTGATTGGTAACTTCCAGCGCAAAGCAGGAAAGTTATGAAAAGTACGAAATGTAACTATCCAGCAGTGCTACAGATGCGCGGAAGAGGTCGGCGAAGTGTGCTGTTGCACA
>DOZO01000023.1:7480-22876 GCA_003517965.1 Desulfobulbaceae bacterium
TGTGGTGCTGCTGGATAGTTACAAATATTGGTTATTGAGTCGGCTGATATCAGCCGTTTGTCTGTTGAAGAGTTCAGTTGTTGGAGGAATTATGTACGCAATCATTCGTACCGGCGGTAAGCAGTATCAGGTCGCACCTGGCGAGCGTGTCCGGGTTGAGAAACTTGCCGGCAATATTGGTGACACCATTGAGTTGTCAGATGTTCTCCTTATTGCCGATGGAGAAGAGGTCAAGATTGGCCAGCCTGTTCTCGCGGGGGCCAAAGTAATGGCCTGTATCGTGGAGCAGGACAAAGCTAAAAAGGTCTTGATCTTCAAAAAGAGACGCCGTAAGGCCTATCGCGTAAAAACTGGTCATCGTCAGCCGTTTACCTCTCTTGAGATCAAGGAGATTTCTGCCTGATTGGGCTGGAAACGGTGTGGGCAGTCGGAAAAAAACTGAGGTGTGTAGACAACACTATCAGCATTGAAATACACGAGGTGTTATTATGGCACATAAGAAAGCGGGCGGTAGCTCGAAAAACGGTCGTGACAGTAACTCGCAACGGCGAGGTATAAAGAGATTCGGTGGTCAGGTTGTTCGGGCTGGCAATATCCTGGTTCGCCAGGTTGGCACCGTGATTCACCCAGGCAAGAATGTTGGTCTGGGGCGTGATTATACCCTCTTTGCCATGATTGATGGTGTGGTGAAATACGAAGATTTTGGTCGTGACAGAAAGCGGGTCAGCATCTACCCGGTTGAAGCCAAGGTTGAGATTGCGGCGTAAGAAGTCGTAACGGCTTCTAATTTTGTGTGTGTGCTCGCTGCTGCGTTTGCACTGTAAAGTGCCGCAGCAGTCTCCGGCAGCAATCTTTTAAGAGCCGTTAAGAAATTCTGGGCAATTCTGGCCGCTAATTGTACGGCTCCTTATGCCGTTCTGGCCACACGAAACGCCCAACATTTTTTTATAACGGCTTACTGGCGGCGACGATGGCGTTTATCGATGAAGCAAAGTTCTTTGTCAAAGCCGGGGACGGCGGCAATGGTTGTTTGAGTTTCCGACGGGAAAAGTTTGTTCCCAAAGGTGGCCCCGACGGGGGTGATGGCGGCGATGGAGGCTCGGTCACAATCGAGGCCTCCCGCAAGCTTGCCTCTCTTCTTGATTTTCGTTTTAAATCTCACTTTCTTGCGCAAAATGGCACCCCAGGTCGGGGTAAAAGGATGTATGGCCGCAAGGGGGAGGATTTTACCTTGCAGGTGCCCTTGGGTTCTATCCTCAAGGACGTTGAAACTGGTGAGGTTCTGGCCGAACTGCTTCACGAGGGCGATCGTTTTCTCGCCGCTCGTGGAGGCGAGGGCGGTAAGGGCAATGTTCATTTTGCTTCGGCCCAGAATCGGGCGCCCCGCATTGCCACCAAAGGCCAGGACGGTGAAGAGCACTGGCTTCGCATCGAGCTGAAGCTGCTGGCGGACATTGGTTTAGTGGGCTTGCCCAACGCCGGTAAATCTACCCTGCTTTCCAAGCTATCCGCAGCTAATCCCAAGGTCGCAGATTATCCCTTTACCACCATAGAGCCGCAGCTTGGCGTCATGCATCTTGCTAATTACGACGACTGCATCATTGCGGATATCCCTGGCTTGATTGAGGGAGCGCATAGCGGAGCCGGGCTTGGCCACAAGTTTTTGCGCCATATCGAACGCACTCATATCCTCCTCCATGTTATTGATGCCTCTTCTGCCGATGAACAGCCGCTTCAGGAATACCGCACCCTGGAAAATGAGTTGCGCGTCTACAATGAAGAGTTGATGGGGCGTAAGCGGCTGGTGGTACTCAACAAGATTGACTTGCTGGAAGACGAGCAACGTCTTGCCGCCTTGCAGGAGTTGTTTTTTAAGGCGGAAGGAGTTAAGCCGCTTGCCATTTCAGCGCTTACCGGATCCGGGCTCGCGCAGTTGCAGGAAGTTTTGGGAGAGATGCTGGCATCAAGAGAGGCATAATGACCATAGTGGAGCATGACAAAGACCTGGCGTTGCGACGTCAGTTTCTGGGCCGGGCCAAAAGGGTGGTGGTCAAGGTAGGCAGCGCCGTGCTTACTACTGGGGAAGGTCTGAATCTGCCGGTGTTGGACAACTTGGCCCAGGAGATTTGCGCACTTAAGCAGAGTGGCCGACAGGTAATTCTGGTTAGTTCCGGTGCGGTTGCGGCTGGCCGCCGCAAAATGGCTCTTGGCGACCGTCCCCTGACCCTGCGGGAAAAGCAGGCCGCCGCAGCTATCGGGCAGAGCAGCCTGATGCGCGCCTATGAAAAAATCTTCGAACAGCTGGGTCAGAAGGTGGCCCAGGTTCTTCTTACCCACGATGCCCTCTCCCACCGGGATCGGTATCTCAACGTCCGCAACACCCTCTTTACTCTGCTGGACTGGGGCTTGGTCCCCATCATCAATGAAAATGATACCGTCTCCGTGGAAGAGTTGCGTTTTGGCGATAATGACGCCTTGGGTGCCATGGTCACCAATCTCACCGAGGCGGATCTCTTGGTCTGTCTGACCGATGTCTCCGGATTGTTTTCCGCCAATCCGCTCACCAATCCCGAGGCCAGACCGGTTTATACCGTGGTCAAGATTGATAGCGCGGTGCAGGCCATGGCGGGCAAGAGACAAGATGGCGTGGGCACGGGCGGTATGGGGAGCAAGGTTAAGGCTGCCAAGATGGTGGCGGCCCGGGGAGGGTGTTGTTTCATCGGGCCGGGCCGGGAACCGGATACCATCTCCCGGCTTTTTGCCGGTGAGTTGATCGGCACTTTTTTCCTGCCTCAGGACGAAAAACTGGCAAGTCGCAAACACTGGATTGCCTATACCCTGCGACCACTTGGCGCGTTAGTCCTGGATGCTGGGGCCTGCAAAGCCGTGTTGCAAGGGGGGAAAAGTCTGCTGCCTTCCGGCATCCTCGAGGTTCAGGGTAAATTTGGCATCGGGGCGCCGGTCCATTGTCTTAACGAACAGGGCGAACCTCTTGCTGCCGGGCTGGTCAATTATGCCTCCGGCGATATTGACAGGATTAAGGGCGTTAAGACTAACCAGATAGAACAGGTGCTTGAAAGGGCCAAAGACAGCGATGAGGTTATCCACCGCGATAATCTGGTGATACTGTAACTGCCCAGCAGCACCACATCTGCGTTATCGGCACTGCTGCCGATGATTGACAGTTATCGGCCCGCTCATGTGCACGAGCACACCTCGCAGGTCTTTGCCGCGCATCTGTGGCACTGCTGAACAGTTACGGTTTGAATATAATAGAACATGGGTTATAGGAGCAAGACATGTCTATCCAGGAAACTATCAGGCAGATGGCGGTGGCGGCTAAAAAGGCCTCCCGGAATATGGCCAATCTTTCCACTACGGCCAAGAACAACGCTCTGCTGAGGATGGCCGAGGCGCTGCTTGATCAGAAGGGTTATATCCAGCAGGAGAATGAAAAGGATCTGGCCGCCGGTCGGGAAAAGGGTTTGTCCGCCGCTATGCTCGACCGTCTGGCCCTTACCGACAAGGTGATCGACAGTATGGTTGGGGGGTTGCGTGAGGTTGCCGCCCTGCCCGATCCGGTGGGCGAGATAGACGAGATGGTCAAGAGGCCAAGCGGCATCACCGTTGGCCGGATGCGCATTCCTCTTGGGGTTATCGGCATGATCTATGAGTCGCGGCCTAATGTGACCGTCGACGCGGCGGCTCTTTGTCTTAAGGCAGGTAACGCTATCCTGTTACGGGGCGGCTCCGAGGCCATTCATTCCAATCTGGCCCTTGCCAAGGTACTGCAAGAAGCTCTGGCTGCGGAACAGATTGAAGCTGCGGCTGTCCAGGTAATCCCGATCACTGATCGCGAGGCGGTTACGGCCCTGCTCAGCCTTGACGAGCAGATCGACTTGATCATCCCCAGGGGTGGCGAAAGTCTGATCCGTTTTGTGGCCGAAAACTCCCGCATTCCGGTGCTCAAACATTATAAGGGTGTGTGTCATGCCTTTGTCGATGCGAGCGCGGATCTGGAGATGGCGGTGAACATCGTGATGAACGGCAAGGTGCAGCGGCCCGGGGTGTGCAACGCCCTGGAAGCCTTGCTGGTACATAAAGACATTGCCGCCGGATTTTTGCCGAAGATATGGGATGCCCTGAATGGCGCTGGGGTTCAACTGCGGGGTTGTCCGCAAACCAAGGCAATTTTGCCGGAGATCACTGCGGCTCTGCCCACAGATTACGGCATGGAGTTTCTCGATTTGATTCTGGCGGTGCGGGTGGTGGATGATCTTGAGGCTGCCATGGAGCATATTGTCCAGTACGGCTCCCAGCACACTGAAGTTATCATCACCAACAGCTATGCCAACGGGCAGAGGTTTCTTCGCGAGATAGATGCCTCGGCGGTTATGATCAATGCTTCAACTCGGTTCACCGATGGCGGCCAGTTTGGGCTTGGCGCCGAGATCGGTATCAGCACCACCAAGCTGCATGCATATGGCCCCATGGGCCTCAGGGAATTGACTACCCGAAAGTTTATTGTTTACGGAGACGGGCAGGTTCGCGGTTAAGCAGGACGTCGGAGGGCACATAGGGTGGAATTTCCGCACAACCTCGGCAGACGGGTCGGCGTCTTGGGCGGCACTTTTGATCCGGTGCATAACGGCCATCTTGCTGTTGCCGAGGTGGTTCGACAGGAGCTGGCTCTTTCAGGTATCTTGTTTGTTCCTGCTTTTTCTCCGCCTCACAAGCCGACCTGCGCTATATCTGCCTTTCAGCATCGAGCCGCTATGTTGGACATAGCGGTTGCCGACCGGCCCGGTTATTTTGTCTCCCGTATGGAGGCGAAACGCGAAGGGCCATCCTACAGCATTGATACCCTGCGCACTTTAGCGCATGGCTTTGGCAAGGACGTGCACCTGTTTTTTATTATCGGGATGGATGCCTTCGCTGAGGTTTTCACCTGGAAAGAGCAAGGAAAACTCCTCGATCATGCCAGTTTTGTGGTGGTTGGCAGGCCGGATCACTGTAAGCAATCATGTAGTCAGACCGTGGCAGATAATTTTCCAGGCTATGTCTTTGTTGAGGCCCTTGGGAGTTGGCAAGGACAGCCAGGGCAAGGCTCTATTTGTCCTATAGCCATGCCGCCGGTGAAAATCTCTTCCACAGAGATCAGGGAAGCAGTGCGACAAGGCCGGCCAATCAGTAATCATGTCCCTGTGGCAGTAGCCGACTACATCCAGGCTCATGGCCTGTATCGCGGGAATATGCCATGACAGTCAAGTCATAAAAAAAGAGAGGGCGATGACATGCGCAACCAGCGAAGCAGCGGCATCTTGTTGCATCTTACCTCATTGCCAGGGCCTTGTGGTATAGGAACCCTTGGCAAATCCGCCTTCGATTTTATTGATTTTTTACAAGCGGCTGGGCAGACCCATTGGCAGATTCTGCCCTATGGCCCGGTGAGCGGCATATTTGGCAATTCGCCTTACATGAGCCTGTCCGCTTTTGCCGGCAATCCACTGCTCATTGATCCCGCACAGCTTATGGAAGCAGGCCTTCTTCGGCCTGAGCAGGTGGAGGTCTCGCCCGACTTTTCCGAATATTTGGTTGATTTTGCCGCTGTCCAGGCCTGTAATGATAATTTTTTGGAGAGCACTTTCCAGGAGTTTCGTTCGCATGGGGACTCGGTAGTGTTTGGGCATTTTTGCCAGACAATGCCATGGCTTGATGACTATGCGCTTTTTATGGCCTTGCGGGAAAAGTTTGCTGCCAGCCCCTGGTTTTCGTGGCCAGCAGATATTGCCCACCGCAAGCCAGAGGCTCTTGCCGAGTGGGGTGCGACCCTTGCTGAGCGCATCCTTTTTCATAAATTTGTTCAGTTCTGTTTTTTTTCTCAATGGCAGATTATTTGGGATTATGCCCATAGCCGAGGGATAAAAATTATCGGCGATATTCCCATATACGTCGCCCTGGACAGCGCTGATGTCTGGGCGCATCAGGAATGCTTCGTCCTCGATCGCCAAACCGGACAGCCAACCCATGTGGCCGGGGTGCCTCCTGATTATTTTAGCGAAACCGGGCAGCGCTGGGGAAATCCGCTTTTCAGATGGCAAAGTGAAAGAGGGGGGATGAACGAACCTCTGTTTGCCTGGTGGGGGCAACGATTCCGACATATCTGTCAAACGGTGGATGTCGTCCGCATCGATCATTTCCGTGGTTTTGAAGCATACTGGCAGATCCCGGCCTCGGAAGAGACCGCAGTCAATGGGGAATGGGTCAAGGGGCCAGGGTTGGAATTTTTTACCGAAATGCAAAAACATCTGGACAAGCTGCCGATAATTGCTGAGGATCTGGGGGTTATTACCCCTGAGGTAGAGGGATTGCGCGATACCCTTGGTTTCCCCGGCATGAAGGTGCTACAGTTTGCCTTTGATTCTGATGAGCGTAACACCTATCTGCCCCATAACTACACCACGGTAAACTGCGTCGTCTATACCGGCACTCATGATAACGATACTACCCTGGGTTGGTATTTAAGCGACACGGTTATGCAGGCCAGCAAGGTCAAGGCTCGGCGCTATGCAAACAGCCAGCCGGGCAGTCAGATACATTGGGATTTTATCCGGATGGCCTATGCCTCGGTTGCCGATTTGGTTATTGTGCCGCTTCAGGATGTGTTGGGTTTTGGCAGCGATTGCCGAATGAATATTCCTGGCACCTCGCAGGGTAATTGGCGTTGGCGTTGTTCCCTCAGATTTTTGAATACCGTGACAGCACGGGCCTTGCGGGATGAGGCGATGTTTTACAATCGTTTGCCGGCCGCTTCGGTTGTTTCTTGTGAAAGGGAGGAATAAAATGAAGGTACTGGCTTTGAGCGGGAGTCCGCGAAAAAAAGGAAATACCGAGACCTTGCTTGGCGCGGTTCTTAAAGGGGTCGAGGCGGCTGGGGGTGAGATTGAGTTGATTCGCCTCTATGATCTGCGGATTCAGCCGTGTATCGGTTGCGGCGGTTGTGATAAAACCGGAGAATGTGTGCTGGAAGACGATATGCAGGAGTTGTATCCGAAGATTCTCGCCTCGCAGCGGGTGATTCTTGCCTCACCTATTTATTTTTACGGGATCACCGCCCAGGCCAAGGCCTTTGTTGATCGTTGCCAGGCATTGTGGAACAGAAAGCGGCTCCAGAAGGAAAAAGGTGTGTGGCATAATGATTCCAGCCGCAAGGGTTTCCTGGTGGCGGTGGCCGCAACCCATGGAGAAAAGGTTTTTGATGGCGCGATTCTTACCGCCAAGTATGCCTTTGATGCCATGGGTATGGAGTATGGCGGAGAATTTGTGGTAAAGGGCATGGATAACCGTGGAGAAATGGCAAGGGATGAGGATACCCTGGCCCGGGCGGAACAGGCTGGTCGAAAATTTATGGATTGAGACCGGCTGGTTGCGGTGTTTCACCCCGGTGGGCTGGGCTGGGGCGAGGAATAAAAGATTGACAAACTCCCTCTCATCATTTAAAAAATGGCGCAGAGCATGGCCCCTTCGTCTAGCGGTCCAGGACGCTGGCCTCTCACGCCGGTAACACGGGTTCGAGTCCCGTAGGGGTCACCAAGTGAGAAATCAAGGACTTAGCCATTTTCGGTTAGGTCCTTTTTTTTGTCTGGTGGTTTTCTCCTGTAAAACCGGGAAGAGAATCATAGATAGACTGATCGGTGTGCTTCCTCAGCGAAGCCCGGCGATAAATGGCCCAACGGCTTCTGGGCCTTTTTCTTCAACCAGTCTGATGGTGGCGGTGCCGATTACTGCCAGGTCGGCCTTGCCGGTCAGGATCTGGATGTCTTCCCGGCTGCTGATCCCGAAACCCACAGCGAGGGGCAGGTCTGTGGCCTGGCGACAGCGGGACAGATAAGCATCGAAGGAGGCGTCGAACTCGGTTCTGCTGCCGGTAACGCCACGGCGGGCTACGCAGTAGATGAAGCCGTTACCATGTCCGGCCAGGGTTCGCATCCGTTCCTCTGTGCTGGTGGGGGCAAAGATCTGGATGGGGGCAAGATCAAACTCCCTGGCCAGCCGGAGATATTCTTCGCCCTCTTCCGGCGGCAGATCGGGGATGATGAAGCCCCTGATTCCGACCTCCTTGGCCTTGTGCAGGAAATCCCGCAGACCGAACTTAAAGGGAATATTGTAGTAGGTCATAAACAGGAAGGGGATATCGTATTGGGCCGCCATTTCCTCAGCAAAGGCCAGGCAGTCGGCAACCTTGGTCCCGTTGGCAATGGACTCCTGATTGGCCTTGATGATCATGGGCCCGTCAGCCATGGGCTCGGAAAAGGGGATCTGGAGTTCGATCACATCCACCCCGTTTGCCACCATCTGGTGGATCACTTCGCGGTTTACCGCAAAGGAGGGATAGCCCAGAACCAGATGGGTCATGAGCAGGATATCTTTTTTGCTCCGGGCTTGCCGGAGTTGCTCAGCGAGCTGCATATTCCTCTCCCTTTTTCCGGATAAAATCTTTCCAGGATGGATCATCAAAAGCATGGGCAATGGTGAAGATATCCTTGTCGCCTCGCCCAGACTGGTTGATAATGATGGCCTGGTCGCGGTCAAGCTCTCCTGCCTCCTTGAAGGCCTGAACAAAGGCGTGGGTGGATTCGAGCGCCGGGATGATCCCTTCTTTTTTTATGGTTAGATCGAGCGCGGCCATGACCTCCTGGTCGGTGGCTGCGGCAAAACGAACCCTGCCTTTTTCCCAGAGATCGGTGAGCAGGGGGGAGACTCCGATATAATCAAGCCCAGCGGCCACCGAATGGGTGTCGCGCATCTGGCCGTCTGAGTCCTGGAGAAACATGGTTTTGTACCCTTGAGCCACGCCGGGGGATGCGTCCTGGCTGGCGAGCCTCGCGGCATGCTGGCCGGTGTCAAGCCCCTTGCCGCCTGCTTCCACCCCAATCAGCTCTACCTCGGTGTCGGGTAGAAAAGCCTGAAAAATGCCCATGGCGTTGGAGCCGCCGCCCACACAGGCATAGATTCTGGCCGGGAGCTTGCCGTGGGTAGCGAGGATCTGTTTGTGTGCCTCCTGGCCGATGATGGATTGGAACCAGGCCACCATCTCCGGAAAAGGATGCGGCCCGCAGACCGTACCCATTACATAGTGGGTGGTGTCCATATTGGAAACCCAGTCACGGAAGGCCTCGTTGATGGCGTCCTTGAGGGTGCGGCTGCCGGTGGTTACCGGGACTACGGTGGCCCCGAGCTTTTCCATCCAGAAGACATTGGGCCGCTGGCGATGGACATCTTCTTCGCCCATGTAGATGGTGCAGGCAAAGCCGAATTTGGCGGCCATGGTGGCGCAGGCCACCCCGTGCTGGCCCGCCCCGGTTTCCGCGATTACCCGAGTCTTGCCCATGCGCTTGACCAGCAGACCTTGGCCCATGACGTTGTTGGCTTTGTGCGCGCCGGTGTGGTTGAGATCTTCGCGTTTGATGAAGATCTGCGCTCCGCCGAAATGGCGACTCAGGTTGTCGGCATGGGTGAGAGGAGTCGGACGGCAGGAGTAGGAGCCCATGAGGGCGAGGTACTCCTGCCAGAAGGCCGGATCTGACTTGGCCGTGGTATAGACTTCTCTCAGTTCCCGGAAGGTTTCGTACAGCACTTCCGGGATATAGGCGCCGCCCCATTGTCCAAAATAGCCAGGTTTGTTCATGTTGAAAATCCTTGTCGCCTGAGTGGCGTATTTTTATTTGGTCTTTTCAAGTTCGTTATAATACTCCATTTTTAGCGGATTAGACAAGGAGAGAAGAAGCGGAAACTCTAAAAAGCTGCTGGACAGTGGTGTTTTTTCTTGTGGAGTGCGGGGGTGTTTCCTGGTTATATTGCCGGTGTAACCTTGTCGCTTTTTCTCGTGTAATTTAGGAGCCGTGTAGAAATAACTTGTACTATTCTGCCTTAACTTTACGGCTCCTTATGCCGTATGGGCAAGATTCTATGTCCAAGTTGTTTTTGCTCAACGGCTTATTGGAGGTTCAGATATGAGCGTACGTTCCTGTGTGCATCCATCCGGACAGTTTGTTTATGGGTTGCATTTGCCTGCATACCAGGTTGCCAATTTGCGGGAAAACGATTTTGTCGAGCCGCTTGGGGTATTTCCAGATAACAAGCCGTATCTGAACCAGAATAATTTTCCCGCGGGAGATCTTCAGGTTGATCAGGAGGCGGCGATTTATGAAATCGTCAATCCCTTTCCTTTCAGGGGGGTTACCTTCATCAACAGTGCTTGGGCGAATAGTAAAGCGGCAAATCCAGCGGCCATCAAGTTGCCGGAGCCACCAGCCGTATCCATGTGCCAGACGTTGCAAGGCCTTCTGCCCGCAGGCGCTGTCCAGGATCGGCAAAAAATATTCGCGGCATTGCCTGAAACAGTATTGTTGGCCCTGGCCGCTACTTCCACTGACCCGGATGATCTGGTGACCCTGGCTGCCATGAGCTGCGCCCTTATTCTTGACGACTCCGGGAATCCGGTCGGCCTTGGTTATGCAGAGGAGAAAAATGGTCTGGCAAGGGCCAGAATTATCTGGCCGGATCTCTTCGAGGTGGTGGTCAACAACAGTTATCTTCCCCTGGCCTATCGCAAGGTTATGGTCCTGCGGCCCGGAGTGCAGGGGGGCAGTGAGATTGTAGGCGAGTATCGCAACCAGCTCCAGGACTGTCATGTTTTTGAATATCTGCGCCGCAACAGCTATATTCCCTGGGGACATTATGCCGCCAATATGGCGGATGATGCTGTCCGCTACCGGATGGAGGATCTTTCCGGTGCCGATATGCAGGGCTTGCGGCATCTTTATTATCAGCGCACCTTTCTTCGCCTTGCCGCCGAGCTGGGGCTGCCTCTGCCGTCTGGCCGGAAGACCTTGTCTCAAGATGCACTTGAAGAGTTGCGCTTGGCGGTACTCCAGGCTCTGGATCGGGAAGATGCGCCTCCCTTGTCTTTTGACGCTACCCTGTGGGGTTGGAACTACGGGTTTGCTTTTGATCCCAGCGGCTACCGGCTGCATGCCTCGCATCAGCAGATTCATCAGCAGTTCGCCATGTTGCCGCAAACGGTTTCCGCTTGGCATCATGGGGGGCAGGCCGTTAATGAACCGGTTGCAAGCTACGCCTGCGGGGATTTTATTGCCGAGTTCTGTGAACGGTATCATCAAGAGACGGGCTGTGATTTTTTCCGTACCTATCTCAAGGTTATTCGCAATAATCGGCGGATGGACGGGAGGGAAAGCGAAAACACCAGCCTGATTGTGTATGAGGATGAGGCGGTCATGCTATTTGTGCCCAAGGCGCAGACCTCCCAGTGGGAATTGCAGATCATGCCCGTGGGTGAGGTGGGTAATATCCTGGAGGCAGATACGGTTACCCGTGCTTCGCTGGATCGTGCCCTGCTTGTTGCCCAGATGATTCTTGCCCGTTTGGGGGCCAGACTGGTGAGCAGCATTGAATACTCAAGCCGGATCGCAGCTGCGCCCGGCGGGCAACGGCTTCTCTACGCGCTTTTGCCCAAACTCCCATATTCCATGGGGGCCTTCAGCGAGGCTCAGTTGCGTTGGGTCAATGGTCATTTTCCGGAAGATTTTGCTGCCGCTTGTCGCTTGCAACTGCCGATGGTGCTGGCTGGCCTTGCAAGATAGGAGAAGTGGTCTGGTTTTTTAAGCCATTTTACGGTGGCAGATGCAGATTTCTATTTTACGGTTTTTTGTGGACATAAAATATTGCCCTGAAAAATACGGTGTGTTAATTTAAAAAGTCGAGTGTTTTGCTCTGGACGGTGTTTTTCGGCTTTTTTGTAGTGTTGCGCTGGATTGTATCTGGAAAAATATATTTTATGGTTTTTGTCCAATTTTGGCATAAGCTTGATAGTTATTCTAATGAGGTGAGCTGTTGAAGAAGAAGATTTTAATAGCCAATCGAGGTGAAATCGCCCTGCGGATCATTAGGGCGGTGCAAGAGCTTGGGCATACCGCCGTGGCTATTTATGAAACGCCTGACAAAGATGCCCTGCATATTCGCACGGCGGATGAGGCTATCTGGCTTGGGGATGGCCCCCGCTGCGATTACCTGAACATCGACAAGGTCATCGGGGTTGCCAGAAAGGTTGGGGCAGATGCCATTCATCCGGGGTACGGATTCTTGGCGGAAAACCCTGATTTCGCCAAGGCCTGTGAAGATAATGGCATCATCTTTATCGGACCGCCTTCTGAGGTTATCCAGGCTTTGGGCGATAAGGTAACGGCCCGGCAGATCATGAAGGACGCTGGCATTCCTATGGTGCCCGGTACAGATAATCTCTCTGCCGGTGATGCCGGGATCAAAGAGGCTGTTGATTTTGCCAATCAATATGGCTATCCGGTTATGCTGAAAGCTACTGCCGGAGGGGGTGGACGCGGTATCCGCCGGGTGGAAAACGAGCAACAGCTGCGCGCGGAACTCCCCATGGCCAGGGCGGAGGCAAAGTCTGCCTTTAACAACGACGCGGTCTTTCTTGAAAAGGCGGTGATCAACCCCAAGCATGTCGAGGTGCAGATCATTGCCGATAAACAAGGCAACACGGTGCATCTGGGCTCCAGGGATTGTTCGATCCAGCGCCGGAACCAGAAACTGGTGGAGATCGCCCCTTCGCTGATCAAGGACAACGCTCTGGTTGATCTGATTTGCGAGACCGCCGTCACGGCGGCCAAGGCTTCACGCTATGTGAACGCTGGCACCGTGGAGTTCCTTGTTGATCGGGACTGGAATTTTTATTTTATGGAGATCAATACCCGGGTGCAGGTGGAGCATACCGTTACCGAAATGGTCACCGGCATTGATATCGTCCGAACCCAGATCAAGCTGGCCCTGGGGAAAAAGCTTGCCTTTACCCAGGATGACGTGAAGATTCGCGGTTTTGCCGTGGAGATGAGGATCAATGCTGAAGATCCGCAGAACAACTTTATGCCGGAGGGTGGCAAGACTGTTTCGGTATACCGCTCACCGGGCGGCTATGGGGTGCGGCTGGACGGCTTTGTTTACCAGGGCTTCACTATCCCGAAGGTTTACGATTCGCTCCTGGTAAAGATGACGGTCTTTGGTTTTTCCTGGAACGAAACCGTGGACAGGCTTCTGCGCTGCCTTAACAACTTTGTGATCACCGGGCCGAAAACCACGATTCCTTACTATGTGAATCTGGTTCAGGATCCTGATTTCAAGAAGGGAGATTTCGATACCTCCTTTATTGAAACCCATCCGGAGCTGATCAACTACGACGATCAAGCTTGCGAAGGGAGCAAACTGGCCCATCTGATTGCCGAGATTCATTATAAAGGGGAAAATCCTTACGCTGTCTAAAAACAGGTAAAAGGGAAAAGGTACAAGGCTGTTCCTTGCACTTTGCACCTTTAACCTTGCGCCTTCAAAATACAGGAGTTGTCATGGAACGCATTGTTCAGGGTATGGGTATCACCGAAGTACTAAAAGTCATGCGCAAAGCGGATGGGTATTACATCACCAATACCGCCCGAGATATGTCGCAGTCTGATTACAAGAACAGGATTTTATTGCATACGGACCTGCTGGCCGCACCCTCCCGTGAGGAGGCCGGTTATTTTTCTCTCGAGATCACCGGTGGAGCCTCGGTGCATGTCGATATTCTCAGAAAGCAGGTAGACCCTTTCCTCAAGTTGGAATTGCTGCGGGAAAAAATGCCCAAGACCATGTTTCAGACCCTGTGTCGTGGGATTAACCTTTTTGGCTACCGGCCCTATCCCCAGAACGTCATCCGGTTTGTGGTCAAGGAATTTGCCAAGTATGTGGACGTTTGGCGGGTGTTCGATTTCATGAACCATGTGCCCAATATGCAGGCGGTTTTTGAAGAGGTACAGGCTGCCGGCAAGATTCTTGAGCCGAGTATCTGTTTCTCCACCGGCCCTGAGCATACCAATGAATTTTATGTGAAGAAGGTGCAGGCAATTCTCGATGTCACCGGCCAAGAGATTATTCTCTGCATCAAGAATCATGGGGGATTGGGTTCGCCGAAACGGATTGGCGATCTGGTGGATGCGATTCTGCAGAAGTATCCCGAGATGATCATCCACTATCATGGGCATAACACCGATGGCAACGATATCGGCCGTGTTGTTGCCGCAGCCATGTCTGGCGCCAAGATTGTCGATGCTTCTGATCATGCCTTTACCGGTTATTACGGGCCACCCCCGATCTTAAGCGTTATTCAGACCCTGAATGAGTATGGACGCAAGGCCGTGGGGATCAACGAGGCCGCCATCATGGAAACCTCCGAGGTGTTGCAGCCCGAGCGCAAGTATTACGAGTATTTCGAATCACAGATCAAGGGCTTTGACCCCACGGTGCAGATCCATAAGCTGCCGGGCGGGGCCATGGGCAGCAGCCTCGAACAGGCCGCGAAGGGCGGCTTTCTCGACAAGATGCCGGAGATTCTTCATAATGAGTTGCCCAAGGTGCAGGTGGAGTTGGGTAATTATTGGAGCGTTACCCCTGGTTCGCAGATTCTTTGGACCACGGCGGTTAGCAATGTGCAGGGCGGCGAACGTTACGGTAACTGCTCTGGCGATCTGAAAAATTTATTGCTTGGCAAGTATGGGCCATTTCCCTTCTATTCGCCGCCCGACTGGATTTACGAAAAGGCCTTTGGCCCGGATTGGCAGACGGTGTTGGAGCGCGATGGTGGGATGGAGGCCATCGAGGATATTGATCTTGATAAGGAGCGCGAGAACCTGGCTGATAAGCTTTGTTACCCGCCCACCGAACAGCAGTTGGTCACCTATCTCCAACACCCTAATGACGCGGTAAATTTTTTCCGCTTTGAGGAAAAATTTGGCAAGGTCTATGTGTTGCCGCCGAGCATTCTTTTCAGGCGCGGCGGTTTCAAGCTGGGCGAAACCATTGTCTATAAGGACCATACAGGTAAGGAGCACATCATCGAGATGGGCCCCACGCAGGAGAATGAAGACGGCTCAGAAACCAACGTTTATCTTAATATCGATCATCACCAGCGGCATTTTGTTTTTGAAAATGCGGTAGCCCAGGCTGGCGAGGCTAAAGCTGCCAAGCTGAGCAAGAAGGAGATCGAAGATCTGGCCAAGGCCGGGGATGTGCGGGCGCCTTTTACTGCCAATATCTGCGAAATTTCCGTCAAGGAAGGGCAGGAAGTTAAGGCGGGGGAAAAGCTGGTAGTTCTTGAGGCCATGAAGATGCAAACTCCGGTGAACAGCGAGGTGGATGGGGTGGTTGTCAGGATTGTCGCCAAGGTTGGTGACGCCATGCAGCCAGGTGATGAGCTGGTGAAGGTGAAACCTGCGGCGTAACTTCCAGCAGCACCACATCTGCGTTGTCATCGGCCTGCTCGTGTGC
>DOZO01000023.1:23022-31416 GCA_003517965.1 Desulfobulbaceae bacterium
TGCGGCACTGCTGAACAGTTACTTGCCGTGGTTTTTATTACATTCCGGCATTAAGTTGGATAGTTACCCAGATTATTTGATTTGGCGTTGGACACAAAAGCCCCGCTTTTCTGATCAGGAAAGCGGGGCTTTTTTTTGTGGAAGGGGAGGGGCAGTAAGCTAAACGCCTGTTAGGCAGGGCGCAATTACTTGAGGGCTTCGTACACATGTCCGACCAGCTTCGGGCCGGGGGTCAGGGTCTTGTCGCCGGATTCCCAGCGGGCCGGGCAGGCCTCGGCGGGGTTGGCGGCCACATGGACGCTGGCTTTAAGTTTCCGCAATAATTCTGTGGCGTTACGGCCAACATTGTAGAAATTTACCTCAGAGGCCACGAGCTTGCCCTGGGGGCTGATGATAAAGGTGCCGCGGAGAGCCAGGCCGGTGCCATAATCATAGACGCCGAACAATTTTGCCACTGAGCCGGTGGGGTCCGCAGCCATTGGGTATTTGACTTTTTCCAGAAATTTCTCTTCCCGCTTCCAGGCGAGATGCGTGTAGACGGTGTCGGTGCTGATCGTGATCACCTCGGCGCCAGCGGCTTTAATATTTTCATATTCATCGGCCAGGTCGCCAAGCTCGGTGGAGCAGACAAAGGTGAAATCGGCCGGATAGAAAACCAGCACCGTCCACCTGCCCGCTTTTTTAAGCTCATCCAGAGAAACCTCACCAAAGCTGTAATCGGTGGGATCGTAAGTCTCCATGCTGAAATCGGGAACATTCTGGCCAACCTGCAAGCAGCAGCATTTTTCTTCCATTAGTTTGTCTCCATAAGAAAGGATTATGATAATTAAGTATCTTTTTGATAACAATTATCATTAATAAAAAAGGATGTCAAGCCTTTTCCCCGACCAATTTATTCTCAAGGCTCCTTGATTGCTTGACTCTCCGTTACCCTTCCTTTAAAATCTTATTAACCAGATGCCCGATTGCAGACTTGCTAAGGGGCTTCAGCGCAAAGTCCCTGATGCCAATGGCCTTTGCCGATTCCTCGTCGACCAGATTGCTGTAACCAGTACAAAGAATAATCGGGATATCTGGTCTTATCTGCAGCATCCGTCGGGCGAGATCGACCCCTGTTATCCCTGGCATGGTCTGATCAGTGATCACCAGATCAAACTGGTCCGGCTCGTTCATGAAGGTCGTCAGGGCCTCAAGGCTGTTACTTCTGGCCGTTACGGTGTAGCCCAGATCTTCCAGCAGGGCTTGGCCCAGTTCCCTGAGCATCTCTTCGTCATCAATAAACAGTATCCGGCCTGTGCCTCTTGGGGCCTCGTTTAATTCTGCCGCTTCTTTAGCTTCCTCCTGAATTACCGGCAGATAAACATGAAAGGTCGTACCCTGGCCGAGGGTGCTTTCCACCGTGATCTTCCCCCCATAGCCGGTGACGATCACATGCGTGATCGACAGACCCATGCCAGTGCCCTTGCCTGCCTCCTTGGTCGTAAAGTAAGGATCAAAGATCTTGTCGATAATATCCGGCCCGATTCCGGTTCCGGTGTCGCTTACCGTAAGCTCTATATACTGGCCAGGGGCTAACTGTCTAGTATCTGCCGCTGTTGGCGGGCCAAGGGTAACCGGTTTCATCCGGACTAAAAGCTCACCGCCCGTCGCTCCCATGGCATAGGCGGCATTGGTACACAGATTCATGACAATCTGATGGATCTGGGTTGGATCTGCCAGGGTAATTCCGCAATGCGGCTGGATATCCTGGCAGATGGAGATGGTAGAAGGAATCGAAGAGCGCAGCAGCTTCAGCGATTCCTTGACCAATGGCCCAATATCCATCGGTGTTTTATCTGCGGTGGATTGGCGGCTGAAGGCCAGGATCTGCTTGACCAGCTCTGCGGCTCGGTGAGAGGCAAGCAATACCTGGTCGAGATGTTGGGCCGCTATGGAGCCTGGTTGCGCATCCTTTCTGACCAGTTCGGTATACCCCATGATGGCAGCGAGGATATTGTTAAAATCATGCGCGATACCGCCAGCCAGAACGCCGATTGCCTCCATCTTCTGGGCCTGGTTGAGATGGGCGTTGAGATTGGCAGTCTCTTGCTCCGCTATCTTGCGCGCGCTGATGTCACTCAGAACGCAGCGATAAACAGCAGCGCCATCTTCAGCCTGTCCCAGGATGATCTGCAATTGCGCCACGAAGTTAGCGCCATCGGCACGCAGCATCTGCATCTCCCAGGTCTGCAGTTCTTTGTTGCTCAGGAGTTTCTTGTAGAACAGGTAGTAGTTGTTTGTTTCAACAGGGGCGATGAAACGGGACAGTGGTTGCTTGCGCAGAGCGAAGCGAGGCAGGCCCAGCAGGGTGGCGGCTGTTAGGTTGGCCTGCAGGATCAACCCCTGTTCACTCAAGGTAAGATAACCAACCGGGGCCAGATCATAGAGGTCGAGGTAGCGCTCGCGCGAGGCTATCAGTGCTATTTGGGCGCGTTCCAGCTCTTCTTTTTGCATTTCCAGCTCAATCTGATGCACATGTAGTTCATGGAGCAGGATATTTGCCTCCTCGAGCGACAATACCTGCTGGTTGGCGTTTGCTTTAGCCTTAAGCGTTTCTTCGGCCTGTTGACGCAGGCTCGGGAATGCTGCCGTCTCATTTTTGCTCATGAACTTATCTCACACTTCGCTATTTTCTTTAAATTTGCTTTGCCAGCTTGAGCCCGCTCCGTGGTCGCAATCGCATACATCTGTCCGGCTTCATTCAGCAAAGCGGTGGCGGTTATCCAGACCTCAAGGGTCTTGCTGTCTTTACAAAGGCGCTTGGTGCGATATGGTTCCAGAATATCCGCACAGCTTGATCGCTGGAGCATGGCCAAGGCATCCTTGCGCTGTCTTTTCGGGATTAGCTCGCTAATGTTCATGCGCAGGGCCTCGGCCTCACTCCAGCCATACATTCGCACCGCGCTGGGGTTCCAGGCCAGGATACGGCCCTCTATATCCTGTATGGTAATGGCATCGTAGCTATCGCGTACCACTACCGCCAGACGGAGCCGCTCCTGGGTGGCGTTTATAAGCTCTTCCCGCATCCGCACACTATTGCTGATGTCAACAAAGGTGATTACCGCGCCCTCAATCATGTTGTTGCTGGTGCGGTAAGGTCTGATACACATCAGATACCATGCTCCGCTCACGGTCTGCACCTCCAGTTCTTTGGCAACCAGGGTGTCCAGTACTGCCTGAGTGTCTACTACCAGGTTTTGGTAACCGACCAGATTCGAGAGGATGTGACCCACGGGCCGTCCGATGTCGCTTTCGATCAGGTTGATGATCTGGGTGGCCAAGGGGGTGAAGCGCATAATGTGCAGGTGATGATCCACATAGACGGTGGCAATACCGGTGCCAGCCAGCAGGTTCTTGATGTCGTTATTGGCCTGCGACAGGTCGGTCACCTTGGTTTGCAGTTCGTTGTTTACCGTGGATAATTCTTCGTTAACCGATTGCAATTCCTCCTTGGAGGTCTCAAGTTCCTCGTTGGTGGACTGCAGCTCCTCGTTAACCGACTGCATCTCCTCGTTGGTGGATTTGAGCTCTTCGTTGGAGGTTGTAAGTTCTTCCTGGATGGACTGACTGTACTCCTCCGTGTTCCGCAACTCCTGCCTGAGGGACTCGATTCTGGCATCGGCTGCGAAGGGGTCAAGGTCGGTGGCAGTAAAGCCTGGGGCAGTGCCATCGGCTCTCGCTCCGGCAGGCCCCGCATTTTGAGGCGCAGCCTGGCTTGGCAAGTCAGGGGAATTTTGCAGAATGATCAGGTACAGGGATTCAGCAGGGGGAGTGGTGGAAGCTATCTCTGCGTCAATGTGATCTGCCGTTTCAGATATGGTCGACAGCGGACAGACGGTCAGGTTGACGACGCTGAAATGGCCGTTGGTCTTGACCCTGAGGCCCGGGCAGCGCACGGTCTCTTTGTTGAAGGCTGCTTTGTGGAGGGCCGTGCCCAGGGCGAGTTTCAAGCCCTCTCGGGCCATCTTCAGGATGTTGTTGACTCCAGACTCGCCCGGAGTTGGTTCCAGGTACATGCCGGTGCGGCCATGCAGGTAGAGGATGTCGCCCTGGACGTTGACCAGGGCTCCGGTCGGGGCGACCTGCTGCAAGAGTGTAGCCTCAGTCAGCTCGCGTAACGATATTTTTTTGGCGAGGTTTCTGTTTTTTGCGGTTTGCGGTAGTGACTTATGCCCTGCCACCTGGGGGAGCAGAAAGCGGCCAGGTGATTGGCGCTCGGAGTTAGGTGAATCATCTTTGCGCTTATAGAGCTTGAAATTGCGGTGTACCGTGGCAAAGAGATCGCCAAATTCTCCCACCGTTTCCGAGGTGCCCAGGAAGAGAAACCCGCCTGGGTTCAGGGCGTAATGAAAGAGGGGGAGGAGTTTTTTCTGCAGGGCGCTATCCATGTAGATCATCAGATTACGACAACTGATCAGGTCGAGCTTGGAGAAAGGCGGATCTTTGATGACGTTCTGCTCGGAAAAGATCAGCATGTCGCGGATGCTTTTGTGGATGCGGTAGGTGTTGCCATCGCCTGTGGCCTCGAAAAATCGGTTTAGCCTTTCCGGGCTGAGATCGGAGGCGATGCTGGCTGGATAAAGGCCAGCACGGGCGGTGGCAATTGCCGCACTGTCGATATCGGTGGCAAAGATCTGCACCGTGTTGTTTTGCTTTATTTCCTGCAGGCTTTCGGCCAACAGGATTGCGAGGGAATAGGCCTCTTCGCCGGTGGAGCATCCCGCTGACCAGATTCGGATGGGGGCATTCGCGGGTTTGTCGGTAACGAGCTTGTGGATTACCTGTGTTTCCAAGACCTTGAAGGCTTCCGGGTCGCGAAAGAAATTGGTGACCCCGATCAACAGGTCACGAAACAGCGCCTGCACCTCGGTCGGCGTTTGCTGCAGATACTTGGTATAGAGATCAATGGTTTCGATCTGGTGGACTGCCATGCGCCGCTCGATGCGGCGCTGGATGGTACTTGGCTTATATTGGGAAAAATCGTGGCCGCTCTGGTTGCGCAGCAAAATGAAGATTTTTTGCAGCGCGTTCTCGATCCTGGGTGTCGGAGCTGAGGCGGTGCGGGGAGGCTTGCCGAAGGCATGGCGCACATAGGCGATGAGCTGGGAGGCCATCTCGGCCGGAGGCAGTTCGTAATCCACCAGACCGGTGCCGATGGCACTGCGGGGCATACCATCGTACTCGGTAGAGGCAGGGTTCTGTGCCATGACCATGCCTCCCTCCCCCTTGATGGCGCGCACGCCCAGGGTGCCATCGCTGCCAGTACCGGAAAGCACGATGCAGATGGCACGCTCATGCTGGTCCAAGGCAAGCGAACGGAAGAAAAAGTCGATGGGTAGCCGCTGACCTCGGGGGGCAGAGGGCTCCAACAGTTGGAGAGTGCCGTTGAGAAAGGCCATGTCTCGGTTCGGCGGGATGATGTAGGCGCAGTTTGGTCGCACCCGCATCCCGTCTTCAACCTCGAAAACCTGCATTCGAGTGTAGCGGGCAATGAGCTCGCCCAGGATGCTCTTGTAGTTTGGGTCTAAATGCTGCACCAAGACAAAAGCCATGTCAGGGTCTTTGTCGTCGGGCATTCCGGAGAAGAATGCCTCGAAGGCAGCCAGGCCGCCAGCTGAAGCCCCGATCCCGACGATGGGGAATGTTAGTTCAGAAGGGACAGGTGTTTCTTGCCTTTCGGACAGGTGGACTGGCTTGTTTTTTTTATCCTTCTTCATTTTCCCTCTCTCCACAAAAACACGCAAGCTTCCAGGGCATTCGGATCATGGGGGGGCATGTTTCCCGAAACCGATAAGGAGGTACGCTGCAATATGAAGTTACCTGCATTTTCCCGTGGATTGCAAGGTTTTTTATCGGACAACCCTGGACAACAAAAAACCCGCTTTCCTTATTGGAAAGCGGGTTTATGTTCTTCGTCGGACGGTGTTTGATTCTTTAATGGGGTGAGCGATGGGACTTGAACCCACGACCTCCGAGGCCACAACCCGGTGCTACCACCAGCTGAGCTACGCTCACCATATAAGGGGGGGAAGATCCCTCCCCAAGACCAACGCACCTTATATAATCAATCGGTTTCTGTTTCGCAAGGGCAAAGTCGGGGAAGGTCGGGAGGAGGCTTACAACTCTTTACCGCAGTGTTTGCACACCTTGGCCTGGGATTTGATGATCTCCATACAGTATGGGCATTCTCTCCGGTGGTTGTTCTCCAGTAGCTGTTTGATAGCGAGGTTGGCCTGCATTTCGATATCGCCATGGATAAAAGTGTGATTGCGGATCGGATCTATACAGTCGAGGTTGTTCAGATCTACCAGGAGTTCGCAGGCTCGTTTGCGTACCGTGAGATCGGCAGAGTTGTCAAGGACGAGGCAAAGGGCTGGGGTGAGATTGTTGTCGGCCACACAGCTCTCCAGGTCATCGGTATGTGTCTGTTCCTGACGATGCCGTTTGTTTTGGCTCTGGAGGGCTGCCACATCAATAATTGAGCCGGTAAAGGCGTCGGCACCGCCTACCATTATTGGCATGCCTTTTTCCTCTCCAGGCAGCAGCATGTAGCGACATGAGGCCTTGTGGCCATAGCGCTCCTCAAATTGATCCCAGCTTTTGGCGAACAGGGAGCATTCATTGTTGAGGCAGATAAACAGAATGTCTGTTCCCCATCCCAGTCCATCGCCGATGTGAAACGGTGGAGCCTCGCAGCAGGAAAGACGTTCCTGGCAATAGGGGCAGTAGTGTTCTTCGCTGGCAAGTTTGATACATCGTTCAATATTCATGGTGATATCCTCATGTTAGTAATAATTACATCCTCGAAGGATAATGCACAATACGGGGGAGGTCAACCGCGTAAGTAATTTTCGTGACCGTCTGGGCCTGTTGGAGGGTAGTTCATGGCAATTAATTAGTGTGGCACGGAGGAAATGCTCTTGAGTTTAGGGGGTAAAACAGAGTACATTTTTAATCAAGGTGGTGAGGGATGCTTGGGGTTGTTCTGTTTGAGGATTCTCTGCGCAAACCTTGTGTTCTCAAGGGCTTACTGTAAAACTGATTGACTTTTACGGGTATGGCAATTAAAGATGGACTCGTAAAAAAAATGAAAAATATAAACTGATGCGACATAGCTCGATATTGTCTGGATAAAGACACGCACCTGCTGGCACGGATTTTTTTGTCCGAGGTTGCTTTTGTTAAAAGATTAAGAATTTGGAGTTATTTTAGAAGATTATGAACAAGAAAGAGGGTTCTCGTTACGCAGAAGCAGGGGTAGATATCGATAAGGGCAATGCTTTTATCGATGCCATTAAGCCGATTGTTGCCTCAACCTTTCGCTCTGGCGTGCTTACTGGCATCGGTGGGTTTGGCGGACTATTTGCCTTGGGCAGCGGTAAGTTCCATGATCCGGTTCTGGTGTCTTCAACCGATGGGGTTGGCACTAAACTGAAGATCGCCGAGATGTGCCACAAGCATGATACCATTGGCATCGATTTGGTGGCCATGTGCGTGAACGATGTTATCGTCTGTGGCGCGCATCCTCTTTTCTTTCTCGACTATTTTGCCACGGGCGGACTTGATCTGGGAGTAGCCACTGATGTGGTCAAGGGAATTGCCAAGGGCTGCGAGATTTCCAAATGCTCCCTGATTGGCGGAGAAACGGCGGAGATGCCAGGTATGTATCAGGCCGGGGATTATGATATTGCCGGGTTTGTGGTCGGGATTTGTGAGCGTGACAAACTGATTGACGGTTCTGAAATAAGAGTTGGCGATAAATTGATTGGGCTTGCTTCAAGCGGGGTGCACAGCAATGGTTTTTCTCTGGTGCGCAAAGTGTGTTTTGAGGAAATGGGACTCAGTGTCAATGATCGCATAGAGGAGTTTGGTTGTACCCTGGGTGAGGAATTGTTGCGGCCGACCAGGATTTATACTGAGACCTTGTTGAATCTGATGAAGAGCTATAAGGTAAAAGGGCTGGTGCATATCACCGGCGGCGGCTTGATTGATAATATTCCTCGGGTTTTGCCGGTTGGCTGCAAGGCGGTGATAAAGAAAAATTCCTGGCAGGCTCTCCCGGTTTTTGATTTTCTGCAGAAAAATGGGAAAATCACCGGGCTGGAGATGTGTCGTACCTTCAACTGTGGAATCGGTATGGTTGTGGTTGTTGACGCAAAACAGGTGGATGATTGTATGCAGCAGTTGCTTGCTCTGGGTGAGACACCTTATTGTATCGGGGAGATTGCAGCTATGAGCAAGGATGACACCATGGCTGTTGAGATTGATTGCGGGTAACTTACAGCAGCACCCATCTGCTTGGTCATCGGTCTCTCATGTGCAAAAGCACACATCGCAGACCTCTTGGTCGGCACT